>CAZVYX010000067.1:0-26606 GCA_964631725.1 uncultured Rhodospirillaceae bacterium | reverse complement strand
AACCCGGTGGAAAACATCTGGCAGTTCATGCGCGACAACTGGATCTCCGACCGCGTCTTCAAGTCATACGATGAGATTATCACCATATCAGCCGAAGCTTGGAACAAGCTGATCGATCAACCATGGAGAATAATGTCAATCGGACTCCGAGAATGGGCCCATGGGTATTGATCCGCGCAAACTGGTATAATATGATGTCGTGTGGGTTGCAGGGAAGCTGGCCCGCTTGCAGATCCGGATGCCGTGCGCCTGGAGAGCTTCGAGCACGCCGCCGGTTCGCTTCTCGCCATCGCCATCCTGGCGGATACGGGGCAACAACCGGCGGCGGACCCGGAAGCCGCCGATATCGAGGTCGTGCCCCTCGATGTGCTTTTTCCAGACGGAGGATATAATTATTCCAGGCCTTCGTCGAGATAGTCGGAAGCCTCGACGATCTCCGCCAGGGCCCGGGCGAGGTGCCACAGGCCGAGTAGACCCACGCCATGGCCGCCATGGATCTCTCCGCTCGCGAAGTCCTCCCACAACGTGTCGCCGACCTCCCACAGGCCGGTAAATGCGACCACCGCGCCAAGAAACAGATGACAATAACGGTTGCGTGCAAGTCCTTTAATCAATCTCTTCACAATCATATCTCCAGCTTGTTGCCCTATCCGAATCGAAAAACCCAATCACGTGCGCCGGCGGCAGAGCATGGCGCGTCTTGCCACCATCGACGCTTGTCGTGCCGGTAAATGCCAGTTAACGTATCCACTGGCAACTTGGCTGCAAAGATGCGGCCACCAACAGCAGAAACGGAAATCGTATAAATGCCGAAGCTTTCCCATCATCGGCGCTGGCTCGAGGGAGCAAGCATCCGCTTGTTGGCATTGGCGGGTGCCTTGACCCTGGGCGCCTGTGGGTCGGCGGTCGACTTCTCCCAGTGGGCTTCAGGCTACAAACAAGGCAGTTGAGCGGACGCAGAACGAAAACCTGTTCCTCAACATGGTCCACCGGCAAAGCCCGCGCGCCAATACGGACCGACACCATCTAAATGCGATAAATATCTGGAACTATTCCAGGATAAGTCCACAATATCTCAGCGGTTTTTTGGAATGGGTTTTCATTTGCCATTCTGTCAGCCAATATCTTACTGCCAGTCTGAATTTTCGGATCATCCAGTATGTCCGCGAAAATTTGCGCTGCCTGATCACCGTTTGCCAGCGGAACGACGCGCCCGCCATCGAGGCGCTGCATGCAGTCTGCGTTGTCTGGTTGTTCGAATCTGAGAGGGATGATCAGTTGCGGAAGTCCGGCGGCCATTGACTGGGCAATGGTGCCAATCCCGCCGTGATGGATGATGGCACAAAGGTGTGGCAGCAACTGGCTGAATGGCGCTTGTGCCACGACCAGGCAATCATCCGGCAAATCTGCGGGCAGACCTTCGGGATAGCGGCTGATGATCAAGCTGCGCCTGCCACTGGCCCGGCAGGACTCAATTCCGTGTTGAAAAAAAAGCGTGGCTTCCTGCATGAAGCTGCCGCAGAACAGCGCCACCGGTGGCGCGCCGGCCTTTAGGAATGCCGCAACCTCGGGTGCGAGAGGCTCGACGATCCCAGTATCAATTAGAGGAAAACCGCTAAGGCGCAAACGGGAGGGCCAGTCGTCGCCGGGCCGCTCGAACCATTGGGGAAACAAACCAATGAAATTCTCACTGGCATTGTTGGCTTTGCCGTCCCGAAACAGATGGCCAAGACCGGCGGTTGGCCCGCCGCCGGTGCGGCCATATGTATGAAAGACATAATCCTCGGCAGCCCGCATCGCCCGCCAAAAGGAGACTTTCTCTCCTGACAACAACTCTTTCCCCAGCTGGTCCGAGGGCCCTATACCGCGCAGCATGCCCGGCTGAATGGCTAGGTTGACCAGTGGCAAACCGCGCGCCCGGGCAGCCCAACGTGCGCCATAAGAATAATTGTTGGGCACAATCAGGCATCTCTCCTTGTGAAGGGAGGCGAATGCCTCAACACGCCGGGCGGCCGGGGCCAGGCAGGGAAGTATCCCCTCACGCAGAAATGCGGCCCAGCCGCTGTCCCGGTCCCGCCACGCCGCGCCGCTAACGAAAGCGTCGAACTCAGTTCGGCCGCCAATCGCATGAAAGGCGATACCGGAAGTTTCAACGGCGGATCGGAATACTTCATTAGCCATAATTTCCACGTCGTGCCCGGCACCAACAAGCAGACGACCCGTCGCCAATACCGGCATCAGATCGCCCATGGTTCCAACGCAGGAAAGTAAAATAGGTGTGCCGTCCATGATGGCCCTCAGCTGTGGCGGAGCGCATCGACCACCTGGCAGCGGATTGCGATATGTGCCGGGAAGATGGAAACAACGCCCGCCAACAGAGCCAGGAAGATCATGTTGCCGATCCATTTGCCCGGCACCATGGCGATATAGAGCTGTACCGCCCCGGAGATTCCAGGCGGGGTATAGGTGATCCCGGCATGATTGATCAGATAGGCTACAAGGGCGCTGGCAAGTGAGGCGAAGATGCCGGCCGCAAGGCCAAGTATCAATCCCTCGACCCCGAACATACGTCTGATGTGATTGGGCGACATACCCAACGCCCGCAACATACCAATCTCACGGACCCTCTCCATGGCGGCCATGGTCATGGTATTGAAGACCCCCATCAGAACCACGACCAGAACAATAAGAAACAGGAAGCCGAAGATCATATTGTAGATATCCTCCACCCCTTTGAAAAAGGCGGATAGTTCCCGGAAGGTTCTTACCTGCAACGTCATGTCGTCCATCTGGCTGAGCTGTTTGGCCAATCGTGCCCGCGCCTCATTGAGTTTCACGCCGTCTTTCAGCACGACGGATATCTGATGCGCCCCTTGGGTGCGGTAGAGTTTTTGGCCCAAAACCAATGGCATGATGACAAACTTGTCGTCGGTCGCCGTTGAACCCGTGGGATAGGTTGCCTTGATGGAGATGTCGACGGCATTCATCTGGTTCTTGACGGTTGTGGAAAACAGGGTCAGGAAATCGCCGGTATTCACCCCCATTATTTCCGCCAGCCCCTTGGCCACCTGACCATCGGAAACATCGCCGGCTGCCAGGGGAACGCCCTCTCCGCGCCAATCGAATTTTTTCTGGAACTCAACCAGAACAGCGGGATCTATTGCGACGGCGATAAAGATGATGCTGTTTTTGCCGTTGCTGACCAGGCCGGAAAGGTTCATGCGGGCCGCCGCGATCGCAACATCGGGGTCCTTGCGGATCAATTCCAGGGCCCGGGACAATTGATCGCCATCGAGCATGTAGCCTATTTCATCAATTTTTCCTTTGGTCAGGGCCCCTTCCTTCATGACACTTAGATGCCCCAACATCTCGCCATAGGCAGCGGTTTCCGCCAGAGATTCAACTGTGTCGGTTTGGTATCCCTGAAATAGATTGATCGCAATGAGGCCGGCAATAAGCGTTAGGGACGTGATCAAGGTGCGGCGTTTCTGGCGCAGCAGGTTGACTATGGAAAATCGAAGGGCAAGCATCGACAACCTCAAACCTTCCCGGCGGCATCTGGAACCGCCGGTGCAGTCAGGTTTCCATCGCGCAAGGACAGGATCACATCGGCATGTTTCTGCAGGCGGCTGTCATGGGTGGCCAGGATCACGGCCGTGCCCATCATGTGGCAAAGGTCTCGGATCACGGACACTGTCTGTACGGCATTCTCGGTATCAAGGCTGGAAGTGGGCTCGTCCGCGACCAACAATTTTGGCTGGGTGACCAGGGCGCGGGCCGTAGCGACGCGCTGGCGCTGTCCGCCGGAGAGTTTTTCGGGTGGCTGTTTGGCAAGCTTATCCATGTTTAACTTTTCCAGGATCTCCATCACCTTCCGGTCGGCGTGCTTGCGTCCCGTGCCTTGGATATCCAGTGGCAGGCGGACATTTTCCAGTGCAGTCATACGGGGGATCAGGTCCGCAGTCTGGAAAATGAAACCAATCTCCTCGTTACGCAACCGGGCCAGCTTCGTTTCCGGCAGATCGACGATGATCCTGCCGTCAATCTCAATATCTCCGGTATCGGCACGGTCCAGCAGTCCCAGGATGTTGAGGATCGTGGATTTGCCGCTGCCGCTTGGCCCCTCCAGAAGGGTCAACGTACCTTCGTGTAGTTCGAGATCGATATCGTGCAGGATTTCCTGCCGGTTTGCCCCTTCGCCGTAGCCTTTACATACGGCGCGCAAACGGGCGCGAGGGTGGGAGCTCTTATAATTCATGGCACGGGGGCAGTCTTTTCCTTGTTGAGGCTGTTTGAATATCCTAATCTGAATGACTTTGTGATTGGGAATTATCTCGCGGTTTGAGCCTTTATCACCCACCCTAAGGGCATGCCCCATGGCGGAGCACACAGGATACGGCCATTGTGGCGGCAATGAAACAAACCATTGTCAACCGGTCGGGACGTCGCGCTGGGCGATCTGATCCTGAAGGCGCCTCATCTGGACCGTCGTCTCGGACCGGAAAATGCGGGCGGATCGGTCGATATCCAGCAACAGGCCCGTCAGGGTTTTCCCGGGCGCCAGCTCAATCCAGATAGCGTCATGGAAATCCCGCCGCAATCGTTGCATTAGGGCCAGCCAATTTACCGTGTGGTCGATCTGATGGGCCAGTTGGTCACGGATATCACCGCTCTTTTGGATTGGCCGGCAATCCAGCGAACTCCAAACCGGGCAGGCCACATCCGAAATGTGCGCGTGTTCCAGACATTCCCGGAATGCTTCGGCTGCCGGAGACATGGCCTTGCTGTGCCATGGGCCGGATACTGGCAGGCGTGTTGGGCGTAGGCCCATGCTGGGCGCGATGTACGATAGTTCGGCCAAGACATCTTCCCCGCCTGCCAGAACAGCCTGTTTGCGGGAATTAATATTGGCTATGCAGACACTGCCAGGTTCCACATTACTCAATAATTCTTCCAGCTGCTCTTCTATTCCGTCTTCGCAGCTGTTCATTGCGATCATGGTGCCACCGCTGACATCAGCAGCCTGTTGCATGAATTTGCCGCGCTGCGTAGCGAGGTTGAGCAAGGTCCCAAACTCATAGGCGCCAGCGGCATGGAAAGCGCTCAATTCCCCCAAACTATGCCCGGCCAAGACAATTGGTCTCAACCTCAAAGGCTGCAACGCCGCCCAGGCCATGGCGGAAATGGTGCATATGCACGGCTGCAGAATATCCGTGCGGTTCATCAGCTTTGCCGGCCCACGCCGTAGAATTTCGCCAATTGGGAAATCCAGCAGCGTCTCCGCCCGTGCCAGCAAATCACCGGCTTCCGTGCTGTTTTCCAACAGGCTTTTTCCCATGCCCAAGGATTGCGCCCCTTGTCCGGGGAACAGCATTACGGCGGGAAAGACCGGGAGGCCGGTATCAGGCATCAAGCTTCAAAACCTTAGCAAAAAGCCCGTCACCAGCTGCGTTTCCACACCCTGGTTGAAAGCACCGCCGTCTTGTCCATAGGATTGCAGCAGCGAAAGCGAAAATTTGGCCGGCCCGACGGAATATAGAAGAGCGCCGTACAGCCGTCCGGAAAAATCCTGGAGACTGAATTGATTTTGCAATGCTAGATCAAAATCACCGATAGTTTTCGTCGCGATCAGGCTCATATTATGCCGGCCCAGATATGGTAGCTCATTAAGCGCGGCTTCACCCAATGTTCCCAACGCAAGCGCCGGTGAGGAAGAAATATTCTCGTTGGCTTTTACCGCGATATCATGGGCGAGATCCAATTCGTCGCTGTCGTACCCCGATCCCTGATAAAGATATTCAACATAAAGGGTGGTGTCGTCCTTGGTGGTATAGGAACCGCCCACGACCAATTCCATTTTCCGCTCAGCTTGACCCTCATTATAAATGCCGCCCAGAAGATCGTTGGATTCTTCCTCTGGATATCTGGCCAGTCCGCGTTTCCTGTATCCGCCATCGAAATAGACAACGGTGGCTTCATTCACCGTCCATTGTCCATAGGCGCCATAAATTGGGCCGTAATCGTTCTGTGATCCGGCCAGAAATGAAATGCTGAAATCAAAATTATTGTGATGCACGGCCGTCGTGAAGGAGCGTTTGAAAGGATCGCTTTCCATTGAATCCGCCGCTCCGTTGCCGTAGTTTTGATAGGCGCTGAAGCTCCAGCTATCATTGAAGGCATGTGATGCCCATAGAAAGTCAGTGCCATATTCCTCTTCCAACGGGTTCGCGGTGCTGCTGCTGTCGGGAAAAGGATTGGACGGGGAGCCGATAAAGGCCGGACCCCAGGCGACAATGCCACGTTGTGCGGCGATCGTCGTGCTTGGGATCAATCGAGAGAACTTAGCCTGATAACGGCCCAGTTGGGTGTTAGATTGATTGAAAGGCTTGCCGCCTTGATGATCAAAAAAATGCCGTTCAAACCGGAACCAGGGCTCCAGCCGCAGACTTATTCCCTCGACACGGTTCTGATAGGAAAACCGGATTCGTACCACATTCAACCAGTTTCCGGTCTCGATCTCCTTGATCAAATTGCCGGGATTAACGAGGTCTTCAACAGGATCGGAATGGGCGTATAAACTGCTGATCTCCCCGTCGATGCGCAGATCGTCCCAGAGCATCTGCAACGGGCCCGCTTTGTGGGCCACCGCCTCCTCGGCCCCTGCCTTGGCAGGGTTAAATGCGCCTGAAGCTGCTAGCAGTAGAATGCAGAAACATCGGAGCCTGCTATTCATGAGAAACGGCCAGCCCCCGCAGCATATGATCCAGCGCGCCGGTCCGCATATCTTTCAAGCGCAAAAAATATACCTCGTTCTTGGCGGTCCGGATCCGAACCTGTGAAAGGAATACGTGATCCTGTCCATTCAGCGCGACGCTGTTTTCAAAACTGAATGTCAAATCCCAAACCTCATCCCGCTCATGATCGAACAATCGTCCCGTACTTGGCAGGCCGGTGCGATCATCATAAATGATTTTTAACAGCTCAACAGGTGCCAACGGATTTTGTTCCGATAGTAGAAACTCACGTTTTCCCGGCTCCGTCGATGCTTGTTCCTTCACGGCATATCCGGGCCAGAAATCCCCGAACAACTGACTTGCGATCCAAAATATCCGGCGGTTCATCAAGTCTCGATACACCGTCGGCCGCATGGCCTCTTGCCCGTGTTCCGCTTCCAGGTGAATGCGAATGCCATCGAGAATTAGAAGGTCGCCCTTAAAACGGTGAGGCGACGTGTACTCGAATACGCGGGCATGTTCTGAAAGGGCAATCTTGGCGCTTTCCAAGGGCAGGCCGTCCGATGTAGTGCGCAGTTCCAGATCAAAATAGAGGGCCTGATCTTGCGACCAGACCAGCAACAGTTTTTCCAGGGCCGGTTTAAGCGTATCGGCGGCGGCAAGGGCAACCGGCATCGGAGCCTGGGCCAGCAGGAAAACAAACAGTGCCACAAACAGACTGAAATCTCCCCTATTAAGCTTGGGAAGCGATATGCATTTCTTATCGATGTCTTCCGGGCCGTTGGTGATAGATTGTTCCATTAGCGCCTCATTGACCGTATCCTGTCCGTTCCGCGCGGGCGGTTCGTCATGACTGATCGGCCATTTTTTTAGCATGCCACAACTTCCGATCACCCCACAGTGGAGCACGCTTTCGGGTGGGCGACAATATACAAATTCCATGAGGATTTTCAGACCCAAGGCTACACTAGCGTTCCCGGAAATGAAATGGATATGAGGTGTGGATATGACATCTTCTGAAAAGGCCGCCGATTTCGATGGGATGGAGTAGACTCCCCATGGGGCGGCACGATGTGCGGGTATGATGAAATGGGTCAACTTGGATCTGATTGCTACATACGGGAGAGCGGGACTTTATGGTTGGCGTTGTAATTACTGGCATTGGTCTTCTCACGGCCCTTGGCACCGGCCGGGATGAATGTTGGCGCCATGTATTGCGGGGCGACTGCGGAATCGGTCACGATACGCCATGGCCCGCCGAGGCCTATCCGACGGACCTCGTCGGGGCGGTTACGGATGGCGCATTGTCGGCCAAATTCACACACAAGGAAAAGCGGCGGCTGGATCGGTGTCATCAACTGGCGCTGGTCGCGGCAGATGAGGCCGTGAGCGATAGTGGATTGGAATTGAAGGCCAGCGATCACGCGCGCGCGGGCATATATCTGGGGACGTCTCTGGGCGGCATGTTGTCCGGCATGACCTACTACCGCGCCCTGCTGGAAAAAGGTCCAAGGAAACATCCGTCGCTTTATTACTATCCATTTCATGTATGCCTTGACCTGTTGGGGAAAATGACTGGTTTTTCCGGCGCACGGTCGCTTGTTGCAACGGCCTGCACCGCATCAACCCTGGCCGCGGGCCAAGCCTATGAGGCCATTCGTCAGGGCATGGTGGATACCGCTCTGCTCGGCGGCGTGGATCCTTTATGCGAGTTTTCATTCGCTGGCTTCAGTGCCATGAAGAACGTTTCGTCGGACCGCTGCGCGCCGTTTAGTGAACCCGTCGGCCTTTCATTGGGCGAGGGCGCCGCCTTTTTCATTTTGGAACGCGAGGACAAGGCCAGGGAACGCGGCGCGCATATCTATGCCAGGATTGGCGGCTATGCATTCGGCGCGGATGCCTATCATCCAACCGCGCCCGATCCATCGGGACGTAACCAGAAACGTCTGCTGCGGGAAGCTATGGACGCCGCCGGTCTGGCGCCGGAGGAGGTTGATTATATCAACGTCCATGGGACCGGTACCCAGGCCAATGATATCTGTGAAACCAACGCAATTCGGGATGTATTCGGCGACCTTGCGGATGGCCTGGCGGTGTCGTCGACCAAGGGGGCGACCGGGCATACCTTAGGGGCCGCCGGTTGCGTGGAACTTGCCTTGACCGTGATGGCGGTCGCTACCGGTCAGCTGCCGCCGACCGCGAATTTCACTTCTGCCCGCGACGGATGCGATCTGGATTACGTGCCCAACGTAGGCCGCACGGCAGCCATCCGAAATGCTATCAGCCAGAATTTTGCATTCGGCGGCAACAATGCGGCTTTGGTCGTTTCGGGCGCCGGATCCCAGGCGTATGTCGAAGATACGGTTGGTTGCGGCGATGATTTGATGCCGGTCGTTACGGGAATGGGGCTGATTGCGCCCAATGCGATCGGCGAAGACGCATTTGTGGTTGCGTTGCGTGAAGGCAAAAGCGGCATCACGGATGCCGTTGATATGGCGCTGGCAGGCCAGCGAACAAAACTGGCCGGCATTGTTCAGGATTTCAATCCGGCGCGCCTTACCAGGACACGAATCCGGCGTGCAGACAGGCTGGGTCAGCTCGCCGTTTGCTCTGCCGACCAGGCGTTGGTCAATGCCAAACTACGGGTCAGTAAAGACCTGGCCGAACGGGTGGGTGTCTTCATTGGTACAGACCGCGGCCCCGCGGGCAGTTGCGAAAGCTTTTATCGTGAAATTGCCACCGGCGGCCTGCGAGATGCCGATCCCAAGGATTTCCCCAACACCATATTGAATGCCTGTTCTGGATTGGTTGCGGTCAATTTACGGCTGCGCGGACCCAATATTGTGACCAGTGTTGGTGCGGCATCCGGTGCTCAGGCGATAGCCCTGGGTGCGCAGTTGATCCGGGCTGGCAAGGCAGATGCGATCATCGTCGGTGGATGCGACGAATTGAGCCCCAGTGTGCTGCAGGGATTTGCAGCGGCCCGCCAGCTTTCTCCCTATGGCGATATGGGTGAGGAAGGGCTGTGGCTGCATGACAAACGAGCGAACGGCATGGTGCTGGGCGAAGGTGCCGGGCTGGTGGTGTTGGAGAGCAAGCGTCTGGCCCGTGAACGCAAGGCCCGCATCTTGGCGGAGATCCCTGCTTTTGCAATTGCCGGTGCCTCTGATGAAGCCGCTGTCGGTATTCAGGCCGCCATGCGCGACTGTCTGGCGCAGGTTGGCAATAGTCGGCCCGATCTGGTCGTTTCCGGAGCGATTGGTAAGCCCGAGATTGATCGTTATGAACGGGCCGCATTGAAAGCTCTATTTGATACCGATCAAAAACCTAAAATTGCCGCCCTGGCGGGACTTTTTGGCGTCAGCGGCGCGGGCTCGGCACTTTCCGCCTGTGCCGCGGTATTGGGTATTGAACATGGTTTCTTGCCCGCCGGCCCGGAACGACACGCGCCCGAAGGAGATTTCGAATTCGTGGAAGGTGGCGCCAAGGACGGCATGCTGGGTTCTGTTTTGGTAAATGCCATGTCGCTGGGCGGTACAGCCGTTTCAATATTGTTCAGAAAAGTGAATAACGCATATGAGGTTTGAGGGGAAAACCGCTCTGGTGACGGGCGGTAACCGTGGAATTGGCGCGGCGGTGACAAAACGGCTGGTCCGGGACGGCGCCCATGTCTTTGTCAATTTCAGGCGCGGAAAACGCGACGCCGAAAATCTGTTGGCGGAACTGGCTGCCGAGGGGCTAAGTGCCACCCTACTGCCCTTTGATGTAGGTGATCAGCTGGCGGTGAACGCGGCGATGGCAGAGATCATCGACCGGCGCGGTGGCATCGATCTACTGGTCAACAATGCCGGCATCACCCGGGACGGCTTCATTGCCATGATGCCCCTGGATGCCTGGGACCAGGTCTTGCAGACGGATCTGACGGCGCCCTTCCTTGCGTGCAGGGCCGTGGCCAAGACAATGATGCGCCAGCAGTCCGGCGCCATCGTCAATATCAGTTCCACCACCGCCGTTAGCGGGCGTCCCGGCCAGGCCAACTATGCGGCTGCAAAAGGCGGCGTGATCGCCCTAACCCGTACTTTGGCGCTGGAGATGGCCGGCCATGGCGTTCGGGCCAATTGCGTGATCCCTGGCTTTGTCGAAACCGATATGCTGAAGAGTCTCACCGCCAAACAAAAAGAGGAGTATCTGGGCTATATTCCTTGCGGCCGTTTCGGCCGGCCTGAAGAAGTCGCCAACGTTGTCGCCTTCCTGCTTTCCAATGAGGCATCCTATATTCAAGGCCAGACCATCACGGTCGATGGTGGAATGATCCATTGATCACCAGGGCGGAAATTGAAAGGCAGGTGTTGAAACAGGCCAGCGACGTGTTTGGTGTTCCCGTGGAGGAATTGGGCCTGGACAGTTGCATGGATGATATTCGAGAATGGGATTCATTTGCCCATGTGGCCCTGGTGATAGAGCTGGAAGAGGTTTACGGCCTCGAACTGCCGCCCAAGGAAAGCGCCTATTTTGAAAAACTTCACGACATGGTTCAGGCTCTGGAGCAGCGATTGGTGCTTTAGCGACGGTCGCATTGGAACAAAATGTCGCACTGGTTTAGTCCTTGTTCTCCCTGAATCAGATTGAAAATCGATACAAGCCGATAACCAAACCCGTCAAGTAGGCTGAAATATTGCGACAGATCGGTTTGCGCGACGTAGGTTTCGCAGTGAATATATTCGAAATAGATCAGCTGGATCGCATTGTTCGCCAGCATTTCGGCAGCTCCCTGAAGCACCCGATATTCATGCCCCTGCACGTCGATTTTCAGGATGTCGATGGCGGCAATGTCGTGGTCGCGGCAATAGGCATCCACAGTTGAGACCGGAACCGTAATTTCCTCACGCCGCCGTAATGCCGCTGCAGGCCAGTTGTCGCCCGCATTCGGATGTGTATCCTGCAGGGAGCTGGTGGCGGCAAAGGCATTGATATTGAATTTTGCCTCGCCCGGAGAGGCGGCCAATGCGCACGCATTGATGATCACATTTGCATCGGACAATTTTTCCTGTGCCTGTTGCCGGGCCTTACTTTGTGGCTCGAAATAATGGATCTCGGCTTGGGGAAACAACTGGGCGTAGCGCATACTTGTCTGCCCCAGATGTCCGCCAACATCAAAAATAATCCGCGCCTCCGTCAGTAGCTTGCCCTGAAGGGTGAAGGCTGTTTCGTCCGTTGCCGTTCGCACGGCCGTCATGCCGGCTCGGCTCGCGGCACGGGAATTTTTCTGTGGAGGTTTGGGTATATCCGATCCTTTCCTTGAATATCCGCGTCAGGCTGCCTGCCCCGCAAGACGCTCGCGAAGCGCATCGTGGATATCACTTAATGTGGTCTTCAAATCGTATCGGTGGCGCCATGTGGGATAGTCCGATTGAAAATGACTGACGTCGCTGATCCACCAGATATGATCTCCAATCCGGTTTTCATCTGTGTAATCCCAATTCATGGGGCGTTCAGTCAGCTGCTCACAAGCCCTAATTGCTTCCAATACGGAGCAATTTGCTTGCCGTCCGCCGCCAATATTATAAACAGCGCCCGACCGTGATGGTTTCTGACTAAAGTGCCAAAAAGCGTTTACCAGATCGTGTGCATGGATATTGTCGCGGACCTGTTTTCCTTTGTAACCGAGGACGGAGTAGGGACTATTCGTTATGGCACACCGCATCAGATAAGACAGAAAGCCATGCAGCTGCACACCCGAATGCCCGGCGCCGGTGATGCATCCGGCCCGGAAACAGGCCGTATTCATGCCAAAATAGCGACCGTATTCCTGGACCATAAGATCGGCGGCTGCTTTTGAAACCCCGAACAAACTATGGCGGGTTTGATCCAGCGACATAGTTTCGTCGATACCGTGCAATGAATATGGATGTGTATCCGCCACCTCCCAACGGGTTTCCTGCTCGACCAATGGCAGGGCGTTTGGGGTGTCGCCGTAAACCTTGTTGGTGCTGCAATAGATGAAAGCGGCATTCGGCGCATGGGCGCGACAAGCTTCCAGCAAACATAGTGTACCATTGGCATTCACCGTGAAATCGGTGACAGGATTCGTGGCTGCCCAGTCGTGTGACGGTTGGGCTGCTGCGTGGATGATAACCGTGATTGCGCTGCCATATCGTGAGAAAATTTTCTCGACCGCCGGCTGGTCCCGGATATCAACGGCACAATGACGGTAATCGGGTAAGCTTGTCTCCAACTCCTTGCGGGCCCATTGGGTTGAGGCTTCCTGCCCGAAAAAGGATTTGCGCATGTCATTGTCGATGCCGATGATTTTAAACCCTTTGGCCGCGTACCAACGGCAGGCTTCGGCCCCTACCAAGCCCGTTGACCCTGTGATGATTGCGACCGTCATGCCTATTTTTGCCTTTTCTTTGATCTATCCGCCAAAAAATAGGATTCAAGCTGTTCTCGATGCTTGTCCAACCAGGCGAAAACATCCGCAAGTAATTGATCAATGTTCTTTTCCGGCTCCCAGCCGGTGGCGGCCATGACCTCCCGATTGTCGGTAACATACCAGGGAATATCGACCGGCGCTGTTTCCTGTACTGGCTTGATCGGAATTTCCCGGCCTAGGTAGTCCCGGCACTTCAAAGTGAGTTCGGCGAGGGAGAGGCTGTTTCCCGCACCGCCGCCTGCATTGAATGTGCGGCCAGACAGCTCTTCCATTCTGTTGATCTGGCAGCCAATAATTCGGCACATATCATCGATATGCAGAACATCGCGAACCTGAAGACCTTTACCGCCAAAACCGAGATAATTCAGGTCACCGCCAAACAGGTGTCTGGCTGCCCAAAGGGCGAAAAAGCCCTGATCCACCTTGCCCATCTGCCAAGGGCCGGCCAATACGCCGAACCGGTTAATCACCGTCCGCAATCCATGGCTTTGACGGTATTCTGCCAACATCAATTCCGCTGACAATTTAGTTGCGCCGTACATGGAACGGTGTCCGGCCAGCGGGAATTCAGAGGATATGCCCTCTGAAGACCAGCCTAACCCGCTGGCATCTTTGGGCAGGTCCAGCCTTTGATCCGCTTCGACAAGCGGCAAAGCGCTGAGTTCGCCAATGGGATAAACCCGGCTGCTGGATAGGAAAATGACATCCGCCCCACAAAGACGGGCATGGTCGAAACAGTTGATGGCCCCGACAAGATTACTATTGATCAAATAGCCGGGGGACCCATTTTGGCCGGCATGGACACTTGGCTCCGCCGATGCTTCGATCAAGATATCAACCGCCCCGATGGCCGCCAGGTCGTCTGCGACACGTACATCGCCATGGCGAAAATCAACCCCATTCGTGGCCAATCTGGGAAGGTTCAACTCCGACCCACGGCGTTTCAGGTTATCAAGGGCAATGATCTCGGTCTTGGGGAATTCCGCCTTGAGATACAGGGCCAGATTTGATCCCGCAAAACCGGCTCCCCCCGTGATCAATATCCGTCTTGTCATTTGTTGTCAGAAACCTTTGCTTAACCGCGCGACCGCGCGTGCTGTTTCATCTTGCAGGCGGCTTTCCTCTACCTGTCTGTCGCCTGGGTCGACGATCTGCACTAACAACATATCAGTTCCCTTGTAGCGCGGAAATAACCCGCCATAAATGCCGCCAAGATCTTCGAGAATGTCCAACACGGGATCCGGATCCGTGGGGTATTGGGGAACCAGGACATGGATGACGGGGATGAAGCCTGTACGGTAGTGATCGACCCGTTTCTTCAGGGCGGGCTTGATATCCTGGCCGATTTCCGCGATTTCCAAAGTCACGATGCCGCGGACAAAATCCGGATACTCATTGATTAACGATATCCCAGTAGCCTGGGCCGGCGTCTTTTTTTGGAAGGTCACGGGCAGGTCCAGTGCCTCATAGGCCGGCATCGTCATTCCGGCATAACGATCGGCAAGATAGCAATCATAGGGTTCAATGAATTTATAGGCCGGGTAGACCGAAAGGACTTCCGGTTTTCGGCCGGAGCTTATGGTGCTGGCGGTTCCCAGGGGCCGGTAGGCGCCGCGGAACTGGTGGCCTCCGGCGGGGACGGTGGCATAGAGTAGGCCAACAGTCTTCAAGCCGAATTGCCGTGACAGACGTTGCGAAAGCATGTGATCCGTCGTGTCGGTGGTGATGACCAGACGCAAACCGTCGTCGCGGAAGCTTTTGCCGACCTTGTCGATGCAATCCCTCAGCAGCGTATTTAGAGCCGCCATGCGGGATGTTTCGCGAAGATCTGGGTCCAGCACAAGGCAACCGAACCAGGCAACCTCCCTTGTTCCGAAGGGAAAACCCATATCGAAATAGGCCACTAGTCGGTCGGTTTCCTGATCCGCCACCATCATAGGGATGAACTCGCCTCGGTCATGGCGCGTGAGAAGCTCCGCCGGGATATAAAGATGCTTTCCCGCATGGCTGTAGCCAAAGACGCTATACATAAGGTCTCCGACCCGAGGCGCTGTTTGCGACGTCAATTCAACGAGTTTCAGCATCAGGCAAACATCCGGAAGGCAATGTCTCAGGCATAGGCGCGGCTCTCATGACGCCTGTAGGCCCAGACGCAAAGCAGGCACGCGCCGGCGGCATAAAGCGAAAGCCAGCCTAGCATGGGGAGATGGAACCGTCCCTCGATCGCAGCCCAGACCAGTTCGGCAAACATGCGGGACGGCAGGAACGGGGAGATTGCGGCAACGCTGTCGGGCAGGGCATCAGGGTGGCTCCAGACGGATCCCAGAAACGATAACGGCAAATAGATCAGATTGGCGATCGGCACCGCGGCTTTCTGAGGTGCAAGATAGCCCAGCGCCACGCCAAACAGGCAGAAGGGCACCGTTCCCGCCAGAAGCGCCAAGCCGACGCCGATCCAGGTGCTGATCGGGAAAGTCACGCCAACAGACCATCCTGAAATGCCAAGGCAGATAACGCCCAGTGATGCGATAACCGCGGCCGCCATGATCCGGGCGGTAAACCGTTCAAACAAGGTCACGGGCAATACCCGCATGAATTTTTCCCAAGGCGATCCCCGGTCTTCTGCAATCCCCACTCCGAACTGGTAAAATGCAACCCCCATGACCGCAAACACACAGAACGATCCTAAAGCGAAGACCGCATCGTCGGGCCGTGCCTCATTTGGACCACCGAAGAACAAATACAACATGGTTGGGAAAAGCACCGTCGGCACCAGAAAGGCGGGGATCCGGAACAGCTGTTTTAGGATATATCGGAAATGAAGCAGGATCATGGTTTCGCCTGATTTTGGCCGTCTGGAAATTCGCTGCGTTCCAACTCCGCCAAGATTGCATCTTCAAGGCTGGCGGCTGACATTTCCAGTTCCTCGAATGGCCACCCGGAATGGACGAGCTTCCGCACCGCCTCGTCGCCATCGGCCACATCCACCCTCCACCGGCCCGATTCATAAACCGCATCGGGGAAGGGAGAGCTGTCATTTGGGGCTTTTGAGGCGTCGGATTTGAAACTGAGGCGGCTATGACCAAGCCGGCGGCGGACATTGTCGGGACTGTCCTCCAACAGCACCCGTCCCTTGTTGATGACGATGACCCGATCGGCCAGTTCCTGGACTTCATCCAGATCATGTGTGGTCAGAGTGATCTGAACTTTGCGCTGGGCAGCTTCCCGAATGGAACGCCATAATGCGCGTTTGGCCTGGATATCAAGACCGGTTGTCGGCTCGTCGAGGCAGGCCATTTTGGGCTGCCCCATAAAAGCCGCGGCCAGGGCAACCCGACGCATCTGGCCACTGCTTAGTTCGCCGGCATTGCGATCCATCAGATCCTGAAGCAAAAACCAGTCGCGCGCCCGTTCAACCGGAAGAGGCGTGTCGAAATGCTCGCCCACATAATAGAGTAACTCGTTCACCTTCAATGACCGGGGCAGGGCGATATTCTGCGGGGTCAGTCCAATTCGCCGGCGGGCCCGCATGGTTTCGGGCGCATCACCGAGTATCCGAACCTGTCCCGAATGCGGTTTTCGCAATCCCGTCAGCAGTTCGCTTAACGTTGTTTTCCCGGCGCCATTGGGTCCGAGAATAGCCAGGATCTCGCCTTCCCTGGCGGACAGGCTGATATTGTCGACGGCCAGCGTATCGCCGAACTTCTTGACCAAATTCTCCGCTGATAGGACAGTTTCTCTGTAGGCCTGCATTGTCATATCGCGCATCATTTCCCAACAGTTTTGAGTATAACCCGCCAGAGAGAGGCCAAAAATATATTCTGCTTTACCGGTGCGCCGTTGACCAGCAGGGCTATGTGGCGCCCCTTTATTCTGGCCAAAAGCCCGGAACAGCCCGGCACGAGACCGAAATGCCACCATGTTAGGTGCGGAGGCAGCCCCTGGCCCGTTGAATTTTGCACGAACA
Organism: uncultured Rhodospirillaceae bacterium; assembly: GCA_964631725.1. Lineage (GTDB taxonomy): Bacteria > Pseudomonadota > Alphaproteobacteria. The sequence continues at coordinate 9,472 of CAZVYX010000067.1, read as the reverse complement.
AGCCATCGCCATAGTACCATTCCGTCGGCATGGGCGCCGCGCCCTTGCGGGCCAGCATGTTTTCCAGACTTTTGGGGCTGATCAAGGCGGGGGCAAGGTCGAGGAGATGCTGGTTGATTTTTACAATTTCTTCGGCGGTAACCAGCCAGCCGCCCATGGCGTCACGGATCGGCATCACCCGCTGATAAGGAGCCGGGACCATGCCTTTTGCCCCCATCGCGCTTTGCGGCGGCTCCGGCGGGCAGTCACCCTCATGATAGGTTACCTCATCAGGATGGCGGCCGTCGGGCAACGTGGTCGCCATCCTGATGTCCTTCAGGCCCAGCGGCTCGAAGACATTTTGAATGACATAGTCGGCATAGCTTTGGCCGCAGTAGCGTTCGACAATGCGACCAAGCAGCCAGTAGTTGTCCGTATGATAATCAAATTTTTCGCCGGGATCGAAGTGCCTGGTGGCGGTATCGAGCACGCTGTTGAGCCAGTTCCCGGAGGCCTTTTGATGGAGGTTTGGCCTTTCGCTCATATCAAGCGGATCGAGGGGGGTCGGCGCGCCAACGGCGGAATCCACCCGTACGCCGCAACTCATCCTGAGCAGATGCGAGATACGGACGCCGTCGAAAATAACCCCATGCCGTCCTTCCATGTCCAAAGCCTCGGAAACCGGAAGCTCCAGCGATAGTTTTCCCTGCTCAACAAGCTGATAAATGGAGGCCGTGGTTATAACCTTGCCGAGGCTAGCGGCGCGGAAACGGTGGTGGGCGGACATTTCCACACCGGCTGCGGCATCACACCATCCCAAAGCCTGCGTCTCGATCCCCCCCCCTTCGGTGCCGCTGGCAAGGACCGCGCCTGGCAGCTCCCATTTCTGCAGTAGGTTGCCGACCGCATCAATCACGGGATCGCCTATCTTGCGGTGAATGAAGGGCGCGATCTCGCCGACCCGCAGGTAAATCAAATGGGTCACAGCCTCGATCGGATTCTCCTGGCCTGTGCGGCAAGCCAGCCGGATTACCTGCTGCCCCGACGGCAGGTCCGGCAGTTCGATGGTCAGCGATTTCTCGGTTGAAAGGTCCGCCACCATGAGGACCTTGTTTTGGCAGCGGACGAAAACGGTCATGGCTTCTCTGGCTTTTTCAAGCTTGATCGTGGGGATGCCATCGCGGATTTCAACCGAGACCTTGGGGGGGGGGGCGAAACCGGATCGGATATTCTCAATCGATCCCTGAACTTTGATAAAGGGGGCGGTATGCGGCTTTTTATCCAATGGCTTCGGACTTTTTCTGATGCAGTTTCAAAAGTGCTTTTCGGTCCAGCTTGCCGTTCGCATTCAACGGCAGCGTCGCGATTGAGTGAATGTTCCGCGGCAGCATATAGCCAGGCAAAAGGTTAGCACATTTCCTCAGCAACTCGCGCTCCCCTTCCATCGAACCTTCGCAATAAGCAACCAATCCGGATGGATGGCCGTGGGTATCGATCGGCCAGGGGATAGTCAGGATCTGTTTTCCCGCCGCCTTACCGAGGACCGCGTCGATCGCACCTAATTCAATGCGATAGCCCCGAAGTTTTATCTGATCGTCCATGCGGCCATGAAACATCAGGCCTATCTTGGGGTCCAGACATGCCAGATCACCGGTGCGGTAGAATTTATTTACGCCCTGGTCATCGGTGGCGTGGTCAAAGAAATGCCGGGCCGTTTCCAATTCATTGTTCCAATAGCCGGAAATTATCTGTGGACCGGACAGGCAAAGTTCTCCGACCGTACCTGATGGTGCTTCAAGACCTGCCTCGTCCAGAATAATGGCCCGTTGGCCGCCAAAAGGCCGGCCGATGGGTACTTGATCTCCATTCGTGATCTGAAATGTATGGTGGGTGCAGGCAATCGTCGCCTCACTTGGCCCATACAGGTTCAATACCGTGGCTTTCGGGGCGGCTTGCTGAAATTTTTCAGCCAGCCGGGCCGGCAGGCTTTCGCCGCAGAATGCAGCCAGTCGCAATGAGGGAAACTGGTTTTTTCCCAGTTCGCCGAACCGGTCCAACAGGGAAATCACGGAAGGTACGGAAAACCAGACGGTTATCATCCGATCGCACACCATTTGCGCGGCCGTCAGAATTTTGCCGCCATTCGGCACATGCAGGCTGGCGCCCGAACACCAGGTGATCGCATAGTCGTGCACGGATAGATCAAAGGTTAAGTCGAACAGCTGGCTGCAACGGTCATCGGGCAAAATGGAATGGCAGGCCATAAAGGCCTCGAGATAGTTTTCCAGATTGGCATGCGTGACCGGGACGCCTTTCGGTGTCCCGCTGGAGCCGGAGGTGAACATCAGATAGGCCAGGGAACTTTCCGCCGCGGGCAGTGCCGCCGGCGCGTCTGAAAGTGCCCTGATCTCCCGGCAGGATATGACCTGATGCCGCTTGGGAATGGTAAACTCCCTTGGAATCTCCTCAAGATCAAGCAGCAGGATGATCTGGGGCGCCAAGGTTTGCCGCAGGGCCCGTGTCAATGAAGCAAGGCCGTGTCTATCCGCCAAGCACAATGCCGGATGCAACTGATCAAACGCCTTTTGGTGGTTGTCTGAAAATTCTTTCTCGGGGAACGGCGTATAAAATGCACCAGACTTGAAGCTGGCTAGAATGGCCGCGAAGCCTGGCAGCGACCGGCCCGCAAACAGCCCGCAAGGTAGGTTCTTGCCGCCGGTATGGCGGGTGATCAACCGTGCGATCTTGTTAGACAGCTTGTCCAGCAACCCATAACTTGCAACGCTGCCATCCGTAATGAGAGCGGGACGTTCAGGCGCCAACAGAGCATGGTTTTGAAACGCCTCCGCAAGCCTGGGAATGCCGGTGCGGGCAGTCAAATTACCCTCCTCTAACGCGCGGAATTGCTTTTGGTGATGAAAAAGGGCGCCGAAACCACCTGTCCTGGGTGATCGTCAATTATCACCCCCAGCCCGACGGCAGCCCAATCCTTTTGCAAATACCCTAGGCAAATGGCCGTTTCCAGTTCCGGCGACCAACCGGCCCGGGCCACATAACCAAGACAATTGCCGTTTTCGTCCTGAATTTCCGCCCCCGTCCCCGGCACATCGGGTTCGTCATGCAGCCGGATGCAGACCATCTGTTTGATGATTTTGTCCGCTGTCTCAAAAAAGCCGTCGCGCCCGGCAAACTCCGGCTTGTGAAAATCCACCATCCAATGCAGTCCGGCTTCCAATGGATGCTCTCCGTTCGGGAGGTCTCTGGCGGCGCTAAATCCCCGTGTTTCAAGTTGCAGCAGGTCGTGCAGGATCGCGGGACAGTCCGGTGCCTGGGGCGCTTCTGCCCGAATGGCGGAGAGAAGCTCTTCCTTGCATTTAGCCTCGGCCAGAAAGAAAAAACCATACTCGCCGGTGGTGCCGACACGGCCAACCGTGATGGTGAAACCCTCCAATTCCGCTTCGGCGAACGCCATGATGCGCAAGCCGGAAACAGCACCGCCCAATATGGCCATTGGCAAATCCGCGCAATTCGGGCCATCCGCCCGGATCAGGCAGTAATCCTGTGTTTGGTCGGCAATTTCGAATTCCTCGCCCTCACCGGCGTTTAGGGCGGCTTGGATTTTTTCCGCCTGCGCATCAGGACAAAGCAGGATGAAATCCTCAAAGCCGCCTAAAACCATGACGTCGCAGAGGAATTTGCCAGCGGCATCAAGCGCCATGGTATGGAGAATTTCATTTTCTCCCAATTGCTGCAGATTGCCGGTCAGGACCCGGTCTAGGAAGTCCCGTGCCTCATAGCCGCTTACCTTCAGCTTTACCCAATCGCCGCAGTCGGTCAGCCCGACATCATCGCGGATGGCTTTGTATGCACCGGCGAATTCACGGACCGCTTCGCGGGTGAGGGATTGCATTCCACCTCTGTTCGTCATGGCGTTCATTCCGTTATGCGTTGGATGAAATCGGCAATGGTATTGACCGATCTGAATATGGTGACATCATCGGTGGGGACCGTGATGTCAAAATCTCTTTCCACGCTTAAAACCAGCTGCAGCGCATCGATTGAATCCAAAGCCAGCCCCACACCGAACAACGGGCAATCCTCATCCAACTGGTGGGGTTCCAGATCCAGTTCGAGGTTTTCAATAACCAGCCCCCTAATTTTGCCGACCAGTTCTTTTCGGCGGGAAACGAGTTCCACAATTGGCTCTTGCATACTTCATCCTAATTCGTCATTCCCACGGACCCATGGACCCACAGGGCAGCTTATTCCGGCGTTCCTGCCCTGGCGGTTTTTGCGTCTCTCGGTTCCTAGTTTCATGATTGCATGGTGACCGTCAAGTCGCCGTCAGCCACCTTCCGGCGGCCGGTCCTTACTGAACACATCAGTTGAACCAAGGTCTGCATGCGCTTGCCAACCCGCACCGTCAATTCAAGGCAGTCGCCGGGGCGGCAGGGTGAGTAGAATTTGAATTTGTTGATTGATGCCAAATAGCCGGTTGCCTTGCCGGCCATGGCGCGGTCATTGGCTCCACCGGCCTCCAACGCAAGCGCGATGGCGCCCAGCTGTCCGCAGGCCTCGGCAATCAGCACGCCCGGCATGATCGGGTCGGCCGGGAAATGCCCTTCGAATACCGGGTCGTCGGCTTCCAGATTTTTAACGCCCATGGCCATTCTTCCCGGGTGGACGGAGATGACTTCATCCACGAGCAGGAATGGTCTGCGATGCGGCAGCAGATTTTCAATATCGAGCCGGGACAACGGGCCGTATTCTTCGCGGGTATCATCCATGAATTCAGAAGGACCAGTTTTTGATTGACCCATGGAAACCGAAAGCAGGCTCTTCCTGAGTTCCGGGGAAATTCGTATGGGCAACGAGATCTCCGATCACATTCGGATTGTAATAAAGCTGATGTTTCATGGGGTTAAAACGAACATTTGACCACTCAACAGGTTCAGGCCACATTGCGTCCACGTTCTGCGGAACCGCTTTCGCCAGGATAGTCTCAACCATAGCAACCAGGCAGCCCGATGGCCACGCTTCCATTTAGTGGATCCAACTACAAACTAGACAGGCCATCCGCATGCCCTCATCCAAGGGACGCCGACGCGGCCGTTCCCGAAGCATCCGAACTGAAGGAAATCGGGGATGGAGGGTTTGGGCGTTGAAGGACGAGCGAGTTCTGGTAACAGGTGGTGCGGGGTTCATCGGATCACACCTTTGCGAACGCCTTGTGGCAGATGGATATGAGGTACTCTGCGTTGACAATTTCTTCACGGGTCGCCGCGGCAACGTGGCCGCTCTGCTCACCAACCCGCGGTTCGAGCTGCTGCGCCACGACGTTACGTTTCCGCTCCTTATCGAGGCGGATCGCATCTTCAACCTCGCCTGTCCCGCCAGCCCTATTCAATACCAGCTCGACCCTGTTCAAACTACAAAAGTCAATGTGCTCGGTGCGATCAACATGCTGGACTTGGCGAAACGCGGGCAAGCCCGGATCCTTCAAGCCTCGACTTCCGAAATTTACGGTGACCCCGGCGTCCATCCGCAGCCCGAAGGCTACTGGGGAAACGTCAACCCGATCGGCCCCAGATCCTGCTATGACGAGGGCAAGCGTTGCGCCGAAACGCTGTTCTTCGACTATAGGCGTCAACACGGCCTTGAGATCAAAGTCGCCCGCATCTTCAACACTTATGGGCCACGCATGCTCCCGAACGACGGTCGGGTGGTCTCCAATTTCATCGTGCAGGCGTTGCGGGGAGAGCCCTTGACCTTGTATGGCGACGGCGAACAGACACGTTCGTTCTGTTTTGTCGGAGATATGGTCGAGGGCATCATCCGCCTAATGGACACGTCGGCGGATTGCACCGGTCCGATCAACCTCGGTAATCCGACCGAATGTTCTATTGTCGATCTCGCCCGAATTGTTCTCGATCTCACCGGCGGCAAGTCAAAGATTGTTTCCAGACCCTTGCCGACCGACGACCCTCGCAGGCGCAGTCCAGACATTGATTTTGCCCGTCAAACACTCCGATGGGAACCGGCGACATCACTTCGCGATGGGCTGAGCCTCTCGATCGCGTACTTCGATGACTTATTGAGCTCATCCTCAAACTAGCGGGGATCGTGGCTATTCCAGCATACGATGTGCCTGAAAAAATCATCCGCGCCGGAAATTTCCAAGCCCTTTCGAACCACAATTCCGGCAACAAATTTCCCAGCCAATAAGGCCGTTTTTGGAGCCTCGTTTCAGAAATTTAGATGTCGCAAAAAAAAGACATGGCGCCACTTTCAAAAACACGATTTAATTGGCGTTGATTCAAATGAGGGAACAAGTATTGGCGGCACATCCGATGCAAACTGTTTGTATTCGCGATTATGCTTCAGGCCACCCTGTCACAGGAGATCTTAAACAATGCTGAAAAGAACATTATTATCAGTCGGTGCCCTAGCAGTTGTTGCTGGGCTCGCATTTTCCGTCAGCGTAAACGCGAGCGAGTTGAACGATCACAATATCCTTGCTGAAGCCGATACCAAACGTGGTGCGCTGTTGGGTGTTAACTGGAAACTTGACGTCAAAGCCGCCGAAGGTGATTCGACCATGAGTGTCACGGCACGCAACGAGGATTTCCTGGCCGTCTATGAAAAACCCGCCAGTCAGCGCGATGAAAAAATTCTCGAACGCGGACAGAATATGTGGTTCATCAAACCTGGCGTGCGCAATCCGGTACCGATTTCTCCTCGTCAGAAATTACTCGGCGCGGCATCCTATGGTGATATCGCCGCTCAACGTTGGACCAGTGACTATGATGTCATGTCCCGTCATGACAGCGTTATGGATGGCAAGAAGGTCTATGTCTTTATGCTGAAAGGCAACGACCACGCCACCTACGAGAAAATGCGCCTCTATGTGGATGCTTCCATGCTGGCCGCGGTTAAGTCCGAGATGATGACTGCTGACGACAAGATGTTGAAATCCGCCACTTACGAGTATGGCAATACGGCGCCGTCCCGCACGGGCAGCAGCCCCATGATCTCCAAAATGGTGATTACCGGTTCCAATGGCGGGACCACTACCCTGACCTATAGCAACCCGACATTCTCCAATGTCAGCGCCGACAGTTTTAGCATATCAAATGTGATGAGCAATTGATCAAGCTGGCAAAAGAAGACATCTAAATATAGGGGCAGGAGAAATCCTGCCCCTTCTCTTTTTGAGCTCTTCACCAAATTCCGGGTTGTTCGACGGTTCGCCCCGCCGAAATCCATCTATTTTGCCTTGCCCCCAAACTTCTCCGCTGTCCGCATGGCGCCAAGACCGAGCAGCGAGAGCAGCACCGTGACCAGGGTCTCTGTGCCGGTCAGTTCGGGAATATTGGTCACATGAGGGAAGAAATTGACGGTAATCCAGGTCAGGAAATCAAACAGGATGAAGTGCCAGAGCAGTGCGAACCCGCAAACCCAGCCGATGAATGGCCGCCAACCGGCGACGAAAATGGATCGGTGGCCCGCCTCGATCTTGTTGAGCTCGACCTGGGCCAGGCTCGGCTTCATCATTAACTTGGCCTTGATCACCTCCGCGACGCGTTTTTCGTCGTCGGTCTCGACGAACTGGTCATGATGTTGGCGATGCCCTCCGCGGCCGAGACGAACCCGCCGCCGAGAATGGATCCGAATACCTTGTTCAGCATGGTCTACTCCACGATTTCAAAGTGAACGAGGTCATCGAAGCGATTGTCACGAACCTCGGTGTCGCCATCCCAATCACCGCCCCAGCGCAAGTCGATGCCCATGGCCTTGGCGGTTGCCAGCACGAAGCCGGCAAACAGCGTCTGGCGTTCCCGATCGTTCCAGACAATGGGATAGGGCGTCACGTCGACGGCAAGTGACGGCATGGTGTTGTGCCTACCGTCCGGCCAGTGGACCTGGCTCTTATGCAGGGTTTCGCGAACAGCCTCGCGGGCCGCCTCGCGCGCGGACTCTCGCACCAGGCGGCGGATCTGTTCTTCGGTCATTGTTGTGGTCCATTATTGCCGGGTCGATGCCGCCAGCGAAGAGACTTGGCTGTCGCGTAAATGAAATCGCCCGCTTGTCGGCGAGCCAATGCGATAGGTCAGCGCAACGTACTGGGCAGATAGGCATCCATTTCGTCGGTGTCGTTTATTGTCGCGAGGGCGGATTCTACGAGAGAAGGTAAATCGCGCAGTGCCTGTTTCTCGGACGCCACGTCGGCCGTTGTACGCCCTCTAGGGTGTGAGCCTTCAAGGGCACGTATGTATTCGATGTCTAAGGCCTTGAGCTTTTCATCTCGCAGACCCCGAATCTGCTCCAGGCGCTCGATGCGCGCCGTGGGGAGTCGCCACGGGTGGACCTTCAACTCGGCCTCGGTGACCTCCATGGCCACATCGGCGGCGTCAGGGATGACAGCTGGGGTCACCTCGGTACCATCGCTGTCCAACATGGCGGAGATAGTCGCCGATCGCACCCGGTCGGCGATGATGCCAGCCACGGAGCCAGCATCACCAACTACCGTCACGGTGCCATTTGCGTTTACGATTAGCTCATTCACTTTCCAGTTCTCCGAAGGATATGCAGTGAAAGGCACTGTCATAATTAGTGCCGTCATCATGCTCAGTAACGACTTCTGAATGGTTTCGGGTACGAAGTCCGTTGTTCTCGAATCCGCCCGCATAACTCGCTCCAGTGATCGCGTTCACGTAACCGTCGACGGCGGCGCCGGCAATGACATCATTTACGGTGGCGCCGGAAACGACAAAATCAACGGTGGCGCCGACATCGATGATCTTTACGGCGGCTCTGGCGACGACCAGATCAATGGCGGCGCTGGCTACGATATCATCTACGGCGGCACCGGCAACGACAAGATCAATGGCGGCCTGGACGGCGACGATCTTTATGGCGGCGCGGGCAACGACCGGATCGACGGTGGTGCCGGCGATGACAATATCAGGGGCGGCCAGGGTAACGACCAGATTTTCGGCGGCACGGGCGATGACCGGATCGGTGGCGGCGCGGGTGACGACCGTATTTCAGGTGGCGCGGGCGACGATCGGATCAGGGGCGGCCGTGGCGACGACCAACTTTCCGGTGATGGCGGCGATGACAAGATCGGTGGCGGCGCGGGCGACGATATTATTGCCGGCGGTACTGGCGACGATGTTCTGAAAGGCGGCTCCGGCGACGATATCGTGGTCGGCGGTGGTGGCGACGATGTGGTGCTGGGTGGCACCGGCGACGACATTTTGTTCGGCGACTCCGGGAGGGGCGGCGGTTCCGGGCACGGCTCTCACAACCACAACCACAACCACAACCACAACCACAACCACAACAACCACAACAACAACAACCAACATAGCCAACACAATCATAGCGGCTCTCACGGCTCCGACGGTTCTGGCAGCGGGTCGGGCCATCATTCAAAAGGCTCTGGTAGTGGTTCCGGGCTCGGCTCTCACGGCTCACACGGTTCGGGCCG
>CAZVYX010000066.1:0-26822 GCA_964631725.1 uncultured Rhodospirillaceae bacterium | reverse complement strand
CACAAAATTTCTAATCCTTTGTTTTTGTTGAGTTTTGTATTTGAGTGTACGTTAAGTGTACGCTGTTTTTATATGCAAGTCATTGTTTTTATTAACTCTACTTGCTACCCGCGCGAAGTGGTCAAACGGGCCTTGGAGATTGGCGCGACGGCGCTGATCCTGGTGCATAACCACCCCTCGGGCGATGCCACGCCCAGCCAGGCCGATATTGAAATGACCAAACGGATCATGGCCGCCGCCGAGCCGCTGGGCATTACCCTGCACGATCACCTGATCATGACCCGCAGCGAAGAAGCCAGCTTTCGCGCCATGGGCCTGTTGAAAACATAGGGCCCGCAATATCAGTCGCGCTTGCGCCGCTTTCGGCAGACATCGGTCGCGGCCGAATCCGGCTGCAGGCTGCCGGGCGGGAAAATGACGCCGAAATGATCCTCGGCAAAAGCGGGGCTGATCTTTTCGTCCACCACGTCGGCCACTACAAGTTCCGGATCCCGGGTCAGGGGATCACCGTAACCGCCGCCGCCCGCCTGCTCGTGCCTGATAACCTCGTCACGACGCAGGGTGCGGGTCACCTTGCCGGGCAATTCCACCGCCGCGCCGTCGGGGTCCAGAATATTCCGGCTCGGCGCCGCCCGTCCGCCGCCGAACAGGCCATAGGGTGCGATGTCTGTCCGGTCGGCCCGCAGCTGCAGCACCGCCTCGTCCGCCAGCAGTCGATATTGCCGCACCAGCCCAAGGCCGCCGCGATATTCCCCCGGACCGCAGGAATCCTCGCGCAGCCCATACGCCTCCACGCGGACCGGATAACGCGCCTCCAAGGTCTCCACGGGCATGTTCGACATATTCTGCGACGGGTTGGTCACGCCCTCGATACCGTCCTTGCCGGCTCGCCCGCCCCAGGCGCCGTTGATCATGTCGACCAGGATAAAGGGCGTCTGTGCATCGCCTTCGTAACCGCCGATGCAAACGACGGTATTGCCCCCCTCCCCCGCCGCCATAACACGATCCGGCGCGATCCCGGCCAGGGCACCCAACACCGCATCCACGACGCGGTAGCCGGTCAGCGCCCGGGCCGCCACGGCGCCGGGCATGCGCGGGTTCAGGATCGATCCCTCCGGCGCGGTGATCGTGATACAGCGGTAAATGCCGGCGTTGTTAGGCACCTCCCGGCCCAGGGCGCAGCGAATGCCGATGTAGGTCGACGATTTGGTATACGAGAGTGTGCAGTTGATGGCCCCCTTGACCTGCGGCGAGGAGCCTTTGAAATCCACGGCGAGATGATCGTCCATCACATCGATGGCGCAGACGATGGCGATGGGCCCGTCGTCGATGCCGTCGTCATCAATATAATCCGTGAAGGTATAGCGGCCATTCGGCCAGGCGCGGATCGCCTGCCGGGTCAACCGTTCGCCATAGTCCAGCAGGGCATTGAAGTATTGCTCCAGGCCACCGGCACCATGCTTTTCGAGCAGTTTGATAAAAGCCCGCTCGCCCACATTGCACGTTGCCACCTGGGCCGCCAGATCGCCGATCAGCATATCGGGCAGACGCACGTTTTTTCGCAACAAGGCGAACAGCGAACGATCCGCCTGTCCGGCCGCATACAGCTTCAGGGGCGGAATGCGCAGGCCTTCCTGAAATATCTCGGTGGAATCGGATGCGTTCGAACCGGGCACCCGCCCGCCGACATCGGAATGATGCGCAATCACAACCGCGAATCCTTGCAAGGCCTGGGCATGGAAAATCGGCTTGAACATAAAGATGTCGGGCAGATGCATGCCGCCGGCGTAAGGATCGTTCAAAACTATGATGTCGCCTTCGAACAAATCGTCACCGAATTCGTCCAGCACCACCTCAATAGCGTCGGGCACGGCGCCGAGATGCAGGGCAACGGTCTTGGCCTGCGCCAGAATGCGGCCCTGGGCATCACAGATCGTCGCGGAATAATCCAACACATCGCGCACAATGGGCGAACGCGCCGTGCGCATCACCGTATAGGCCATGTCGTCAACGATGGTATCGAGGCCGTTCTTGATCACGGCAAAGGTAATGGGATCGATTTCGGTACTCATTGCCCAGCCTCTCCATTCAACTCGACCACCAGATCGCCCAATCCGTCGCCCCTCACCCGCCCGCCCGGCGGCACCACGACGGTGCTGTCGGCGCTTTCCAGGATCAACGGGCCTTCGGCAGTGCCCTCAAAAGCGCGCCGGTCGAGAATTTCCGTCCGCCGCCAGCCCCGCTCCCCTCCGAAATAGACTTCCCGTTCAGTGCCTGGCGTATGATCGTCAGCGGTGTCGACGATGTTCAGCTTGGTGAAATCCAGCTTTCCCGCCCGCTCGCCACGGGCCAGCAGACGCAGGTTCACCACTTCGACCGCATCCTCGGCGACATATTGATAGACCGCTTCGTAAGCGGCCATGAATTGTTGCCGCAGCCATGATACGTCCGCATTAGCCACGGCCTCCGGCAGCCGTATCGGCAGCTCGGAATCCTGTCCTTCGAAACGCATCTCCAGACTGAAGGCCAGAAGCATCCGGTCGGGCGTAAAATTCTCCTCGCGCAGGGCCGCCTCCGCCCGCGACCGCAGGGCCGCGACGGCCTGTTCCAACGCGCCCCGCTTCAAATCCTGCAACAGCCCCGGCATGGCGGTGACAAAATGTCGCTCAACATCTCCCGTCAGCATGCCCAGGGCGGTAAAGACACCAGGCATCATGGGTAACATCACCCGGTCGATATCCAGACTGCCCGCCAGATCGCAGGCATGGACCGGGCCGCTACCGCCGAAAGCCGCAAGGGTAAACTCACGGGGGTCGATGCCCCGTTCCACACTGACGGCACGGATGGCGCGGGCCATGTTCGCATTGGCGACCTCCCGGACGCCGAATGCCGCGTCTTCCACCGACAGGCCCAAGGGCCCGGCCAGGTCTCGTTCGATCACCGCGCGGGCCTTGTTAACATCCAGGCGAAGCCCGCCGCCGGCCAATTCCCCGGGCAAATAGCCCAAGACCACATTGGCGTCGCTAACCGTCGGCCGCTCGCCGCCCTTACCATAACAGGCCGGTCCAGGATCGGCGCCGGCGGAAACCGGACCGACGTGCAGCAGGCCGCCATCGTCGATCCAGGCGATGGAGCCGCCACCGCTGCCCACCTCGGCAACATCGACGGTCGGCACCCGCATCATATAGCCCCCTGCCTTGATAAAACGGGCGGGGGTCGATATGCCGGCACGGAATTCATACTCGTTGGCGCGGGATATCTGACCGCCCTGAACCAATGATGCCGAGGCCGTGGTCCCGCCCATGTCGAACACCACCACATCGTCCAAGCCAACCGCCCGTCCCAACCGGGCCGCGCCCACCACGCCGGCGGAACGGCCCGATGAGATAAAAAACACCGGCTTCTCCATCGCGGTCTGGGCCGCCGCCAGCCCGCCATTGGAATCACTGACCAACAACGGTGCATGGACCCCGATTGCCGCCAGCCCGTCATGCAGCCGCTTCAGATAGGATTGCAAGATGGGCAGCACATAGGCATTCACCACCGCCGTCGAGGTCCGTTCGTACTCCCGTATTTCAGCCAGGACCGAGACCGAGGCGGTGACGGCCAGATCTGGAAAGCATTCCCGCAGAACCGCGTCGGCGCGGCGTTCATGATCGGGATTGCGAAAGCTGTTGATAAAGCAGATGGCAATCGACTCGGCTCCGGCGGTAACCAGGTCGGCGGCGACATCACGCAGGCCATCCTCGTCAAGCGGCGTGACGACACCGCCGTCGGCGGCGATACGTTCGCTGACCTCCCGGCGCAGGCGCCGGGGCACCAGGGGAACGGGCTTGTCCCATTGCAGATCGAACATATCGGGCGTGCGTACGCGGCCGATCTCCAGGACATCGCGGAAACCCTTGGTGGTGATCAGCCCCGTGCGGGCACCGCCCTGCTGCAATAGCGCGTTGGAACCCACCGTCGTGCCGTGCAGGACCTCGACCAAATCCGCCGGCTGTAAACCGGCGCGCTGAAGCAAATCGACAATGCCGTCCAAGACCGCCCGTTCCGGTTCGGCCGGGGTCGACGGACGTTTGGCGAACCAGGCCCGCCCCTGGGCATCACTTAGGACCAGGTCCGTAAAAGTCCCGCCGATATCGACGCCCATGCGCGCTCCGCCGCGAATATTCATACATGCTCCAAGATTTTCAGTTCCCGTCGGCGGCAGGTTAGTATGAAATAGGCGTCAGGTGAAATTCGGGGAGATGGACAATATGGATTTCGAAACCGGCAAACAGGCCGTCGGTCAATCTGTTTCGCGTACGGAGGATCCGCGTTTGTTGCGGGGTGGGGGCCGGTACACCGACGACATTAATCTGCCCGGCCAGGCGCATGCCTATATTCTGCGTTCCAGCCAGGCCCACGGCGTCATCCGGGCCATCGACGTGTCCGCCGCCCAGACCATGCCCGGGGTCTTGGCGATCTATACCGGCGCCGACCTGCAGGCCGCCGGATATGGTCCCCAGCCCTGTATCGTTCAATTGAAGAACCGCGACGGCAGTGATCTGAAGAAGCCCGACAACCATGCGCTGGCAGTGGGCCGGGTCCGCTATGTCGGTCAACCCATAGCCGCCATAATCGCGGAAACGGCAGCCCAGGCCAGAGACGCCGCCGAAGCCATCGACGCGGATATCGAAGAACTGCCAGCGGTCGACACCGTCGAGGCCGCGGCCCAGCCGGGCGCGCCGCAAATCTGGCCGGAGGCGCCTGGAAATATATGCCTGGATTTCGAGAATGGCGATCAGGCCGCGGTCGATGCGGCGTTCGACCAGGCGGACCATGTCAGCCGCCTGAAGATCGACAACAACCGAATCGTCATCGCACCCATGGAACCACGCGCCGCCGTGGCCAGTTATGATGGACGCTTCACCTTGTATATTGGCTGTCAGGGCCCGTTCGCATCCAAGAACATGCTAGCGAACAGGGTGTTGAACCTGCCGCCGGAACAGGTACGGGTCATTGTCGGCGACGTGGGCGGATCATTCGGGATGAAATCACCGGTCTACCCCGAATATGTCGCCATTCTGCATGCCACGCGCGAACTGGGCCGACCGGTCAAATGGTGCGATGTGCGCAGCGACAGCTTTCTCTCCGACCAGCACGGCCGGGATTCGGTGGTCGAGGCCGCCCTGGCTTTGGACAAGGATGGCAATTTCCTGGCCGCCCGTATCGACGGCTTGGCCAATATGGGCGCCGTACTCAGCGCCGTCGGTCCACAGGTTCAGATCAACAATATCTTCAAGAACCTGCCCAGTGTCTACAAGCTGCCGCTGATTGCCATAACGACGAAATGCATTTTCACCAATACCTCCCCGATCGGCGCCTACCGGGGCGCGGGACGGCCCGAAGTCAACTATTACATGGAACGGCTGATTGAAATTGCCGCCCGCCAATTGCAGCGCGATGCAGTGGAATTGCGCCGGCAAAACCTGGTGCCGGCTGTGGAGATGCCCTACACAACGGCCTCCGGCCAGGTATACGACAGCGGCGACTTTCCCGGCGTTTTGAAGAAAGGCATCGCGGCGGCCGATTGGCAGGGCTATGAAGCGCGGCGGACCGCCAGCCAGGCAGCCGGAAAACTGCGCGGTCGAGGCCTATCCTGTTACCTGGAGGCGACGGCACCGTCTGGCAAGGAAATGGGCGGCATTACCTTTGAGGATGACGGCACTGTCAGTCTGATCACCGGCACCCTGGATTACGGCCAGGGCCATGCCGCGCCATTCGCCCAGGTCCTCGCTGATCAGTTGGGCGTGCCATTCGAAAAGATCCGCTTGCGACAAGGCGACTCCGATCAACTGATCGTTGGTGGTGGCACCGGCGGCTCGCGCTCGATCATCGCCAGCGGCACGGCGGCGATCCTGGCCAGCGACGAAGTCAAGGAGAAGGCCCGTCGCCTGGCGGCCGAGAAATTGGAAACGGCCGTCGAGGATGTCGAGTTCGTTTCCGGCAACCTGCGAATTGCCGGCACCGACCGGGGCGTTAGTCTCCTGGAATTGGCACAAACCCCAGAAGGCCGCGACGGGGCCTTGGACGCCGCCCTGGCCATCGATACGCCGCCGTCGAGTTATCCCAACGGCGTTCATGTCTGTGAAATAGAGATAGACCCGGAGACCGGCACGGTATGGGTGGACCGCTACACAGCCGTGGATGATTTTGGCGTCATGGTCAACCCGGCCATTGTCAGAGGCCAAGTCTACGGCGGCGTTGCACAAGGCATCGGCCAAGCCCTGATGGAGCATGCCGTCTATGACGGCCAGGGGCAATTGCTGTCGGGTTCATTCATGGACTACGCCATGCCCCGGGCCGATCAGATCCCGTTTATCGGCTTCGACGATCACCCTTCGCCCGCGACCACCAATCCCTTGGGTGTCAAGGGTTGCGGCGAGGCAGGTTGTTCCGGCTCGCTGTCCGCGATCATGAATGCCATTGTCGATGCATTGGCGCCCTACGGTGTGGAACACATCGACATGCCGGCGACGCCGGAAAAGATCTGGCGGGCGATAAATTCCGGCGGGTGATCCCTATTCGGCGGAAATTTGGCTGGCTGTTTCTTCTTGGCGCTGCTCTGGCCCCGGCAGCTTGGCGATTTTCGCCTCGATCTCCGGCGCGATAACGCCGATCGAGATAATATATTTGGCCGCGTCCTCCACCGGCATATCGAGGAAGATCAGATCCCGCCGCGGCACCATCAGCAAAAAGCCCGAGGTTGGGTTTGGCGTGGTCGGGACATAGATGTTGATCATCTCGTCATCCAGACGCTGTGCCACCTCCCCCTCGGTTTCGCCGGTAACAAAGGCCACGGTCCAAATGCCGCGCCGGGGATATTCGACCAGCACCGCCTGGCGAAATGAGTTCGAGGATTGGCTCAAAACCGTTTCGAGAACCTGTTTCAGGGCGCCATATATGGTCCGCACCACGGGCATGCGGTTGACCAGGCGCTCGCCGGTCTTTATCAGCGTCCGGCCAAAAATATTGGCCGTGAGGAAGCCGACGAAAGTCAGAATGACCACCATGATCACCAGACCCAGACCCGGCAACGAAAACGGCAGGTAGTTTTCCGGATTATATTTTGCCGGCAACAGGGGGATGGCCTGACGATCCACCCAATCGATGAACTGCCAGGTCAAATAAATGGTCAATGCGATGGGCGCGGTAACAATGACACCGGTCAGAAAATAATTACGCAGGCGCGTCAATATGCCCGGCCGCTTGCGCGGCGCGATCAGGACCGGCGCTTCATCGCCCTCCGCATTTTCTTGCTTGGGCTGATCGGAATTTGACGGGGTATCTGACATGTAGCGGTAATGTTCCTGTTCGAAGGATATTCGCGCTATCTGAATAGCACTATCTGGATATAGAGGTCACTTAATGCCGAATGCCGCCACTGTCCATCATATTCGCCATTCCATGATGGCTGTTGTATGCTAAATGACCATCATCCTCAGCAAGCCGAAGAAGAAGCATGCGGCGCCGTATTATAAGATCTTTGGTATTCAGCCATTGCCTATGGGCGGTATGTCTGTGGGCCGCCGCCGCATCGGCTGATTTCAACGGTGCCGTCGTGGCCTATGATCGCGGCAAGTTCAAGCCCGCGATGAACGAGTTTCTGCACTTGGCGGAGCGCGGCCATGCCGGCGCCGAATTCATGCTCGGCGCGATGTATTTTTACGGCAAGGGGGTGCAGCGCAACGATGCCCTCGCCGCGATATGGTTTCACAAGGCGGCGATCAAGGGCAATCCGTCGGGACAACTGGCCTTTGGCTCCCTGCATATTCGCGGCCTTGGCGTGCGCCAGGATCTGGTCAAGGCATACGGCTGGCTGACCGTGGCCGGCAATCACGCCATCCCGGGCCTACAGCAACAGGCCATCGCGCTTCGGGACGAAGCGGCGCAGCTGATGAAACCGGACGAGATCGCCGATGCCCAGCGTTGGGCCAGCGGCTTCAAGACCAAGGCGGCCAGGCTGACCTTGGAATAGGCAGTGTATTTCACCAACGCGTATCAATGGAGATCCAAGGAATGCGCTTACAGGACAAGATTGCCATCGTCACGGGTGCCGGCGCCGGCTTTGGCGGCGGTATCGCCCGGCGCTTCGCCGAAGAAGGCGCCAAGGTAATCGTCAACGATATCAACGCCGTGAACGGCGAAGGCGTCGTGTCGGACATTCGAAACGCGGGCGGCGTGGCGGATTACGTGGCGGCGGATGTCGCTTCCTCGGACGATATGGCCGACCTCGTTGCCGCCGCCGTATCCCTGCATGGCGGTCTGGACATCATGGTCAACAACGCCGGCGTGCCGCAACGCAACATGCCCATGACGGAAGTATCGGAAGACGCCTTCGATCTGATCTTCAACGTCAACGTCAAAAGCATCTATTGGTCCGCCCTGCATGCCATACCGGAAATGCGCAAGCGCGGCGGCGGCGCCTTCGTCAATACCTCATCCACCGCCGCCCTAAGTCCGCGCGCCGGCCTGGTTTGGTACAACGGCTCCAAGGGTGCGGTAAACAACATCACCAAGGGCATGGCGATCGAGCTGGCGAAGGACAAGATTCGCGTCAACGCGGTCTGTCCCGTGGCGGGAGAGACCCAGATGCTGGCCGAATTCGCCGGCGGCGAGGTGACGGAAGAAAAGCGGCAGATGTTCCTGAATACAATTCCCCTGGGCCGTTTCAGCCTACCCTTGGATATTGCCAATGCCGCGCTTTTCCTGGCCTCGGACGAAGCCGCGATGATCACCGGCGTCTGCATGGAGGTGGATGGCGGGCGCTGTATCTAGCGGCGAATTTTCTTCTGTTCTTCCATGCATGAATCTCGTAGCCGCGCGGGGGGCAAGGGGCTATATTGCGCCCGCCCGGCGGGTCGCCGCGCATCGATCTAAACAGGCTTCTGTTGCCACGTCCGGACAAGATTGGAATGGGCGCGGCCACAGCCATGTCATGAGGAAGCCAGCCGGTGCCGAAACGCACAGACATCAACAGCATCATGATCATCGGCGCCGGGCCCATCGTTATTGGCCAGGCCTGCGAATTCGACTATTCCGGCACGCAGGCCTGCAAGGCGTTGCGGGATGAAGGCTATCGGGTGATTCTGGTCAATTCCAACCCGGCCACCATCATGACGGATCCGGATTTCGCCGAAGCGACCTACGTTGAACCCATCACGCCCGAAATCGTCCGCAAAATCATCGCCAAGGAACGTCCCGATGCGATCCTGCCCACAATGGGCGGGCAAACGGCCCTGAATACGGCCATGTCCCTGCACGAGGACGGCACCTTGACCGAATTCGAGGTCGAACTGATCGGCGCCAAGCCGGACGCCATCAACATGGCGGAAGACCGCAGCCTGTTTCGCGAGGCCATGACCCGGATCGGCCTGGAGACACCACGGGCCGGCATCGCCCACGATATGGCCGAGGCCTGGGCGGCGTTGGAACTGGTCGGCCTGCCCGCGATCATCCGGCCGTCCTTTACCCTGGGCGGCACGGGCGGCGGCATCGCCTACAACCGCGAAGAATTCCAGACCATCATCACCGGCGGCCTGGATGCTTCGCCGACCAACGAGGTGTTGATCGAAGAATCCGTATTGGGCTGGAAAGAGTACGAGATGGAGGTGGTGCGGGACCACGCAGACAACTGCATCATCGTCTGCTCTATCGAGAATGTGGACCCCATGGGCATCCATACCGGCGACAGCGTCACCGTGGCCCCGGCCCTGACCCTGACCGACAAGGAATACCAGATCCTGCGCAACGCCTCGATCGCCTGTCTGCGCGAGATCGGTGTCGATACCGGCGGTTCCAACGTACAGTTCGCCCTTGATCCGGCCAGCGGCCGTCTGGTGGTGATCGAGATGAACCCCAGGGTCTCGCGCTCCTCGGCGCTGGCGTCCAAGGCAACCGGCTTTCCCATCGCCAAGGTCGCCGCCAGATTGGCGGTGGGCTACACCTTGGACGAACTGGACAACGACATCACCGGCGGTGTCATTCCGGCCTCGTTCGAGCCGACCATCGACTACGTGGTGACCAAGATACCGCGGTTTACGTTCGAAAAATTCCCCTCCACCGATGCCCTTTTGACCACGTCGATGAAATCCGTGGGCGAAGCCATGTCGGTGGGCCGGACCTTCGCGGAAAGCCTCCAAAAGGCCCTGCGCTCCATGGAGACGGGGCTGTCGGGTCTGGACGAAATCACCATTCCCGGCGTAACCGAAGATCCCGAGGACGCCCTGCGCAAAGCCCTGGCCCGCCCGGCGCCGGATCGCCTGCTGATCGTCGCCCAGGCCCTGCGCCACGGCATGTCGGCGGAGGAAATTGAACGCATCACGTGGATCGACCCCTGGTTCGTGGCCCAGGTTGGCGATCTGATCGCCGCCGAAGCCGATGTCGCGGCCAATGGCTTGCCGGACGGGCCACGGCGGATGCGCGCCCTAAAGGCACAGGGTTTCTCGGATCAACGCCTGGCGCACCTGACCGGGCAAAGCGCGGCCGAGGTCGTGGCCCACCGACAGGCTCTGGATGTGCACCCGGTGTACAAGCGGATCGATACCTGCGCCGCCGAGTTCGAGAGCCATACGCCCTATATGTACTCCACCTACGAAGGCGTGAATTTGCCGGTGGAATGCGAGGCGCGGCCCACCGAGCGGGAAAAGATCATTATCCTCGGCGGCGGCCCGAACCGTATCGGTCAGGGCATCGAATTTGATTATTGCTGTGTTCATGCGGTCTTTGCCCTGCGCGAGGCCGGCTATGAAGCGATCATGATCAACTGCAATCCGGAAACCGTATCAACGGACTATGACACCTCCGATAGGCTGTATTTCGAGCCATTGACGGCCGAGGATGTGCTGGAAATCGTCCGCCTGGAACAAGGCAACGGCAGCCTGAAGGGCGTGATCGTGCAATTCGGCGGCCAGACGCCCCTGAAACTGGCGGCGGAACTGGAGGCAGCCGGCGTGCCGATCCTCGGCACCTCGCCCGATGCCATCGATTTGGCCGAGGACCGCCACCGTTTTCAGGAACTGTTGCATCGCCTGGAATTGAAGCAGCCGCCCAACGGCATCGCCACCTCGACCGGCGAAGCCCATGCCATCGCGGCGCGGATCGGTTTTCCGGTGGTGGTGCGCCCGTCATATGTGCTGGGCGGCCGCGCCATGGAGATCGTCCGCGACGAGGCACAACTGGACCGTTACATGACCGAGGCGGTCAAGGTCTCGGGTGACAGCCCGGTATTGGTGGACGGCTACCTGCAGGATGCCATCGAGGTTGACCTGGACGCCCTGGCTGATGGCCAGGATGTCGTGGTTGCCGGCATCATGGAGCATATCGAGGAAGCGGGAATTCATTCGGGCGATTCGGCCTGTTCCCTGCCGCCCTACTCCTTGAGCGATGAAATCGTCGACGAAATCCGCCGTCAGGCCGATGCCCTGGCCCACGGTCTCTCGGTGGTCGGCCTGATGAACGTGCAGTTCGCCGTGCGCCAGGATGAGATCTTTATACTCGAGGTCAATCCGCGCGCCTCCCGCACCGTGCCCTTCGTCGCCAAGGCCGTGGGCCAGCCCATCGCCAAGCTGGCGGCGCGCGTCATGGCGGGGGAAAAGCTGGCCGATTTCGGCCTCGACCTGAGCGGCCAGAAACATGTGGCGGTGAAGGAAGCGGTCTTTCCGTTCGCCCGTTTCCCCGGCGTCGATGTGCTGTTGGGGCCAGAGATGAAATCCACCGGCGAGGTCATGGGCCTGGACAGCTCCTTCGCCGCCGCCTTCGCGAAATCGCAGATTGCCGCGGGTACCGAGCTGCCCGATCAAGGCAGGGTGTTCGTTTCCGTCAAGGACCGGGACAAACCGGCGGCGGCGGAACTGGCCCGGGAGTTGATCGAACTGGGCTTTGACATCATGGCGACGCACGGCACGGCGAAGCATCTGAAGGAACAGGGCATCGCCGTGGAAGGCGTCAACAAGGTCCTGGAAGGCCGCCCCCATATCGTCGACGCCATCACCAACGGCACCATCGCCCTGATGTTCAATACCACCGAGGGCGCGCAGGCCATCGCCGACAGTTTCACCCTGCGCCGGGCCGCCTTGACCCACCGCATCCCCTATTATACGACGGTTTCGGGCGCGCGATCGGCGGTGCAGGCAATTGGACTTCTAAAGCAACGGGGTCTTGATGTTGCCCCATTGCAATCTTACTTCTAATCTTCTGTATCGGATTGGCTCAAATGAGCCGATCCCTTTGAACCAGCAAAACGAGGCTTACGACCGGCTCATGGAAAAGGTGCCAATGACCCAGACGGGTTTCACCCGGATGGAAGAGGAACTAAAGCGGCTGAAGACCGAGGAACGCCCCGCGATCATCAAGGCGCTGGAGGAAGCGCGCGCCCATGGCGACCTCTCGGAAAACGCCGAGTATCACGCCGCCAAGGAACGCCAGGCCTTTGTCGAAAGCCGGGTGGCGGAGCTGGAAAGCAAGATCAGCCGGGCCCAGATCATCGACACCGCCTCGCTGACCGGCAAGACCGTCAAATTCGGCGCCACCGTAACCGTGGTTGACGAGGACGATGATGCGAAGATGAAGTTCCAGATCGTCGGCGAGGACGAGGCCGACATCAAGGCACAGCGCCTCTCCGTCCGCTCCCCCCTGGCCCGCGCCCTGATCGGCAAACAGGTCGGCGACGAGGTCGAGGTCGCGACCCCGTCAGGCGGCAAATTCTATGAATTGCTGAAGGTGCAATTCGTATAGCCGGGGTTTCGTCGGTACGGTTCAGAACACCCTAAGCAACTAGCGAGGCGCCGCCTCAGCCCGTGCTCCGTGCGTCCGCTCCGTTGGGACGCGTTGCGATCCAGATGGCAACGGGGGCCAGGGTGGCGCCGACCAGGAAGGTGATCAGCCAATCATGGCTATAAGTCACGGCGACATAGGCGAACGAGCCCGACATCATCGTAATCGCCAGCACCTTGGCCCGCGGCGGGATCGCCCGGTACAGATACCATTCCCGGATCGTCCGGCCAAAACGGGGGTGATGGTACAGCCATTGGTGCAGCCGCTCCGACGAGCGGGAAAAGGCCCAGGCCGCGATCAATAGAAACAACGTCCCCGGCAACAGGGGCAGGATAAGACCGGCAATCCCCACAACCGTACAGACCAGACCCAGCACCAGCATGAAATGCCGGGTGGATCTGCGCAACGGCGGCACCTCGACCGTCTGCGATGCCCCGGGCGCTTCGGCCCGGTCCTGCCCGCCTTCGATGGGTTGGTCCATTGTCATGGCCCCGATGATCCGGCAAAGGAATGAATAATCCCTTGATAGCCAATATATGGGCGATCGCGGAACAAAAACCGCAAATACGGCAAATGTTACCGCGCCGTCTGGATTCCCGCTTTCGCGGGAATGACGGCGGAAGGTGGTCGCACTTCCAGCTTGACCTGGCGCCTGCCCCGGCCCGGCGGCTTTACTCCGTCGATGCCTTGTCGCCACCGAGCAGGGTGCGCAGATGCTCGTTCACCTGGCCGGTGTGATGGCGGGCGGTCTTGCCCGTGGGCTCCAGGGTCTCGTCATAGAAGAACGACGGCAATTTGTCATCGTCCTCGGTGAAGCCGGCCTGACGGTTGAACTCCCATTCCATCTGCAAGGCCTGGCGGCCCAGATCCTTGAAGAAAGACTCATCGAAATTGGTCCCGTGGGCATCATTCAACGCCTCGACAATCAGGCCCTGGTTGACGTTGGTGACGGAACGGCCAAACAGGCAAAGACCAAGTGAGTCCGCAGCCGCGCAGTCTTCCTGGATATCCAGGCTGGCCTCGGTCAACTCCTCGGTCGTCATATCGGCGCTCTTATGGCCCGGAATGTTGCCCGCCGTGTGGTCGGCGCCTTGGGCGGTCAGCATCATGGAAATACCGGTAACTTCGATGGTCCGGGGGTCATAGGCGCTGATGCCCTGGTTCTTGATCACCGGCACGCGGGCGACCTCGTAATGTTCGCCGACCCGGCCGGTGCCCTGGGCCAGAATGCGACCTCGTTCGTTGCCCGCGCGAATATCATCAAGCGCGGCCAGCATGAAATCGATATCGCCGAATTCGGCCTGGCCGGCCTCCATCAACACGCCCAGCATGGCCCCGACCTCGATGGTATCGATGCCCAGGTCGTTGCACTGGTGGTTGGCGCGGGCCACATCGTCAGGGTCTTTCAGGCCGCAGTTGCTGCCCAGCAGGCCAAGGGATTCATACTCCAGGGGCGAAACCATTTCCTCACCCTTGTCGTCGACATATATGTTGCTGCATTTGATCATGCAACCGGGCATGCAGGCATGGGTCGTCTCGCCGCCGCGTTCCAGGGTCAAATCGCGAATATAGGAGCCGCCCAGCTTCAGGGTCTCCTCGCCCGCATCGACCAGCCGGCCATCGGAGAAATTGCGCGTCGGCAGACCGCCCAACTGGTTGGTCAGATCGCTGACCATGGCCGTGCCGTACATGCTGAACGCCTCGATCGCCTTGTCCTCGCGCAACAGCTTGCCGTATTCGCGGACCCGGCCCATGACCTTCTTGCGATCGTGGAAGGTGGGCATCTTGTTCATGTCGACGACGATGGCCTTGACCTTCTTGCTGCCCATGACGGCGCCGACGCCGCCGCGCGCGGCGATCCGCACGGGCCGCCCCTCGGGATCGGGGAACGAGATACCGGCAACCAGGCCCTGGTACTCGCCGACCGGTCCGCACAGGCCCATGCTGACCTTGTCACCGTATTTTTCGAACAGCATCGCCGCCGTTTCGATGTTGCCCATGCCGAGAAACGGCGTCGCGTCCTCGAAACTGACGTTGCCATCCTTGGTGATGCGGATAATCACCCAATCGTCGGAAGCCTTGTGCAGGGTCAAACCGGCAATCTCTAACTGGCCCAGGGCAAAGGCAAATGTACCGCCGCCATTGGCTTCCTTGATGCCGCCGGTCAGCGGGCTTTTGCAGCCAACGCTGATACGGTTGGCGTTGGAGAAATTCGTGCCCGCCAGCGGACCGGCGGAAAAGATCAACGGATTGTCGGGGCCCAGCGCATCAGCCTTGGCCGCGCCGTTCTCCAAAAGGGTTTTCGCGATAAAGTGCCGGCCAACCCGAATGCAGCCCGCGCCGGTCAGCTCCTCGGTCTCGATTGATTGATTGTCGAGGTTTATCTGCAAATATTTCCGCATGGTGACATCGCCTTGTCTTAGAGGTTGATTGGTTTCATGTAAGCCGCATGGGCCGGACCGCAACGATCATCATCATCCGCATGTATGATCCGCATGCCAGTCCGCCCGCGCCCGTATCCGTCCACTTCAAACATGGTGCAACATATCTTTTCTTACACTAGCACATTCCGGCGGCAAGGCTAGATACGCTATCCGGGCTGTGGTCATCCCCATCCGCTCTATTCTGGCCGCTCTATTCTGGCCGGTCTAGCTCTCGCCAACACCGTCCAGGGGCACGCCGAATTCGACCTTCGAGCGTCTGAGCACCGGCGCCGTCTTGACCGAGGCGACATTTGGCGCGGCGATCAATTCCGCCGTCAGAAAATTCTGCCAGCCATCCCAATCCTGCGCCACGACTTTTAGGATAAAGTCCGCCTCGCCGGTCAGCATATGGCATTCCCGGATCATCGGCAGCTTGGCCATGCGCGCCTCGAAGGCCGACAGATCGTCCTCGTGCTGGCTGTCCAGGCCGATCCAGACAAATATGGTCAGGCCATAGCCCAGGTCCTCGCCATTCAGATCCGCATGATAGCCCCGGATCAGCCCGGCCTGTTCCAAGGCCCGGACCCGGCGCAGGCAGGGCGGCGCCGAAATGCCGACGCGGCGTGCCAGTTCCACATTGGTAATACGGCCGTCGTCGCGCAGCTGCTCCAGGATATGGCGGTCGATGGCGTCCAGCTTTACCTTTGACAAGGGGCGTAAGTCCTCCATTAAGGTCCGGTGCGGTATCGGCGGATCGTATCAACGAGTGGTAAATCGGCGACCCGCGCAATAATATTACTCACGCAACAATATTTCACAACTTGTTCCGATCTGTCACAAAGAAGACCATGGCAACGATTTCACCCAACGATGCGCGAAACTGCTGGGTTGTGACCCCCGGCCATGCCGGTATGGAGAACCAGGCCATCGCCCTGGCCGAAGCCGTGGGCCTGCCATTTGTCGTCAAGCGGGTGCATCCGCGTCCGCCCTGGACCTGGCTGCCGCCGGGTTGGTGGCCGCGCCCCTTGGCCGCCCTGGGTGATGACAGCGACCCGATCGCACCGCCCTGGCCGGATCTGCTGATCTCCTGCGGCCGCCGCGCGGTACCCTATGCACGTTGGGTCAAGCGGCAAAGCGCCGGCGCGACAACGGCTGTCCATATCCAGAACCCGCAATCCAGGCTGTCGGCCTTTGATTTGGTGGCACCGCCAAGGCATGACCATTTGCGCGGCACCAATGTGGTCGAGACCGAAGCCTCCCTGCACCGTGTTACCCCGGAGCGCCTGGCGGCCGCGGCGGCGGATTTCGCACCGCAACTAGCGCATCTGCCCCGGCCGCTTGTCACGGTGCTGATCGGCGGCAGCAATTCCTGCTACGAGCTGACGGCGGACGCCGTCTCGGCCCTGGCCGGGCAGCTACGCGCCCTGTGTCTGGAACAGGGCGCCGGGCTGGCCGTGACGCCATCGCGGCGCACCGGCGACGGCAACATCGAAACCTTGCGCCGCGCCCTGGAAGGGTTGCCCGCGGTGATCTGGGATTTCCAGGAACCCAATCCGTATTTCGGCTTTCTGGGCCTGGCGGATGCGCTCATCGTCACCTCCGATTCGGTCAACATGGTCACCGAGGCCTGCGCCACCGGCAAACCGGTGCATGTCCTGCACCTTGCCGGCGGCAATCGCAAATTCAACGAATTCCACGCCAGCATGCGGCAGGCCGGCTATACGCGGCCTTTTCAGGGCATGCTTGAAGATTGGCGGTACCAGCCGGCAAACGACGTTGCTAAGATCGCGGCACGGATTCACGATCTGCTGGCCGTGAAAGAGAATGCGTCCGCCTGACTTGAAGCCGGCCGGGTCGGACTATACATAGCATGGAAGCCGTCCCTCGGCGGGGCGGCCCATATCGTAAATTCGGTTTCGAACAGTTCAGTTTCAAACAGTGAGGAGTGCGGAATGTCGCAAACCCATCATAGCCGTGTCATGGTCCTTGGTTCAGGGCCTGCGGGCTGCACCGCCGCCATCTATTCCGCCCGCGCCGGCCTGAAGCCGATGATGGTGCATGGCCTGCAACCGGGCGGTCAGATGACCATCACGACGGATGTGGAGAACTATCCGGGCTTCGCCGAGGTCATCCAGGGCCCTTGGCTGATGCAGCAGATGGAGGAGCAGGCCAAGTCCGTCGGCACCAATATCATCCACGACATCATTGTCGATGTTGACCTAACGGCCCGTCCCTTCCGTTGTACCGGCGATAGCGGCGATATCTACACCGCCGAGACGCTGGTCATCTCCACCGGCGCCCAGGCGCGCTGGTTGGGATTGGAATCGGAGCAGAAGTTTCAAGGGTTTGGCGTATCGGCCTGCGCCACCTGCGACGGTTTCTTCTATCGCGACAAGGAGGTTTGTGTCATCGGCGGCGGCAACACGGCGGTGGAAGAGGCGCTGTACCTGACGAATTTCGCCTCCAAGGTCACCTTGGTCCATCGCCGGGACAGTCTGCGGGCCGAGAAGATCCTTCAGGAAAGGCTTTTGCGTCACGACAAGATCGAGGTTCTTTGGGACCATGTCCTCGAAGAGGTCCTGGGCGACGATCAACCACCCGGCGTAACCGGCGCCCGTGTCCGCAATGTCAAAACCGATGCCCTGACCGACCTGCCGGTCGACGGCGTATTCGTCGCCATTGGCCATGTCCCGCAGACCGACCTTTTCAAGGGCAAATTGGCGATGGACGATGAAGGCTATCTGCTGACCGCGCCGGACAGCACGGCGACGGAAGTGCCGGGCGTATTCGCCGCCGGCGATGTGCAGGACAAGATCTACCGCCAGGCGGTGACGGCGGCGGGAACCGGCTGCATGGCGG
Organism: uncultured Rhodospirillaceae bacterium; assembly: GCA_964631725.1. GTDB lineage: Bacteria > Pseudomonadota > Alphaproteobacteria. The sequence continues at coordinate 8,724 of CAZVYX010000066.1, read as the reverse complement.
CGCTGGAGGTGGAGCGTTTTCTCGGCGCGCTTGATGACAAGAATGATGGGGCGGCCGAGGCGGCCGAATAGATCATGGATTGGGATAAGCTGCGGGTTTTTCATGCCGTTGCCCTGGCTGGCAGCTTTACCCATGCGGGCGAGGATCTGAATCTCAGCCAATCCGCCGTCAGCCGCCAGATCTCGGCGCTGGAGGAAGAGCTCGGCGTACAACTGTTTCACCGCCATGCCCGTGGCCTGGAATCCACCGAGCACGGTGATCTGTTGTACCGCACCGCACATGAAGTCTTCGACAAGCTGGCCGCCGTCAGCGCCCGCCTGACCGACAGCAAGAACATACCAGCCGGTGATTTGCGGATTACCACCACGGTTGGCCTGGGCTCGACCTGGCTGACCCCCCGCACCCATGACTTCCTCGAACTTTATCCCGATATCCGCCTGTCGATCATTTGCGATGACCGGGAGTTGGACCTGGGCATGCGGGAAGCCGATGTGGCGATCCGGATAACCGAGCCGCGCCAGCCCGACTTGATCAAGAAACGTTTGTTTACGGTGCATTCTCACCTGTACGCGTCGCTGGATTACCTCGAACGTTATGGCACGCCACACAGCATCGACGATTTGGATGACTGCCCGCTGATCGCCTATGGTGACCACGCGCCGACGACCTTGCGCAATGTCAACTGGCCGCGCACCGTTGGCGTCAAACCGCATGGCCAGCCGCGCAGCACCATATTGCAGGTTAACAATATCTATGGGCTGCTATTGGCAATTGAGAGCGGCATGGGCATCGGCGCCCTGCCCGACTATATGATTACGCCCGACAGGCCGTTGCAACGAATTCTGCCGGAAGTGGATGGACCGACGACTGATGCTTTTTTCGTCTATCCCGAAGAACTGCGAAATACCAAGAGAATCGGGGTGTTCAGGGATTTTCTTGAAGAGCAGGTTCGGCAGTGGCGGTTCTGACATTAACCTAGCTATGCAAATAACGCATACCTAATATGCAGAACTTTCAGTAGCGAAATCGCCCGTTGGTGCTTAAATTTTATTCTAGAATGTTGCGATGCAGCATTCTCGGCGAACCCTCTCACACCCCCCCGTGTAGATTTGGTTTGCCTAGCGTCTCCCAAGACGTGAAGCCTCCCTGTTAGACTGGCCCGGGAATCTGCGATTCCCGGGCCTCTTTTTTTGCCATTCTCCGCCTCCAGGCAGCCTGCCGCACGATGGCCAACCCGTCCATCCATGGCCATTTGATGAAATGATCCCGCACCAGCAGGGTTGGGTGATTCGGTTCGCAATGTTGATTATGGCAAGTATCAGTGTCGCAATCACAACCAAATCGCCACATAATTAGAATACAGATTGATAATTACCGCCCTGAGTTAGTCTTCCTTGCACGCAGCCATGCCACGGCATTGTCTCGCTGCAATTTTCAGACTGCTCGTTGACTCATCAACAAACCTAGCGTATCGATAATCGAATTATGTACGCATATGCGTAACCTTAATTCGCCCAGAATTCGTCGGGCCGTATAGGTAGAGCAAGGATTGAAAGATATGAAAAACCCCATGAATCTCGAAGGCCACAACATCATCGTCACCGGCGCGGGCCAAGGTATCGGCGAAGCGGTTTCGCGGCTGGTCGTGGAGCTTGGCGGCAAGGCGGTCATGGTCGATGTGCAGGGCGACAAGGTAAATGCCCTGGCCGAGGAACTCGGCGCCGGCAAGGCGGATGTGCACGTTGGTTCGGTCGCCGATCCGGGGTTTGTCCAGGACATGGTGGCGAATTCCATCGAGGCCAATGGCGCGATCCATGGATTGGTCAACAACGCCGGTATCGTCCGCGCCGCGATGATCAACAAAATGCCGGTGGAAACCTGGCAACAGGTCATCGATGTCAATCTGTCGGGCGTTTTCTACTGTCTGCAGGCGGTCGGCCGGCACATGTATGAACGCGCCAACGGCGGCGATACTTCACCGGCTTCGATCGTCAATATTTCCTCCGACGCGGGCCGGCGGGGCACCATCGGGCAGATCAACTACGGCGCGGCCAAGTCCGGCGTCATGGGTATCACCATGAGCGCGGCGCGGGAGTATGCCGGTAAGGGCATTCGGGTCAATTCCGTCTGTTTCGGTGTTGTGGAAACCGAAATGACCGAGACCATTCGCGGCGAAAAATTCCGCGACGGGGTCATGGCGCAGGTACCCATGGGCCGGTTTTCCGATCCGGAAGAAGTCTCGCAGCCGGTCTGTTTCCTGCTTTCCCAGGCGGCGAGCTACATCACCGGGCAGCATCTGTCGGTGAATGGCGGCTATACCATCGGCGTCTAGCGCCTAGGCGGACAAGGGATATGGGCCGGCCTGATCATGCGGCTAAACCGTCATCGCCCGCCGGGCGTGGCGGCCCGCAGTCGGTCGGCCGAATTTTCGCCATGCTCGAGGCGCTGGCCAGTAGCGGCAACGGCGCCACCTTGTCCGATCTGGCCCTGAACACCGGCGCCCCGAAGACCAGCCTGGTCGGTCTACTGGCCGGCTTGACGGCGGAAGGCTGCCTGGCCCGCGACGAGACGGGGCGCTATTTCCTGGGCCCGCGGTTCCTGTCATTGGCGACGCGGGCCATCGCCGGCCGGGAGTTGCTTGTCCTGGCCCGGCCAGTCCTGGCGAAACTGGTTCAGGCAACGGGAGAGACGGCCGTTATCGGCGCCCTGGCCCCGGATGCGGACTTGGCGATCTATCTCGACAAGGTGGAGAGCCAAAACCCGATCCGTTATGCGGTCACCGTCGGCGAGCGCCGGGAATTGTACTGCACCGCTCTGGGCAAGATCCTGCTGGCCCATTTCCCTGCCGATCGCCTGCGCCGGTATTTGCGGACCAACAAGCGGCAGCAGTTTACCGCGACGACAATTACCGATGCCGTCGCGCTGGATACGGAACTCGCCAATATCCGCCGCGATGGCGTCGCCCGGACCTATGATGAGCGTATTACGGGCGCCAGCGGTCTGGCCGCACCGATTTTTACCAACGATGGATCGGTCACCGCCGCCGTGCTGATTGCCGGCCCGTCCGAACGCATGCGGGCCAATGCCGCACATAACGAACACTTGGTGAAGCAGGCCGCGGCCGAATGCTCCCTCGCGATGGGCGGCATTCCCGGCCCGGCCGAACCGATAGAATGACAGCCCCAATACCAGGAGAATTCGATATATGACCCTCAATTTCACCCCGGAACAACAGCAGATCAGGGATAGCGTCCTTAAGCTGTGCCAGCAATTTGACGACCAGTATTGGCTGGACCGCGACAGCGACGGGGTCTTTCCGGAGGATTTCTGCCAGGCCCTGGTCGATGACGGCTGGATGGGCATCGCCATGCCGGAGGAATACGGCGGCAGCGGGTTGGGCATCACCGAGGCGGCGATCATGGCCCAGGCGATTACGGAATCGGGCGCGGGTAACGCCGGCTTTGCCGCCATCGCCATTGGCATCTTTGGATTGAACCCCGTGGTGGTGTTCGGCACCGACGAGCAGAAACGCAAATGGCTGCCGCCCGTGATCAAGCGGGACGACATTGCCTGCTTCGCGGTCACGGAACCCAATACCGGCCTGGACACCACGCGTCTGAAAACCCGGGCCGTGGACAGGGGTGACCACTACCTGGTGAATGGCGAGAAGATCTGGACCTCCACGGCCCAGGTTTGCAACAAGATGCTGCTGATCGCCCGCACCAAGGATGAATCCGAGACCGACAAGCCGATCAATGGTCTGTCGCTGTTCTATACCGACCTGGACCGCAATCATTGTGAAATCCGGCCGATCGACAAGATGGGCCGCAAATGCGTCGATTCAAACCAGGTCTTTATCGACGATCTGAAAGTGCCCAAGGAAGATCTGATCGGCGAGGAAGGCAAGGGCTTCCGCTATCTCCTGCACGGCCTGAATGCCGAGCGCATCCTGATCTCCGCCTCCATGGTCGGCCTGGGCCGCTGCGCCCTGCGCCATGCCGCCAACTATGCCCGCGAGCGTGTCGTGTTCGACCGGCCAATCGGCATGAACCAGGCCATTCAGCATCCCCTGGCGGAGTCCTGGGCCGAGTTGGAAGCGGCCCACCTGATGGCGTTTCAGGCTGCCGGCATGTATGACGCCGGCCAGGAATGCGGCCTGCAGGCCAACGCCGGCAAATATCTCGCCGCCGAAGCCACCTTTAAGGCCTGCACCAACGCCGTGATGACCCACGGCGGCATGGGCTATGCCAAGGAATTTCACGTGGAACGCTATCTGCGGGAAAGCCTGATCCACCGCCTGGCCCCGATCAGCCCGCAACTGATCCTCAGCTTCCTGGCCGAGAAGGCCCTGGACCTGCCAAAATCCTACTAACCGAAGCAAGAACAAGGACAAATCATGAGCCGAAGTAGCAAAGCCTATATCGCGGGTGCCTACGAGCATCCCACGCGCAAGGCGGTCGATAAGACCATCCCCCAACTGCATGCGGAGGTCGCCATCGGCGCCCTCGCCGATGCCGGGCTGAGCATGGACGACGTGGACGGTTATTTCTGTGCCGGCGATGCCCCCGGCCTGGGCGGAATTTCCATGGCCGAGTATATGGGCCTGAATGTCAAACATACGGACACCACCGAGACCGGCGGTTCCTCGTACGTTGTACACGTGGGTCATGCCGTGAACGCCATCGCCAATGGCAGGTGTTCCATTGCCCTGGTGACCCTGGCGGGCCGGCCCCGCGCCGAGGGTTTCGCGACCCTGCCCGCACGCGATTACGGCAGTATCCTGCCGGAGTTGGGCTTCGAAAGCCCCTACGGGCCGGTGATCACGAATATGTACGGCATGGCGGCCATGCGCCATATGTATCAGTACGGCACGACATCGGAGCAACTGGCCTGGATCAAGGTTGCGGCCTCGCACCATGCCCAGCACAACGAGCATGCCATGCTGCGGGACGTGGTGACGGTGGAAGACGTGGTCAATTCCCCGGTAATTTCCGATCCCCTGCATCGCCTTGATTGCTGCGTCATCAGCGACGGCGGCGGCGCATTGGTGATCGTCAGCCCGGAAGTCGCCAAAAGCCTCGGCGACCGTTGCGTGAAGATCCTGGGCCATGGCGAGGCCATCAAGCATCTGAACGCCGGCCAGGTGGATATCACCCATACCGGCGCCGTGGTCTCCGGCCCCCTGGCCTTCGAAGACGCCAATCTGACGCCGGCGGATATCGATTACATCTCGATCTATGACAGCTTTACCATCACCGTGCTGGAAACCCTGGAAGACCTTGGTTTTTGCGAGAAGGGTGAAGGCGGCAAATTCGTTTCCGACGGAAATCTGATTTCCGGCGTCGGCAAGCTGCCTTTCAACACGGACGGCGGCGGCTTGTGCAACAACCATCCCTCCAACCGTGGCGGCATGACCAAGGTGATCGAGGCGACGCGTCAGTTGCGCGGCGAAGCCCACGAGAAAGTACAGGTGCCCGATTGCACCCTCGCCCTGGCGCACGGGACCGGCGGTTCCATTGGCACGCGCATGGGCAGTTCAACAGTTATCCTGGGGAGGAACGACGCATGAGCCAGAACGAACGCGAATTCACCGCACCCTCCGTCAACATGGAGACCGAGGCCTATTGGGCCGCCGCCAACGATGGCAAGCTGCTGATGAAGAAGTGTAACGGCTGCGGCAAGACACACTTTTATCCCCGCGCTGTTTGTCCCTATTGCCAAAGCTCGGAGACTGAATGGTACGAAGCCTCCGGCAAGGGCGTGATCTACAGCTATTCCGTGATGCGCCGTGGCGACACGCCTTACGCACTTGCCTACATCACCATCGATGAAGGCATTACCATGATGTCCAATATTGTCGATTGCGACTATGACAACCTGGCGATCGGCCAGGCCGTCGAAATCACCTTCCGCGAGGCCGAGGGCGGACAGTCGATCCCCGTCTTTCGTCCCGTCTAGAAACATACCGAATAGGAGAACAAGAAATGTCAGGCCTATATTTCGAAGAGTTTGAAGTGGGTATGGAGTTCAACCATCCTCTGACCCGCACGGTGACGGAGATGGATAACATCATGTTCTGTGCCATGACCCATAACCCCCAGCCCCTGCACCTGGACGAGGAATTTTCCAAGAAAACCATGTACGGCCAGCGTCTGGTCAACAGCATGTTTACCCTGGGCCTGGTCATCGGCGTCACGGTGGGCGAGACCACGCTGGGCACGACCTTGGGCAACCTGGGCCTTACCGATGTGCGTTTCGTCAATCCGGTGTTCCACGGCGACACCATCCGCGCCGTGACCAAAATCACCGACAAGCGGGAGAGCAAATCCCGTCCGACCACCGGTATCGTGACCTTCGAACATTTCGGCTTCAACCAGCGCGATGAAGAGATCGCCTTCTGCGTCCGCACCGGTTTGATGATGAAGCGCCCGGCATGATCATCCGCTCGTGGTTGTTCGTGCCCGGAGACAGCGAACGCAAACTGGCCAAGGGCCGGGACAACCCGGCAGATGCCTTGATCTTGGATTTGGAGGACTCGGTATCCGATGACCGCCAGGAAATCGCCCGCGAAATGGTGCGGGAATATCTTTTGGCGCATCCCGACCGCTCGAAACAGCAGCTTTGGGTGCGGGTCAATCCGCTGGATACCGACCTGTCCCTGCCCGATCTGGCCGCCGTCATGCCCGGCGCGCCGGATGGGGTGCTGCTGCCCAAGGTCTATTCGGCGGCCGATGTGAACACCATGGCCAATTACCTCTCGGCCCTGGAAGCACGGGAGGACCTGCCCCTGGGCTCGACCAAGATCCATTGCGTGGCCACGGAAACCGCCGCCTCCCTGTTGACCTTCCATACCTATCTGGACGGCATCACCGACCGCCTGGCGGCGATGACCTGGGGCGGCGAGGATCTGGCGGCGGCGCTGGGCGCCTCGGACAACCGCAACCCGGCTACCGGCGAGTATGACGATCCCTACCTGATGGCGAAATCTCTGTGCCTGTCCACGGCGCGGGCCATCGATGTGCAGCCAGTTGGCGTCGTCTATGTGGATTTCCGCGACCTGGAAGGGTTGGAAAAGGACTGTCTGCGCGACCGCCGGGCCGGATTTTTCGGCAAGATCGCCATTCATCCGGCACAATCGGAAATCATCAACCGCGCCTTCACGCCCTCGGACGAAGAAGTCGCCCATGCCCAGCGGGTAATTGATGTGTTTGAGCAGAACCCCGGCCTGGGCACTGTCGGCCTGGACGGCAAGATGCTGGACATGCCGCATCTGAAACAGGCCCGCAATGTCATGGCGGTGATGGAACAGATCAAGGGCATGGCATAGGCCGCAAAACGGGAGCGTAGCATGAGCGACTACAAGGATATTCTGTTCGAAATCGAGGATCAGGTGGCGACCCTGACCCTGAACCGCCCCGATGCCCTGAACGCCCTGACCTTCGACATGATGTACGAGGCTCAAGACGCCCTGGCGCATATCGAGGAGAACCGCGATATCCGCGCCCTGATCGTGACCGGGGCCGGGCGTGGCTTTTGCTCCGGCCAGGATCTGCGCAACCGGCCCTCGGGCAATGTGGATATCGTCGAGGCGGTGATGGATTGCTATTTCGGCGCCATGAACGCCGTCCGCACGGCCCCGGTACCGGTGATCATGGCGATCAACGGCACCGCCGCCGGCGCCGGCTTTTCCCTGTCCATGGTGGGTGACATCACCCTTGCCGCACGGTCCGCCAAATTTATCCAGGTCTTCAGCCGTATCGGCCTGGTGCCCGACTGCGCTTCGACCTATCTGCTGCCGCGGATCATCGGCCGGGGCCAGGCCCTTAAGGCGATGATGACCAACGATCCCATTTCAGCCGAGACGGCCCTGGAGTGGGGCCTGATCAGCGAATGCCTGGAAGATGACGAATTGATGCCGGCGGCGCGGACCCTGGCGGCCCGGCTGGCCAAGGGCCCGACCCGTGCCCTGGTGGAAACCCGGCGCCTGGTGGACGAGATCGAAGGCGATGCTTTCGAGCGGCAATTCCGCCGGGAACTGGAAGTTCAAGCCGAAATCCGCGAGGGCCATGACGGCAAGGAAGGCGTCGCGGCCTTCGTCGAAAGGCGCCCGGCGGTCTTTCGCGGCGAATAGCAGACATTCCTGGCGAGGGATCTGGTACGCGCGACAGGGATCGAACCTGTGACAACCTGATTAAAAGTCTACCGAAATACAATTAAATCAATAGTCTGTCCAACTTCCAGCATTAGATAATGGGGTGATTTTGCTAGAAGTTGGACAGAACTCTCAGGGCACCTGGCCTTCGCAGATCTACTTTGCTTCCCAAAAACATTTAGCTACCGTCTACCGGTCCAAAGGCTTTCGGATGATAAAAATCCATATCAGATGCACTGCATAAGAGTTCCTGCGGCAGGTTTTCGAATATCGCAAAATCTTCCACTATCGATTTGAATTTCTCAATTCCATATTTGTGCATTACAAGATAAAAAAGTATCAAAAGCTCATAATCGGAGAGTTGCGCACGCACAATATCCGCATATTGTCGCTTATCGACAACATCATTCTCAACTACAAAATTGAAGATTGTGAATAAGTAGCGATAATAAGGTCCAAGGTCTCGTCGATATTCATTCCAAATTTCATGAACGGCAACTTCAATTTGATTTGCATAAGATCCAGGTGCTCCACTTGATACCCGTTTTTCATATTTTGTCTTAAGTCTATTG
>CAZVYX010000065.1:0-28992 GCA_964631725.1 uncultured Rhodospirillaceae bacterium | reverse complement strand
AATCGGACTCCGAGAATGGGCCCATGGGTATTGATCCGCGCAAACTGGTATAAGAGGATGCCGAAGTAACCTAGCACGGGTTCTTGGCGGCACACAATGCTAATAACATGAATTGCTAATCCGACGCCGCAATGACTGTCGCGTCAACGGTTCCCGAAGGCATGCATGCATTCGAATTAGCTAGAATCTGGACAATGCATCCCGCAGCTTATCGCGTGTTTGCACGGTTTCGGCCAGGCGCTCCCGCTGCACCTCGACAACCTCCCGGGGCGCCTTGTCGGTAAAGCCCTTGTTGCCCAGTTTCTTTTCCATGCCGATGATCTGGCCGTCCAGTTTGCCCAGGGCCTTGGTCAGGCGTTGGCGTTCCTGCTCAACATCGATGACATCCGCCAGCGGCAGCACCAAAGTTGCCTCGTCCATCACGGTCTGCACACTACCGCTGGGCATTTCACCCGTCTGCTCGCCGATTTCACTAAGCCGCGCCAGGGTGCCGATCAAATCTCTTTGCCGGTCCAGTCGGGCCAGGGTTTCCGCCCCGGCGCCGCTAAGAAGCAGCGGGATATGGGCCGAAGGGGGCACATTCATCTCGGCCCGGACCGAGCGGATTTCGCTGACCATCCGGATGGCCCACTCGATTTCCGCCGTGGCTTCGTCATTGACCAGTTCGTCACCGTAATCCGGCCATGCCGCGCGCACCAGCATACCGCCGCGGTCGCCGGTACGGCCCCACAGCTCTTCCGTCACGAACGGCATGAAGGGATGCAGAAGACGCAGGATGGCATCCAGGGCCCAGGCCGCCGTTGCCCGGGTCTCATCCTTGGCGGGGCCATCATCGCCCTGCAGCACCGGTTTGGAGAACTCCACGTACCAATCGCAAAAGGTGCCCCAGACGAAATGATAGGCATCATTGGCGGCCTCGTTGAAACGATAGCTGTCCAGGCCGGCATTGATGCGGTCCTGGGCCGATTTGAGCTGACCCACAAGCCATTGGTTGACGATTCCGGTGACGGCGGCGGGATTGAAGTCCGGCTGCAGGTCACAACCGTTCATTTCGCAAAACCTGGCCGCATTCCAGAGTTTGGTGGCGAAATTTCGGTTACCCTCGATCCGCTGTTCCGAAAGTTTCACATCCCGGCCCTGGGCGGCCTGGCTGGCGAGCGTGAAACGCAGCGCATCGGCGCCATATTTCTCAATTAATTCAAGAGGATCAATAATATTGCCCTTGGATTTCGACATCTTCTGGCCCTTTGCATCGCGCACCAGGGCATGGATATAGACGGTGTCGAACGGCACCTCATCGGCGAAATGCAGGCCCAGCATCATCATCCGGGCAACCCAGAAAAAGATGATGTCAAAACCGGTCACCAAAAGGGCGGTGGGATAGTAACGCTCCAACTCCGGCGTTTTTTCCGGCCAGCCCAATGTGGTCAGGGGCCACAGGCCGGATGAAAACCAGGTATCAAGGACGTCTTCGTCCCGCCGCAGTTCAACATTCTCGCCATAATGGGCCAAGGCGGCGGCCTCGACCTCCTCGTAGGTCATCTCGACGAATATTTCACCGTCCGGACCATACCAGGCGGGGATTTGATGCCCCCACCAAAGCTGCCTGGAAATGCACCAGGGCTGGATGTTCTCCATCCATTCGTAGTAGGTCTTTTCCCACATTTCCGGCACGAACTTGGTCCGGCCGGAGCGCACGGCCTCGATCGCCGGCTTGGCCAGGGTTTTCGCGTCGGCATACCATTGTTCGGTCAGCCACGGCTCGATCGGCACGCCGCCGCGGTCGCCGTAGGGCACCACGTGGGTATGTTCATCGATCTGGGCTATCAGGCCCTGCGCCTCCAGGTCGGCCAAAACCTTTTCCCGCGCCTCGAAACGGTCCAGGCCCCGGTAGGCCTCGGGCGCGTTGTCGTTGATCCGGGCCTCCGCATCCAACACGTTGATCATTTCCAGATCGTGACGGCGGCCGACCTCGAAATCATTGAAATCGTGGGCTGGCGTCATTTTCACCGCGCCGGAACCCTGTTCGGGATCGGCATAATCGTCGGCGACTATGATCAGGCGGCGCCCGACCAGGGGCAGAATGGCGTATTTCCCGATTAAATCCTTATAACGCCCATCATCGGGATGCACCGCGATCGCGGTATCACCCAGCATGGTCTCGGGGCGGGTCGTGGCGACGGTGATGAATTTGCCCTCACCGTCTTCAAGCGGATAGTTGATATGCCACAGATGGCCGGCCACCTCGGTCTGCTGCACCTCCAGATCCGAGATCGCCGTCTTCAGCTTCGGATCCCAGTTGACCAGACGCTTGTCCTTGTAAATCAAATCCTGCTTGTAGAGATCGACAAAGACCTTGATCACCGCCTTGGACAGGCCTTCGTCCATGGTGAAGCGTTCCCGGGGCCAGTCGCAGGAAGCGCCCAAACGGCGCAATTGTCCGGTGATGGTGCCGCCCGATTCTTCCTTCCACTCCCAAACCCGCTCGACGAACTTTTCCCGGCCCAGGTCCTGGCGCGTCTTGCCTTCATCGGCCAGCATGCGTTCAACGACCATCTGGGTCGCGATGCCGGCGTGGTCCGTGCCCGGTTGCCACAGCACATCACGCCCGCGCATGCGCTGTAGACGGATCATGATATCCTGCAGGGTATTGTTGAGGGCATGGCCCATATGCAGGCTGCCGGTGACATTGGGCGGCGGAATGACGATGGCATAGGGTTCGGCGTTGGTACCTTCTCCGGAAGGCACGCCACAGGAAAACGCGCCGCTATCTTCCCAGTCTTGGTACAAACGGCCCTCGACTTCCGAGGGGATAAAGGTCTTGTCCAGCATTGCCGAACCCTCTTTTAGTACGGATGCCGCATCAGCCTGCCATGCATAGGCGGCACCACCCAATAGACAAAATTTTGACGGAAAATTTCTTCAGACCGGCGTTCGGTTGATGACGGGTTGAAGGCCGTATTTAGCCGTTTTCGGCCCGCCCCACCAGCTTGACGATTTCCTTTTCCACAAGGCGTTCTACCAGTGGCGGGAGATTTTCGTCCAGCCATTCTTTCAGCATCGGCCGCAACAGTTCCTTGACCAGGTCTTCCAGGGTCTGATGGGCATATCCCATGGGCATGCCACGAGCGGCGGAAACCGCCCCGGTCAGGCCGGTAAAGGTTTCGGTGGTCGCCTCCGCCGCATGATCCGACAACAATGTATGCAGATCCACCGCCGGCGCGGCCGTGACTGGTGCGGGACTGGGCTCGGCTACCGGTTCGGGCTCAACATCATCGATCTCGATACTATCGAAATCATCGACGGGCACCGGATCTTCCTCGATCACGACCTCGTCTTCCAGGCCCGGGTCAAGTTCCGGTTCCAGGTCGGGAACGTCGTCGATATCCTCGACCATATCGGTCAACTCGAGGACTTCTTCGCCCTCTTCTTCGGGCTCTTCGGACTCTTCGGGCTCTTCGGTCTCTTCAGCCTCTGCTACCGCGTCCTCGTCCTCGTCCCCGGCCTCACCGCCGCCTTCTTCTTCATCATCAGAGATGATCCGGCGGATAGAGGCCAGGATCTCCTCCATCGTTGGTTCCCGATCGTCGTCTTGTTCCGTGGCGTCAGTCATGGGGCGTGGCCCTTGAAGGATAAACGATTCACTCACATGTTAAGTGAAGTAGGCACAAAAGGCTATTACTGCAATATCCAATACTCGAATGCAGTACTTAAAGTGCTATGATGAAAAAAGCCTTAATCGTTATCTGTATTCCAGCCCCACCATTTATTTCGCACCTTTTGATAATGCTGGTCGGGATCATAAAGTTGTACCGGCAAACCAATATGGGCTGCCGTCAGCCGGCCAATTGCCGCCAATAAACGGTAACCCGCCACATATTCATCGCGCTCGGCAACGACAAGGGCAACGCGGGAATTCAGCAACTCCTGCTCCGCATCCAGCACATCCAGGGTGGTGCGGGAGCCGACCTCGGCCTCCTGCCTGACACCTTCCAAGGCAATCTCATTGGCCCTGATTTCCTCGGCCCTGGCGGAAATTTGCGAACGGGTCGTGGTCAAACGTTCCCAGGCCTGGCTGGCCGCCTCAATTATGTCACGCCGGCTCTGCTCGACCTCGATCCGCCGTTGATTGAGCAATTCCTTGGCCTGCCGCACCAGCGCATGCACCGAACCGGCCTGGTAGAGCGGGATGGAGACCGTCGCACTGAGTGAACTGGAATTGGTCGTGACGTCTTCCGTCGTCAATTCATCCCGGCGCCGGATCTGTCCATCCAAATCGACGGTTGGCAACAGCCGGCCGGTCGCGTCCCGCGACGCATGGCGAGCCGAGGTCTCATTATGCAAGGCCACCAGGATTGTCGGATTTTCCGCCTCGGCGATGGCCAGAGCCTCCGGTTCGGCAGCGGGGAAATCCGGCAACGGCGGGGCCGGCTGTAATTGCGCGGGCATGTTGCCAAAGACCTGGCGATAATCGGCCCGGGACGACGCCAGGGCGCCTTCGGCATCCACCCGGACAGCCACCACACCGGATAGGCGGGCTTCAGCCTGGGCCACATCCGTTCGGGTCACCTCCCCAACTTCAAAGCGGTCGCGGGTTGCTTCCAATTGCCGGCGCAAAACCAATTCGTTGTTCCGCGTCAGTTGCACCCTGGCCTGATCGCGCAAAACATCCAGAAACGCCGTCACGCCGTCCAACAACACGGTCTGTTCCGTGATCAGCAATTGCGCCCTGGCGGCCATCACATCGCTTTCCGCCTCCTTGACCCCGGCAACCGTCCTGCCACCGGCATAGAGCGACTGGCTGACATCGGCGGAATAGGTCTGCGGCAGCAAATCCTGCTCCCGGAGACCAGTCGATTTGGATTTTTGCAATCCGACCGAGCCATTAAGGGACACTGTCGGACGCCAACCGGCCAGCGCCTGCGGCACGCTCTCGTCCGCGGTCCGGACCGAGGCGCGGGACGCCTGCAAGGTCGGGTTGGAAAGATATGCGCCCGCCAGCGCCTCGAATAAAGTCTCGGCCGTGGCTGGAACCGCCAGCAACGCAAGCGTTACCCCAAGCATCGGTGCCATGGCCCGCCGCGCCGCTCCCGATTTGGAAGCGCGCTGTGCCGAGCGATGAACCGACCACGTGGAAATCCTCATCATCAAACTATTTCGATCGCTTTCGCGATCGCCCTACATTGTGCCTGTGGCTTCTTGGCAAATTAAACTGGCGGGATCAAAAGTGAAATTCTTCCGCCATTTGAAATCCGGGCAATACCGGGATCATGACATCAAACAATTCCCGGCGCGATAGCAAACCGTCCCGGTTCAAGTATAACACGGCCCGGCTGGTCTGGCCCTGACGCTCGACCACGACGATGCGGCCCTCTTCCGCCAACTGACCGGCGAAAGCTTCAGGCAACTCCTCCACCGCACCGTTCACAAAGATTACATCATATGGGCCCTGTTCACTGCAACCGTCCGTCAGTTCGCCGGAAACAACGGCGGCGTTGTCGACATTCAAGGCGGCCAGTTGCGCCTCGGCCCCGGCGACGGCTTCTTCCGTTGTTTCCAACCCCACAACCGTGGCCGCCAGATGCGCCAGCACCGTCGTCGAATAGCCGCCGGCGCAGGCGACATCCAAAACCACGTCACCGGGCGCGATCGCGGCGGCCTGTAACATCCGCGCGAAAGCCATGGGTTCCATCAAATGGCGGCCATCGCCAAGGTCAATGTCCTCGTCGAGATAAGCTACGCCGCGCAATGCCTTGGGAACAAAATTCTCCCGTGGCACGGCCAGCAGCGCCTGGGTAATACGGTCGTCGGTCAGCTTGTTGGTCAGCAATTGATTGTTGACCATGTTCAGCCGGGCATTCGCGTTGTCGGGCATGACAAATCCAATACATAAGCGGCGCCGGAAACGCCGGCGCGATTGCATCACCGTCCGGAGCCGGTAATCCTTTGTCTGCTGTTATAAGCGCGCCCGCCGGCCAAGACAATGATGGCGTCAATCATTGCCTGGCCGCAACTGCCACGTTGACCAGGCAATGAAGGGGCATTATGAAGCGGGTGGCTGGATGTTGGATCATGTCCGATTGGACGCGATTATGTATCTGGCCGGCTGGCGCGGTGGCGGAGTGGCTACGCAGCGGCCTGCAAAGCCGTGTACACCGGTTCGATTCCGGTCCGCGCCTCCAGCCCCGCCTCCAAAATTATTGCCTGTTCCGGCGTGCGCGCCAACGGCGCAACCACCTAACCTCCAAGCGCCGCCGCCATCGCCGCACCAAGGGCAAATCATAGGACAGCACCAGCAAGCCCAGGGGAAACATCCAGAATCCAACGATCGGGAGAAAGCCAAGGATGCCGCCAAGCAGCAACAGCACGCCGATGCCAAGACGCAGCCAGCGCGGATAGCGGCGCACGGAATGCCGAATTCGTTGATAATAGTCCTTCGCCATGGCTTTGCCTTGCCTAACACCGCCCGAACCGGTTTTTCCGCCGGCCACCAGGGCAAAAATGCCGGAAACCTCTCGGTCTGTCACGAATCATCGCGCGCGCCGACGGCGCCAAGGCAAAGATGACCACATTCCTGCTTCTCCTCGTCCTGGCCACGGCGCTGATGCATGCCTGTTGGAACGCCATCGTCAAAGTCGTCAGCGACCGCCTGGTATCGCTGGCACTGGTCAATCTGACCCACAGTCTCATCGCGTTGGCCGTTCTGCCCTTTGTCGGCCTGCCGTCGGCCGAAAGCTGGCCCTACCTGATTGCCTCGGTGTTGATCCATCAGGCCTATTACGTCGGTCTGGTCATGCAATACCGCTTTGGTGACCTGGGCCAGGTCTATCCCCTGGCGCGGGGCGCTTCGCCCCTGATGGTGGCGGCGGTGGCCTGGATCTGGGCCGGCGAAACGCTTGGCCCCGGCGCCCTCATCGCCATTCTGTTGATAACCGGCGGCATATTGTCGCTGGCCCTGTCGGGACGCGGACAGGGTGGCAACCGCCAGGCCGTCGCCTGGGCCATGTTCACCGCTCTGACAATAGCCGGATATTCCATCGCCGATGGGTTGGGCGGCCGCGTCTCGGGCGATACCCTGGCCTATATCGCCTGGCTGTTCCTGCTTGATGGCCTGCCCATGGCCCTGGCGCTGCCGCTGTTGCGCCGGCCCCGGCAACTGGCGGACGCATTGCGCAGTCACTGGCACCTCGGACTGGGCGGCGGGGTTCTGTCAACCACCGCCTACGGCGTCATCATCTGGGTCATGTCCCAGGCACCGCTGGCCATGGTCACCGCGCTGCGCGAAACCTCTGTCATCGCCGCCGCCCTGATCGGCGCCATATTGCTGCGGGAGCCGTTTGGCGGCCGACGTATCCTGGCCACCTGTCTGGTGGCCGCGGGGATCGCCGTTTTGCAGTTCAGCCGATAGCCTATACGGCGTTGAGCGGCATTTTCAGATAGGAAACACCATTATCCTCGGGCGGCGGAAACGCGCCGCCGCGGATATTGACCTGCACCGCCGGCAACAACAGCACCGGCATCTCCAACTCGTTGTCCCGGGCCGTGCGCATGGCGACAAATTCCTCTTCATCGACGCCATCGTTCATATGCTTATTATCGGCCCGCTGTTCCCCCACAGTGGTCAGCCAGCGGAATTCCCGCCCGCCGGGCCCATAGTCGTGACACATGAACAGGCGGGTCTCGGGCGGCAAGGCCAGCAGCCGCTTGACCGAATGGAACAAGGTGCGGGCATCGCCGTCGGGGAAATCACAGCGGGCAGAGCCGAAATCAGGCATGAAGATGGTATCGCCGACGAACACCGTGTCCTCGATCAGATAACAGATACAGGCCGGCGTATGCCCCGGCGTCGACCAGACCTCGCCCGAGGCATCGCCGAACGAGAATCGCTCCCCCTCCTCAAACAGATGATCGAACTGACTGCCGTCGGTGGCGAATTCAGCGCCGAGATTGAAAACCGCCTTGAAGTTCTCCTGCACCTGGCGGACACCCTGACCAATGCCAATCCTGCCGCCCAATTGCGCCTTCAAATAAGGCGCGGCGGACAGGTGGTCGGCGTGGGGGTGGGTCTCCAGGATCCAATCCACCACCAGGCCATTGTCGCGGACATGGGCGATGACTTCATCGGCGGCGACGGTCGCCGTGCGGCCTGATTTGGGGTCGTAGTCCAGGGCACTATCGATAATCACGCAGTGCGCGCGGCCGGCATCACCATCGGCCTCCGCCACCACATAGGTGAAGGTGTTGGAAGCGGGATGAAAAAAATGATGAATGCGCACGCCTGGCATATGCCCCTCCCCGACCGGCCCAATGTTGTGCGCTAATGATTGGCAAATTCTGCTGCCATGCAAGGACAAATATGGGGCTGCGCGCCCAACTTGACCCAATCCCTGCCGTCTGATCTAAGGCAGCGATGACCGCAAACGCAACATCAGCACCATCCCTGGGCCGTGATATCAAAGTCATGGGGCTTGTCGGCGCGGCCCATTGGGCCAGCCATTTCTTTCATTTGGTGCTACCGGCCCTGTTCCTGCTGCTGCATGACGAATTCCAGGTCTCCTTCGCCGCCCTGGGGCTTTTAACGACGCTGTTGTACGGCGCCTCGGGCCTGGCGCAGACGGCGGCGGGGTTTCTGGTCGACCGGTTCGGCGCGCGGCGGGTGCTGTTGTCGGGCCTGACGCTGCTGTCAACGGCGACCCTGGCCTGCGGGCTGGTGCAGTCCTATTGGATGCTGCTGCCGCTGTCGGCGCTGGCGGGGCTGGGGAACAGCGTCTTTCATCCCGCCGATCTGTCGATCCTAACCGCCAAAGTCAGCGCCCATCGTCTTGGCCGCGGTTATGCAACCCACGCCCTGTGCGGCAATCTGGGCTGGGCCGCGGCGCCGGTCTTCATGATCACCATGTCGCAGATCTGGGACTGGCGGGTCGCCATAATCTGCGCCGGTTTGATCGGCTTGGCGATCGTCGCCGCCTTCCTGATCTGGGGCACTGATCTGGCCGATCAGCCGGATCACAGCGCCGTCGCCGAACCTATTCCCGTTGGCCGGTTGATGGACAATGTGCGGCTGTTGTTTTCCACCACGATCATTTCCTGTTTCATGTATTTCGCCTTTCTGGCAGCGGCCCTGATCGGCATTCAGAGCTTTGGCATGCCGGCCATGGTGGATATGTTCGGCCTGACCCTGACCGAGGCCGGCCGGGGCGTCACCGGCTTCCTGCTGGGCACGGCGGTTGGCATCTTCATCGGCGGCATCGTGGCCGACCGAACCAGCCGTCACGACCGCATCGCCATTGCGGGAATGATTACCTCCGCCTTGTTCATTTTCTATATCGCCACGACCGGCGGCCTGGGCGCGGGCATGGTCCTGACATTACTGGTTCTCGCCGGCATGGCGTCGGGCACCACCACGCCGTCGCGGGACATGCTGGTGCGGGCGGCGGCGCCAAAGGGTGCCTCGGGCCGGGTCTTCGGCTTCGTCTATTCCGGCCTCGACCTCGGCTCCGCCCTGATCCCCCTGGTGCTAGGCTGGGCCATGGACCGGGGCCAACCGGAGGCGGTTTTTTACACCGTCGCCGGTTTCCTCGCCATCACCGCCCTAACCGTCGTGCAGGTGCGCCGCCAAGTTGTTACGGCCTAGCTCAACCTTTGAGATCGCTGCGGGTAATGCGGCAGTCGGCGCGTTTCAGGACGTCCGGTTGCAGCTTGGTGCCCAGGCCGGGGCCGTCGGGGGCGCGGATCATGCCGTTTTCTACCGGCGGCAACTCGGTGACCAGATCCTGATACCAGCCGTAATAAAACGCCCGCACGATCTCCTGGACCAGGGCATTGGTGGCATTCAGGCAATGGTGCACCGAGGCGGTCAGCAGAACCGGGCCGTTGCAATCGTGCGGTGCGACGGGGCGGTGCCAGGCCTCGGCCATGGTGGCGATCTTGCGCGCCTCCGACAGGCCGCCGCACCAGCCCAGATCGTACATCACATAGTCGCAGGCTTGCATCTCCAACAGCTCGCGGAACTCGCCGCGCATGCCGATGGTCTCCGAGGCGGTAGTGGCGATACGGGTTGAGTCCTTGAATTCCTTCAGGCTGCGCAGGTTGCTCATCTTGATCGGGTCCTCGAACCAGAACGGC
Source organism: uncultured Rhodospirillaceae bacterium (assembly GCA_964631725.1). Classification (GTDB taxonomy): domain Bacteria; phylum Pseudomonadota; class Alphaproteobacteria. The sequence continues at coordinate 18,867 of CAZVYX010000065.1, read as the reverse complement.
TCGAACGGCTCCAGGGCACGGGCGATCTTCTTGGCCTGAGGCAGGTCCCAAAAGGCATGCAGTTCGACCATGATGTCCATTTTCGAACCCACCGCATCGCGTATTTTGCGGAAGGGTTCGAGTGCGGTATCCAATTCGGCCGGCGAGATGTAATGCCCGCCAGAGGCATCGGCGGCGTAATCGAACGGCCAGATCTTCATGCCCGTAATGCCCATTTCCAACAGGCTGAGCGCCACTTCGTCGGCGTTGTGTAGAAAGCCCTGCAAATCCTCGTACGGCCCCTCGGGATTGTCACCCGGCAGGTTGAAGGTGGCTGGACTGACCTTGACCTGTTCACGCACGTATTGATAACCGGCGCAGGTATTGTAGACCCGGATCGAATCCCGGCTGGCCCCACCCAGCAGTTGATAGATCGGCTGATTGCTGGCCTGGCCCCAAATATCCCACAAGGCGATGTCGACGGCCGAATTGCCCCGAACCTCGGCCCCCGAACCGGTAAAACCCACGTAACCGGCCAGCGCCTTGGAATGATAGTCGATGCGCAAGGGATCCTGACCCAGCAGATGATCGGCGGCGAAGCTGTGAATATGAGCCTCCGCCGAGGGCACGCCATAGAAGATCTCACCCAGGCCGGTCAGCCCCTCGTCGGTATGAACCTGCACCCACATCAGATTGGGAAACTCCCCCAACCGGATGGTTTCGATCGCGGTGATTTTCATATGGAACTATTCCTCATACAATGTCGGCTACGTAGGGTTGCGTGGATTGGTATCCGATAGGTCATGAAACATATTTTGGGCGGCATTGTCGTCATCGATTTTTCTCAAGTCATCGCCGGCCCCGCCTGCACCCGCCTGATGGCGGAACTGGGCGCCGAGGTCATCAAGGTCGAACTGGCCCCCGCCGGCGATCCGGCCCGCCTGCTGCCCATGGCCCGCGATGGCCACAGCGCCTATTTCAGCCAGCACAACCAAGGCAAAAGGGGTATCTGCGTCGATCCCCGGCAGCCCGACGGCCTGGACCTATTGAAATCCCTGATCGCCAAGGCCGACGTGCTGGTAGAGAATTTTTCGCCCGGCGCCATCGGCCGCCTTGGCCTGGGCTGGGATGTGGTCTCCGCCCTGAACCCCGATCTGATCATGTGTTCGATTTCCGCCTTCGGCCAGGACGGCCCGCTCAGCGCCCTGCCCGGCTATGACTATATCGCGCAGGCCTATGCCGGCGTTTCCTCGATGATCGGTGATCCCGATGCGCCGCCCGCCCTGCCCGGCCTGGCCCTGGGCGACATAGGCACCTCCATGACCGCGATGGCGGCGATCAACGGCGCCCTGTTCTGGCGCGAGAGGAACAACAGCGGCGGTCAGTTCCTCGATATCGCGCTGTTGGACTACTATTTCTACAGCCATGAACTGAATGTGGAATATGCCTCCCTGGGCGGCAAACCGATGCGCAACGGCGGCCATCACGGCGCCATAGCGCCCATGGGTATCTACCGGGCCAGGCGGGGCTTCATCATGATCATCACCCTGGCGCATCAATGGCCCCAGGTTTGCGGGGCGATGGCGCGCCCCGATCTGATCGAAGATCCCCGCTTCATCGATAACCAGGCGCGCCTGGATCATGTCGAAGAGTTGACGGCGATAGTCGAGGAATGGCTGCAATCCTTCCCCGACACTGAAGCCGCTCTGACAACGTTGGAGGACGCGCGGGTGCCGGTGGCGCCGATCCTGACCGTCGGGGAAGCCATGCAGCATCCGCATCTGTTACAGCGGGGCACGGTACGGGAGCTGCGGGATCCGGTCCTGGGGACATTTCAGGTTCCTGGAAATCCCCTGCGCCATTCCCTTGGCCTGCCGCCGCCGCCCAGCACGGCGCCGACCTTGGGCGCGGACAACCGGGAGGTTCTGGGCCGGTATCTCGGTCTGTCGGACGCGCGGCTGACGGAATTGGAGAGCGCCGGCGTTCTGACCGCCCAGGAAGCGCCCAAGCCGACGCCCGGGGCCTAAGACGCTGTTTCGTCAGCGTCCGCCGGGCCCGTGCGATAATGCGCCCAGGTATCGCGGCCGCCACGATTGTTGATGATGTTGATCAGTGCGGCGACGGGCCGGGGATCATAGCGCGTGCCGGAATCGCCCATCAGAATGGTCGAGACCTCATCGAACGGGAGCGCGCCGCGATAGGCCCTGGGGCTGACCATGCCAACGAAGGCGTTGGCAACGGCAATGATGCGCGCACCCATGCTGATGTCTTGTTCGCGCAGGCCGTCCGGGTAACCGGCACCATCCCAGCGCTCCTGCAAATGACGCAGGGTATCGCCCACCGGTAGATTGAAATCCACGGCATCGACAATATCGGCGGTCGCCAGCAGGCTGCTTCGGATCAGTTCGGCTTCCTCGTCGCTCAACCTCCCGGTTTTCGTCAGGACTTCGGGCGGTACCAGGATTTTCCCAAGATTCATCAGATTGCCGGCGATATCAACGGTCCGGTGCATCTCCTCCGGCTCGCCCATTTCATCCGCGATGGCGGCGGACACTTCGGCGACCCGCTGCGACTGATCAGCAGAGTAAGGATCGCGGCGGTCGACCAGGCTGACCAAGGTCGTAACCAGGGCCCGCATGATGCGCTCCCGCTCCTCGCGCTCGCTGACGACCTCGGTGATATCCTGCAGGATCATCAATACACCGGGCCCATGGTCACGGTCGGCTTGCAGCGGAATATGATCGGACATCACGACGCTGCGATCGTCATCATCCTCGTCGAAGGTGTGGGTACGTTTTTCGGCTTCGAGAGTCCGCATGACATTGGTGTTGATGTCCTGAAAAATCTTTGCCCGCACGGGACCGATAACGTTGGCCATGCTCTTGCCGACAATTTCGTCCTGATCAATGCCCGTGCCTTCCGTCGCCTTGGCATTGGCGAAGGTGTAATGGCCGTCCCCGGTAACGGCGGTAACGGCGTTCGGCTGGCCATCGGTCACGATACGCAGGAAGCGGGAAAAATTGTCCATCCGTTCGTTGGCGATTCGGAAGCTAGCGGCCGCCTGGGCCGACCGAATCGATGTACCGTGACGCCAAACTGCGACAATGGCCACCGCGACACCGACGATCACCAGTATGAACGTAGTCAGCAAAGTCGTGCGGCGGCGGTTGCTTTCGGCCAAGGCCTCGGCAAGGTCGACCTTGCGGATAAGAAACCAGGGTGCGCCGGAAATAGTGCGGCCGGTGACAAAGACCTCGTTGCCGCGATAGTCGCTCAGGGTCGCGAAGCCGCCTGGTTTCTCCAGCACAAAGCTGGCCGCCAAACCTTCGGTATCGATGGCCATGCGACGTTTCAGAGCCTTGGTACCATCAGCCAGCGGCGTTAGGTATTCAACGGTCGCGCCCGTCTTTCGGACCAGATAGCTCTCAGCCGTCTTGGCCGTTTCGCCGGGTTGAAGCAGGCGTTTGAACAGGTCGTCGCCAACTTGCCTAAGGCCAATCACGAAGCCGATATTGTTGCTGCCACGGGCATCGTCCTGGATGCCATAAACCGGCACGACGAAGCCGATCGTCGGGTTGCCGCCGGCACCTTCAAAGATATCAACCAGCGCCGCCTGGCCTTCACTGGCGCGTTCGAGGGCGAGTTTGAGCCTTGAGGTCAATGGCGGCATCGCGTCCGTGGCCACCAGTAAGTCACCCGACGTATTGGTAAGACCTATGCCGGCCCGGCCCGTCGGCGCCACATTGGCGTTCAACGTCGGCTCGGCCCGCAAGGGCAGGAAGCCGTCACGGGCGGCGGTCGCGTTCAACAGGTTGCGCAGGTAGTCAGCTTCCGGCGGGGCATCATCGCGGCTGCTCTCACTCAGCGAAATTTGTGTCATGTAAAGTTGCAACGAGGCATTTTCCGCCAGGCTTTGCATGGTCAGGAATTGTGATTCGAGCCATCGGTTGATTTCCACCGTCCGGCTGTCGGCGACAATGCCGAGGCGAAGCTGCCACTGCCGGATATCCCGTTGGCTTTCCCGGTCAACGAAGCCGACCACCAGCCATATGCCCAACAACACCGCCGCCACCAGGCCGGCGGCCAGTCCGATGATGATAAGGCGTGTTCTCGTACCTACGTGATCCTGGTCGCTGGTGCTGTCCGTCATCGCCCCCTCCCAACGGGTTGGCCGCGTCTGGCGCGCCATAAATTCCGGTCCGGCGTATATTAACGGGCCGAATTATAGGTTTGCCATTGCAACTGAGCAATCAATTGCATTCCGGCGTTTCCGCGCTTCACAAGTTCGGCGGCCGCTTATTTGCTGCAAAAATCAACCATCACGGCCTTGAGAACAACAGCCCATTGTGTGAACGTCAGAACAATTGGCTGAAAAGCAGCCTGCAATTAGCGTCAGAGGAGACCGCCTTGCCCAACGATCAATCGCCCAATCACGGTCTCATCGGCCAGCCCGGCTCGCGCGGAAAATTGCTGACGCCGGCCTTGGTTCTAGATCTGGATATGCTGGAGGCCAATATCGCCGCCATGGCGGATTGGGCAAAACAGGGCGGTTTCGCCCTTAGGCCACATGGAAAATCCCACAAATCACCGGATATCGCGCGGCGCCAGGTGGCCGCCGGCGCGGTGGGTCTTTGTTGCGCCTCGTTGCGGGAGGCCCAGGTCATGGCGGCGCACGGTATTCCGGGGCTGTTGATCACCACACCGCTGGCGCCGGACAAGGCCGGGCTGGTGATTGATTTGATCAAGGCCGGCGGCGATGTCTCGGTCGTGGCCGATCACCCGGCCCTCGTCGATGCCTACGGCGCGGCATCCACGGCGGCAGAAGTCGAGTTGCAGGTCTTTGTCGACCTGGATGTGGGCCTGGGCCGCACGGGCACGCCGTCGGCGGAGGTCGCGATCGAATTGGCCGGATTGATCACGGCGCATCCGGCCCTGAAGTACGGCGGCGTACAGGGCTACATGGGGCACTTGCAGCATGTCGATGATCATGGCGAACGGCGCGGCCGCCTGGACGGAGATACCGGCGATTTGCAAGGCAAGGTCGATGCCCTGATCAAGGCCAACCTGCCGCCGCCCGTGGTCACCGGCGGCGGCACCGGCACCCATCGCCTGGACGCGGAATACGGCACGATCGGCGAGTTCCAAGTCGGCTCGTATCTGTTCATGGATGCGCAGTATCTTACCGTCCAGCAGACAGCGGCGGACGCGCGGCCCTATGGCACGGCGCTGTTCGTACAAACCAGCGTCGTCAATATCAATCATCCCGGCTATGCCGTGACCGATGCCGGCCTGAAGTCCTTCGCCACCGATGGCCCCTTCCCGATCATCTCCCGTGGTGCGCCTGAAGGTGCCAGCTACCGCTATATGGGCGATGAACACGGTGCCATTGATTTCGCACAGGCATCCGACGGCCTGGACCTGGGCGACCGGGTCGAATGCGTGGTGCCGCACTGCGACCCCAACGTCAATCTATACAACGATTATCACGTGGTGCGCGGCGATACCCTGGTGGACATCTGGCCGGTGGCGGCGCGCGGCAACAGTTAGGCGCGGACAGGCGCCGGGCCAGGGCAAATGTTCATCCTGCTCCTGACGGTGTTTGTCGATCTGATCGGTTTCGGCATCATTCTGCCGATCCTGCCGTTTTACGCCCTGGCCTATGATGCGACACCGGTGCAGATCACCCTGCTGGTTTCCGTCCATTCGGGCATGCAGATTGTCTCCTCTCCGATCTGGGGCCGCCTCAGCGACCGTTATGGCCGCAAGATCATTCTGCTGTTCACCCTGGCGGGCGGCGGCGTGGCCTTCGTCTGGTTCGGTTTCGCGGGCAGCCTGCTCAGCCTGTTCCTGGCCAGGGCGCTGAGCGGCGCCATGGCCGGTAATATCGCCGTCGCGCAGGCCTATCTGGCCGATATCACCGAGACGGAGGAACGCGCCGGCGCCATGGGCCGGTTTGGCGCCGCCTTTGGCCTGGGCTTCGTGGTCGGGCCCATGCTGGGCGGCATGCTGATTGGCGATCAGCCCGAATTGGCGGACTTCGCCCTGCCCTGCCTGATCGCCGCCGCATTCTCCGTTGCCGCCATTGTCTTAGGCTTGATCATGCTGCGCGAGCCGCAAAGGCGGCGGAGCCAAGACACCGGCAAAATCCGCCCGGGACAACTGCTGGCGGCCGTCACTGCCAACGGTATCCCACCGATAATCGGTTTAAATTTTCTGGTGACCCTTGCCTTTACCGCCCTCATGGCGCTGCTGCCACTGTGGTGTCAGGCCCGCCTGGGTTGGGGCCCGACCGAGGTCAGCTATGCCTACGCCTATATCGGTTTGCTCGTCGCGGCCCTGCACGGCCTGCTGGTCGGTCCGCTGACCCGCGGGTTCGGCGAGCCGAGGCTGTTGTTCCTGGGTGCTGTTTCCCTCAGTACCGGAATGCTGTTAATGCCCTGGATTGGCGATGCCGTTACTTTCGCCGCCGTTACCATGTTGCTTTGCATGGGAACCTCGTTTTGCCACCCGGTCCTGACCGCGATGATATCTCAGCGCGCCGACGGCGATCACCAGGGCACGGTAATGGGGGCCGCCAACAGCATCGCGGCGATCGGCCGTATCTCCAGCCCGCCCCTGGCCGGCTTGTTGTTTAGCCACCTCGGTCCGAACTGGCCCATGCTGATGGGCGGCATTATCATTATACCCGTGGCCGTGGCGGCGGCCTGGATGTCCCTGACCTTTGAACGGCAAAAAGACGTATGAGATCGATCACCGCATTGGCCGGATGTCTGTTTCTGGCATTCAATCTCCAGCAAACCCAGGCCGCGCCTGCCATTGCCATGCATGGCGCACCGAAGTATGGCCCGGAGGAAAACCATTTCGCCTATGCCAATCCGGCCGCGCCCAAGGGCGGGCGCCTGGTGTTGGGCCGGGTCGGCAGTTTCGATTCGCTGCAACACTTCATTGTCCGGGGCGCCCGCGCCGATGGCCGGCGGTTGAGCCATCAAAGCCTGCTAGCCCGGGCCTTTGACGAACCCTTCTCGCTCTATGCTTTGATTGCCGAGGATGTATCCAGCCCGCCCGATCGATCCTCCGTCACGTTCCGCCTGCGTCCCGGCGCGCGGTTTCATGACGGCAGCGAGATTACCGTGGACGATGTGATCTTCTCGTTGCAGATCCTGCGTGACGAGGGCCGGCCCAATCATCGCTTCTATTACGGGCAGGTGGCGAAAATCGAACGTCCCGGCCCGCGCAGCATTAGGTTCCAATTCAAGGACAATCGCAACCGGGAGCTGCCCTTGATCATGGGCATGATGCCCATTCTCTCCCGCGCCTGGTTCAAGGGCCGTGAGTTCAACCGGGTTTCCCTGACGCCGTTGATGGGCAGCGGACCTTATGTGGTGGACAAGGTGGATCCCGGCCGTTCCGTGCAATACCGCCGGATCAAAAACCATTGGACGGAAAACCTCCCCGCCGGCAAGGGCCAGAACAATTTCGATGTCATCCGTTACGACTATTACCGTGACGACAGCGCCATGTTGGAGGCTTTCAAGGCCGGCAAGGTTGATATGCGGGTCGAGACCGACCCGAAGCTGTGGGCCCAGTCGTATGATTTCCCGGCCCGGCGTCAGGGCAAGGTGAAGCTGGCGGAATTTAAACATGGCCGCCCGGCGGGCATGTATGCCTTCGCCCTGAACAGCCGCCGCGCCGTTTTCCGCGACCCAAGGGTGCGTCAGGCCATGGCATACGCCATCGATTTCAAATGGCTGAACAGGACGTTGTTCCACGGCGCCTATCAGCGCACGCGAAGCTATTTCGAGAATTCCGAGCTGGCGGCCACGGCCCTGCCCTCGCCCACGGAGCTGGCCCTGTTGGCGCCCTACCGCGACAGCCTGCCCGATCAGGTCTTCACCAAGATCTATGCCCCGCCCAGCGCCGATGGCAGTGGACGTCTGCGGGGCAACCTGCGGGCGGCGCGCAATTTGCTGGCAGCGGCCGGCTGGCGCATCAAGGATCTGAAACTGGTTCATGGCAAAAGCGGCGAGCCGTTTCGGTTCGAAATCATGCTGCTGCGCCGGAGCAACGAAAAACTGGCGCTGCATCTGGCCCGAAATCTCAAGAAGCTGGGCATTGAGGTATCGGTGCGCACGGTAGACTCGGCACAATACCAGCAACGCACCAACACCTACGATTTCGACGCCATGATCTATCTATGGGACCCCTCCCTCTCGCCCGGCAATGAACAGGCCTTCTACTGGGGCACGGAAGCGGCCAAGCGCGAGGGCACCCGCAACTATCCCGGCATCCAGGTTCCAGCCATCGATGACCTGGTCCGGAAGATCTCCGACGCCTCCGACCGCGCCGGCCTGGTCGCCGCCGTCCGGGCCATGGACCGGATCCTGCAATGGGGCCATTACGTCATTCCGCTGTTTCATTTGAAGGCAGACCGGGTGGCCCTTTGGGACCGCTTTGGCCGGCCGGACAAGACACCGGTCTATGGCTACCGTCTGGAAACCTGGTGGGAAGATGCAGGCAAGGCGGCTAAGATCGAGCAAAACCGCAATTGAGAATTGGAGGAAGCAATGGAGACGGGAACATTTCGCGGCTTTGACGTCCGCCTGGAAGACCAGGGCATCGCCTGGATCACCTTTAATACGCCGGAGCGCCTGAACGGCATGACCTCGGCCGTAAAGCGCGATCTGGTGGAGACCCTGATGCAGGCGCAAATGGACAACGCGGTGCGCATTATCGTCTTCACGGGCACGGGCCGGGGCTTTTGCGCCGGCGATGATCTAAAGGCCTATAGCGAGGGGCTGCGGGCCGAACCGGGCCTGGTCCCGCCCATTCCCCCCGGCCATGACAACGGCATCGGCACCTACGATGGTCTGCGCATGATCTCGCAGGAATTGAACCGGGTTATCCGGACCATCGACAAACCCACCATCGCCGCCATTAACGGCGTTGCGATCCAGACCGGCTTTACCCTGGCCCTGGCCTGCGATTTCCGCATCGCGGCGGAAGACGCCAGGCTGGGCAGCGCGACGCTGCGTTTCGCCCTGCTGCCCGACGAAGGCGGCCAGCATCTGCTGGTCCAGCATATGGGCCTGGCCAAGACCCTGGATTTTCTCATGCGCAAACGCATTGTCACGGCGGCCGAGGCGTTGGATCTGGGCCTGGTGCACGAGGTCGCGCCTGGCGAGCAACTGGCCGAGGCGGCGGGCGATCTGGCGCGGGAATTGGCCGCCGGCCCCCAGGTCGCCATGCGCCTGCTGAAACGGTCGATCTACAACGCCGCCGAATTGACCTTCGAGCAGGCCTGCGACGAAATCGCCGCCAAGACCGCCGTCGTCGATCACCATCCGGATGCCCGCGATGGCGTCGCCTCCTTCGTGGAGAAACGCGCGCCGAAGTTCAACGCCTGGCTAGAGGAAGGTTAGCGTTCGGCCAGGGCCAGCTTCAGGCCCAAGCCGACGAAGGCGCCGGCGAAGGCGTAGCGGAACCAGGCCATGACCCGTGGCCGGGTGATAATGCTGTCGCGCACGGCGGCGGCGAACAGGCCATAGAGGACAAAGACCGCGAAGGTCATGGCCATGAAGACGCCGCCCAGGCCCAACATTTGCCAGGCCGCGCCGTCGGCGCCCGGCGCTATGAACTGCGGCAGGAAGGCCAGGAAGAACATCGACAGTTTCGGATTGAGGATGTTGATCAATATGCCCTTGATCACGACACCGCCCAGGGAGCGGACATCCACCTCCGCCTCCACCGACAGCGCGCCTTTCTCCCGCAGTACGCCCCAGGCCATATACAGCAGATAGGCAACACCGAGGTATTTGACGATTTCAAATGCCAGGGCGGAGGCATGCAGCAGCGCCGCCAGACCAAGCACCGTCGCCGCGATATGGGGCAGAATGCCGAGGGTGCAGCCAAAAGCCGCGACCACGCTGACCAACGAGCCGCGAGAGAGGCCATGGGCGAGGGTGTAGAGAACACCGGTACCCGGCGCGATGACGACGATGAACGATGTAATCAGAAATTCCGTGCTCATGATGACGGATAAAGCGCGATTTCTAGCCAGAAGCCATCAGCGAACAGATCCGTCGCCTCCGACAATATACCGGTCTCGCCGCCACTATCGGCCTGCGCGCCTTCGATCATGATCAGATACTTTTGTTGTCCCGGCCCGCCGCCATAGATTTGCCGCTCGGACGTCATGATGCCGGAAATCGCCTCGTCCACGGCGTAGAGACGCACCCGGTGGACGCCATTCATGGCGCCAACGGAGGGCAGCCACGCCCGCGAAATCTGATTGAGCGCATCCTCGGCCATGTTGAACCGAAACGTTTGGATATAGGGCGCCTCCATGGGCGCGGGCTGGCCGGTTTCCGCCAACAGGCCATAGATATTGCGCGATGGATTGCGAAAATAGGTCAGAGATTCCTTGGTCCATGGCGTCGGATCGTTCAGGCGCGCCATGTAGGCATCGGAGGCGAACACGGATGCCGTATCGGTTTCGTAGAACATCAGGAAAGTCGGCGCATCATTCAGGCCGCGATAGCGCCGGCCAACGTTGAAACCGGGGATGGAGATCCGCTCCGGAATATGTTCGCAATTGTGCCATTCCTGAAAACGCAGCCTGTCGGCCTCGTCGATATCGGCCCAAAAAGCCATCAATCCCTGCGAACCCTCGCGCTTCATACGTTACTCCCTGACGCTATAGATTAGCGGTGATAGTCCAAACCCATTTCGCGATAGCGCTCCGGGTCGTCCTGCCAATTATCGCGCACCTTGACGAACAGGAACAGATGCACCTTGCAGCCGAAAAGCTCCGACATCTCGGCCCGCGCCTCAGCCCCGATTTGTTTGATCTGCTGGCCGCCCTTGCCCAGCACGATGGCTTTTTGCGTATCCCGGCGCACATAGATCACCTGTTCGATGCGCAAGTCGCCGCCGCGCAGGGTCTTCCATGACTCCGTCTCGACCGTCGCCGCATAGGGCAGTTCCTGATGCAGGCGCAGGAACAGTTTTTCCCGGGTGATCTCCGCCGCCAAAAGACGTTCGGAAATATCAGCGAGCTGATCCTCGGGATAATGCCATGGCCCGGTGGGCAACATCACCGCCAGGGCCGCCAGCAGGTCGGCGACGCCATCGCCCTTCAGGGCGGAGATCATGAAGACCTCCTCGAACACGCCTTCCCCGTGCAGTTTCTCGGCCAGGGCCAACAGGTTCTCCCGGCGCACCAGATCGATCTTGTTGATCACCAGTATGGCTTTCATCCCCGCCTTCTTCAGGCCGGCGATAATCGCCCTGGTGTTGCCGTCCATGCCCCGGTCGGCGTCGACCAGCACGGCCCGGATATCGGCATCCTCCGCCCCGCTCCAGGCCGCCGCCACCATGGCCTTTTCCAGCCGCTGCTTGGTCTTGGCGAAAATTCCCGGCGTATCCACGAAAACGATCTGGGCGTTGCCGTGAATGGCGATGGCTGTGATCCGGGCCCGGGTGGTCTGGACTTTTGGCGTGACGATGGAAACCTTGCTGCCGACCAGGGCGTTGGTCAGGGTGGATTTCCCGGCGTTGGGCGCGCCCAGCAAGGCGACGAAGCCGCAACGTTCCGGTCCCCCATCATGCCCGCCACCACTCGGCTCAATCTCGCTCATATCACTTTGCCTTCCGGATCCAACCGGGCAGTTTCTCAAGCGCTCTTAACATGCTGCGCGCGGCGGCTTTTTCCGCCTCCTGACGGGAGCCGCCCCGGCCCTCGGCCGGTTCGACATCATCCGCCCGTACCTCGACCGTGAAGCTGGGTTCGTGATCGGGGCCTTCCTGGCTCAAGACCTTATAGCGCGGCGGTTTACCGCTGCGGCCCTGGACCAATTCCTGCAATTGGGTCTTGGCATCCTTCGTCGCGGCACCACTGTTGGCCATGAAGCCGGCCCAGTAGCGGGAAACGAATGCCTCCGCCGCCGCCAGACCGCCGTCCAGATACAGGGCGCCGATCACCGCCTCGCAAACATCGGCCAGGATCGCCGGTTTCTCCCGCCCGCCCTGGCGCGCCTCGCTTTTGCCCAGCAGAATATGCGGTCCCAGATCGGCCAGACGCGCTGCCTCCGCAACCGTTTCGCGGCGCACAAGGGTGTTGAAACGGACCGCCAGGCCGCCTTCATCGGCATCAGGATCATCGCGGTACAGCGCTGTCGAGACAAGCAGGCCAAGAACCCGGTCGCCAAGGAATTCCAGGCGCTGGTAATCCCGCCCACCTTCGCGGCGGCGGTCCAAGGAAGGGTGGCTCAAGGCCTCCTGCAACAATTCAGGCCGCCTGAACTCATGCCCCAACAGCTGATAAAGTTCGGAATAGTTCGGCTCGCTCACGGTCTAGCCAAAGCCGTCGAAAAAGCGGCTGAAACGGATCGCCGAGGGCCATTTCCAGATTTCCCAAATGCGGGCGCTGCCATCGACCGAGAAGAAAATCATATCGGCCCGCCCGACCAGGTTTTCGGCCGGAATAAAACCCACATGATCGAGGAAACGGCTGTCGGTGGAATCGTCCCTGTTATCCCCCATGGCGAAATAATGCCCGTCGGGGACAACATAGACATTGGTGTCATCGGCCATGCCGCGGGGCTGCAGGTCCAGGGTCAAATAGCTCCGCCCATTCGGCAGGGTTTCACGGTATTGCCGCACCCGGCCGTAGCGCGCCGCGTCATGTTGTTGCACGAAATCGTCGACCCGCTCCCGCTTCACCGCCTTGCCATTGATATGCAGGACGCCCTGGCGGACCTGAATATGATCCCCCGGCAGGCCAATGATGCGCTTGATATAATCAGTGGAATTGTCGGTCGGCAGCTTGAATACCGCGATATCGCCGCGCACCACCGGTGATTCGTTGATGCGGCCGCTGAACAGCGGCGGGCTCAACGGCATAGAATGGCGGCTGTAACCGTAGGGAAACTTCGAAACGAAGACATAGTCGCCAATCAACAGCGTCGGCAACATGGAGCCCGACGGAATATTGAACGGCTCGTAGGCCACGGTACGGATCACCAGGGCGATCAGGACGGCATAGACAACCGTCTTGATGGTTTCGCGCCAGCCGTCCTGGCGCGCCGCCTTGGTGTCGGATATTTGTTCAGAGTTCATCTTCGCCATGTTTGCCTATGGTCGTTGGCGACGCGCATTGGCCTATCGAGACCCATCGCCCTCAACATCTGGCGTTGCCGGTACAACCGAAATAATTACCACGGCCTGACCCAGCGGTGGTTCGTCGGTAAGGGTCAGGTCGATTTGCGCCTTCATGCCCTCTGGCGTCAGTTCTTGCAAGCGTTTCAAGGCGCCGCCGGTCAATTCCATACTGGGTTTGCCGCCCGGCAGATTAACCACGCCCAGATCGCGCCAATAGACGCCACGGCGAAATCCGGTACCGAGCGCCTTGGAGCACGCCTCCTTGGCGGCAAATCGCTTGGCGTAGGTTTCGACGCGGTTGCGGCGGCGCTCGGCCTTTTGCCGTTCCAGGGGGGTAAAAATCCGTTCGATAAAGCGGTCGCCGAAGCGGTCCAGCGTCCGTTCAATGCGTCGGATATCAATCAGATCGTTGCCGATACCGATGATCATCGCCAATCCCCCGCCATCGTCCCTAGGCGGAGCGGCTGCCCGTCGCCTCCGCCCGGGCCTGATCCATCAGCGCCCGCATGCGTTTAATCGCCGAATCGAGGCCGCCGAAAATCGCTTCGCCGACCAGGAAATGCCCTATATTCAACTCGCGAAGGTTGGCGATCGCCGCCACCGGGCCGACATTGTCGTAGCTCAAACCATGGCCGGCGTGACATTCCAGACCCAGATCTTCGGCCAATGCCGCGGCCCGCACCAGGCGTTCTAATTCCGCCTCCCAGGTCTCGGGACCGGCCTCGGCATAACAGCCCGTATGCAGCTCCACCACCGGGGCGCCAAGGCGCCGGGCCGAGCGTAGCTGGCTTTCCTCCGGATCGATAAACAGAGAGACCCGGATACCAGCCTGCACCATTTCGTCGACGTAGCGGCGCAGGTGATTTTCCCCGCCATGGGCGTCAAGACCGCCCTCGGTGGTCAATTCCTCCCGCTTTTCGGGCACGATACAGGCGGCGTGCGGGCGGTGGCGCAGGGCAATGGCCAGCATTTCGTCGGTCGCCGCCATTTCCAAGTTCAGGGGCAGTTCGATCTGATCGCTCAGACGCTCGATATCCTCGTCCGATATGTGCCGGCGGTCCTCGCGCAGATGCGCCGTGATCCCATCCGCACCCGCCTCGGCGGCCATGCGGGCAGCGCGGATCGGATCAGGATGGGCAATGCCACGGGCGTTCCGGATGGTGGCGACGTGATCAATATTGACGCCAAGACGCAATATCCTGCTCATATCAGACTCCTAAAAACGCTTTCCAGGCACTATCTGCCATGATCCCGGCCCGGAAGGCAAATCTACCGCAACCCGCGGCTGCCCGGTTTGATGGCCGGAATGGCCGCCAGTTCGGGCGGCAGATCTTCCGCCTCGTAGGCCGGTACTTCCAGACCGACCAGGGCGAACAAGGGCACGCCCACATCGACCTTGCCGTCGGAGCGATCGATCAGGCAGGAGGCCGCGACGACATTGCCGCCCAATTCCCGGATGCAGCTGATGCATTCCCGCGACGAAAGTCCCGTGGTGACAATATCCTCCGCCATCAGGACCCGCGCGCCGGGCGGAATTTCAAAGCCGCGGCGAAGGTCAAATTCGCCATCCACGCGCTCGGTGAATATAGCCGGGCAGCCCAGTTGCCGGCCCATTTCGTAGCCGACCACGACGCCGCCCATGGCGGGCGAGACAACCAGATCAATGGCGTCCTCGCCCAACGCCTTTACGATACGTCCGGCCAGTTCGGCACAAAGCACGGCGGCGCGGTCGGGATGCATCAACACCTTGGCGCATTGCAGATATGTCGGGCTGTGCAGACCCGATGTCAAAACGAAATGCCCCTCCAACAAGGCGCCGGCGTCGCGATAATGCTGCAATACGTCCTGGTCGTTCATCGCCCCAGTCATTCTGGCTATTACTCCCTCTGTCTCTCCGCTGAACTGATATCCGGTGTGGCCCGCAGTGCCGTAATGATGTTGGTCAGATGTTTCAGATCGGCGACTTCCACATCCACCTGCATTTCAAAAAAGTCAGCGCTGCGGTCGATCACCTTGAGATTTGAAATATTGCCCATGTTCTTGGCGATAACGCTGGACAGACTGGACAGGCTGCCCGGCTGATTGGACACAACAGTATCGATACGGCCGACAAAAATACCGGGATCCTCCGGATCCAGGTCCCAGCGCACATCGATCCAGTCGTCCCGCTCTTCCGAGGTTTCTTCCAGGCGGGCGCAATCGATCGCGTGAATATCAATACCCTTGCCGGGACTAACGATGCCGACAATGCGGTCACCGGGCAACGGCAGGCAGCATTCGGCGTAGTGGACGGCTTGTCCCGGTGTCAGGCCCTGTATCGGAATGGCATGTTCCCCATCGTTGCCATTGGCATTGACCGCCGAGCCCCGGCGCAGGCGGGCCGGCAGCATGCGGTTGATGGCGCCAAAGGCGGAGGCGGCGCGCCAACGGCGCTCGCCCGGGAAAATCTTGGCCAGCAATTGCCGCGAGGTCAGATGTCCCTGACCCAGTTCGATATAGATGTCATCAACGCTGGCGGCGTCAAAAATCAGCAAGACATTCTCCATCGAGCGGGTGGAGAATTCGTGGCCGGATTCGCGGAACGCCTTTTCGGCGATGGCGCGGCCCAGCTTGCGGTACTCTTCCCGCTGTTCGGCGCGGACAAACCGCCGGATCGCCGCCCGGGCCTTGCCCGTCACAACAAAGCTTTCCCATGCCGGTTCCGGCGCGACTTTCTTGGAGCGCAAGATCTCCACCTGATCGCCATTGCGCAATTGGGTGCGCAACGGGGCGACCCGGCCGTTGACCTTGCAGCCAACACAGGTATGGCCGATATCGGTATGCAGCGCGTAGGCAAAATCAACGGCGCTGCCGCCGCGGGGCAGGACAATGACGCCGCCACGGGGGGTAAAGCAGAAAACCTGATCCGAGTACATCTCCAGCTTCGTGTGCTCGAGAAACTCCTCCGGGTTCTGGGCGTGTTCGAGAATTTCCAGAAGTCCCTGCAGCCAACGATACTTGCCGCCGTCGCCCGGGCCGATTTCCTGCTTGTACTGCCAATGGGCCGCGACGCCCAATTCGGCGACCCGGTGCATCATCGAGGTGCGGATCTGGATCTCGATGCGCCGGTTTTCCGGTCCAATTACCGTTGTGTGCAGGGACTGGTAGTTATTGGCTTTCGGTGTCGAAATGTAATCCTTGAAGCGCCCCGGCACCATCTTGTAGCGGCCGTGGACGACGCCCAGGACCTGATAGCAATCGGCGACCGTATCGACGATCAGGCGGAAGGCAACGGTATCGGACAATTGTTCAAAAGTGACATGATTGCGCTGCATCTTGTGCCAGATCGAATAGGGCGTCTTGACCCGGCTGCTCACTTCCACCGGGATACCGGCTTCCTCGCAGGTTTGCTCCAGCTCAACCGTGATCCGCTCCTGCGGATCCTGGCCATCGTCATGAAGAAACTGCAGCCGGCGCACCACGGATTCGCGGGCATCGGGATTTATTTCCTCGAACGCCAGGTCCTCCAGTTCCTGTTTCAGGCGCTGCATGCCCAGACGCTCGGCCAGCGGCGCATAAATCTCCATGGTTTCGGTGGCAATACGCGTACGTTTCTCGGGCGAGCGAAGGAATTTCAACGTCCGCATGTTGTGCAGACGGTCCGCCAGTTTGACCAGCAAGACACGGATATCGTTTGACATCGCCAGCACAAGCTTGCGCAGATTTTCGGCCTGCTGATTGGCTTCGGGATGCAGTTCCAGCTTGGCGAGCTTGGTAACGCCATCCACCAGCAGGCCGATATCCTCGCCGAAGGTTTCCTTGATCTGTTCGACCGTCGCCAAGGTGTCTTCCACCGTGTCATGCAACAGGGCGGTGACGATGGTGGCACAATCCAGCTTGTAATCGGCCAGAATGGCAGCCACTTCCACGGGGTGGGAAAAATAGGGATCGCCCGAGGCCCGCAATTGACTGCCATGCGCCTTCATGGAGAAGACATAGGCGCGGTTCAACAATTCCTCGTCGGCGTGACTGTCGTAGTCGGCAACCCGTTCAACAAGTTCAAATTGCCGGATCATGACGCGCCCGCCCCATACCGGGCCGCAAATAACGGGACCCCGACCGGCGGGTATTCAAACAGCAACGGCGCCGCACAAGGCGGCGCCGGCTGTTTGCCCAACCGCTTCGCGGCGTGTTTCGCGGTACCTCTCCCCTTAGGCCGCATCCCCGTCATCAGCGGCGGCCTCACCGGGCATTTCGTCGAGCGGGGCCGGATCGGCAACCAAAACTTCCGATTCTTCGATGTTGTCGGCGAACTGATGGCTCAACATCTGCGCCTCCATATCGTCCTCTTCCGGCTCATCCACTTCCACATGGCGCTGCATGGTTTGGATGACATTATCGCGCAACGTATCGGCGGAAATGGTCTCCTCGGCGATCTCGCGCAGGGCAATAACCGAATTCTTGTCCCGGTCCTCGGGCACGGTCAATTCCGCGCCGGCGGAAATCTGCCGGGCGCGCCCGGCCGCGATCAAAACCAGGTCAAACCGGTTCTGGACCTTATCAATGCAATCTTCGACGGTAACACGAGCCATGGTCGCTATATCTCCACTACACCGCCCAGGAAATTCGGACGCCCCATTCAGGGCGCTATAAATAAGTCGGCGGGATTGGCAATTCAAGGCTCATGTAAAGCACATTTGCCAATAGTGCAAATAACTTAGGCCCGATTAGTCGATCATTTTCCGTATTTGCTGTCCCGGGGGCAGCGCGGCGAGCAATTGCGCCGCCGTTTTGCCCGATACCGGATGCCGCCAATTGGGCGCCAGCTCCGCCAACGGCGCCAGGACAAAGGCACGCTCGCCCATGCGCGGATGGGGCAATACGAGAGATTCAATGCCATCGCCATTGATGATGCGCGCATCATATGCCAGCAAATCAAGATCGATAATGCGCGCGGCCCAACGTTCCGCGCCCTGTTCCCTGCCCCGCCGCCGCCCCAGCCGCGCCTCGGTCCGGTGCAGCAGCGCCAGCAAGGCCGACGGCGCCAGCGCGGTTTCAATCCTGGCAACGCCGTTGACGAACCAGGGCTGATCCGATGCCGGAATTGGTGCCGATTGATACCAGGAAGAATGGCCATCGAGCCGCACGCCACTATCCCGCAAATGTTGCAGGGCGGCGCCAATCACCTGAACGGGCGGGCCGTATTCAGGTGAAGGCAGATTGCCGCCGAGGCCAATCAGGATCATTACGCAAATTCACTTGCCGTGGAAGATGGGCGGTTTCTTGAGACTATTTTGGCTGTAATTCCGAACATTTGTAGTCCCTTTGCCAAATTCGGTGTAGGATTATTGTTGCGATGCTGATTGTCCATCCTGCCAGCCAGCGGAGCACCAGAACGGCATATTTTTCGAATAAGCATTCAATTGATTTTTTTGAAGGAATTTTCATGCAACATTCACATGAGCGAATTGCGCTTTTTATCGACGGTTCGAATTTATACGCGGCGGCGCGGGCCCTCGGCTTCGACATTGATTACAAGAAGCTGTTGGAGTTCTTTTCCGGCCGCGGCTATCTGGTCCGGGCCCTGTACTACACCGCCCTGATCGAGGATCAGGAATATTCCCCGATCCGCCCCCTGGTCGATTGGCTGGACTACAACGGCTATACCATGGTGACCAAGCCGACCAAGGAATTCACCGATGCCACGGGCCGGCGCAAGATCAAGGGCAACATGGATATCGAACTCGCCGT
>CAZVYX010000064.1:0-29742 GCA_964631725.1 uncultured Rhodospirillaceae bacterium | reverse complement strand
ATCCTCCCTTTGGAAACAGGATCACATGTCCCAAATGTTTTGATGACGGACAGTCCTCCGCCTTGATGACCTTCGCTTCCCACATGGCGTGGCTCTCCTTCTTCATCATCCCGCCAACCAGCCTACCATCGCCGCTCGGGGAAGTAGCAAGGAATGTTCCGAGAGAACCCCGTATGCTAAGTTTTGCCGTTGAAATGCGGTATTGCCGGCGCCCTCGGCGGCTTGTGATCCCGCGCTGCCGGCCGTTTCACCGTGCGCCATGCGCCATCGCGGATAAGGAAACTGCAATGAACAAGAAAGACCCAGCGCCATTCGAGGCCGTCAACGAGGACCTGGACGAGCGCCGCGCGGAGGTCCTGCGGATGGGCAAGCCGGAGATCTTGCAGCGCATGAAGGAGGCCGGGCTGCTCAATGCCCGCCAACGGCTCGATTATCTGTTCGACGAAGGAACTTTCGTTGAATCCGGCATGCTGGCCACGGCGGCCCGGCCGGAGGTCCGCGACAAGGCCCCCGCCGACGGCAAGATTGCCGGCTATGGCAAGGTCGATGGCCGCTGGGTCGGCTCGGTTTCGAATGATTTTTCGGTGATGGGTGCATCCAGTGCCCTGGTCAACCTGAAGAAAATGAAACACATCAAGGACGTTGCCAATAAGCGCGGCATGCCCCTGGTCTGGATCGGTGAATCGTCGGGCTCGCGCATGCCCGACCGCATGGGCGGACAGGGCCGCGTGATCATCGCACAGGACCCGAATGAATATCGCCGGATGCGCGAAACGCCCTGGGTAACAGCGCAGCTTGGCGACTGCTATGGCTCATCGACGTGGTACGCCTGCATGTCCGACCTGGTGATCATGCGCAAAGGCGCGACCATGGCCGTTGCCTCCAGCCGTGTCACCTCCTCGGCGATCAACCAGCCGGTTTCGAACGAGGAACTGGGCGGTTGGAAAATGCATACCTCGACCTCCGGGCTGGTCGACCTGGCGGTGGACACGGACGAAGAAGCCCTCGATCTATGCAAGAAGTTCCTCTCCTACCTGCCCAGCCATGGCATGGAAGCGCCGCCGGTTCACCCGGTGCCGGCGGGTTCGGCGGAGGCGATCGAACGCATCGTCGATATCGTTCCGGAGGGTCGCCAGCAGGTCTATGACATGCGCCGCGTCATCGAAGTCATCGCCGATCGTGATAGCGTTTTCGAGATGAAGCCGCGCTATGGCCGCTCGATCCTGAGCGCGCTGGCGCGGCTCGATGGCCGGACGGTTGGTTTTCTCGCCTCCAATCCGATGTTCAAGGGCGGCGCGGCGGACCCGGACGGCTGCTGCAAGGCGGCGAGCTTTCTGGTGTTTTGCGATTCCTTCAACATTCCCGTGGTGATGCTGGTCGATGTTCCCGGTTTTCTGATCGGTGTCGAGGGCGAACGCAAGGCGGCGCCCGGCAAGATCATTAACTGGATGAACGCGCTGTCGCTCTGCACCGTGCCGAGGATTTCGGTGGTTCTGCGCAAAAGCTACGGCCAGGCCTATATCAACATGGGCGGCAACAAGGGGTCGGATGAATTCGCGCTCTGGCCGACCGCCGATCTCGGTTTCATGGACCCTCATACGGGCGTCAATGTCGTGTTCGGGATAAAGCAGGAAGATGATCCCGAGATCTTTCAACAGCGGGTCGAGGAATTGCAGCGCGATTCCGGCCCCTGGGAAGTCGCGGCAATGTACGAAGCCCAGGATGTCATCAAGCCCCAGGAAACCCGGCAGCATCTGATCAATATGCTGGAAATCCATCGCCTGCGCATGAGCAATGGCGTCGGCGAGCGCCTGATGCGGACCTGGCCGACTTCCATGGTCTGAGAAATGGCCATCGTGCGAGAGGCAAGGGCGAAGATCGCGGCGGCGCGGCGCGACGGGCGGGCGGTGTTGGACGAGGCAACCGCCAAGGCGTTGCTGTCGGGGTTTGGCGTCGAGACGCCGCGTGGCGTTGTCATCGACGTTGACGAGGCGGCAGATGCCTGCAAGGCCCTCTGTGCGCCATACGCGGTGAAAGCCGTTTCGCGGGACGTCGTCCACAAGAGCGATTTCGGCGCCGTGCGGTTGAACCTTTCGGACATCGCGGCTGTGCAAGGCGCCATCGACGGCATCGCCGCCGGACTGAAAGACCACGACGTGGGCATCGAGGGCTACCTGATCGAGGAAATGGCGCCGCCCGGCAGGGAACTTGTCGTCGGCGGCATTGTCGATCCGCAATTCGGGCCGTTGATCATGGTCGGCCTCGGCGGCGTCTTTGTCGAAATATTCAACGATGTCGCTTTTCGCATCTGTCCGATTGACGCGGATGATGCCGCCCGGATGCTTGACGAACTGCAAGCCGCGCCAATCCTTGCCGGCGCGCGTGGCGAAGCGCCGATCGCCCGGCAAAGAGTGATCGAGGCATTGTGTGCGATCGGCGGCGCCGACGGTCTGTTGAATATGCTTGGCGATGAGATACGCGAATTGGATATCAATCCGCTGCTTGTTTCGGCGGACAGCGCCGTCGCCGTGGATGCGCGCATCGTTCTTGCCGAGCAGGCGGCGCATCCACCCATCGTGGTGGAGCCGAAAAGCCCGGCCGAAATTCGTGCCGCATTCGCGCCGCTTTTCATGCCACGCACGATTGCCGTCGTCGGTGCCTCGGCGACCAAGGCGAACCGGGCCAATGTCTTCATCCAGCAGCTGCGGGATTTTGGTTTCACGGGCGATATCTATCCAATTCACCCCACAGCGGCGGAAATCGAAGGCCTGCCCGCTTTCTCGTCACTCGGCCAAACTCCGGAACCGGTCGATTACGCCTATGTCGCCATTCCGGCCGCGCGCGTTAGTGAAGCTATCGCCGGCGCCCGGGGACGGGTCCGTTACGCGCATGTCCTGGCCGCCGGATTTGCCGAGGTCGAAGGCGGCGGCGCCCTGCAGGATGCCCTGTGCCGGGCAGCCAGGGATGCCGGCGTCCGCCTGTTGGGACCAAACTGCAACGGTGGATATGCGCCGCGCGGCGGCCTGACGTTCACCCATGGCGCGGCCCGCGAACCCGGTTTCATCGGCGTTCTCAGTCAGAGCGGCGGTTTGGGCCTCGACATCGTTCGCCGGGGACAGGAGCGCGGCCTGCGCTTCAGCGGTTTGATGACCATTGGGAACTGTGCCGATATTGGTCCCGCCGATCTGCTTGAATACTACCTGGCCGACCCCGATACGAAAATCATCGGCATGTATCTGGAGGGCGTGCGCGAAGGCCGCCGCTTTTTTGAGTTATTGCGCCGCGCCAAGGCGCATAAACCGGTCGTCATCCTGAAAGGCGGACGAACCGAGTTGGGACACCGCGCGGCTGTGTCCCATACCGGCGTTCTTGCCGCCGATGCGCGCATTTGGGAGGCGCTGGCGCGGCAGACCGGGGCGGTCATTGTCAAGGACCTGGAAGCCTTTATCGATACGTTGCTGGCCTTTCAGATGTTGAAGCCACGAGCCGCGAAACCAAGGCGGAGCGCCGCGCTGCTGGGAAATGGCGGCGGCACCGGTATCCTCGCGGTCGATTGCTTCGCCGAACATGGCATTGAGATCTCGCCCTTCGGCGACGCCACCATGAACGCCTTGGCGGCCTTGAATATGCCGCCGGGCACCTCCGTCGCAAACCCGATCGACGCGCCGGTCAACACTTTGAAGCGGGACGGGGGCGCTCTTTGCCGGCGGGCCATGCAGATCGTTTTGGAGCAGGAGGAACTCGGCGCCTTCGTGCTTCACATCAACCTCCCGGTCATGTGGAACCATATTTCGGCCGGTGATGACGACAGCGTCGAGACATTGCTCGATGCGGCGCGGCAGGCCCGTGATGGAAGCCCCGGCGCGACGCACTTTATGCTCGTGCTGCGCTCCGACGGTCGTGGCGAGATCGAGGAGAGAAAACGGCTCTGCCGCGCGGCGGCTCTTGCCCAGGGCTTTCCCGTGTTCGACGAACTCAGCAACGCCGCCACGGCGCTGGAAGCGATCTGCCAGCATGAGCGGTTCCTGGCGCCCGTCCCATGAGTAAAGACATCAAGGCAGCCCGAGTTTGGGCCGTTTGCGGCGCAAACGGTGACTTCAGCTCAATTTGCGGTCTCCCCGCCGATGTTTCTTCTCAGTCAAAACCTCTGCTGAAACATCATCGCAGCAATTTTTTCTAGTCCAGGATCGGCGCGCTACCGACCCTGGGGCGGGGCCGGCCGCCGTCGGCGACGGCCATGCAGAGGACGATTTCGTCGGGCCGGGGCGCATCCGCGATCATCACCGTGATGGTGTCGAAATGATCGAACGACCAAGCCTCGTCCTTGTGGCCCAGGGGCAGATCAATCGGTGTGCCCATGGCCGCGACCTTGGCATTGGAAGGTATCAATGCCTTGCCGCCGCCCACCGCCGCCCGCATGGGCTTGCCCAGCTTGGGATGGATCATGGCGCCGCCGTGCTCCAGATCGCCCGCCACGCCCACGATGGCCGCCTTACCGTAGCTGACCGGCGGACCGGTCAGCAGGCCGACGGCCTTGCTCATCAACTGTTCGCCAAGCCGGCCGCCCAGGTCGAACAGCGGCGATAGATCCTCGACAAAGCGGTCCGCGAAGGGATTTCGGATTACCGCCATGGCGGCGACCCTGGTTATGGGGCTGCACGTTTCGCCAATGCCGTCGGCCTCGATAGTCTCCTGAATGATCAACGTCTTGCGAATGTCCATCCTCGCCGCCCTCGGGTATGTTGTTCGGAGCACGAGCGTAGCGCCCGTCGCCAATCGGGGCAATTGATCCGTCTCAAGGTGATGGGCGTGAAAACGTTCTATCAGACGATGCGTGGCGGGGTTGCCGCGGGAAAAAGACTGGAAAGGGTTGGGCGATGGCGTTGAAGGATTACAAGACCGCGCTGGTTACTGGCGCATCCAGCGGTATCGGGGCGGCCACGGCCAGGCTGCTGGCGGCGCGTGGCCTGGCGGTCCATGCGGTGGCGCGCCGGGCCGACCGCCTGGCGGAGCTTGAAAGTCATGGCGACGTCACCCCGCATGCCCTGGATATGCGGGACCGGGCCGCCCTTTATGAGCTGTTTGGCACCTTGGATGTTGATATCCTGGTGAATTCAGCCGGCGTCGGCAGTCAGTTCGACCCGTTCCATGAATTGGATCCCGACAAGATTGATGCCACCTTGGACACCAACGTCGCCGGCACCATACATGCGGCGCGCGCGCTTAGCCCGGGCATGGTTGCGCGGGGACGGGGGCATATTGTCAACATCGGCTCGATCTTCGGCCTGCATGCGATTTCGACCGCTGTTTACGGCGCGTCCAAGGCGGCGGTGCATCGGTTGAGCCAGGATCTGCGCCATGATCTGAAGGGCACGGGCATCCGTATCACGGAAGTTTCGCCGGGCCGGGCGGCGACGGAAATCTTCGCCACGATGACGGATGATACGAAAGCCCAGGGCGCCATGGTCGATGGCTTCGAGATCATTACCGCCGATGACGTCGCGGAAGCGGTGATCTGGGCCCTGGATCAGCCCTGGCGCGTCAATATCAGTCTGATTGAGCTGACCGCCACGGAACAGATCCCCGGCGGCGTGACCATCCATCCTGTAACCGGACGGCAGTAGCCGAAACGAATTTCTTCCGTCAGGCCTTGCTTGCTTTCGTGGATCTGGGGGAGAGCGTCAGGGCGCCAGTTTCTTTTTCCGCAATTCCGCCATGGCACTTTCGCTCTTGATCAGATGTTCCAGCCCCATGCCTTTTAGAACATGGTCCGCCTTTGAAAATTGAATGTTGGTGTAGGTGGTGATTTCCACGCGATTGCCCCAAGGGTCCAGAAAATCCAGGAACCTGCTGTCCAGAAAGGTGATGCCCATGTCTTCAAGGGTGTGACGGGCCAGGTCCTTGTCGTCTACCGCGATGCCGAAATGGCGCTGTTCGTCGGGACCCTGATTGCGGCCCTTGGTGAAGTTGATGAACTGATCGCCGAAATAGACAAATGCGAGGGTGTCGCTTTTGCTTTCGATCTCAAAGTCCAGGAAAGCGCCGTAAAAGGCTAGGGCCTCATCAATGTCGCCGACTTCCAAGGCCACATGATTTATGCCCACGGCGCGTGCTTTGCGGTCATTCAAGTCCTTTGGCATCGGACTCTTCCTTTCGGCATTGTTCAGGCAGGGATTTCTTCAGGCGCGCCATGAACCGGGGACGTTTCCGACCAGCAGCCGGTCGATCCGGCCCGCGCCGTCCTCCAGCGGCAGAATTAGGCGGCCCCAACTGACCACCTGAATTTCCCGCGGCGGCACATGGCGTGCGAACATGGGGACCATGCGTGCCAAACAGGCGCGATATGTGGCTATGAAAAATGGCGCCATCGGTGCAATCGGCAGTGCCGACACCAGCTTTCCCGTCGCATCGAAACCGGATCGTCTGGCAATCGACGATCCATAAACCCGGTAACGAAAATCCCAGCCGTCATCCATCACGTCCAGCAGCATGATGTATCCAAGGGCGGCTTTCATATTCATGGGATCGACCGCGCTGGATAGGGGCAGCGATTGCCCACGCGGCAGGGCGGTCCAGTAGGTCAGCAGTATGCGCAGGACCTCTTCATCCAGGTCCGCCGGTGCCGGTGACCAAACGATCTCCGGCGTGGCCGTGTTCAAGCTATCAAAATAGTCCCGCAATGCCGCCAGATCATCCGCTATCAAGCCCTCGGCAATGGCCGAAACCAGGGGCCGGTCGATCAGCGCTTGCTTACCGTTTTCCGTCATACGAGCCACTGCCTGCTTTTGCAAAGCATAGCACCATGGATCAAGCCCGCGGGGATATTTCTTCCTCGCGCAGGGTCAGGTCCACCATCAAGGCGCCGGCCAAATCTTCCAGGGCCTGGCCAAGATCATCGGCGCCCAGGCCACTTGGCAGACGCACCCGCGCCCTGGCCTGGAACAACATATCGCCGCCCATGGGCGCCCGGTGGAGATCGGTTTCCATTTCCTCGACACTGACGCCGCGTTCCGACAGGCAGCGGCTGATATCATGCACGATACCAGGCTGATCCGGGCCCAACAGTTCGAGATTGAAAACCGGGCCTTCGGGCGGCTTTTCCGCCGCCGCCGTCTCTATGGTCAGGGAAAAGCCATCCGCCTCCAGCGCGGCAAGAACATTGGTCAAGGCGTCCGCCTTGTCTTCGGCGATTTCGACCCTGGCGATGCCGGCGAATTTCTCCGCCAGCCGGGCCATGCGGCTTTCCAGCCAGTTGCCGCCGGCGCCATTGACGGCCTCGGACAGCCGTTCCACCAGACCGGGCCGGTCGGGGGCAATGAAGGTGAGTACAAGTGTCTTCACGGGTGTTTTCGCCATGCCTGATATCACACTATTCGTAACGATCCGTATTGCGGCCATTTCAGCCGGCAAGGGGCGCCGCCAATGCTCGCGGGCTGCTTTTAGACGACCTTTGCCTGGCTCACAAGTCCGGGTCCGCAATATGTTCGAGCCGTTGTTTTTGGTCCAGGGTCAGGATCATCAAGGCCAGGGAGGCCACATCCACGTTCGACCAGCCGGCGGTCACGCTACCGTCTTTCCACAGGACCGACAGGGAAACGGCCTGAATATCCTGAACGTTTTCCAGACCGCTTTGAAATATTTCCGCCGGCGTGGTGCCGTGCAAGCTTTCGATCTTGGCCATCGCGGCCTCCCAACGATTGTTATTGATCGAATCTGATATGGGCATTGGACATCAAAATGGTACCGGTTGCCATGGATACGAAATGCCGGGCGCCAACCTGCACCGGGCGGTAGGTGCCCATGTGGGCAATAAATCTTAGTGACACAAACCATGATTGTGTTGGCGGGTAAAAATATTAACTTGCGAGGGTTATTCCAGGGGTTGGCATGGAAAAAGGCGGTATTTCCGAAATAGTAAGCAAGAATTTTTGCAATATATTTACCCGAGTATCGCATCCTCGACACCGTCAATTGGGGTGGTCTGCGCCCGTTGCAGCGGCCGTGCCCCAGGCGCGACCGTGCAAGCCGCGCGGACCAGGAGGAAAACCACGAATGTCCGACAGTTCGGGAAAACACATCAAGGATCAGTCTCCACCGAAAGCATTCGATGGAGCCGGGGAAAAACCGGAAGCGGGAGAGATTGAGATATTGCCGCCGCTGCACATCCTGGTTGCCGAGGACTATCGTCTGAATCAGAAAGTCATCAGCGTCATGCTGAGCCATCAGGGGCACCGCGTCAGCCTCGCGAACAATGGTCTTGAAGCCGTCTCGGCGGTACTGCGCTCACATTTTGATGTGGTGCTCATGGATGTGCATATGCCGGAGCTGGACGGCAAGGCGGCGGCGCGCCGAATCCGCGCCCTGCCGCGCCCGGAAGGTGATATCCCCATAATCGCCCTGACGGCCGATACCACGATCGACCAGCGGCAACAATGCCTTGATGCTGGAATGGACGACTATCTGACGAAGCCCATCGTCATACAGGACCTGCTGCAATCCATGGCCCATTGTCTGGCGGCGGCGAAATCGAAAGACAGCGATCCGAAATCCGACGACCAGACCTTCGCGGACCCCGGCATGGAATTCGGCGTTGAAACCGAACTCCAGGTCAAGGTTGTTCCGTCTTCCATCGTCAACGAAGCGGTTCTAATGGAATTCGCGGCCGTGGTTGGTTGGGACACGGTTGCCAGCATGTTCGAGACATTGGCGATAGATTTCGTGGAACACCGCAATATTATCGCCCGCGCTTCGGAGGAGGGTGAGATCGAAGTGCTGCGCCGGCAGACCCAGGCTCTGAACGGCGCCCTTGGCCAGTTCGGTGCCACCAAGGCGCAGGAGACCGCCCTGGTCATCGAGACCCTGTGCAAGGCCGGCTATGATGATACCGCGGGCGATCTGGTGCCGCGGTTCCTGCAGTTGGTCGATGATTCCATTTCCGAACTGCGCGAGATACTCGTGACCATGGCGCCGGCGCTTGATCAGGGCCTGCAGTTTCCCTCCCTGCCGCGGTAACTCCACCTCGGGCTTTCGCCCCGACGGTGCGCGTCAGTCATCAGCGCGGTCAGCCGTACGATCCCCATCATTTGTCGAACTTCGGCGCGCTGGCGCTGCCGCCGCCATCGACGGCGATACGCTGGCCGTTGACATAGCTGTTCATGTCCGAGACCAGATAGCGCACGGTATTGGCGATGTCCTCGGGCTGGCAAACGTGGCCGAACGGCATGCCGGCATCCAGTTGGCGCAGATCCTCGATGCCCGAGCGTGCCTTGACCAGGCGGCGGCCCATGTCGGTCTCGACCAGGGGCGGCGCGACGATATTGGTGTAGATATTGTTGCGGTGCTCCTCCTTGGCCATGGTGAAGGCCAGGGCCTCCATCGCCGCCTTGCCCATATTGTAGGGATTGCCGAAGGCGCCATAGCTGTCGGTCGCGACCGAGGAAATCATGACGATGTCGCCACGGTCCTGCTCGCGCATCATGGGCAGTACCAGGTTGGAGAGATAGAACGGTCCGAAAGCATGCACGCGGACTACCCGCTCCATCTCCGCCGGGTCGGTATCGGCCACCGAGTTGCCCCTACTGGCGATACCGGCATTGTTGATCAGGATACCGATGGGTCCCATCTCGCGTCCGATATCGGCCACCATGGCGGTGGCCTCTTCCAAACTGTCGACCGAGGCGCGATAAGCCTTCGCGGTGCCTCCCGCCGCCTCAATTTCGGCCACGGCTTCCGCCGCCGCCTCGTCGTTGCGGCGGTAATTTACCGCAACCTTTGCGCCGTCCTTGGCCAGGGCCACGGCGATGGCGCGGCCGATACCTCTGCCCGCGCCGGTTACCAGGGCCACGCGTCCGTTCAATGACATATCTCTCTCCTGCTAAATCGGTGAAATGGTGCGCAGCCGCGGCGGATGTTTGTCCGGCCGGCGGGGCGGGGATCGATCGAAGGTATCGCAAAGGATGCGGCGCGTCTGGCGCGGATCGATCACCTCGTCGATGCCAAAGGCCTCCGCCGCGCGCCGGGCGCCGAGCTGGCTCTTGAAGATATCGATGATCTCCTGGCGCCGGGCGGCGGGGTCTTCCGCCTGCTCGTAGTCCCGCCGGTAGGCCACATCGACCGAGCCTTCCACGGACATGGCGCAGATTTCCGCCGTCGGCCAGGCAAACGTGGCGTTGTTGTCAAACGCCGTGCCGCCGCCCATGGCATAATAGCCGCCGCCATAGCCCTTGCGCAGCACGATGGTGACCCGGGGTACCGTGGCCTGGCCCATTTCGAACATCAAACGGCCCGAGCGCCGGCCCAGCCCGGCCTTTTCCGCCTCCGAGCCGATGGCAAAGCCTGGTACATCAATCAGCATCACCAGCGGCAGGCCAAAGGCATCGCACAGGGCGATGAAGTGGGAGGCTTTCTCACACGCCTTCACATCCAGCATGCCGGCCAGGTGCCGGGCCTGATTGGCGACAAAACCCACGGGCCGGCCATTCAGGCGGGCGAACGAGGTGACGATGTTGCGGGCGTAGGACGGCTTCTTCTCGAACACGCTGCCCTTGTCGCTGATCAACTCGATAATCCGGCGCACATCGTAGGATTTGCGCGGACTGGCGGGAATAATCTCCAGCAGCTCTTCCTCCGCCCGCGCCACCGGGTCATCGGTGGGATGAATGGGCACGGGCTGTTGCGCGTTCGGCGGCAGGTAGGAGAGAAAGCGGCGTACCGACGCCAGAGCCTCGTCCTCCGTATCCACGGCCAGGTCCGAGATGCCGTAACGGTTGGTCTGCATCATCGCGCCGCCGAGCGCCTCTTTGTCGATATCCTCGCCCAGGCCGGCCTTGACCAGGGCCGGGCCGGCCATGCCCATGGTGGCCTGGCCGCGCACCATGACGACGAAATCAGCCAGAGCGGCATAGTTGGTCGGGCCGGCGAAGCCCTGGCCCAGCATGGCCATGGCCTGGGGCACCCAGCCGGAATTGCGGGCGAGATATTGAAAGATCGGCGAGCCGGCGGCGAAATGGCGGCTGTCCTGGCCGTCCTGAATACGGTGGCCGCCGCCCTCCAGCAGCGCCACCAGGGGGACGCCGTCGTCGGTCGCCTTGGTAATGCCCCGGTTCGCCTTGTAGGAGCCGTGCCGCCCGGTGCTGCCGCCCAACACGGTATAATCGTGGGACAGAATGGCGACAGGCTGGCCCTCGATCATGCCGCTGCCGATGATGATGCCGTCGGCCGGGGCGTCCAGGTCCTTGTTGAAGCCGGTATCGCGCAACGGTTCCACCAGGGAGCCGTATTCGTGGAAGCTGGCCTCGTCGCAAAGCTTGGTGATCCGTTCCCTGGCGCTGTATTTGCCATACTTGTGCTGGCGGGCAACGGCATCGGGCCGGCCTTCGTCCAGGACTTTTCGGCGCGCATCCTCGATCTCCCGCAACCGGGCGCGCCCGTCGCTCTCTTCACCACCGCTGCTCATGTTCCGCTCCTGACCCGTACAAATAACCGATGGCCGCCGCCCGCCGACGCAGGACCAGGCGGGAGGCGGCCATGCAATCCTATCCTAACCGTTAAACGGTTCGGTCTGTACGACGGCGCCGGAATTCAGCAGGGCGCCGATTTCCTCGTCCGAGAAACCCCAATCGGACAGGCCCGCCTTGGTATCCTGGCCCAGGGTGGGCGGCGGCCCTTGCACGCCGGCCTCGGTCCGCGAGAATTTCGGCGCCGGTCCGGGTTGGGTTACGCCCATCACTTCGACGAAGCTCTCGCGGGCGGTATTCTGCGGATGGCCCGGCGCTTCCGTCATCGACAATACCGGCGCGAAACAGATGTCCGATCCCTCCATGATTTCGCACCATTCGTCCCGCGTTTTGGTCTTGAACACTTCGGCGTAGATCTCCTTCACCTGAGGCCAACTGTCCTGATCCATCTGCGCCGGCAGATCCATCTTGTCCATGCCGGTCTTCTCCAGCAGTTCGTCATAGAATTTCGGCTCGATGGAGCCGATGGAGACGTGCTTGCCGTCGGAGGTCTCGTAGGTGCCATAAAACGGCGCACCGGTATCCAGGATGTTGGTACCGCGATCATCGGTCCAGAAGCCTGAGCCATGCATGCCGTAGATCGGCAGCATCAGATAGGCGGAGCCTTCGAGCATGGAGGTATCGACCACCTGGCCCTTGCCCGAACGTTGCGCCTCCCACAGTGCCGCCATGACGCCAAAGGCCAGGAACATCGCGCCGCCGCCGAAATCGCCGGTCAGGTTCAGGGGCGGGACGGGGCCGCTGTCCTTGGTGCCGCAGGAATACAGCACGCCTGAAAGGGCGATGTAGTTGATGTCGTGACCGGCGGCGTGGCTGACCGGGCCATCCTGGCCCCAGCCGGTCATGCGGCCATAGACCAGCTTCTCGTTGCGGGCCATGCAGACATCGGGGCCCAGGCCCAGGCGCTCGGTCACGCCGGGGCGGAAGCCTTCGACCAGGGCATCGGCGCTTTCCACCAGACGCAGGACGGTTTCGATGCCATCGGGATGCTTCAGATCAACGGAAACGGATTGCCGGCCGCGGCCGAGGACATCAAAGGCGGGGTTCTTGCCTGAAATACCCAGGCCCGAAGGCGCCGTCCGGTCAACCCGGATGACCTGCGCACCCATGTCCGAGAGCAAGGTGGAGCAAAACGGCACCGGTCCGATGCCCGCCAATTCAACAATTTTCATTCCCGCCAACGGTCCCATGGCGCGTCTCCTCTATGTTACCCAAAATACTTTATCTCGGGCGAACATAGCGGATGGGGGCAGTCCGGGGCAAATCGCGCGTTTTTCCACGGGCGCGCGTACATATCCCAACGTTGTCAGGGGGGCTTTTCTACCAATCGCTGATGCCCAGCACCCGCGGTGATGCGGCCTTGAGATCGTGCAGCAGTTGGGCCGGCGCGGCGATGTCGTGATTGCAGCACCGCAGCACCCTAACCTCGGCCCAGGCGGGTTCCGGCGGTGCGGACGGTCTCAGCGCCGCCAAACCACGTTGCAGCCGGCCCGGAAAACCTCCCCTGTCCTCCGATGGCTCGGGACCGAGATAGATCACCAGATGATGACCCTGGGCGGGCAGGCGCAACATGGCACAACTGCCGGCCGCCTCCTGCAACAGCGGCCTGGCGAGACGCTGGGGCAGGCCGCCAAATTCCACCAGATACACGCTCAACAGAATCTTGGCCGCGCCCAGGCGGTTGAACAGTGCCTGTAATTCGTCGAGAAGATCGTTGTCGGCCATGATGGCGTTGGCCCCCTCCGCCGGGGTATCGGCGCAAAAATTCGATATTGGTGCCGGCCCGGTATTCGGGACGTTGGGGGGGCTGATCCTGCTGCCTTGCATGCCGCTGGTGAAGTTAAACATTTTCTGGTTACGCTCGTCGTATTTCAAACTTTTGCCCTCGATAGGTTTATCGGCGCAATCTCTATTAAGCCCCATGAACCGGGGCATGAGGCGGGCAAAATTGTGACAATTTCAGGGCAATCATGGACCCAAAATCGGCTGGAATAATGCCTTGCCTATCCTATGCGGATACTAGGCAGGCTTTTTTTGAAATGATCAGTGGTTATGGCTTTGATTGCCAGCGGTAGCCGAAGCGGGGGTAATTCTCGATGGCGTCAAAATCCGGGTCGATATCGCGAAATTTGCGCCGGATACGCTTGATAAAGGCACGGACGTTGACCTGATAGCCTTCCGCGCCGGTGCCGGCTGAAAAGCCGCTGCCCCGTACGACATCGTATAGGCGGCGGTATTGCAGATCCTGGCCTGGCCGGGTCGCGAGTTTCTCGACGATTGCGTATTCACGCAAGGTCAGGTCCACTTCCCGTCCTTGCCAACTGGCGCGCCGCTGCTCCGGGTGTAGTTCGAGCGGCCCGTGTCTCACGGTATTATCTTGCATGCGCTATCCCCTTGAAGAAACGGGATTATTCATCAATGCCCAAATTTGGGCATTAAGCTCATGGGGCCGGTGCTTCTGCCGACCGGCCACCATGTCTGATTGATCCGGCGCATTCCCGCGAATCGAAAAAAATCTGCTGTTAATCTTTGGTGACAAAGATTAACAAAACCCTGCGGTCTGAAATATGATCGCCACCGAGTGCCATAGAGAAGGGAATATCCATGCCGCCGAAAAACAATCCCTTGCGCCTGAACAAGTTGCAGTTGAAGACTTTGACGCTGTTTCAGGAGCTGGCGCGTTCGCCCGAAACATCGACGGCGCGGGAGGACGGGGGAACCTTGATCACTGCCCTGCCGCAACCCCATGGCAATCATTTTCACCTTGGTGACGGCGTGGTGATGGCGGCCGATGCGAGCGGTTTGAAGAACCAAAGCGTCTGGCGCGCGCTGGAACGCAAGGCGTTGATCGAAAGCAGCTTTCCCATGGCGTTGATCCTGACCGAGGCCGGCAAGGCCTATGACACCGGCCTGCGGGAACAGATCCTACACCTGGCCGATCACTAGCCGCGCGAGGCCGGCCCATGATCGGTTTGCGGCGCCGCCATCAATGGCCTTCATCGGTATCATCGCCCAGAACTTCGCTGACACATTCAATCAGTTTTTCCGGCGTAAACGGCTTTGTCAGCAGCGGCACATCCGGCGCAAGGGGCCCTTGGCTGACGATGATATCCCTGGCATAGCCGGTCATGAACAATATCTTCAGGGCCGGAAAATCCGCCCGCACCGCCGTCGCCAGTTGGCTGCCGTTTAGGCCACCGGGCAACATGATGTCTGTCAGCAGCAAGTCAACGTCCGGATGCCTGTTTAGCAACTCAAGGCCAGTCCGGCCGTCAGCGGCAAGACGGACGCCGTAGCCATATTTTTTCAAGATCGCGGCGACCGTCATCTGTACCTCGGGCTCGTCCTCGACCACCAGGATAGTCTTATTGGCCGGCCGTCGCACGGCGGCGCCAGGTTTCGGCAACTCCTCAACCGTCTGCGCCTTTGTTGCGCGCGGCAGAAAAATCCTGAATGTCGTTCCCACACCTGGTCTGGAATAGACGCTGATATGCCCTTCCGACTGCGTGACAAAGCCATATACCATGCTCAGACCCAGGCCCGTGCCCTTGCCAACACCTTTTGTCGTGAAGAACGGGTCGAAAATTTTCGGCTGGTCGTTGGGCGAGATGCCCTGTCCATTGTCGGAAATGGCGATTTCAACATATTGCCCCGGCGGCAAACTGTGTCCGCCATATATGTGATCGCCCGGAACTCTGACCTGGCCGGCCGCCAAGGATAGGCAGCCGCCGCCGGGCATGGCGTCGCGGGCATTGATCGCTAGATTCAGTATTGCCTGTTCCAACTGTCCCGGGTCGGCCATGCAGGGGATCAGATCGGGTTCCGGCTTGATGACGACCTCGATATCATCGCCCAAGGTGCGTCGCAGCAGGGGCTGCATATTGTCCAGCAGGTCATTTGCGTCCATCAGCTTCGCGGCGAGGGGCTGCCGGCGCGAGAAGGCAAGCATGCGGCTGATCAGATCGGTGGCCTGCGCGATGGCCCGCATGGTTGGCCGGGTCAATTCGGTGAGTTCGTGATCGGGCCCCAGGTCCTCTTCCAGCAATGCTATGTTGCCGGTCATGATCGCCAAAAGATTGTTGAAGTCATGCGCGATGCCGCCGGTCAACTGGCCAATCGCTTCCATCTTTTGCGCCTGAAGCAGATTTGCCTCCGCCTCCTTCAAGGCGGTAATGTTGGTGGCGGTGCCGCGATAGCCCTTGAATTCGCCGCTTTCCGAGAATATCGGCAACCCGGTTGACGATAGCCAGATTTCCGGACCGTCATCCTCGCGCCGGCGGATTACCAAATCCCGGTAGGCCCGGCGTTCCCGCACCGCGTCAAAGAACGGCTGCCATTCATTTTGATCGAAACTTTGCGCCAGTAAATCCTTGTGGTTTTTGCCGACGAAATGACCGGCCGGCAGGTCAAGCAGATCCTGAACATTGGGCGAGACGTATGTGTAGACCAAGTTCTCGTCCATTTCCCAATACCAATCCGACGCCGAGGCGGCGAAATCTCGAAACCTCCTCTCGCTGGTCTGAAGCAGATCTTCCGCCTGCCGGCGTTCGGTGACGTCCTGGAAACCGGACAGAATGGCTTCTTCACCTTCGAATTCGATCGTCCGTATCGAACCGAAAATAGTAATAACGCTGCCGTCGCCTTTTCGCAGTTGCGTCTCCCTGCTGGTCTGGCCATTTGTATCCAGCTCTCGTAGTAGTTGGACACGATCTTGCGGATCCAAATAGACGTCCGCGCCGGATTGATGAACGAAATCATCCATTTTCATGCCCAAAACCGAGGCATAGGCCTGATTGGCGAACAATATGGCGGCATCCGATTTTCTTGTTATGACCAGGGGAACCGGCGCGGTTTCTAATATCTGGCGCAGGGTTTGCTCGCGTTGACGCAACTCCTCCTGTCCCGCCGCCATGGCCCGCTCCGCCTGCTTGCGGCCGGTGATATCCAGGACCAGGGCGTAATAGCCCAGCAGCCTACCGTCTTCGTCCAGATGCGGGACATAGCTGGCGCTGACATCACGCGTCTGTTCGTCGGGATAGGTGAAGGTATCTTCAAAGAACTGCGGATTGCCGTTCCGGGCGTATTCGTATTGACGCTTTGCGGCTTCAAATGTCGCTTCGTCGACCAAGTCCCATACATGCTTGCCGATGATCTCACTGGCCGGGCGATCATGCCAGATTTCGGCGATCCGGTTGGCGTACCGATATCGAAGTTCCGAATCCAGATAAACGATCAACGCCGGCACGGCGTTGGTCACCAATCGCAGTTGCTCCTCGCTGTCGCGGATAGCCTTTTCCGCCGCCTTCTCCTCCGTCAATTCCCGCAACCTCGAGACCCGCATGGGGCGGCCCAAATAGGTCGTCGGCATGGATTTGATTTCGATGGGAATGCGGCTGCCATCCTTGCGGAAACTGACGCTCTCGTAGGTTCCGGGCAGGTTTTGCGCCATTTGATCCGCCACGGCCCCGCGGAATTCGGGTACCGTCAGCTCCAGTACCGGTTTACCGACCAGTTCCGTGACCGTGTAGCCGTACATATTGGCAAAGGCTTGATTGGCCTCGACAATGATGCCGTTTTCGTGGATCGAGACGCCTTCGGTGGTCAAATCGGAAAGGGCCCGATAACGCTCGTCTTGTTCCTGGGCACGGCTGGCCATGGCATCCTGTATGAAGGATCGCCATGCACAACCGATCGCCACGATCCCCGCCGTGACGGCCAGTAGTATTGTCACGCCAATATTTGAAACCGCGATCATTGCCAACTCTAACGGACCCATATTGCGCTGTTTGTGATCCGCCCCCTTGCCGATTTCGTCCCTGTCAGTTCCGTGAACAGTAGCCGTAATGGTGCGCCGGCCATGGCTGGCGCTCCGTCTTCCATGGCAATTCAATTCTCCGAATGCGAGAAGCTTACGCGCCGGATTTCTTAATCATAACAGTAAATTGTAAATTAATTATATCGAATATTCGCGGTTACGAATATTTTATTACAATCGATAAAGTTGTGCGCGGCCCGAAATTTGCAAGGGATGGCAATCACGACCAACATCGTCGGATGAAGAAGGCGTGTAAGGATTTCCTGGGGAAGGAAAATGGGGCGAGTGAGGGGAATCGAACCCCCGACCTCTAGATCCACAATCTAGCGCTCTAACCGACTGAGCTACACCCGCCATAAATCCGGATGGTTGATTAAACCCCCCAAGGGCCGGCGTCAAGCGGTCCGCTTCGCGATCGTTTCAATGATCAGATTTAGGGCCGGACCATGACCCGAGCGCAAGCTGGACCTGCATGGCCAAAGACGGCACATTGGGGCGAAGGAGTAGCCCGCATGAACGAAGACGATATCGCGCCTTTACTGGACGCCGTGCGCCGGTTGGTAAACGAAAAACTGATCCCGGCCGAGGCGCAGATCGATGCCGAGCACCGCATTCCCGATGAACTGTTGGATCTGATCCGCGAGATGGGGCTGTTCGCCTATGCCATTCCCAGTCAGCATGGCGGCCTGGGCCTGAGCAAGTGGGCCGAGGTGCGGATGATCTTTGAATTCTGCCGTGCCGCGCCGGCCTACCGCTCCTACGTCGGCACGACCAACGGCGTCGGGGGTAAAAGCATCGTTCTCGACGGCACGGAAGAACAAAAACGGCGCTATCTGCCCGCCATCGCCGCCGGCGAGTTGATCGTCAGCTTCTGCCTGACGGAGCCGGGCAGCGGCTCGGACGCGAAGAGCCTGGCCACCACGGCCCGGCGCGACGGCGACGGCTATGTTTTGAACGGCAGCAAACGCTTTATCTCCAATGCGCCCGTGGCGGGCCTGTTCACGGTCATGGCGCGGACCGATCCCGACGACAAAAGCGCCGCCGGCGTCTCCGCCTTTCTGGTCGAGGCCGGGACGTCCGGCCTGCATGTTGATCCGCCATTGGAGAAAATGGGTCAGTTGGGCGCGCCGACGGCGGATGTCACCTTCACCGATTGCCGGGTGCCTAGCCATGCGCTGCTGGGCGCGCGGGAGGGCACGGGTTTCATCACGGCGATGAAGGTGCTGGATGACGCCCGTATCCACATGGGCGCCGTCAGTGTCGGCCTGGCCACGCGCCTGGTGGAAGAGATGACCGCCTATGCGGTGGAGCGGCGGCAGTTCGGCCAGCCGATCGCCGATTTCCAACTGATCCAGGCGATGATCGCCGATAGCGAGGCGGAATGCCTCGCCGCCCGGGCAATGGTCGAACAAACCGCCCGCAAGATGGATGCTGGCGGCGATGTCATCAAGGATGCGGCGGCCTGCAAATACTTCGCTTCCGAGACCGCCGGAAGGATCGCTGATCGGGCCGTGCAGGTGCATGGCGGCTATGGCTACATGCGGGAAACGGCGGTGGAGCGGCTGTACCGTGACGCCCGCCTGCTGCGTATTTTCGAAGGCACCTCGCAGATCATGCAACTGGTCATCGCGCGGGAGGCATTGAAGGAATATAAAGCCGCGCACTAGGCGCATCCGGTTAGTCGCATCTGGGGCTTGGAGCGGCGGGCCAAAGGTGGCATAAACCGGCCCATGCAACTCGCTGATCGAATGAACCACCTGGGCACGGAGACCGCATTCGAGGTCCTGGCCCGGGCCAATGCGCTGGCCGCCCAGGGCCGCGATATCATCAACCTCGGTATCGGCCAGCCTGATTTCCAGACGCCGGAGAATATTGTCGAGGCCGGGCGCAAGGCCCTGGCCGATGGCCATCATGGCTATACGCCGGCCAACGGCATACCCGAGCTGCGAGAAGCGGTGGCCGACGATATTCTGAAATACCGGGGCGCCACCATCGATCCAGACCATGTGGTGATCCAGCCCGGCGGCAAGCCGACCATGTTCTATGCCTGCCTGATGTTCGGTGAGGCGGGGGCGGAGATCATGTATCCCAATCCCGGCTTTCCGATTTACGAATCCGCGATCCGATTTTCCGGCGCAACGCCGGTGCCCATCGCCTTGCACGAAGACACCGGCTTTTCCTTCTCGGCCGATGAAGTGCTGGAAAAGATCAACGAACGAACCCGCCTGATCATCATCAACTCGCCGGCCAACCCCACGGGCGGCGTGGTACAAAAGGACGAGTTGGACAAGCTGGTCGCCGGCCTGGAACGGCATCCGGAAGTGGTGGTGATGTCGGACGAGATTTACAGCCGCATGGTCTATGACAACCAACCCCACGTCAGCCTGCTGAGTTATCCCGCGATCCGGGACCGGCTGATCCTGCTGGACGGCTGGTCGAAAACCTATGCCATGACCGGCTGGCGCCTGGGCTATGCGATCTGGCCCGAGGCCTG
The DNA here is from genome assembly GCA_964631725.1 of uncultured Rhodospirillaceae bacterium. Taxonomy (GTDB): domain Bacteria; phylum Pseudomonadota; class Alphaproteobacteria. The sequence goes on along the minus strand of CAZVYX010000064.1, from coordinate 9,917 downwards.
TGCCGAACAGGCCACACGTCTGGCCGTGAACGACCATTCCTGCGTCAACGCCGCGACCCAATGGGCCGGTGTCGAGGCCCTGCGCGGGCCCCAGGAGGCGGCGGACGAGATGGTCAAGGCGTTTGATCAACGACGCGAAGTCATCGTCAAGGAATTGAACGCCATTCCTGGTTTTCGCTGCGTTCGGCCCGGCGGTGCCTTTTATGCCTTCCCCAATATCGAGGGCACGGGCATGACCTCGTCGGTACTGCAGGAAAAGATGTTGAACGAAGCCGGCGTAGCGGCTATTTCCGGCACGTCGTTTGGCGCCTTTGGCGAAGGCTATCTGCGCTTTTCCTACGCCAATTCGACCGAAAATATCGTCGCGGCCATGGGCCGTATTCGCGACTTGCTGGCGGCGCAATAATAGGGTAATTCGCCTAAAATTTGGGCAGGACGAGGAAAAAACAGGCAATCTTTGTGGCTGGCGTTTAAGATCTTAATTTCTGTCCATTAAATCAATAGGTTAACTAGCGACTTAGGTTGGCACGGTTTGTGCTTATTATTACGGTGTGGAGCGGCGGACAGGACCGCTGGATCGGGAAAAGTCGAATTCGGCAATAACAAGAGCTTTGGTGCCATGAAAAAAATTGAAGCGATTATCAAACCCTTCAAACTCGACGAAGTGAAGGAGGCGTTGCACGAAATTGGCCTCCAGGGCATCACGGTGATCGAGGCCAAGGGTTTTGGCCGGCAAAAAGGCCACACCGAACTCTATCGCGGCGCCGAATACGTGGTGGATTTTCTGCCGAAGGTGAAGCTGGAGGTCGTGCTGGAAGACGAATTGGTGGAGCGCGCGGTGGAAGCCATTCAGACGGCGGCACATACGGGCCGGATCGGCGATGGTAAGATTTTTATCACCACGGTGGAAACGGCCATTCGCATCCGCACCGGCGAAACCGGCAATGACGCCATCTAGGCGGCTTATTCAAGACTAGTACGAGATCAAACGAAATAACCGAGGACACAGGAAGGAACCGAAAGCCATGTCCAACGCTGAAAGCGTCCTGAAGAAAATCCAGGACGAAGATATTCCCTTTGTCGACTTCCGCTTCACTGACCCGCGGGGCAAGTGGCAGCATCTTACCATGGATGCCAAGATGGTTGACGCCGACATCTTCGCCGATGGCGTGATGTTTGACGGCTCGTCCATCGCCGGTTGGAAGGCGATCAACGATTCAGACATGGCGCTGATGCCTGATGCGGCCACCGCTGTCATGGATCCTTTCTTCGCGCAGCCGACCCTGGTGCTGTTCTGCGATGTGGTCGAGCCTTCGACCCACGAAGCCTACGGCCGCGATCCCCGCTCGACGGCGCGGCGGGCGGAAGCCTATTTGCAGAGTTCCGGCGTTGGCGATACCGCGTTTTTCGGCCCGGAAGCCGAATTCTTTGTCTTTGACGATGTGCGCTTCAACGTGGCGCAGAACGAAACCTTCTTCTCCATCGACGAGGGCGAAGGTCCGTACAATTCGGGCAGCGATCTGGACGGCGGCAACATCGGCCATCGCCCGGCGGCCAAGGGCGGCTATTTCCCCGTGCCGCCCGTGGACTCGGCGGCTGACCTGCGCAGCGAAATGCTGACGGTGATGCGTGAAATGGGACTTGAGACCGAAAAGCACCATCATGAGGTGGCTCCCAGCCAGCACGAGCTGGGCATGAAATTCGCGCCGCTGACCTCCTGTGCGGATCAGTTGCAGATCTACAAATACGTGGTCCACAACGTTGCCCACTCGTACGGCAAGACGGCGACCTTCATGCCGAAGCCGGTGATGGAGGACAACGGCTCGGGCATGCATGTGCATCAGTCGATCTGGAAGGATGGCAAGCCGCTGTTCGCCGGTTCCGGTTATGCCGATCTGTCGGAAAACTGCCTCTATTACATCGGCGGCGTGATGCAGCATGCCAAGGCGATCAATGCCTTCACCAACCCGCTGACGAATTCCTACAAGCGCTTGATCCCGGGCTTCGAGGCGCCGGTGCTGTTGGCCTATTCGGCGCGTAACCGCTCCGCCTCCTGTCGCATTCCCTTCTCGCCCAGCCCGAACGGCAAGCGCGTGGAAATCCGCTTCCCCGATCCGGGCGCCAATCCCTACCTGGCCTTCACCGCGATGCTGATGGCCGGCCTGGACGGGATCGAGAACAAGATCCACCCGGGCGATCCCATGGACAAGGATCTCTACGATCTGCCGCCCGAGGAACTGGCGGATGTGCCGACGGTGTGCGGCTCGCTGCGCGAGGCCCTGGAAAACCTCGATGCCGACCGCGACTTCCTGAAGAAGGGCGGCGTCTTCACGGACGATCAGATCGACGGATATCTGGAACTGAAGTGGGAAGAAGTCTTCAAGTTCGAGCACACACCGCATCCGGTTGAGTTCGAGATGTACTACAGCGTCTGATCCTTCGGTCTCAGACCGAACGTATCTGGGCCGCCCCTTGGGGCGGCCCATTTCGTTTGTCCATGGCGTTTCCGATATCTGTTGGTTCTGCTAGTCTCGTCAAAAGCTAGAAATTGGAGGTATCGACTTTGTCACATTCAAAAGGCGCGGCGGGCATGCTGCGCGGGCAGCTTGCCGCCGACGACATCGTCGTGGCGCCGGGCTGTTTCAACGCCATGGGCGCGCGGATGATCGAACGGGTTGGCTTCAACACGCTCTATGTCTCGGGCTATGGCATTTCCGTCAATCATGTGGGCCGCCCGGATGTCGGGCTGGCCACCTTGACCGAGATGACGGACGTGGCGGGAAAAATCGCCTCCGCCGTCAACATACCGGTGATCTGCGATGCCGATACCGGCTATGGCAACGCCATTAACGTCATGCGCACGGTGGAGGAGTTCATCAAATCCGGTGTCTCCGGCATCCATCTCGAAGACCAGGTGGCGCCGAAACGCTGCGGCCATGTGGCGGGTAAACAGGTGATTTCCCTGGAAGAGGCAGCCGGCAAGATTCGTGCCGCGGCCCGGGTGCGGGACGAAACGGACCCGGATTTTGTCCTGATCGCCCGCTGTGACGCCCGCGGCGTGGCCGGCGGCAGCCTGGAAGATGCCATCGACCGCTGCCGGGCCTATATCGAGGCCGGCGCCGACGTGGCTTTCCCCGAGGGTTTGCTTTCGGCCGAGGAGATCGGCGCGGTCTGTGACGCGGTGCCCGGCGCCATTCTGTATAACCGCACCGGCGTTTCGCCGAATATCTCTTCGGAAGGCCTGCAGGAGCTTGGCGTCGATATCGTCATCAATCCCGGCGGCGCCATGCGCGCGGCGGCCAACGCCATGTGGGACTACTACGCCGCCTTCGCCGAGGAGGACGAGGCCCTGGAAGACCGCCTCAAGGCCGCCAACCAGGCGCATCCGTTGGCGGATTTCCACAGTTTCGCCGGCTTCGGCGAGATCCGCGAGATGGAAGCGGAATTCCTTCCGGAGGAGGAAGCGGCGAAATACGAAGGCGCGGTTGGGTTTCAGCCGAAGATTTGAGGTCAATCGTCATTCCCGCGGACGCGGGAATCCATGGAGCCTTTTTCAAGGGCGTGGAGTTCGATTGATCGCGGCGTGGATTGCAACACTCTCTAGCTTCCCGCTTTCGCGGGAATGACGGTAGAGTCGATTGAAATATTGGGAGAACGAGAAAAAATGGAAACCTCGGACAAGAGTGCCCGGCAACTGTATGACGAGATCAAGGCCAATCCGACCCGGCCGCGTTTTGGCTTTGGCCGCAAGGCGGCGGTGATCAATATCGATCTGCAAAAAGCCTATACCAATGTCGGCGAGTTCGTTACCGCCTACGAGACCGATCCGAAGCAGATGGACTATGTCAACCAGATCTCGGACCTGGCGCGGTCGAAAAACCTGCCCGTGGTCTGGACCTATGTCGCCTATATGGACTCGGGCGAGGATTGTGGTGTCTGGGGCACGCGCACCGATACCGAGGATTCATTGCAGAATATCAAGGTCGGCTCCCGCCGTTCCGAATTCGACGATCGCCTGAACGTGGATCACAAAAAGGATGTGGTCATCAACAAGCGCATGGCATCGGCCTTTCACGAGACCAATCTGCCCTCGGTGCTGAATTTCCACGGTATCGATACGGTGATCGTCACCGGCGGCTCGACCTCCGGCTGCGTACGGGCAACGGTGGTCGATAGCCTGTCGCGCAGCTTCCGCACCATCGTGCCGGAGGAATGCGTCGCCGATAAACACGAAAGCCCGCACTTTGCCAACCTCTACGACATGGCGATCAAATACGCCGACGTGGTGCCGGCGGCGGATGTCATCGACTATCTGGAAAACTATCAGATCCTGAACGATTAGGACGACGAGGAGATGGCGATGCTGCGGGAGCCGGGGCTATACGACTATTCCCCCTTTGACGACCGGCCCAAGATCACCTGGCCCGATGGGGCACGGGTGGCCTTTTGGGTGGCGCCGAATATCGAGTATTACGAGCTTGATCCACCGCTCAACCCGGGCCGCAGGGCCTGGGCCAAGCCGCATCCGGATGTCATTCCCTATTCGCACCGGGACTACGGCAACCGGGCCGGCTTTTGGCGCATGATGGAGGCCATGGCCAAATACGGCGTGCGCGGCAGCGTCTCGCTGAACGTCGCGATGTGCCAGCATCATCCGGAGATTATCGAGGCCTGCAACGAGCTGGATTGGGAGTTCTTCTCCCACGGCGTCTACAACACCCGCTACACCTACACCATGACCGAGGCTGAAGAGCGGGCCATGATGGAGGACGTGATCAAGACCATTCTGGACTGCACCGGACAGAGTACCGATGGCTGGCTGGCCCCGGCACTGTCCTACACCACCAATACCTTTGAATTGCTGGCGGAATACGGCGTCAAATATACCTGCGATCTGTTCCATGACGACCAGCCCCAGCCGGTCAATACGAAAAGCGGCCGTCTGATCTCGGTGCCTTATTCATTGGAGATGAACGATACCGTGGTGCTCTCCATGATGGGCAAAAGCAGCCGCCATTATACCGATATCCTGAAGGCCAACTTTGATCAGCTCTACGAGGAAGGCGCCGAAAACGGCCAGGTGATGTGCATTCCCCTGCATCCCTTCCTGATCGGTCAGCCGCACCGCATCGGCAACTTCGCCGAGGTGCTGGACTACATCACCTCGCACGACAAGGTCTGGGTCACCACGGGGCGGGAGATCGCCGCGCATTACTACGAACATCACTATGACAATGTGGTTGCGGCGCTGAAGACACGACGGGAAGGGGGTGCCTCATGAGCCTGCCCGATGATTATCTGAAATACCCCAAGCGCGGCCATGGCATGGACCATGACCGCTATACCTGGTCGCAACTGCACGAACGCCCCAATGTCACCTGGCCCGACGGCGCCCGCGTCGCCCTGTGGGTGGTGACGCAATTGCAGTGGTTCCCCATGGACATGAAACCGTCGGTTCCCGTGCCCGGCGGCATGGCTCGGCCCTATCCCGACAGTTGGAATTATACCCTGCGCGATTACGGCAACCGGGTCGGTGTTTTCCGCCTGTTCAAGGTTCTGGACAAGCTGGGCATCAAGGGCTCCGTCGCGATGAATTCGGGCCTGGCCGAGATGGTGCCCTATCTGGTGGAGCAGGTGAACAAGCGCGGCTGGGAGTTGATCGCCAATGGCCTGGACATGGGCCATCCGCAACATGGCGACATGGACCGGGACGAGGAAGCCGCCCTGATCAAGGGCGTGTTGGAGACCTTGCGCGGCCTGTCAGGCCAGCCGGTGCGCGGCTGGCTGTCGCCGATCCGTTCCGAGAGCATGAACACCCCTGATCTGGTGGCGGCGGAAGGCATCGACTACATCTGCGATTGGGCCAACGACGACATGCCCTATGAATTCCGAACCGCATCGGGACCCATCCACAACATGCCTCACGCCATGGAGATCGATGACCAGCAGGTCTTGATCACCCTGCGCCATACGGAACAGGAATACGTCGACCAGCTCAAGGACCAGTTCGATTGCCTGTACAAGGAGTCCGAGAGCAAGGGCGGCCGCATCATGGCGATCAGTCTCAATCCCTGGGTTACCGGCCAAGCCTATCGCATCAAGGCCTTGGAAAGCGCGCTGAGCTACATCATGGGCCACGATGGCGTCTGGTCCGCCACGGGCGGTGAGATCCTGGATGCCTTCAAGGGGCAGTCCTAAGGCGCCGCGTTGGAACCTACCGCCCGAGAAGCAGGAGCAAATGTCGATCTGACAGGAAGCAGCGCCGCCCAATAAAAAAACAACAGGGTCGGCGTCATATAAATAGTGAGGAAGCCATGGAATACTTTGTCGAACCGGAACGGAAAATCCCCGTCGTCAACGATGTTGATGTCCTGGTCTGTGGCGGCGGTTTCGCCGGTGTGGCCGCGGCGGTGGCGGCGGCGCGAAACGGCGCCTCGGTAATGCTCATTGAACGCTATGGATTTCTCGGCGGACTGGCGACCGGCGCGTTGGTCATTACCACGCCGCCCCTGAACAACGGCATCAACCTCGAAATCGCCCGTCGCCTGGTGGAGTGGCAAAGCTACGCACCGGACTGGGCCAAGGACAATGCCATGGAGTCCGAATTCATTGATAGCGGCGACAATCTGCTGCCCTATGACCCGGAAGCAACGAAGTATGAATTCGTCCGGATGCTGTTGGAGGAACAGGTCGAAATTCTGTTTCACACCTACATCGCCGACACCCTGTGCACGGACGGCCATATTGACGGCGTGATGATCGAGAACAAGGCCGGCCGCAGCGCGGTGCGGGCGAAGTTTATCATAGACGCCACCGGGGATGCCGATGTCGCGGCCCAGGCCGGCGCGCCGGTGCGGACGGTCGAGCGGCCCATCACCATGATGTTCAACATGGCCGATGTCGACTCCGAGCGGGCGCTGGAACATTTGGGCAAATGGACCGGGCTGAAGAAATTCATGCGCGAGGCCATCGCCAAGGGAGAGATTGACTTCGATCTCGGCGTCGATGCCGATTTCGGCGCGCCGGGAATATTCGCCGCCGACCTGATCCACAAGGGGCAGCTCAATGTCTGGGGCGGCATGCTGTATTCGAACCAGAGCCTTGATCCGGCGCAAAGGACCAGGGCCGAGATCGTCACCCGTGACCACGCCTTCCGCATGGCGGGATTTCTGAAAAAGAGCCTGCCGGGATTCGAGAATGCGCGTCTGGAACAGATGTCGACCGAGGTTGGCATCCGCGCCACGCGAAACCTCGAAGGCGAACTGTCGCCCTCGAAAAAGGAGGTCGTTCGCGGCGCCTTTTCGGACACCGTGGCACGGCCCTATCTCGGCAAGGATCTCGCCGTGCCTTATCGCTCCCTGCTGCCCAAGAAGGTGGAAAACCTATTGGTCGTGGGCCGCTGCATCTCGGCCGAAGATGACATCATGGGGCGGCTTCGGCTGATCCCGGTGTGCTCGGCCACGGGCGAGGCCGCTGGCGTCGCCGCCGCCATGGCCACGGCCCAGGGCGTATCGGCCAGAGCCATCGACGTTGAACAATTGCAGGCGCAATTGGCGGCGCAAGGCGTCGAGCTTTAGATCGGATTTTTAGGCCTTGGTGTACGATGTCCCGGAGATGACCCACCATCACCCGGCGATGGCATTGACGCCGTGGCGTTCCATGAGGTTCAGTAATTTCGCGGCTGCGCCACTGGGGTGCTTTGGTTTTTTTGCTTCCCAGGATTGCACGGTCTTCAAACTGACATTCAGGTGCATCGCCATTTGGCTTTGGGTCAATTCTTCGCGCGCACGGATGAATTTAACCCTTTCCGGTGTGTATTCGGGAATGATTTCCAGACAGGTATCGTCATAATACTGCATCTCCGCGCCGGAGATGAGACCGGCTTTTTGTAAATCGCCCGCAGACTCATGCAGCGCGGCGTAGGCATCCGATCTATAGGTCTTTTTCATCGCAACTTACCTCAAATAGAATGGTCTCCTTGCACGCCAAAGCCAGCTGCTCATTATTCAGAGCGATATACGTCCTTGCCAGTCGCTTGTAGTCGCGCTCTTCATCCCGCCCAAGATTGTCTTTCGCGCTCTTCTCGAAGCCGTACATGAAGAACGCTTTATTGCCTTTCACATAGGCCAAAATCGTACGATGGCCACCCGACTTACCCTGACCGCTCCTGGCTATACGCTTCTTAAACAGGTTGCCGCCATAGTTCGCATCGACCAAGCCGCTTTCTATTTCCGACACGGCGCGACACAGATTATCATCGGTGATCTCTTGTTTTCGCGCGTACCTGCTGAAGACCCTGTTTTTGAAGACACGCATGCACACCCCAATACCTACTCAGTAGTATACCTACCCAGTAGGTATTGTCAACGTCTTAGAGGGTCGAGCGGCGCGAATCCTGATCTCAGGCATCCGGTCCCATGTCCCAGTTGATGCCGCGCCGCGCCTCGATCAATGGTATCTCCACACCTTTGGCGCGGGCGGCTTCGGCGATCAGGCCCAGGTCCTTGATGCCGATCTTGTCGGCGTGGGGCCAGATCCGGACGAACATCTCCCAGTTCTCGCCCACCGCCGTGTTGCCGGTGGACTGGCTGAGGACTTTCATCAAGATATCGGGGTCCATGTCATAGGCTTTCGCCAGGGCACGGCCTTCCTGCAATAGCCGGATGATGCCGTACAGCAGGCCTTGGTTGATCAGTTTCGTAACCTGTCCCGTACCGATGGGGCCGCAGTGGTTGGGCTTGCCCATGGTCTCAAGAATTGCGCGGCAGCGTCCGAAAACCTCGCCGTCGCCGCCGCAGATCAGGGCCAGGTCGCCGGTCTCGGCGCGGACCCGGGCGCCGCTGACCGGACAGTCGAGGACGGCGATACCTTTTGGCGCGGCTTCCTCGGCAAGCGCCTGACAGTAGGCCGGAGACAGGGTGGAGGTCATGACGATGACGGCGCCGGTCTTGAGGCCCGCCAGCGCGCCGTCGGGCCCGCGCAGAACCGCGTCGGTCTGCGCTTCGTCCATGACACAGGTGATCAGAATGTCCGAGCTCGCGGCGACCTCCGCCGGGTTCCGGGCTTCTTCCAGTCCTCGCGCCTTCAGGCCGTCAATCGCCTCCCGGCGGCGGTTGGCACAACTGACCACCCGGTAGCCGCCCGCCATGATGCAGGCGGCCATGGGTTCGCCCATGTCGCCTAGTCCGATGAAGCCAACGGTTTCATCCGGCATGTCAGCCCTCTCGTCGGGTGTCAGCTATTACTGTGGCGGGGCAACGGTTTCATTCGGAAGCCCGACGAAATCCGCCGCCGAACCAAAGCCTATTCGTCGCTCAACCGCACCAAGCGCGGGCGGGCGGCCATGAAGGGGCCCATGCGGGCGCCGATGGTCTTGAAGTGGTCGGAATTGCGGTGGGCTTCCGTGGCGGCCTCGTCCTTGTAGCGCTCGACAAAGACGATGGTGTTGGGCTCTTCACCCTTGAACACTTCATAGGACAGGCAGCCTTCTTCATTTGCGTTGACGGCGACGGCCATCTCCTTGCCGACGGCGAGCAGGTCTTCCAAGGCGCCGTCCTTGGAGGTTAGAGTTGCGATGGTGGCTAGCATGATGGCGGTCTCCTATTATTACTTACAATGGTCAATCAGCCTGCTCTTATAGCGGCCCGCGCGGCGGGCGCAAAGGCCCGCAGGGCCTGAACCAGCAGGTCCATGATCTCGTCGATCTGCTCTTCCGTGACGATCAGGGGCGGGGAGACCAGGAAGTTATCGCCCTTGGCGCCGCCCATCGTGCGCCGGGAATAGATAATCAGGCCCCGGTCATAGGCCTCCTGCGCCAGGCGTATATGGGCATCCAGTTCAGGGGGCAGGGGCCGGCCCGTGCTCCGGTCGGCGATCACGTCGAAGCCGAGCAACAGGCCCCGACCGCGTATTTCACC
>CAZVYX010000063.1:0-30923 GCA_964631725.1 uncultured Rhodospirillaceae bacterium | reverse complement strand
ATTATACGTGCGCAAACAGTCGCGCTCGATCCTGAACATCTTGGGATTTTGGAAGATCGAGGAGTGCGAAACCATAAATCAGGTGCGGCATGCCCTGGTTGGCCGCAGGTTCGATCTGGCCATATTTGCCGTACAGGACAAAAACGACGGTGTTTCCAACCTGATCAGCGATATTCGGCGCTTTCGGTGCGGCGACGATCCGTTTCTGCCTATCATTTTGACCGGATGGGACGCGCGCCTGCGGCTGGTGCGATCGATTGTCGATTCCGGCGCCGACGATTTTCTCGCGGCGCCCTATTCCACCACCAACCTGGGCGACCGCATCAATGCCCTGGTCAATAACCGCAAACCGTTTATCGTGACGGATGCATATTTTGGTCCTGACCGACGTACGGAAGAGGTCCGCGCCAGCGACGCCGGAACAGTGGTGGTGCCGAACGCGCTGCGGGCACGGGTCGAGGGGCGGCCTGAGCTGGGACCGCGGTCCGAAGTCATCGGCGAGGCATTGGCACAACTGCGTAAGGTCAAGGTCCGCAATATTGCCCGGCGAATTTGGGCCATCGCCGATATTCTCTACAAGGGTTACGACGATCCTTCGCTGCCTGATTGGATCGATGCGGAGTTGCAGCAAATCCTGCGGTCCGCGCGCGCCTTTCACGATGCGATTTCGCCGCGCGAGCTAGCGCAATTGGGCAGTCTGTGCGATTCCGTGGTTCAGGTTGTCAATCGAATCCGCCAAGAACGCCCAAGCGAAAAAGACCTCGAGTTGCTGGAGCAAAGCGCCCTTGCGCTTCGTGTCGCCTCCCAGCTCGGCGGCGACAGCAGCGTGGCGGCGAGCGAAATATCCTCTGCCGTGGCCGGCGTGGGCGGCAAGAACGCCGATCTGGTGCGGGCCGTAATCGGCTAAATCCAAAACCGGCGCCTATTTAGTACCGGCATCGCGGGCCCGCAGGGCGAAACGCTGTACCTTGCCCGTGGCGGTTCGCGGCAACTCATCAATAAACTCAACGGCACGGGGATATTTGTAAGGCGCGATGGTCGCTTTCACATGATCCTGCAGCGCCGCGATCAGGCCGGGACCGGCAAGGGTGGGATCACGCAATACCACATAGGCCTTGACGATCTGGCCGCGTCGTTCATCAGGGCTGGCGATCACGGCGCAATCGGCGACCGCGTCATGTTCCAGCAGGACCGCCTCAATCTCCGGCCCGGAAATGTTGTAGCCGGAGGAGACGATCAGGTCATCGGTCCGCGCCTGATACCAAAAATAGCCATCCCCATCCAGCATGTAGCTGTCCCCGGTCAGGTTCCAGCCGTCATGAACGTAGGCCGCCTGCCGTTCAGGGTTGGCCATATAGCGGCAGCCGGTCGGCCCGCGCACCGCAAGGCGGCCAATTTCGCCAGGCATCGCCGGTTCGCCGTCGTCGTCCAATACCGTTGCCTCGAAGCCGGGAATTGTCAGACCGGTGGCGCCGGGGCGGATGTTGTCGCCCGTCCCGGCAATGAAGGTGTGCAGCATTTCGGTGGTGCCGATGCCGTCATGAATGCTCAGCCCGGTCGCGGCATGCCAATCATCCCACGTCGGCTTCGGCAGCGTTTCACCGGCGGAAACGCAGATCCGTAGATTTGGCGGGTTCTTCCCCTTCACCAGTGGTGTCAGCGTTCGGTACATGGTGGGTGCGGTGAACAGCACCGAAACCTTGTGCGCCTCAATCGCCCCGATCAGGCTTTCCGGCGTGTAGCTCTCCACCAGCAGTACCGAGGCGCCCGCATGCAGGGGGAACAGCAGCAAACCGCCCAGGCCGAAGGTGAAGGCAAGCGGCGGCGTGCCGGCGAATATGTCGTCCGCGGTGGCCTGGATAATCTGCGCCGACGATGTCAGGCAAATCGCCATGATGTCGCGGTGGAAATGCATGCAGGCCTTGGGCTGGCCGGTGGTGCCGGAGGTGAAGGCGATGATGCAGACGTCGTCGGCGGCGGTATCGACGTTATCGAAGTCGGCCGGCTTGTCCGCCATGCGCGCTTCCAGCCCGTCCGCCGATGGATCGTTGAACAGGACGATGTCGGTCAGATGCTTCGCGTCGGCGCCGGCCTGGTGCAACTCGTCAGCCAGCATGCCATCGCATAGGGCGACGCGCACCTGGGCGAAGTCCGCCATGTAGGACAACTCCCGCGCCCGCAAAAGCGGCATGGTGGCCACGGCGATGGCACCGGCCTTCATCACCGCGAACCAGCAGGCCGCGTACATGGGATTGTTGCCCGAACGCAGCAGAACCCGGTTACCGGGCTGGACGCCTAGATCATCGACCAGAACATGGGCGATACGGTTGGCCCGGGCCAGCAGTTCGCCGTAACTCCAGGAATCCCTATTGTCGAACACGGCCCGGCGTTCGCTATGCGCCGCCGCACCCTTGTCCAGTAGCGCCGTGGCGCAGTTGATGCGGTTCGGCAGCGCGGCCAGTTCCGGAAGACCGGAATAGTCAATCTCCGCCCAAGCCGACCGTGGCGGCAGGTTGTCCGCCGCGAAGTGGTCCATATGGGCGGTGGGGCCGCCTGGAGCCTGCGATTTTGACATCATACCGCTCGCTATTTTGCCCCATGTTCCGTCATCGCCATGGTAATGGCAATGGTTTCCGATGCCGGGCTGGCACGGCCGTCATGGTCGAAGGCGCGGACAAAATAGCGGTAGTTCTGGCCGCTCAATGCCAGGCGGTCGATATGGCGGCAGCCCTTAACCGCCTCGATACAGTGTACCTCGCCATGTTCATCGGCGCGGTAGATATCATAGCCGGCGATCGCGCCATCAGGACTTTCGGCTGGCGACCAGGTTAGTTTGACGCGGCCATCAAGGCCCGCGCCTAACAGTGCGGCGCCGTCGTTGGGCCAATGGGGCGCGGCCGCGGCGGCTTGCGCTTGCGGTGCCTGCAAATGCTTCTTTGGCCACAGGAAGCAGGTAACCTCCCTGAAGCGCTCATCGAGATCCTTGCAGACATTGCAATAGACACAGCGGATGATCTCATCTTCCCGCCCCTGCATGACTTTCAGGGTCCAGTCCGGATCGGCCAAGAGCTGCCGCGCCATGCCGATCAGATCCGCCTGATCATCGCGCAATAACCCCTCCGCCTCGCCAGGCGTGGAGATCTTGCCGGCGGAGATGACGGGCGTGTCATGGCCCCTTTCGTTCAGATAGCGCTTTATGGCGGCGGCCAGATGGGCATGGGGCAGGGCCGGATACCAATCGCCTGGCATGCAGCGGTCGCCGGAATAACCGGTGTAGGGATACAGCGGCTGGCCGGGGCGCTGCTCGGCATCCTCGAATTTGCCGCCGACGGATAGGGAAATGTAGTCAACGCCAAGCTGGGCCATGCGCAGGGCAATTTGCCGTGCCTCCGGCAAGGCATAGCCGCCCTTGATGGCTTCCTCCGCCAGGAAGCGGACGCCGACGGGAAAATCGCGCCCGACCCGGCGGCGAACCTCCCCCATGACGTCGCCGAACAGCGCCAGTCGTCCTTCCAGGGTATGGCCGCCGTAGCGGTCCTTGCGCCGGTTGCGCCGGGACAGGAACGAGGACAGGGTGTAGGCATGGGCGGCGTGCAGTTCGACGCCATCGTAGCCGGCTTCGCGGGCGCGCAGGGCGGCCAGGCCAAAGTCGTGGACAATGCCGTCGATATCCTGGTTTTCCTGGCTTTCGATGGTCTGCCGCCAGCCGGAACGCGCGACCTTCATGAAATGGATAATTTGCGGCACCACCTTGGAGGGGGAAGTATCGTGCACCCGCTGTGTCAGTTCGCGGTGGCCGGCGATGAAGGCATCATCGGACAGACGTAGCAAGGGCCCGGACTTGGCGCCGTGCACCGCCGTGGCCTCGACCACGATCAGGCCGACCTGGCCGGCCGCATAACGCACGTAGCGCGCGATAATATCCTCGTTGACCAGGCCGTCCTCGCCCGACAACCGGGTAACCATGGCGGGCACGACGACCCGGTTGGGCAGCACCATGCCATTGATATCGAGGGGCTGCAGCAAGCGGTCCCGAAAATCGCTGTTGCCGCCGACGGTCATGCCGCCGCACCGGCGGAATATTTCAATTTGCCCAGCAACTCGTGCAGCAGGCTGATCTCTTCCTCGCTCAAGCCGTCCAGCATGCGGCTTACCCAGGCCTCATGCGCCGGGGTCATGGCATCGAACCGTGCCTTGCCCGTGGCGGTCAGGACGGCCCTGGCACGGCGTCCATCGCCCGGGTCGGTCCGGCGTTGCACATATCCCGCCGCCACCAACCGGTTCACCAGGCCGGTCAGGTTACCGTTCGATACCATCATGCGGTTGGACAGCTCGGTCATTGTCAGCCCGCCGGGGCTGCGGTCCAATTGCGCCAGCAGGTCGAAGCGCGGCAATGTCGTGGCGAAATCCTGGCGCAGCCTGCGGCGGATCTCGCCTTCGACCAGATTGGCGCAGGTCAGCAGGCGCAGCCAAAGGCGCAGTTCCGGTTTGTCGCGGCGGTTCAGGCCGGATTCCAGATCATCTATCGACAGGGACTCCACCATGGCTACATCACCTCGCCGCCGGCGACGGCGATGGCCTGCCCGGTGACGGAGGCCGATGACGGCAGGCATAGCCAACCGACCGTGGCCGCGACTTCGCCGGGCTGGATCAGGCGGCCCTGGGGATTGCCGCGGGTCAGGATGGCGCGGGCCTCGTCCTCGGACTTGCCGGATTGCTGGATATTCCGGATGGCGTTTTGCGCCATTTCGGTCTCGGTATAGCCGGGACAGACCGCATTGACGGTAATCGGTCCCTTGGCCAGTTCCAGGGCCAGGGCGCGGGTCAGCCCGATCAGGGCATGTTTCGAGGCGACATAGGCCGCGACGAAGGGATAACCGCGCAGGCCGGCGGTGGAAGACAGATTGATCATACGGCCAAAGCCTTGCGCCTGCATGTCATCGAGAACGGCCTGGCAGAGCAGAAAGGCCGCCTGAACATTGATATCGAACGTTTCCCGCCAGCTTTCCAATTGCAGTTGGCCCAGCGGTGCCGAGGGCGCGACGCCGGCATTGTTGATCAGGATCGATATGGGCCCCAGTTCGTCCCGCGCCGCGGTAACACCTCGCGTGATTGAAGCCGGGTCGCACAAATCCATGCCCTGCGTGGCAACCGCGCCACCGCCATGGTGGGACAGCGCATCGCGCTGCCGCTCAAGCGTCGCCCGGTCCCGTGCCGCCAGGGTGATATTCGCGCCCAGATCCGCCAATTCCGTTGCAATTGCGGCGCCAATGCCCCGATTGCCGCCGGTGATTAGGGCATGGCGTCCGGCCAATGGGCGCGGCGCCGTTCCGGCATCATCTTCCGTTTGTGCTGCTTCGGCGGTCTTTGCTGTGGCCATGGTTCACCTGTGTATTTATTTTAAGCCTAAAATAAATTAGCGACAGCGGCAAGGCGCACGGCGATCCCCGCCATGCTATAACGGCGGCGCAATTTAGGGATTGGAGCCATGAGTACCGCGAATGTAGCCGACCACGAAGGTCCCGAACCTGGCGATGAGTTGAGCACCGGGATGCGCGGCCGCCTGGGCTCCATGCGGGCGGCGCAACAACGCGATGGCGTTGCCGATCTGGCCCTGCGCAGGGATCGTCTGGGACGCATTGCCGCCATGGTGCGCCAGAACCAGGACGCCATCATCGCCGCGATCGATGGTGATTTCGGCGGCCGTGCGCGGGAGGAAACCCTGCTGGCGGAGGTCTTTACCTCCCTATCCGGTGTGCGCCACGCCAGGGGCCATCTGGCAAAATGGATGCGCCCGCGCCGGCGCGCCGTTGACCTGGCCTTCAAACCGGCCCGCGCGCGTCTGTTGCCCCAGCCTCTCGGCGTTGTCGGCATCATTTCACCCTGGAACTATCCCCTGCTCATGGCGCTGTCGCCTCTGGTTGGCGCTTTGGCCGCGGGCAACAGGGTGATGCTGAAACCGTCTGAATTCACCCCGCGCATGTCTGGTTTGCTGGCCGAAATGATTGCGGAGAAATTCTCCGCCGACGAGATTTCCGTGTTTCAGGGCGGCGTCGCGGTCGGCGCGGCCTTTGCCGGCCTGCCGTTCGATCATCTGCTTTATACCGGATCGACCAACGTAGGCCGCAAGGTGATGGCGGCGGCGGCGGAAAACCTGACACCGGTTACGTTGGAGCTTGGCGGCAAGTCGCCGGCGATCATTGCGCCCGATGCGGCGTTGGATGCCGCCGTGGCCTCCATCGTTCGGGGCAAGCTGTTCAATGCCGGGCAGACCTGTGTGGCGCCTGACTATGCCCTGGTGCCGGAGGGGCGGGTGGATGATTTTGTCGAGAAGGCTTTGGCCGTGGCGGCGAAATTCTATCCCGATCTGCCGGACAATCCCGACTACAGCGCTATCGTCAATCAGGCCCAGTATGACCGTCTGCAGGACATGCTGGCCGAGGCGGAAGCCCAAGGCGCCAGGGTGATGGCGGCGGCGGACGGTGGGGGGCGGAAACTGCCGCTGACGCTGATCCTCAATAGTACCGAGGGCATGGCCGTGCGGCGGGAGGAGATTTTTGGCCCCTTGCTGCCAATCGTTCCCTACCGTGATTTGGCTGCGGCAATTGCCCATGTGAACGGCGGGGAGCGTCCTCTGGCGCTGTATGTCTATGGCCGGGATCGGAGAAATATCGACCGTGTGCTGGCGGAGACTGTTTCCGGCGGTGCCGTGGTCAATGATTGTTTGATCCAGTACGGCGTCGAGGACCTGCCCTTTGGCGGTGTCGGTGCCTCGGGCATGGGGCATTATCATGGCCGGGACGGGTTCGATACATTCTCCAAGCTGAAACCGGTGCTGTATCAAAGCCGCCTGAACGGCATGTGGATATTGAACCCGCCCTATGGCGCCAAGGCCAGAGGCCTGATCAAGCTGTTGCTAAAGCGTTAGGCGAGGGCCTTTTTCAACACCGCGCCGCAATGTTCCACGGCTTCCCGGCACGCGGTGGAGGCGCCGTAGTACTGCATGAAGGCATGCACCGCACCCTCATAGTTGACCAGGTTTGTCGCTACCCCGGCCGCCGACAGCGCCTCGGCATAGGCGATGCCTTCGTCCCGCAAGGGATCAAAACCCGCGACGATGATCTCAGCCGGGGCCTGGCCGCCGTGATCGGCGGCGACGGCGGGGGCGAAGCCGGGATCGTCCTCGAGATTGCGGCCGCCGGTGTACTGTTCCATGAACCATTCGATGTTGTCACGGGTTAGAACGTAACCTTCGCCAAAAGCGGCGTGGCTGGCGCTGTCACGGCGCGGCGCCACGCCGGGATAGATCAACAACTGCAGGCGCAAGTCCGGGCCGCCCTGATCCCGCGCCGCCATGGCGCAGACGGCGGACAGATTGCCCCCGGCGCTGTCGCCGCCGATGGCCAGGCGGCCGGCGTCGCCGCCCAATTCGGCGGCGTTGGCGGCGCACCAGTTCATTGCCGCGATGCAATCCTCGCCACTGGCGGGGAAGGGGTGTTCCGGTGCCAGGCGATAATCCACCGAGACGACAATGCAGTCGCCCCGGTTGCACAGGCGCCGGCACAGGGGGTCATGGGTGTTCAGATCACCAATGACGAAGCCGCCGCCATGGAGATAGATGAACACGGGCAGGCTTTCGCCTTCCGCCGCCTCGCGCGGCCAATAGACGCGCACGGGGATTTCGCCCGCCGGTCCGGGAATTGTACGGTCCTGGGTGCGATGGATTGCTTCCCCGTCCGGGTCCATCAGGTTGACCATGACCTGATAGCCGGCCCGTGCTTCCTCCAGGGTCTGATCGCGGTAGGGTGGCCGGCCCGCCTGCTCGATCAAATCCAGGATTTTCTGAATGTCGCTATCCACGGTCATCGTCTGCTCCCAAATACCGAACCGATACTGTTTGGATTTATCATTCCGCCAGGGCCTTTTCAATTTCACCCAAATTAGCGGTGTTGAGGCCGATCGATCCGGGATCGACAGCGGCAATATCGAACCTGGCGCCGCTAGGCGCTCAGCAGGCTGCTCCGGCTGATCAGGAATTCCTCGATCGCCGCTTCCAGGGCGGTAAAGGATTTCTCGGTATGTGCCAGCGACAGGGTGAACATGCCCCGGGCGGCGGGATAGATACCCTGCGCCACCAGATCCATGTGCAGCAGTGGGCGCAACTCGTTCTTGCCTTCCATGGCGTCGTCCACATTGCGGATCTCGCCACGGCGGAAATGCGCCGCCATCATGCTGCCCCGTCCGGTGAATTGCAGCGCCGCGCCATGTTTCTCGGCCAGGGCATTCAGGGACTGCCGCAGTACATCGCCTCGGGCATTGAAGCTCTCCGCCACATCCGCCGTATAGATCTTGGTCAGCCCGGCCAGGCCGGCATTCATGGTCAGGACATTATTGTTGAAGGTGCCGGCATGCGGCCAGGCATCGTCCCGCCGTGGGTCGAAGCGGTCGATGATGTCTTCCCGCCCGCCAAAGGCGCCAAAGGACATGCCGCCGCCGACGTATTTTCCCAGTGACGTAAGATCGGGCGTAATGCCTATCAGACCCTGCAAGCCGCCGGGGCCGAGGCGGGAGGTCATCACTTCGTCGAAGATCAGCAGGGCGCCGCTGTTTTCGGTCTCCTTGCGCAACATGGCCAGGAATTCCGGTGTCGCCTGAATGCAACCGCCGCCGCCCTGCATGGGTTCGACGATGACACAGGCCAGATCGGCCCCCTGTTCCCGGATCAAGGCGCGGCAGCCGTCGACATCGTTATAGCTGCCCATGACATACGGGAACGGTGCGTTCAAGGGCGATCCGCCCGGCGCGAAATAGAAAACACCGCCGTGATAGCCGCCCTCCATCACCATGACGCCGGAACGCTCGGTGTAGGCGCGGGCCGCGGACACCGCCATCAAATTGGCTTCGGTGCCGGAATTAGTGAAGCGCACCCGGTCGATGCCGGGAAAACGACCGACAATGGCCGCGCCCAGATCAGCCTCGGCCCGGTTCTGCCCGCCCATGACGATGCCGTTGTTCAAGGCACGGTCAATGGCGGCGCGGATGATGGGGTTGGAATGGCCAAACAGCCCGGCGGTATATTCGCCAAGGAAATCGATGTACTGATGGCCATCCAGATCCCACAAATGACAGCCTTCGCCCTTGGTAATGGTCAAGGGGAAAGGCGGATAGAACAATACCGTGCGGGTGTTGCCGCCGGGCAGTACCTTGGCGGCCTTTTCCAGTTGCGCCTGGCTGTCGGGATTGGCGGCGGTAAAGCGCGCCTGCGCCTCCGCGATGGCCGAGGCAATGTCGGTATTGGCGGTGGCGGGCGTGCTCATGCGAGCCATCCTATTCTGCTGTGGGGAGTTTAGAGCAATTTTCAATTAGCCGGAGTCGCTTTCGCGACTTAGGTAATTGGTTCAATTGCTCTTTTCTTAAGAGTTCGAGCATGTTTAGAAGAAACATGCTCTAGGCGAAGGTCTTGAAGGTGATCAGCGTGAAGGTGTCCTTGACGCCCGGAAGGGTCTGAATGGTCTCGGTCACGAAGTGCCCGATGTCCGCGCCGTCCTCCAGGTAACATTTCATCATAAGGTCGTACTGGCCGGAAATGGAATGAACTTCGGAAATCAGGTCGGTACCCTCAACAGCGGCCGAGGCGACGTTATAGGTTTCGCCCAAATCGCATTTGGCCATCACGAAAATGGTTTGCATGGACCCTTCTCCCCTATTGTCACTATTTGTCCGACTTCTTCTTGCGTCCCGTACCACGGGTCAAGAAAGCCGGCATGTGATCGCCCAAGCCGACGACGGGTTGATCGCCGCCATCCCGATTACTGGATCGATTGTTATCGCGGCCGCGCTTGCCTCGGCTGCCGCGGCCGCCGCGTTCGTTGCCCTCACCGCGGCCTTCGCCCTGCTTGCGTCCGCCACGGCCGCGTCCCCGGCCCCGGCTCGTGCCGGCGCGCTCTTCGCCATCGTCGGCGCCGCCATCGGCCTTGCTTTCCTCCGCGCTATCCGATGCGGACTTGTCGCCGCCCCGGCCACGGCCGCCCCGGCTGCGTCCCCGTCCGCCTTGGCGGCGGCCGCGTTTCGGCTTTTCGTCCGCCTCGGCGGCGGCATCAGCCTCTTCGGGCTCCGATGTTGTTGCCGGCGTGTCAGCCTCCGTTGTCGCTGGCGCGTCAGCTTCCGGTTGAGGCGCGGCTTGCGGCACCTCGGCCTCCGTCGCAACTTCGGCGGCTGCCTCGTCACTTTCGACCGTCACCGCCTCCGCATTGGCGCCATCGGGATCGAAGCGCGGGATCGGTTTGCCGATTAATTTTTCCACCGCAGCCAGAAATTTCCCGTCTTCCGGCGTCGCCAGGGTCAAGGCCCGGCCCGGCATGCCCGCCCGGCCCGTGCGCCCAATGCGATGCACATAATCTTCGGCATGGATCGGCAGGTCATACAGGAACACATGGCTCAGCCCCTGGATATCCAAGCCACGGGCGGCGACGTCGCTGCAAACCAGAATCTTGACCTCGCCATTCTTGAATTTCTCCAAGGTCTGCATGCGATAGCTCTGTTGCATATCGCCGTGCAGCGCCAGGGCATCGAAGCCGCGGCTTTTCAGGGTCTTGCTGACGGCATCGACGTCGCGTTTCCGGTTGCAGAAAATCAGCGCGTTCTTGACCGGTTGCGACCGTAGCAACGATTGCAGCACCCGGTCCTTTTCCCTGGATTTCACCATGGTCAGGGTCTGATCCACCGTCTCGGCCGGCGAGGCCGGCGGCGCGACGGAAATTTCCGTTGGGTCGTTGAGGAAGATATCCGCCAGACGGCGAATTTCCGGCGGCATCGTGGCCGAGAAAAACAGCGTCTGCCGTTTCGGATTGCACAGTTGAACAATGCGCTCCACGTCCGGGATGAAGCCCATGTCCAGCATGCGGTCGGCCTCGTCAATAACCAGCACATCGACACCGCGCAGCAACAGCCCGCCGCGTTCGAAGTGATCCAGCAGCCGGCCCGGCGTGGCAATCAGCACGTCCGCGCCGCGATCGATAATCCGGCTTTGATCGACAAATGAAACTCCGCCGATCAGCAGCGCCATGTTCAGCTTGTGATACTTGCCATAGACCTCGAAATTTTCCGCGACCTGCGCCGCCAACTCCCGCGTGGGTTCGAGAATCAGGGAACGGGGCATGCGCGCCCGCGCCCGGCCCTGGGACAGGATATCGATCATCGGCAGGGTAAAGCCGGCGGTCTTACCGGTACCCGTCTGCGCGCAACCGAGGACATCGCGTCCTTGCAGGACATAGGGAATAGCGCGCTGCTGAATGGGCGTCGGTTCGCTGTAACCAGCGTCATCGACTGCTTTTAGGATGGAGGTGCTTAGGCCAAGTTCTTCGAAGGGCATGAAATTCCGTGCGTACAATATTCCGGAGTGTGCTGGGCCTGTGAGCGCAAAATGCTCATCGCGGCAAAGCCAGCAATCCGGCCTGTATATGGCATTTCCCAGTTTGCCGCAATGCGACATAATTACTTGATGGATTTGGAGCGCTGGATGTTGAAGGCGATGGCACTTTGCCAATGGCCGGGGCGGGCGAGTTTGCCACGGCCCGGGGCTTGGGAGTAATTTCGTTCGATGAGTGATACAAGAATTCCACTAATTCTGGTTCCCGGTCTGCTTTGCACCGATGCGCTTTGGCGGGCCCAGGTCGAAGGCCTGGCTGATGTGGCGCGGGGAACGGTGACGGCGGAGCACGCCCGCCATACCGATATCGGCGCCATGGCCGCCGCGATCTTGGCCGCCGCGCCGCCGCGTTTTGCCTTGGCCGGGCTTTCCTTCGGCGGCTATATCGCGTTCGAGATCATGCGCCGGGCGCCGCACCGGGTAGACCGCCTGGCGCTGTTGGATACCACCGCCAGGGAAGATGCGGAGGAGCGGCGAAAACTGCGCCGGGATCTGATCAAGCAGGCCCAGGTTGGCCGTTTTCTCGGCGTCACCGACAAATTGCTGCCGAATTTCATCCACCCCGACCGGTTGGGCGACCAAGAACTGGTCGATACGGTGAAGCAGATGGCGCTGAGCGTGGGGCGCGATGGTTTCATCCGCCAGCAGACAGCAATTATCGGCCGTCCCGACAGCCGCCGCGACCTCGCCGATATCGATTGTCCGGTTCTGGTCCTGGTCGGCCGGCAGGATGTTCTGACGCCGCTTGAGGTGCACGAGGAAATGCAGGCGGCGATCCCCGGCGCGGAGTTATGTATTATCGAGGACAGCGGCCATCTGCCAACCATGGAGCGGCCCGAAGCGGTCAATCAGGCAATGCGGCAATGGCTGCTGCGCGCCTAGGCGCGACGGTCCGAACGAAAAACGGTAAACGTGCGAGGAATACGACGATGAGAATTGTGGTCAACGGTCAGCAGGCATTCGGCAAGAGCGTCCTGGACGCGCTTTTGAAAAGGGGCGACGAGGTTATTGCCGTCTATTGTGAGCCGGACCGCGAGGGCGGGCGCCCCGACCCCATCAAACAGGCCGCACTCGATCATGGCCTGCCGATCCATCAGCCGGCCTCGTTCAAGAAGCCGGAGGTCTGGGCCGAGTTTGAAGCGATGCAGCCTGACCTATGCGTCATGGCCTATGTGACCAAAATCGTGCCCGAGGATTTCCTGAATATCCCGACCCACGGCACCATTCAGTATCATCCCTCGTTGTTGCCAAGGCATCGCGGCCCAAGTTCGATCAACTGGCCGATCATCCAGGGCGCGGCGAAGACCGGCCTGAGTATCTTCTGGCCCGACAACGGCCTGGATACCGGTCCGATCCTGTTGCAGAAGGAAGTCGAAATTACCGCCGCGGACACTCTTGGCAGTATTTATTTCGACAAGCTGTTTCCCCTCGGTGTCGCGGCGATGCTGGAAGGGGTCGATCTGGTCAAGGCCGGGAAGGCGTCCAGGATCGCCCAGAACGAGGCCGACGCCACATATGAAAGCTGGTGTACCGCCGACGATGTCGCCATCGACTGGAGCCAGCCGGCGACGGCTGTTCACAACCTGATACGCGGGGCCGATCCGCAGCCCGGCGCCTGGACTTCCCACGATGGTAAGCGCTTGCAGGTTTACGATTGCGCCCGCATCGACGGCGCCGCCAATGGCGCTCCGGGCGAAATTGTCTCGATCGGGGCGGAAGGGATCGAGGTGGCGGCGGGCGATGGCCGTATTCTGGTCAAACGCATCCGCGGCGAAGGCGCAAAGATGGCCGCCGCGGACTATGCCGGCGAAGGCGGGCTACGCGTCGGCATGCGCCTGGGATAGCGCTTGCTCCGAAACCGTGGCCGGGAGCGGGCGGTTCAGCCGTAACCTGAAACCCTCTAACAGGTGCCCGGCGTGACGCAGCCGCCAATCAGGTACTGGTTTTCGCCCGGCAACAGGACTTCCATCAATTGCGCCATGGCCTGATCGAAGGCGGGGTCGTTTATTCCCGCCGGCCGCGGCATTTCCATGATCGCCTCGCTCACCATTTCATCGTCGTAGCAGAATGCCGCCTGCAGGCGCAGCGTGCCGGGGGAACCATCAGCCCCGGATGCGCTTTGCTTAGCCGGTGCGGCGCAGGTGGTATCGCCGTTCGCGGTGCGCCGGGGGTTGAAGACAAGGACCAAATGGCCATCGTCGCGGGCCTTGACCGTGGTTGCTTTCAGCTTCGTCGCCGGGTAATAGCCGGGCAATTCCAGGCCCGCCAAAAGCGCGTTGTCAGTCTGCGGTCCGAACGGATTGTCGATGACGATCGCGGGAAAGTTGCCCTTGGCGGCGACATAATTCACCAGCCCCGGCCCATAGAAGCCTGACATATCATCGCCGTAGATGGTCGCAGCACCCACGCCTTGGGTCAAAAATAGCATCGCCGCCGTGACGGCGCCGGCGAGGGACTTAACATTCGTGGAAATCTTCATTCTAAAGCTCCTATCGCAATGACTGTCCTGCCTTCGTTGGCCAGGTATCCCAGATAGGTACTTCAGATAGGTATTGGGCGCCTAAACATCCAGGTCCGTGACGAAGCGGGCGTTGTCTTGGATGTAACGATATCGTGAGTCAGCCTTGCGGCCCATCAGTTGTTCGACCAATTTTCCGGTTTCGCCACCGTCCTCGGGCAGTACAACGCGCAGCAAAGTGCGGTTCTTTGGGTCCATGGTGGTCTGTTTCAATTGCGCCGGGGGCATTTCGCCCAGGCCCTTGAAACGGGATGTCTCGACCTTGCCGCGGCCCTGAAACTCGGATTCCAGCAATTCCTCCCGATGGGCTTCATCGCGGGCGTACAGCGTCTTACCGCCTTGGCTGATCCGGTACAGCGGCGGCAGGGCCAGATAAAGATGCCCCTGGCGCACCAGATCGGGCAGCTCCCGGAAGAAGAATGTCATCAGCAATGACGCGATATGGGCGCCGTCCACGTCCGCGTCGGTCATGATGATGATCTTGTCATAGCGCAGATCATCCTCGCGGTAGCGCAGTTTGGTGGCGCAGCCCAGGGCCTGCAACAGATCGCTCAATTCCTGATTGGCCTTCAGCTTTTCCGCGCTGGCCGAAGCGACGTTCAAAATCTTGCCGCGCAGGGGCAGGATGGCCTGATTGGCGCGGTTGCGGGCCTGCTTGGCGGAGCCGCCGGCGCTGTCGCCCTCGACAATGAAAATCTCGCTGCCGGCCGCCGAATTCTGTGAGCAATCCGACAGTTTTCCCGGCAGGCGCACCCGGCGCGCCGCCGTCTTGCGCTTGATGTCCCGCTCGTCGCGGCGGCGGCGGCGCTCGTCCGCCCGCTCTATCCCCCAGGCCAATAGCCGGTTGGCGTTTTCCGGATCACCCGACAGCCAATGGTCGAAATGGTCGCGGACGATCGCCTCGACCCA
Organism: uncultured Rhodospirillaceae bacterium; assembly: GCA_964631725.1. GTDB lineage: Bacteria > Pseudomonadota > Alphaproteobacteria. The sequence goes on along the minus strand of CAZVYX010000063.1, from coordinate 16,068 downwards.
GCGGGTCGCCTCCGGGTTGGAGAGCTTTTCCTTGGTCTGGCCGCTGAACTGCGGCTCGGGAATGAAGACCGACAGCATGGCGGCGGCGGGCCCCAGAATATCATCGCCGGTCAGCTGGCTGGCCTTGCGCACGCCGACCATCTCGCCATAGGCCTTCAGGCCCTTGGTCAGGGCGGCCCGCAGGCCGGCCTCGTGGCTGCCGCCCTCGGTTGTCGGCACGGTGTTGCAATAGGAATGCAGGAAGCCGTCGTCTTCCACCGGCCAGTGCATGGCCCATTCGACCTCGCCCTTGGCTTCCGTCAATTCGGCGCGGCCGCTGAAGGGCTGCGGCGTGACCGTGGGGCCGTCCTTCAAGGAGGCCGCCAGGAAGTCGGTCAGGCCGTTGGGGAAATGCAGCACGGCCTCGGCCGGGGTTTGGTCCTTGCTGGTGATCAGCCCCTCGGCGCAGCGCCAGCGGATTTCCACGCCACGGAAGAGATAGGCTTTCGATCGCGCCATGCGGTACAGGCGGGCGGGCAGAAAACGTCCATTGGCGCCGAATATTTCGGGATCGGGATGGCAGGCGATGGTGGTACCGCGCCGATTGGCAACCTTGCCCGACTCCTTCAGCTTCGTCTTCGCCTCGCCCCGGCTGTATTCCTGGCGCCAGAGCCGGCGGTCACGGGCCACCTCCACCACCAGGGAGTCGGACAGTGCGTTGACGACGGAAATGCCGACGCCGTGCAGACCGCCGGCGGTATGATAAACCTTGTCGGAAAATTTTCCGCCCGAATGCAGGGTGGTCAGAATGACTTCCAGGGCCGATTTCGGCTTGTACTTGGGGTGCGGGTCGGTGGGAATGCCCCGGCCGTTATCGACCACGGTCAAGACGCCCTCGGCGCTCAGTTCAACCTCGATCCGGTCGGCGTATCCGGCCACCGCCTCGTCCATGGCGTTGTCCAGAACCTCGGCCGCCAGGTGGTGGAGGGCGCGTTCGTCGGTGCCGCCGATATACATGCCGGGGCGGCGGCGCACCGGCTCCAACCCCTCCAGAACTTCGATATCCTTGGCGGAGTAACTGTTGGCCTTGCTGCTGCGGGACCCGGTTTTCCCGCCCGAGGCCGCCTTGCCGGCTTGTGTAAACAGGTCGTTCATGTTGCCCGATTTATCGCCCTATATGAAAACCGCGTGTCCGGCTGACCAAACGAATCAATACAAAGGATATATAGTCACGGCGGCATTACCAAACTATGTGCATCCCAGCCGAAAAAAATGCCCGTACACAAAAAACGAAACCCGGCTATAGGATCTGGCTGCCGGGGCAGGGACGGGGCCACTTGCCGCAACGCCGACCGTACGCCGGGTTTGATAAATCTACAATATTCACGTTTTGTTCTTTTGTCAAGCGCTCAGCGGCCAGCTCAGACCGTCAAAAGCGTTCCAACGCCTCTTGGAATGCCAGTTTTTCATCTTCCGGCATGGCGGCAGATTTGCCGGGCCCCGGAAACGTACCAGCAGCCACATCGCTCTTGAAGGCCTTCAGGGCCATCAATCGCTCTTCGCATATCTTTTGCCGGAGTCCTCTGAGGTCGCCATAGGCTTTGGCGTGACGCGGCGGGTGCTCCATGTCGCCGCAAATATCCTCCATGAACAGAAAGATCACGTCGCCGGTGCTGCCGCAGCCGATGGAGTAGGTCACAATCGAAGTCTTGGGATTAATCAGCTCAAGTGTTTCTGGCGGCACGAGTTCCACCTCGGCAGCGTAGGCGCCAGCGTTCTCCAGATCTTTGAGATCCTGGAGCAAACGCAGCGCTTCCTCGCAGGTCTTGCCGATGGCGCGCAGCCCGCCGACCCACGTCGATTTTCTCGGCACCAGTCCAACGTGCCCTTGCACTGGAATGCCTTCGCGCGCCAGCATCTCCACCACGCCCAACCCGCGCGGGGTATAGACGGCGTCGGCGCCGGCACTGACGGCGCGAATGGCTGCCGCCAAAATTTGATCCGGGGTTTCATAGGCATCGAACGCGATGCCGGCGGTGATAAACGTCGTCGGTGCGGCGGCGACCACCTGGCCGACGACCGGGTCCCAGGCACGCAATACATCAATGCCGGCTTCAGCGCCCGCAGCCGCTTCTTCGGCGTTGTAGACGGTCGTTTCGGTGAACTGCCTCTTGCCCTTGCCATTGATCAAGTCGGCAACGGTAACGTTTCGGTCCACCATCTTGCCGCCAAAGGTGAAAATCCTCGGCATTGATATTTCGCCTCGATAGTTTGTCCAGAATGCATCGACTGTCGGGCGGCAACTCGCTCTTTGTCAAGCCCTCGTCCGATTGTGCCCGAAAAGGCTGGGCGATCTAACATAATGGTCAAATCTGAGGGCATACGGTTATCGAAGATCACCTATTTAGGCTTGATATCAGGGGAACAGCGGAAATGGACACCGTGCCGGATAATGCTCGAGCCGTGCCATTTCCAGACATTCGCCTTGCAGGAAATTAGCCGCGTTTGCCGTAAAACGTACGGATAACGGATCAGACTTACTATCAGCCTCGGCGCGCGAGAAATCTGCCGCCACCGAGTTCTCCCGTCTTGTACAAGCCCACGAAATAATCATAGGCGTTGTCCCATTTCTTGAAATGGGCCGCACCGAAACGTTCGACGGTCTGTTTCTTGAGGCTGCGGTACATGGCGAGCCGGTCAACGAGAATTTCCGTCCATGCTTCGCTCAGGTCCCGGGCTTCGAACACTTCACATTCCTCGCGCTCAAGCAATTGACGGTGGCCTGCCAATGTTCCGAGTTCCACCAGCGCCATTTCCCGCTGCAATCTTTCGCGTGCCTCGCTGGTCATGCGATCGCGCTCGAGGATGTCCGTAAAAGTCATCCGACCACCCTCTTTTAGGACGCGGACACACTCGCCCATTAGCAGCGGTTTATTCGGGATATGAGCGAACGCCTCCTGGCTGATGACGACGTCGAAGCTTTGATCCGGATATGGATTGTCGAGTGCATTGACGCAGCGAAACTCGACGCGGTCACCCAGGCCGGCCATCTCGGTCAATCGTGTTGCGCCGGCGACCCTGCTTTCGGTGAGATCGATGCCAGTGACACGGCAACCATAATTGTGGCCCAAGTAGCGAGCCGTTCCACCCATTCCGCTGCAAACATCGAGGACGTGACAGCTTTCATCAAGCTCGGCAAGCCGCGCCAATTCATCATTCGCTTCAACGCCACCATAATGGTCCTGATCATAGTTCTGCAGGACGTCTTCAGATAGACGGGATGTCTCAATGCCGTCCTGCGCGAGTTTCTCGAGGATTTGCTGCTCATTGATCGGATGCGCATCGTACCAATCAGAAACCGCGTCTTCGTGATGGACCTGAGTCATCGGAACACTCCTTGGTAGTTCCACTTACCCAAAATGAACATACCCCTAACTGTTTCGTTTTGCCCTTAACTCCGGGCATTCTGAAAAACAGGAAAAGAGTAGGCACGGTGCCAGCTCCGGACCCCTAGCATATTTCAATATCTGGCACTTTGACGACGGTGATTAGGAGCCGTCGCGGTTTGAGGCCCAGAATCTCGAAGAGTGCCATCTTCGGAGCTGCATCGCATTACCTCATTCTTTAGAAAACTAATCGGTTCCCGCATACGATCATTGGCGGATAGGGTATTAATTGTCGATTGATTGACAGGAAGAAGAAGTAGACGTCGAGATGAAATACTTTGAGGATGCAGTGGTCGGGGAGGTCTTCGAAGCGCCGCGGGTCGTGCATATGACAAAGCAAGCGATCCGTGAATTTGCCCTGCAATGGGATCCTCAACGCTATCATATCGACGACGAAGCCGCAGCCGCATCGTTTGCCGGCGGGCTTACGGCGTCGGCGATTCATACGTTTGCCATCGGCCAAAAGCTCGCCCACGAATCAGGGTTTTTTGATATCGACCCAATCGTCGGCTTGGCGATAGAGAACCTGCAAATTTTCCAGCCGGTGATGGCCGGGGATCATCTCCGCGGGCGCGTTACCATCACAGCCATGCGCCCGTCACGCAGTCGTCCCGAACAGGGCATCATTGAGAATCTTACGGAAGTGCTCAACCAGGATGGAGATGTGGTGTTGCAGTATGCTTTGACCGAACTGGTGCGACGGCGACCCGCAACTCAATAGATCGGCCAGGCGGTGCCAAGAGCAGCAATTGCACCGTCTGGATTTGTTGGTACGCGAAAGGAATTTTTTGCCTCAAATTGTGAAATCCTTTTGGCTTGGTCGCGTTGGGCGTTTCTGTGCTTTCGGCAACAGGTTTATTGCTATTTGATATGACAAACTGGACCATTCGAAGGGCTAAGGCGGCAGATGCGCCATCATTGGCGAAATGTATTGACGCGGCCTACTCGGTCTATGCCGGCAGAACCATTGAACTACCTGCGGTTTCCGATGGCATTGCCGAAAATATCCAACACGACCAAGCGTGGGTCGCCGTTCTTGGTCGACAGATCATAGGGGGTCTCGTGCTCGTCCTTCACGAAGATCATGCCGTTGTTGCCAACGTCGCAGTCGACCCGTCGGCAACCGGTTCCGGACTAGGCCGGGCACTTATGGATCGCGCCGAGCTAGAGGCTCAAATGCGAGGACTTGGCAAATTGAAGCTGACCACGCATGTAGATATTCAAGAAAATGTGCGTCTGTATGAGCATCTTGGTTGGCGCGAGACCGGCCGGGCGGGCAAAAAAGTGTTCATGGAGAAGACGCTTACAAGTTAGCGATTAATTCCGCGTCTCTAGGTTTCGGAGAGGAAATCCAAAGCCGCCTGAACGCCGCCCTTGGCGTGCGGGACACCGGCCGCCGCCAGGCCCATTTCCACGCCGCACAGGGTGCCGGCCAGCATCAGTTCGTTGAAATCGCCTAAATGGCCGATGCGGAAGGCCTTGCCCGCCAGGCGGCCCAGGCCGTTGCCCAGAGACATGTTGAAGCGTTGCAGCACCACCCCCCGGAAGGCATCGGCGTCATGGCCCTCGGGCAGCAGCACGGCGGTCAGGCTGTTGGAGCGTTCTCTCTCGACCCGGGCCACGGTTTCCAGGCCCCAGGCGGCAACGGCGCGGCGTGTCGCCTCGGCCAGGCGGGCATGGCGTTGGAAGACGGTTTGCAGGCCTTCTTCGTTCAGCATGCGCACGGCTTCGTCCAGGCCGTAGAGCAGATTAGTCGCTGGGGTGTAGGGGAAGGCGCCGCCCTTGTTGGCCCTCAGCATGGCGGACCAGTCCCAGTACGACCGGGTCATGCCGCCGGCTTCATGGGCCGCCAGGGCCTTTTCACCGACGGCGTTGAAGCTTAAACCGGGTGGCAGCATCAGGCCCTTTTGCGAACCGCCGATGGTGACGTCGACGCCCCATTCGTCGTGGCGGTAATCGATCGAGGCGAGCGAGGATATGGTATCCACCATCAACAATGCCGGATGCCCCGCATCGTCGATCGCGCGGCGCACGGCGGCGATGTCCGAGGTCACGCCGGTGGAGGTTTCGTTGTGTACGCAGCAAACCGCCTTGATGGTCTGGTCCTTGTCGTCATCAAGCGCGGCGGCGACCTGCGCCGCATCCACGCCATGATGCCAATCACCCGGCAGGAACACCACATCAAGGCCCAGGCGGTCCGCCAGGGCCCGCCACAGGGTGGCGAATTGTCCGGTTTCCACCATCAAGACCCGGTCACCGGGCCTGAGCGTATTGACCAGGGCGGCCTCCCACGCGCCGGTGCCCGAGGCCGGATAGATCACCACGGGGGCCTTCGTCTGGAAAACGCCCTTGATGCCGTCCAGCACCCGCAAGGCCAGGCTTTCGAAGGCTGGGCCGCGGTGGTCCATGGTAGGGCCGTCCATGGCCCGCAAGATGCGGTCGGGCACTTTGGTGGGGCCGGGAATTTGCAGGAAATGGCGGCCTGCCTGATAGGGTTGGTTTCCGGCCATGCCGTGGGCCCTCTTGCATGCAATGAAAGATCAGGGGGCATCATAGGGCCCGCGCTGATTTTTGCACCCCTAACGGTCCAATCAACGCTATCCTGTCCAGATCAGGAGGATGCGATGTTGAAGTTGAGTGACATGGCCATGGCCGGCCGCAAGGTACGCCAGGACGATTGGGATGAACTGGGCCGGCCCACGCAGAATGCGGTTGCCGATGCGATCGATGATGGCCGGGCTGACGAGGCCAAGGCGTTGGCCGGCTACACCATTCCGGAAAGCAAGGCACTGCACGATACCTTTTGCGACTGGTTGTGGGATCTGTTCACCCAGATCGCCGAACGTCAGGGCGAGGAAGAACTGCACCAGATGCTGCGTCTGACCCAGGGCGGCTGGATGATGAAGCGTTCCTGGCTCGGGTTCCTGAAAATGCCCGTCGAGGATCGGGTCTATCTGACGGCGGAGATGATGCGGGCGCATCACTGCGGCCCCGAACAGGACGGCACCCTGGACATAACCGATGGCGGCGATCATTACGCCATTCGCATGGACCCCTGCGGTTCGGGCGGCCGTATGCGGCGCGGCGACCCGGTTGACGGCACGCCGTCAAGACAGGGCCCGCCCTATAACTTCGGCGCCACGAAAGAGGCTCATGAATGGTCCTGGGGCCAGGCCGGCGTGCCGTACTATTGCGTGCACTGCGTCATGAACGAAGTTCTGCCCATGGAATGGGGCGGGCATCCGCTGTGGGTCACGGACTACGAGGCCGATGCGCAAAAGCCCTGCACCTGGAAATTCTACAAACGCGCGGAGGATATCCCGGAAGAATACTATGCCAGGGTTGGCCGGCAAAAACCCAGCCCCGGTGAAGGCAAGTATTAGCCCGCCAGGGCCGCTTCCGTTCTTTCCCGCACGCGCTCGGCGGCCAGGTCGCGGATTGCGTTGATCATGTCATCGGGCTGGGAACCGGCGGGAAACACGCCGGCGACGCCCAGCTTGGTCAATTCCTCCAGGTCCCGGGCCGTCAGGACGGAGCCGCCGACGACCACCGGCACCTGCCGCTCCGCCGCCGCCAACCGTTGCATCAGATCCGGCAGATAGTGGATGTATTCCCATGAATGGCAGGAAATGCCGATCACATCCACGTCCTCGTTCAAGGCCTTTTCAAGCAGGGTCTCGGACGTGTTGAACAGACCGGCGTAGGAGACATCCATCTGCGCTTCCTTCAGGAAACGCGTTACCGCGATGGCGCCGTTTTCGTGCTGGTCGACGCCCATGACGCCGATAAGAATTTTCGCCTGTGCCATGATACGCCCTCAGACCACCGCTTCCATCTGGTTGAAGGGATCGTAGGCCTCGCCACAGCCCAACCGGAAGGAACCGGAGATCTCGCCCATGGTGGCGCCGGCCTCGAACGCATCGACGGTCAAAGCCAGCAGATTGCCCGATCCGGTCTTGGAAGCTTCCACGATCGGTTCCAGCCCGGCCTTCAGGCGCGTCTGATCCCGGCCCTCCTTATAGGCCTTGATGCGTTCGATATGGTCCTTGCAGGGCGGGAACTTGCTGTCCGTCAGGTCGCGCAGCATGGTGTCGTCTTCCGCCGACATCTGATGCACGTTGACACCCACCACCAGATCGTCGCCCGAGGCAATGTTCTGGCTGTGCCGTTCCATGACGCCGTGAAAGATCTCCTTGAAATAGCCCTGGTCGACCAGATCCTCGATATCGCCTTGGCTTTCGATATCCAGAACCATGTCCCAGATGCGTTTTTCAATTTCATCGGTCAACGCCTCTATGTAGTAGGAACCGCCCAGGGGATCGGCGACCTTGGTGACGCCGCTTTCCAGATCGATGACCTGCTGGGTGCGCAGGCTGACCAGATGGGATTCCCGGCTCGGCGTGCGCAGGGCCTCGTCAAAGGCGGAGATCTCGATCGCCTGCACCCCCGCCAGCACCAGCGACAATGATTGCATGGTGCCGCGCATGATGTTGTTGACCGGCTGCTGCGCCGTCAGGGACAGGCCGGACGTATGCGAAGTGATGACCACCGATTGGGAGCGTTCATCCTTGGCGCCGAATTCGTCGCGCATCATGCGGGCGAACAGGCGCCGCGTGGCGCGGATTTTTGCAATCTCCTCGAAGAAATCCATCGAGCAGTTGAGCAGAATGGCGATGCGCGGCGCGAATGTATCCACATCAATGCCCCGGCTGAGCAGCAGCCGGATCAGATGGCGGATTTCGACAAAGCCCAGGGCCATTTCCTCAACACCGTTTAGACCGGATTCGCTGAAGTAGTAGGTATCTTCCAGGAAGACGTGAAAGCGCGGCAGTTTGTCGGCGCAATATTCAACGCAATCGGCGGATAGGCGGCTGCGGAAGTTCACCGGCAGATGGATGCGGTAGCTGCAGTCTTCCTGATACAGCGGCACCTGGATCGTGGAGCCGCGCAGTTTTTCCGGCGCCGAATTGGTATGCCTTGCCGCGTGGATCAAACCGGCGATGGAGAATACCGCCGGGATGGAGGAGGAAACGGAAGTTTCGGTGATGGGAATATCTTCGAGCAGTTCCAGATAATCCTGCTTGCAACAGGCCGAGACCCCTTGCGTGCCCGCGGTCGGGATCGATAGGGGGTGATCGGGGTCCATCATGCTCATGGTCGGCGCATCGCCGATAATGTCGACACCGGTTTGCCCCAATTCCAGCAAATAGCGCATCAGTTCGTTGGATTGCGCCGGGCTGCCTTCACCGGATAGTTCCCGTTGTATCCAGCTGCCCCCGGACCGCGTCTGGGCATAACGGCCCCTGGTATATGGAAAGGTGCCTGGCGCACCAAGATTGCCATTGTCGCCGCCTTCCACTTCATAAAAGGCCTTGAGCGGAATGCCCGATCGGGTTTTGGCTTCCTTTGCCATGACAAGAACTCCGTTTACATGGTCATTGAGGCACGGGTTGGTTTGCGACAGTATACAATGGACCGGGCGCTTGCTGGCAATAGCGCCCGAAGATAGTTCTGCGCCCGCATGTTTGGAGACCGTTAATGAGTGAGATTTCCCTATCCCGTATCCTTGCCTATTGGGCTGATCGGGACCCTGATGCCCCAATGCTGACTTTCGAAGGCGCGACTTTGAGCCGGGCCGAGTTGGAGGCGCGCAGCAACCGCCTGGCCCGGGCCTATCAGGAAAATGGCGTCAAGGCCGGCGATTTTGTCACGATCGCTCTGCCCAACGGCATGGAATTTATCGAGGCAACCTTCGCGGTCTGGAAACTGGGCGCGGTGCCGCAGCCGGTCTCCTACCGTTTGCCCGATTTGGAGCGCAGCCAGATCATCGAACTGGCAAACGTCAGCCTGGTCGCCGGCGCCCCGGCGGGTGCGCATGCGGGCACCGTTTGTTTGCCTGCTGATTTTGTGCCCGGTCCGGATTTGTCCGACGCGCCATTACCTGAAGTTACGGCGGATAATTGGAAGGCCATGACCTCGGGCGGCTCCACGGGACGGCCGAAGCTGATCGTCTCGAAAGATCTCGCCACCATTGATCCCCTGGAAGTGAAGTTGGGCATCGGGCCGGAAAAGGTCATGCTGGTGCCGGGTCCGCTGTATCACAATGGGCCTTTCCTTACGGGCATGACAGCACTGCTCAAGGGACATCACCTGATTATCACGGCGCGTTTCGATGCCGCCCAGGCATTGGAGTTGATCGATCATCACAAGGTCCAAGTGCTCTATCTGGTGCCGACCATGATGCAGCGCATGTGGGGATTGCCCGAGGCGCAGCGGGCGGGCTATGACGTTAGTTCCCTGGAACTGGTCTGGCACATGGCGGCGCCCTGTCCGGCCTGGCTGAAGGAGGCCTTCATCGATTGGTTCGGCGGCGAGGTGCTGATGGAGTTGTATGGCGGCACCGAGGCCCAGGGCTTCACCGTCTTGTCGGGCACGGAATGGCTGAGCCATCGTGGCTCAGTCGGGAAGATCCAGGAAGGCTTTCAGATCAAGATCATCGATGATGACGGCAACACATTGCCCGCCGGCGAAGTCGGCGAGGTCTTTCTGCTGCCGGACGAGGGCCAGGGTTCCAGCTACTATTACATCGGCGATAAGGCCAAATCGACGGCGGACGGTTGGGAATCCCTGGGCGACATGGGTTATCTGGATGACGAAGGCTATCTCTTTCTGACGGACCGGCGCAGCGACATGATCCTATCGGGCGGCGCCAATATCTATCCGGCCGAAGTGGAGGCGGCGATCGATCTGTATCCCGGCGTACGCTCGTCGGCCGTGATCGGCTTGCCGGACGAGGATATGGGCAATCTGGTGCATGCCATTGTTGACGCTCCTAACCAGGAACTTGATGCCGACACCTTGTTGGTCCATTTGAACGAGCATCTGGTGCGCTACAAGGTGCCCCGGACAATCGAATTTGTCGCTGAACCCTTGCGCGATGATGCCGGCAAGGTGCGCCGCCGGGCATTGCGCGATGAACGTATCAGTCAAGGATAAAGGCCGCCATGAGGATTTGCATCTATGGTGCGGGAGCGATTGGCGGTTATATGGGCGCCTGCCTGGCGCGGGCCGGCTACGATGTTTCATTGGTTGCGCGCGGGCCGCATATGGCGGCCATACAGGCTAATGGTCTGACGCTCAGGATGGCCGGGGAAAGCTTCACCCAGGACATCAAATGCACCGATGATCCGGCCGAACTGGGGCCGCAGGATTACGTCATCGTGACCTTGAAAGCCCATTCGGTACCGGCGGTGGTGGACCGGTTGCCGAGCCTGTTTGATGACGATACCGCCGTCGTCATGGCTGTCAACGGCGTGCCTTGGTGGTACTTTTATGACCTCGACAGCCCCCTCCGCGACCGGACCCTGGAAAGTGTTGACCCGGGGGGGCGGCAATGGGCCGTGATCGAGGGGCGCCGGGCCATCGGCTGCGTGGTCTATCCCGCTTGTGAAGTGCCCGAACCCGGTGTGATCGAACATATCGACGGTAACCGTTTCAGTATTGGCGAGCCCAATGGCGAGAAGAGCGAACGCCTGACCGCCCTGGCGGAAGCCTTGCGCAAGGCTGGTCTGAAGGCGCCCATCCGGCCGCGCATCCGGGACGAGATTTGGGTCAAGCTTTGGGGTAATCTGTGTTTCAATCCGATTTCCGCCCTGACCGGCGCGACGTTGGAGGAAATTTGCGACGACCCTGAAACCCGGGCCCTGGCCCGGGCCATGATGGTGGAGGCGCAGGCCATCGGTGAACGACTGGGCGTCAGGTTCGCAGTGGACGTGGACCGCCGGATCGCGGGCGCGGCGGCGGTGGGCGCACACAAGACCTCCATGCTGCAGGACCTGGAACGGGGCCGCGCCATGGAAATTGACGCCTTGGTCGGGGCGGTCGTGGAGTTGGGGCGGCTGACGGAAGTCGCGACGCCGACCATTGAAAACGTATTGGCTCTCGTGCGGCAACGGGGCCGGATTGCGGGTTGTTATCAATAACTTCTCAATGAACTGTCGTTAGTTTGTTGCTGTTATCGGGCGAAACGATGTCGATAGAGGGCAGACATCATGGCGGATTCTGAAGCGGCGAACATTGCAACGGCCTTGGCCATGCTGGCCGGAGAGAATTCCGTTGGTGAAGGTTTCTACGAAACCGCGGTGGCGGCACTGTCGCTTGGCATGGGTTGTCGGGCCGCGGGCATTTCGGGACTTTCCGATGACGAAAAGTCGATCAGAACCCTCGCCCTGGCCGGCGCCAGGGAAGAAGTTTTGATGGTGCGTTTCGCCTTGGCCGGCACGCCGGCTGAAGCGCTATACGCAAATCCGACTTCCGAACCATTGCACATCATTGGCGACCTGGCGGAACGTTTTCCGAAGTACCACGAAATGCTCGAGATCGATGTGCACAGCTACTGCGGCACCTTGTTCTTTCATGCCGATGGCCGGCCGGCCGGACACATTTTCGTGCTCTATGACACTGAAATTGCGCGCGGTGCCGAAACATGGGAGTTCTTCGAACTGATCAGTAAACGGATCGGCGCGGAATACTCCCTGCGTGACGGTTTCGCCGGTATCGACTGGCTGGATACGTTGGTCGATGGCACGAATACCGGGTTGGTGGTGTCCGATGTGGACGGCAGAATCGTGCGGGCCAACAAGACCTATGTGGATTGGTCCGGTCTTCGCAACGGTGCCGAGATCATCGGCACCAACGTACAGGAATGGATCCACCCGGATGTATGGGCCGAGAACGAACAAGCCATCGCGGCGTTGCTTCGCGATGGCACCGTCGATGAATACGAGAGCCTGCTGGTCGACCGCAACGGCAACCGCCGCGAGGTTGCGGTTGTCGCCATCAAGGAGAAGACGCCCGCCGGCATTCGCTTCATGGCGCTGACCAGGGATATCAGGAAACGCAAGAATGCTGAAAGGGCTCGCCTGGAAAGCGAGGCGCGCTTTCGTAATCTGATTGAAGGATCGTTGGAGGCGGTGTTGATCGCCGACACGCAAATGCGGTCCTTGTTCGTTAATCCGGCGGCGGCGGACATTTTCGGTTTTGACAGCCCGGACGAAATCTTGACCATGGCCAGCAACAAATCATTGGTCGCCCCCCATGAAATGCCCGGGATCCTGGAATGGCGCCAACAAATCCTGGCCGGCGATGAAGCGGATATTGAGCGCGAAGTCGAAGGCCGGCGCAAGGACGGTAGCCCGGTCTGGCTTCGTGTCATGGCCAGGCTGATTGATTGGGATGGGCAGCCGGCGGTGCAGAGCACCATGCTCGATATTACCGAGCGTCACCGCGCGGACGAGGCGCGGGCGGAAATGGATGCCCGATTCCATGCCATTCTCGACAATGTTCCCGTGTCCATGGCTCTAAAGGACACAGATGGCTGCTATCTGTTGATCAACAAATGCATGGAGCGCCGGATTGGGTATGGCCTTGAGGCCCTGCGGGGCAAGACTATTCTCGAGGCCCTGGGATCGGAAGAAGCGGCCCGAGCGTTGGAAATAGAGCGGCAAGTCATGCGGACCGGAATGGCGGATACGCGGGAGGAGGTATCGCCGTACGCCCAGACCTTGGAGATAATGCAAACGACTCGCTTTCCCATTTTTGATAGGAATGGCCAAGTTACAGGGACGGGCGCGATTTCCTTGGACATCACGGAACAGCGCCAGGCCGAAGGGGCGTTACGGGAAAGTGACGCGCATCTTCGCGCTGTATTCGACAACGCGCCGGTCGCCATCGCCTTGAAGGACCTGCAGGGCCGTTATTTGCTGGTCAACAAATCAACGGAAGCCTGGACCGGCCTCGACAACGATGAAATGCGGGGCCGGACCGTGCATGAAATTCGCCAGACAGCGGATTCGGCAAGGGCCCATGCGACCGACATGGAAGTCGTGAAAACCGGCAATGTGATTACCACCGAGGACGTTTCGGCCTACGGGCGTCCGGAGAACATCAAGCATACCATTCGGTTTCCCGTCGTGGACAAGGACGGCAAGGTTGCCGGCATGGGCGCCATGAGCCAGGACATCACGGAGCAACGCCAGGCCGAAATGGCTTTGCGGGAAAGTGAAGCGCGTTTGAAGGCGGTTATCGAGAATGCGCCGTTCGCGATCATTTTGAAGGACGCGAAAGGGCGCTATGCGACGATGAACCGGCAGGCGGAGGATTGGACGGGCACGACCTTGGCCAAAGCCGCCGGCAAATTGCCCGAAGCCCTCTTTTCCGCGGGCTTGGCAACAAGCGAGCGGAACCGTGATCTCGAGGTATTGAAATATGGACGGATCATTAGCTACGAAATGAAGGGCGAGGGGGAGTATTCCGGGCACACATTTTGGGTTACCAAGTTCCCAATAATGGGCCAGAGCGGTGAACCGGCGGGTCTGGGGACGATTACGTCTGATATTTCGGACCGCAAACGGAGCGAACAGGTTCTGTTGCGGCAAATGGAGAAAGCGGAAGAATCAAACGACGCCAAAACAAGATTTCTGGCCGCCGCCAGCCATGATCTGCGCCAGCCGCTGCATTCCATGGAGTTGATGCTGGAAATCCTGGCCCGGCAGTTGACCGATCCCGGCCAGCAGGAACTGGTCTCGGACATTGTACAGGCGGCCAATATCGCGGCGGGTCTATTAAACCCTCTATTGGATTTCTCCCGCCTGGAAGCAGGAATGGAGGATGCGGAGATCGTCGACTTTCCCGTCGTCTCCCTACTGCGGGACATGGATGTCGGGTTTCGGTCCCAGGCCGCGGAGGCCGATTTGGAACTGCGGATCATGCCGTGCAGCGCCACCATTCGCAGCGATCCGGTCCTGCTCTCTCGGATCGTGAGTAATTTTCTGTCGAATGCCATCCGATATACCGAGGAGGGACGGATTCTCTTGGGGTGTCGGCGTGTCGGCGATGCGTTGCGGATCGAGGTATGGGACATGGGACCGGGTATCGAGGGCGCGCATTTGAATTCCATCTTCGAGGAGTTCCACCAGGTCGAATCGACGAAGCGCGATCGTGACCAGGGACTGGGACTGGGGCTGGCCATCGTCAAGGCCCAGGCCACTTTGCTCAATCATGAAGTTCGGGTTCGCTCGCGGCCGGGTCGAGGCTCGACCTTCGCCATCGAAGTGCCAATGACGAAGCCCGCGGCCGATGCTGATAGCACGGCGGCGAAGGCCGCCGAACCCACCGTTACGGAATCTCTCGACGGCTTGCGAATGCTGATCCTGGAGGACGACGCCGCGATCCTTCGGGCCACCAAGGCATTGCTGGAGCGCTGGGGCTGTACCGTGGCGACGGCGGCGAGCCAGGAAGAGGCGATGAATGTGATCGATACGGAAGAAATGATGTTCGATCTAATGATCGCTGATTATCATCTGGAGAATAATGAAAACGGTGTTGATACAGTCGTCCAGATGCAGGATCGGCTGGACTACGATGTACCTGCCATTATCGTGACCGCTGACATATCAAGCGAGAGTTTGCAGCATGTAATGGATAACGATTTTCCATTGTTGCAAAAACCGTTCCGCCCGGCGGCACTGCGGTCGGCGATTGCGCAATTGATCCTCGGCCGGGCGGAAGAGGCATGAGCCCGTCAAACGCCTCGCATCGCTCTGGCCAAAACTATGGTTACGCAAATTTGTTTGCCCGAACCGCGAAATCGATCAGGCAGAAATCCTGCGCGCCGCCCAACAAATATCGCGTATCGTCAAGACGGCCATGCCTCAAGCATGATTCCTCTAAACTTGCTCAGTGTCCTAAGGAAAGAGCAATTGAACCAATTACTTAAGTTGCGAAAGCGACTTCGGCTAATTGAAAATTGCGCTAGGCAAAATTGTCGCTGTCGGCCTTTCCGGTATCCAGAAGGGCCGCACTGGCGATAACCGCTTCGGTTCGATTGCTGACCCCAAGGCTCTTGAAAATCCGGGTCATATGAACCTTTACCGTGCCCGGTGAAAGTCCCAACTCGGTTGCGATTGCCTTATTCGATCTGCCTTCCGCCAAAAGCGCCAGGACCTCCAACTGCCTCGGTGTCAGTACACTGGATTGTTGGCCGCGTGCGGGCTGTGCCGGCGCGGCGGGGGCATCCAACAGTGTGGGTGGCAGATAGACACCGCCAGCCAGGATCAACCGCAAGGCGTTGATCATTACATCCGCCGACGCCGCCTTGGGGATATAGCCGGAGGCGCCGAGTTGTATGGCGTTGCGCACATCGCTGGCTCTGTCCTTGACCGACATCACGACCACGGTGGTGTCTTGAAAAGCCGCGCACAACGTTTTCAGGTCGATGGGGCCGCCAAGGCCGTCGAACATCAAATCAGTCAGAACCAGATCGAATTTTTCCTGCCCCTGCTTCTGCTGTTCCGCCAGCTTCAGGGCCTGATCCAGGCTATTCGCCTCGACAATTTCCACGTTTTCGTCCAACTGATTCAATACATGGCGCAGCCCGGCGCGGAAGATCGCATGATCATCGACGGAGAGAACGCGTAAATTGCTCATCTGACACCTTGGAAACAGAACATGTTTCCTCCCTCCAACATGCAATCTTCGAACTGATTGACCATCACTTTGACTATCACCTCGTGACGCCTGCAAATACTATTTTTGTCCTTGGATATCTTAGCAAACACGTCCGCTTCTTGCCAAACGCGTCTAA
>CAZVYX010000062.1:0-30982 GCA_964631725.1 uncultured Rhodospirillaceae bacterium | reverse complement strand
CTTTGAATGTCCAATACTTGTTGAGAGCGAAGCTGTGAGATACCGCGGCCAAATAACCGATGGAATTGGCTACAAGCAACTGTGTCTCAAATACATAAAACAACAGTGAAAAAGCCGTGATATCCACGCCCGTGTTTAACACCCCAACAACAGCGAAACGCGTCGTCTGGGCCAATCTATCCACTTTAGACAATGCCAATCTCTTAGGGTAATAGAATATCAATGGCTAGCCTGCGACAAAACCTATCAATTGTCGTCCCAGCCTACAACGAAGAAGACGGCCTGGCCGAATTCCACCGTCGGACTGCGGCGGCGCTCAACGAGTTGCCGATGCACGGTGAAACTATCTACGTCAATGATGGCAGCCGTGACCAGACATTGGACATAATGAAGAGCCTGTAGACGAACGACCTCCGGTTGGTAATCGTTGACTTGAGCCGCAACTATGGCAAGGAAATTGCGCTGACTGCCGGGTTCGACCATGCGCGAGGTGACGCCATAGTGTCGATTGATGCTGACCTACAGGATCCGCCGGAACTGACCTCAGGCCTGATAGACAAGTGGCATGAAGGCTATAACGTGGTCTCCGCTCGGCGTATCTCGCGCCGGGGCGAGACTGGTTCAAGAAGGCTACGGCCGCCGCAGTCTATCGGCTCATGCACAGGGTCGGTGGCAAGGTGGAACTACTGGAACCTGTGGAGTTTTTCACTTGAAGGGATCACTTCATTCACTACCGCGCCACTAAGGATATCCACCTGTCTAGGCCTTGTGACCGCTTCCACCGCTTTCATCTACGGTCTCTATATTTTCGGGAAGGCGTTGTTTATCGGCGATCAAGTACCCGGTTTCCCATCCTTAATGAAAATGTTGGCTTTCTTGGGCGGCGTCCAACTGACTGTTCTCGGGATCATCGGCGAATATCTGGGGCACATCTTTAACGAAACGAAAAAATCAAGCGACCTGTATTGTTATTTTTCCGTTAAACGACAACGCCTTAGCTTCATACTGCCACCCTAGATAATCAGTATTATCTAGGACAATCCCTTAACAATTATAGCTAGACTTGTTAGCGAAAATCCCTATTAGTTTTACAGCGATTGAAATCAGGTTTAAATGCTCGTACGCGTTCTCGGATGCGGTAGACAGAAATTTGAAGGCTGGGAAATGGTAAAATCTGACGATCGGTCAGAAAATCGTCTCCAATTCGGTACTATGCATATTCAACCAGGCTTCGCTGGGAAATAAATTTGGCTGTGTTCGATGAAACAGAACTATCAGCGGTTGTGCCTTGCTATAATGAAGAAGACAGCATCGCAGAATTATACGCTAGATTAACCAAGGCCTGTCAGGCATCTGTCGGTGATAATTACGAAATTGTTTTGGTCAATGACGGATCGAACGATCGTACTTGGCTCATGACAGTCGATCTATCCAAGAAAGATCGACATATTGTGGGTCTAAATCTTTCGCGTAATCATGGACATCAACTGGCTCTGACCGCCGGATTGGCCATCTCGAATGGTCGGCGAATATTTATTATTGATGGTGATTTGCAGGATCCTCCCGAGCTGCTAGCGCCTATGATGGAACGGCTTGATGCTGGTGTGGATGTTGTCTTCGGACAGCGCCGGAGGCGCAAAGGCGAAACTGCATTTAAGCGTTTTACGGCAGCAATTTTCTATCGCATCCTTAATTATATGACGGAATTTCCGATCCCTCGCGACAGCGGAGATTTTCGATTGATCACGCGGCGTGCGCTCGACGCGTTGTTGGCGATGCCAGAACAATTTCGGTTTGTGCGCGGAATGATGAGTTGGATCGGCTATCGCCAGGAAGCGCTCGCCTATGATCGTGCGAGCCGTTTCGCTGGTTCAACGAATTATTCATTTAGCAAGATGCTCCAGCTGGCGATTGACGCAATTACCGGGTTTTCAATAAGGCCGTTGCGTCTGGCTAGTCATCTTGGAATAGCTTTGTCAGTCCTAAGCCTTCCGTTGATTGGCTATGTCTTGATTTCCTGGGGTACAGGAAGAACGATAGAAGGTTGGACGAGCGTAATGGCGGTTGTCGTCCTTATTGGGGGTGTCCAGTTGCTGGTTCTTGGACTCATCGGCGAATATCTTGGGCGCACATATATGCAGACAAAGTCTCGTCCACTTTTCGTCATTCAAGATATTGTCGGACAGGTTGACATGCTTCAAATCGAGCGTGCGAACAAGATTGGTTTTTATCAAAGTGTCTCAAGAATGGATCACCCAGCCGGCGTGTCCGCCCCGACAGAAGAAAACTCACATATTTCAGCGACTAACGGGGATATAGAGGCCGCCGAAAATGAATGATGCGGCAACGCCAATATGCCTCGATCCATTTCTCCGATTACAATCCAGGTAGATTGGTTTCCAAATTGCGCATCGTATTTGTCCATGACCGCACGCCCAAATAGCTCCTTTTGGGAACCGGGACGCTTTGCCACCACCGAAGTTGGAGGCTTCGCGGGTGCGGACAATTCCGGAGAATTGGGCGTCTCGTCAGTCTTCGTGTCGCCTCACTCCACAATTTAAAGGTGAGCGTGCACCATTATCTACCCATTGATAGCGGACAATCAACCCACAGCCGCAATCACCCTATTCGGCAGCGATAGCGGCCGGTATTTCCGGTGGTTGAGCCGCAGATTTCCGTTGGTTGATTTTTTTGAGCACACTTTGCGACATTCTTCCCATTGCATTCCCAAGCAATGGAGGAACCGCATTTGGTGGCCGCCTATTCTGTTGCGACAATCTCAGATTCTCAGCTGATATTGTCATCAAGCGCCGGCATACGGTGAACGCCAAGCGCGATCTCCTCGGTCTCGTCGGGGAGCTGATCGAACCGTTGGCCGAACAACGTGAAGCCCAGGCCCCCTTGGGCGAGATGTATGGCTGGAATTGGGTGATGCATGCGACCGCCGGCCTGTCTATGGCGCGCCTCGTGCTGACACTGCTGTTCTATTGGGAGGCGCCGGTCGGAAGGCGTTTCTTGGCAATTGCGCTCCCAAATAACAACCCGTCGAGGTTAATTCGCGTCTTATTTTCCGTTTCGCCTTTTCTTTTTATAGACCGTGTACAAGGTCCCTCCCCGTACTCGATGCATGGGTCGCATAACTACGAGATCCCGGAGCTCGGCGATATCGATCAGTGACTTGCTGTGGTCGAAATCGAACCAAACCAGAAAAGCCGCGCTATGACGCTCCAGGCGGCTATGAAAGTAGGCAAGCTCGGTCTTGCGGATATTGTTGTCCACTCCAGCCGATTTTACCCGCGGCGATAGATGACTCTTGATACCGGTATGGTAGTACAATGCCATTGGATGGTTGGAGAAGACGTACCCTTTGAGCCGCTTGTTTTTTAGGTAGCTCATGAACTCGGTATGCCAGTGTATGCTGGCTAAATCCCCAGCGCCGTACTCCAGGTTATTGCGCATATCCAGATATAGTTTGTTGCCCTGAAACCATATCAGCCAAGCAACGATTGCCAGGACAGTGACCGCGAGGCGCGGTACTTTGTACAGAGCGGCGAAACTCGGTGGCACAGGCAGGCTGCGGTCGATGGCGACAAAAAACAACAGAAACACAGGCAAATATGCCGGTGAAAGCGTCCGATCCTGCAAATTGCCGACCGGCGTCGTCAGCGCCGAATTAAAAACCAGGCCGGCGAGCATCGTTGTGTAGATGATCAACGGCAGGACATGTATGTAGTACCAGCCGTTCTCAATCGTCCGGAGACGTCGCCAGGCCACGAACAACGCAGTTGCCATGGCCAATGACGGAACCAGCGCGGCTAACGCCAGCGCCCAACCCTGCAGATTGGCCCCGGGCAGATACCAAGATTCCAACGTGAGTGCCAATTGTTGCGCGACCTCAGGCAGCGTTTCGCCACCTCGCGGCCGATAACCCATGGGTTTACCAGTCAGAAAATAGTTGTAGGCCAACCAAGACAAAAACGGGGCGCTGGCGACGACGCCAAATATAATGCAGCGTTTCAGCCGCGGCATTAGCCTGATGTTGGGCTGAAACAGCAGCAACAAGCCGCCGGTGCCGATCACGGTGACGCCGATGAAGCGCGTCGAAACGGCAAGGCCGGCGAAGATGGCGGCAAGAAGCAAATTGGCGCCATTTGGCGTCTCCAGTTCCGAAGCCATGATCCGAATGAACGCGAGACTGAAGAGTATGTAGATCGGCTCGCTCAAAATATACGATGTAATATGCGCCATAGCAGGTGAAAGCAGCACCGCGACCGAGGCCAAATAGGCCAAGTATCTTGCCCGCAGCAGTGCGAACAACCAGGTGGCGGACAGTATCACAATACCGCCGAACACCCCTGCATTGATGAACCGGGCCGCATTGTGGGTATCGATGCCCACCAAACTGACAAAGGCAATGAGCGAAGGGAATAACGGCGGCCAACTTGCCAGCGGCACACCATCGAAAAGATAGAAACCCTCGCCGGCGAGAAGGCTCTCGGCGGCAGAAACATAGGCCACGGAATCGTACATTACTCCGGGGCCGTACAAAGCCGTATCCCAAATACGCATCGCCACACCGATGCCACCGAGCAGTAGGATGAAAAGCCAAGGCTGATGGGCGTTCTTGACCCGTCTCGGCGTCGGCGCGTGGTCCCGCTCGGCTCTCACATCAAGGTACCGGCGAAAGCCGCGTCAGGTAGTCCAGATTCGTGGCTCGACTTGATCCGAAGGCAGCGAGCGAATTTTCCGATGGCGAAGGCCAAAGCGGCCCGCGGGTCTAGTACGTGCATTGATGCGCCTCCGTTTCGATCAATTATAGACATTCCTCATGTGGAGACCAGTGCATCGCATTGTGAGCGTTGTCATGTGCGACTACGGCGAGACGGCTAACCCTCCAGTACGTGCGCCGGCATCCCGAGCGCCGAAGCTGATCATTGGCAACGCAACTTGATCAATATCAAGCGGATTATCGACCAATGTAGCTAACGTCCTTTCCTTCACTGGAAATGTCTCTTTCCAGAGCGGCATGCATGCGCGAATGAGGAGAGTCCCAAAGTGTCGGGAAGTGAAACCGTCTCCACCACGGAAAGCGAACCCCAGCCGACAGTAACGGCGCGCGCATCGCGGTACATCGTCTCCCCCGCCTTCGATCTCAGTTTTTTTGTTCTCGCACCGGTTTTGGCATTGATCGTGGGCGGCGTGCTGCCGCATACGTTCCTTAACAATGAATCGGAATATTTCGGCGAGACCTGGATAAGCCTATTTTTGGCGGTCTTCGTGATGTCGCATTTGATCATCACCGCCTTTCGGTCCCATGGTAATCCACGGATATTCCATAGCTTTCCAATCCGTTTCACAATTATTCCCGTGGTCCTGTTCCTGGCCATGGGCTTCTCCCTCTGGGCCATCGTGATCGTTTCGGTGCTGGCGACGTTTTGGGACGTCTACCATTCCAGCATGCAGACCTTCGGCATCGGGCGGATCTATGACATGAAGGCGGGCAATGAACCGCTTGCCGGGCGCCGTCTCGATATCACCCTCAACATCCTTCTCTACGCCGGACCGATTGCCGCCGGCGCGACCCTGATGGACCACATCAACGATTTTTCCGAATTCGAAAGGGTCGGTTCGCTCTTCTTCACGGAGATCCCGGCTTATGTAGAGTTTAACAGCGGCATATTGAGGGTGCTGGTGCTCGGCGCCGGAGTGCCGTTCCTCTGCTACTATGTCTACGCCTATTGGAATTTATCCCGGCAGGGCTACAACGTCTCGTACCAAAAAGTGGCGCTGCTGACCTTTACCGGCATCTGCTCGCTGTTTGCCTGGGGATTCAATCCTTTCGGCATGGCTTTCTTCATCATGAATTTCATGCATGCCTGGCAGTACTTCGCCATCGTCTGGTGGAGCGACCGGGCCAGCATCGAACGCGTTTTCCGCCTGCAGGGAAAGCCCCGGGCCGGGCCGATCGCGTTTGTTCTTTTGATCACCGTGGGTCTTGTCTACGGTCTGATCGCGGGCTTGTACGACAGCGACAGTGACTGGGTTTTCAGTGCTTTCCTGGTCGTTTCGGTGATGCATTTCTGGTACGACGGCTTCATCTGGTCGGTCAAGCGGAAGCAGTTCTGAGATGACCCGGCGACGCCAGCATCCCAATAACAACGCGCGTCCCATCAACGGTGGCGACGAATTGTGGAAAAGGATATGGCGCTGCCGCCGTGGCGCGAGCACGGCCAGGGCCGCCCTGTTGCTGCCCGTGGCGATCCTCATCCTTGCCGGCGCGATTGAGTACGGCTCAATCTGGTATACCCGCCAGGCGATGTTCAGCGCCGCGCGGGAGGCGGCGAAATCATTCATCCGTGGAGAGACGGCCTCCGTCGATGCCACGGCGCGCTTTGCCCTTGAGCGGTTACAGTCGAGAAACACTCAAGGGGCCTTCTCCGCCGACGCGCAGATTTCCGACGGCGAAACCAACTTGGCCAGCATTTCCGTCGTGGTTTCCATTGCCACCGCGGATGCGGCCCTATTCGGCGTGCTTCCGAGTTCCCTCATGGGCGGCGACACCGTCTCGGCCACGGCTGCCATGCGCCTGGAAACGCCGGAGATCGAACGGCCTACCGGATGGTGGCGATATACCGTCAGTGGCGCGGGACACGGCCCAAAAGCAAATCAGTAGCATGAGGGCGCCTTGAACCTCAGCGTTCCAGGCGCAGATGCACGATTTCCGGCGGCATGTTGAAGCGGATCGGAAGAATGGAGGTGCCGATGCCGCCGCTGACGAAAAGGTCGCGGTTGCTCTCTTGTACATGGCCATAGGCCCAACGCCTGGGCGCCCGGCTCAACGTCGAGAGCGCGCCGATGAGAGGCAAATATATCTGGCCGCCGTGGGTATGGCCGGCGAGCGTGACCTGCACCCGCTCGGGAACATCGTAAAATATTGCCGGGTTGTGGGTGATGACAATGACCGGCTCGCCTTCCGGAATGCCGGCGAGGGTGCCGGCGACATCGGGGTTGCGGACCCTGTCGTCGGCAATGCCGGCGATCCATAGCGGGCCGTCCGCCGTCCGGACCGCGACGCGCTCGTTATCCAGGACGGTGAGCCCCGCCCGCACCAGCGCCTGGCGGACCTCCGCCCCGCTGTTCCACCAATCCTGATTGCCCAGGACCGCATGGACCCCAAGGGGCGCCGAAAGCTGCGAAAGAACTTCGGCGATGTTCTCGGGCGGCACATAGCCGCCGAGGCGGTTGCTCATGTTCAAATAGTCGCCCAGCAGGACGATCAGGTCTGGCTTTAGCGCATTGGTGCGGCGCACGATCTCCGCCAGCTTCTCCAGATCAACGAAGGGACTGCCGACATGCGGATCGGCAAGCGCCGCGATGGTCAGGGCGGACCGGCCTGCCGGCCATTTGCCGTTGGCAATGGTGACCTCCGTGGTGCGCAGCATGCTGGGCTCGACAACAGTCGACCACAGCACGCCGGCGGCCAGGAAGGCGGCAATCGCCAGCGTGGTTATAGTTCTGCGGCGAGACGTCCTACGCATGCTCGCCCGGCACCGCGCCGGCCGCCTAGTACAGATCCCGGATGGTGCGCCGGGCCAGTTGTGACATATGCACCTCGTCCGGCCCGTCGGCCACCTGGCAGAAACGCGCCGTCATGTAGATGTGCGACAGCGGCGTATCCTGGGTAA
This sequence comes from uncultured Rhodospirillaceae bacterium, assembly GCA_964631725.1. Taxonomy (GTDB): domain Bacteria; phylum Pseudomonadota; class Alphaproteobacteria. The sequence goes on along the minus strand of CAZVYX010000062.1, from coordinate 23,297 downwards.
AGCCGGCGCCGCCGAAAGCCTGAATGGCCCGGTTGGCCACGTCGAGAGCCATTTTCGGGGCGATGATCTTGACCATGGAAATATAGTCGCGCGCCTCCTTGGGGCCGTATTTGTCCATCTTGTCGGCGGCGGTCAGAACCAGCATGCGGCATTGTTCGATTTCGCAGCGGGAGCGGGCGATGTCGTGCTGGATCGAGGTTTTCTGCGACAGCCTTTCGCCGAACGCCTCCCGTTCCTCGACCCGGCGGCACATCAATTCCAGACAGCGGTCCGCCATGCCAACGAACATCATGGCATATTGGAAGCGGCCAGGACCAAGACGCCCCTGGGCGATCTCGAATCCGCGGCCTTCGCCGAGGAGCAGATTTTCCGCCGGCACCCGGACGTTGTCGTAATGCACCTGGGCATGGCCGCCCGGTGAATGCACGCCGCCAAACACGCGCAGGGGCCGCTCCAGGATTACGCCGGGCGTATCCTTGGGCACCAGGATCATCGAGAACTGTCTGTGGCGCACGGCCTCCGGATCGGTCTTGCCCATCACCACGAAGACCTTGCACAGTGGATTGTAGGCGTTCGATGTGAACCATTTGCGCCCGTTGATGACATATTCATCACCGTCGCGCAGGATCGTGGCTTCGAGATTGATCGGATCGGACGAGGCCACCGCCGGTTCGGTCATCGAAAAGGCCGAACGGATTTCGCCGGCCAGCAGCGGCCGCAGCCATTTATCCTGCTGTTCCGGTGTCCCGAAACGCGCCAGCACTTCCATGTTGCCCCGGTCGGGGGCCGAACAGTTGAAGACTTCCTGGGCCCAGGGGACGCGCGCCATGCGTTCCATGATCGGGGCAAATTCCAGGTTCGAGAGGCCCGGACTGAAATCCTCATAGTCCTTGGGCAGGAACCAATTCCAGATGCCGGCGGCCTTTGCCTTGTCCTTCAGATCGGCGAACCATGGCGGGTACTGCCACTGATTGGCGGCATCATCCACCCATTCCCAATGGTCTAGTTCGCGCGGGTAAATATGCTCTTTCATGAACATTTCGACCTGGGCAATCATTTCCCCGACCTGGTCGCTGTAATCCAAATTCATGGCTTATCTCCCGCTCGACTATTGTTTCCCGGTTCCTTTTTCAAGCTCCATGGTCGGAAAGATCGCGGGGTGAAGTCAATACTTCATTCGCGGGCGGTAGATCAGACGACGCCCAATTCGATCAGGCTTTCCGCCGTTGCCCGGACCGACTCGTCGATGGGCCGGGTTTTCCAATTCAGATCCCGGCGGATGGCGGCACTGTCATAGTCCCTTCTAGAGCCTAGGTCGGGTACGATGTAGCGCACGACGGGATCAAACAAGGCAACCAGACGTACCACAAAATTCGGCAGCACTCGGGTAGGCACCGGGTGGCCCGATGGCCCAAACTCCCTGTTCAATTGTTCGGCGATCTGGCCCATCCACCGGAATTCAGTATTGCAGATGTAGCGATGGCCGGCCGCCTCCGGCGCCGTCATGGCGGCGATGTGCGCGGTGGCGACGTCACGCACGTCGACCAGGCTAATGCCGAATTTGGGGCTGCCCGGCATCTCCCTTGCCAGAAACTTCCGCACGACTTCTATGGAGGCGCTGCCATCGGGGTCGATCAGGGGTCCTATGACGAGAGAAGGATTTATTGTCACCAATTCCATCGATTGACCATCCGGCAATTCGGCGATGAAATTCCAGGCCGCCCGTTCCGCAATGGTCTTGGACAAGGCATAGGCACCGATTTCAGGCGTTTCGACACTCCAATCGTCTTCCGTGAAATTGTCTCTGACTTCGTGACCTTGCCCGATCGCGGCAACGGACGAGGTCATGACCACTCTTTCGACGCCGGCCCGCGAGGCCGCGCCCAGGGCCCGCAACGCGCCGTCCCTGGCCGGAATGATCAATTCATCATGGTTCTTGGGTTGGACGATTGGAATTGGCGAGGCGATGTGATGAACATACTGGCAGCCGGCGAAGGCTTCGTCCCAGCCGTTATCGGAGGTCAGGTCCGCCTCGACGAATGTCAGTTTCGACACCTCCGTCTGCTTTGCCAGGCCGGCGCGGATATTGTCGCCCCGCGCCATGTCGCGCAGGGTGCCCCGCACTTCATGGCCCTCGTCCAGCAAAGCCGCGATCACATGCAGCGCGATATAACCCGACGCGCCGGTTACAGCTACTCGGGTCGACTCCCCCATGGCATCACCCCTGATCTATTAACGCCTCCAGAATCTGGTCTACATGCTGTTCCGCCAGCAGGTGCAGTTCTTCATCCGTCCGGTCCTGGATCGGATGCGGCACCCAGATATAGGCCGGGTCGAAACCCAGTGCCTCTGACTGCACCGCCGCCGCCTCGATGAATTCCGTGGTGGCGACACCAACGGTAGGTATGCCCCGGCTTTCCAAATTCAGCATATCATGCGTACAGCACGATGTGCAGGAGCCTCAATCGGCAAGGCCTTCGACGACCACGTCCACTTCTTCAACGATGGCCTTCTCGATCTCCTTTGGCGCCGTGCGTGCCACGGTGGGCTTGCGATAGCGCTTGACGGCGATACCGCGCCCTTCCAGCAAGGCCGCGACATGTTCGACGAAGACATCGCCACGGACCTTGGAGATATCCAATACCCCGACGGTCAAGCCATCCAGGGACGTGGGCCGGGCCAGACGCGGCCGTTCCGCCGCCTCCCGCTCGCCGGTGGGATCCAACAACGCTTCGGTTACATCCATGCTTTGATCTCCTTTGTAACGGGCCGGCTGGACTGAGGCATGCCGGGGGTCCAGCCGGGAATGATACCGGAAAACTTGCCCGCGCCGCCACCGGCCCGGACAATCAATAATCCTGTCGGCAGCAGTTTCGGCACGGTCTTGCCCGCCATGTTCGGGTTCACCCCTTCGGCCATGCCATGGGCACCGCGCATGACGTCTTCGGCGGGAAGCTGCATGCGCGCCATGATTTCGGAATGGAACCGCGCTTTGTCCCAGCTGCCTTCCATCAAGGTAATTTCGTGCTCGGGACAGACCACCAGCAAACAATCCGGTCCGGGAATTTTGTGGATGTTATCCACCGCATGCAGGCTGGTGGCGAAGGTCTGCACAAGTTGTTCCGGCGACCGCGCCTTGTCGTCGATTACCCCTTGCAGGCCATAGCCGGCAAAGACGGTCACCGCATTGGTGCCGGCCTTCAGTCCCCGGTCCACGGTCAGCGGCTGCCAGGCGGATCCTTCCTCGTCCTCGCAGAAGCAATAGCTGAGCTTGCCCGGATTTCCCAAGGTCGCCCGGTCGACGCCCTGGGGCTTGCCACCGCCGATGTTGCGGACAGCCAGATTGACCGCCCGGCCGATGGTGGCATTGGCACGGTTGCCCTGGCCAAGCGCGTTGCCCTTGCCGTTCATGCCGATCTGTTGCGCGATGGGGCCGTTGACAATGACCACGGGGCCAACGAAGCGGGTCGTCGCCAGGGTGCCGTGCAGACAATAGTCCTCGTCCAGCACCGCCTCGACCGCGGCCAGGACCACGGGCAAATATTCCGCCCGGCAGCCCGCCATCACCGCGTTGATGGCAACCTTTTCCACCGTGCAGGTATCCAGGTTCGAGGGCATCAGGCCCATGACTTCATCAGCCGCCCGGCTGGTGCCTTCCAGCATCGCCAGGACCCGTTCCTGGGTCGGCGGCACCACGGGCAGGCCATCGCTCCAGCCCCGTTCGAAACAAGCCTCGATGGCATCTTCCTTGGCGCCCAGGGGGATCAGGCGGGAGGTCATGGGCGTGTCGCCATGACGGATCTTCAGTTCCGCCAGACGGTCTTGCTCCTGGTTCAGGGCGCCGCAGCCCGGTTTGAAGGCCGGCAGATCCGCGCCCAGATCAGAGGCGCCGGTCAGACTTTCCCATGCGGCCCTGTCCCAACCATAAGTGCGCTCCACCTCCGCCCCGGCTTCGAAGCGCACCAGGGTCGGCACGATCTCCACTTCCAGCTTGTAGGAGGTATCCAGCGCGGTATCGTCGGCGACGCCATCCAGGCCCTCGGGAAATCCCGGATCATCCTGGCTGTAGACCGTCAGTTCGCCTTGCGCCTTGAGTTGCTGCAACACCGGCGCGACCATGACGCAGGTCGGGCAATCCCGTTTGACGATGGCAACCAATCCATTCTCTTGCATTGTCTTCACCACCCTAAGGATCTCGTCCGCCGAGGCTTTCGATCTTGTCCTGCATGCGGCGCATGCCCTTCAGCCAGCGTTCCAGATCGTTGTTCTTGCCATCCATCCAGGTCTGCGCGATCTCGTCCGTCAGGATCAGGAAACGCTCCTCCTCCACCGCCGTCGCCACCTGCTCGGCGACTTCCTCCGGCTCCTTGATGGGGCCGGCGGCAGTGGCGGCAAAGGGTTTCGAGGTGTCCCCCAACATCGGCGTGCGCACACCCAGCGGCGCCAGCAGCGAGACCCGGATGCCTTGATGATGATGGGTGATGGAAAGATACTCCGCCAGGCCGACGACCGCATGTTTCGAAACGGTGTAGGGCAGGTTGCCGTGGGAGATCAAGATCCCGGCCATTGAAGCCGTGTGCAGCAGATAGCCGCTGCCCCGTTCGATCATGCCCGGCATCACCGCGCGGGCCGCATAGACATGGGCCATGAAATTGACCCGCCATTGATCCTCCCAGACCGACAGCTCCGTATTCAGCAGTTCCCGGCCTGAGTTGATGCCCGCGTTGGAGAAGAAGATATCGACGGGCCCGTAGGCATCTTCCGCCGCCTTGACCAGGGCATCAATCTCGCCCTCGTCGCCAACGTCGCAGCCGACGCCCAGGCCGCCGAATTCCGCCGCGACCTCTCTGGCGCCATCGCCGTTCAGATCGGCGACCACGACCTTGGCGCCGCGTTCGGCGAAGTTCCTGCAACAGGCCGCGCCGATACCCGAGGCGCCCCCCGTTACGACCGCTACTTTGTCTTTGAACTGCATGATTGCCCTATCTATTTACGCCCAACCAAAAACTTTACACCTTCGGCGCCGACTTGCTCCGCATGCGGCGTATTGGCATCCAGGGAGAATGAATCACCGGCACGGCAGGTCACGGTCCGGTCTTCCATGACCGCTGAAATTTCACCCGACAGCACCAGGATCGATGCATCGAAGTCATGGGTGTGCGTGGGTTCCACGTGGTTTGCCGCCATTTCCTTTACGCCCATGTCCTCGTAACCGTTCTCTTTCAAATGCGCGCGAAAAGTTGTCTCATCCATATCCTTTGCTCCCCAATGCAAGAATGAAATCTGCCATAGCCTAACCTGCCCCGCTTGGGTGTACAATCAAGGCATCGGGATTATCAGACGGGGAAAAACCATGGAATTCGGACTTAGCGCACCCATACGCGGACCATTGGCGAACGCCGCAAGCATTCGCACCTTGGCGGAACGGGCCGAAACGCTGGGCTACAGCTATTTGACGGTTTCGGACCACATCGTGGTGCCAACTGAAATCGGCTCCACCTATCCCTATTCCGAGGACGGCGATTTTCCATGGTCCGAGGGCGGCAGCGTTGAATGCATGGAGCAGTTCACCCTGCTGTCCTGGCTGGCCGGGATCACATCCAAGATCAAGCTGCTGACCTCCGTCACAGTGGTACCTCACCGCAACCCCCTGTTCATGGCGAAGTCCCTCGCCACCCTGGACCAACTGACCGTCGGACGCATCAATTTCGGCTGCGGTGCCGGCTGGATGCGCGAGGAGTTCGAGGCCCTGGGTCTGCCGCCCTTCGCGGCCCGGGGTCAGGTGACCAACGAATATCTCGCGGCCATCAAGACCATCTGGACCGAAGATCGCCCCGTCTATGACGGCAAATTCGTCAAATTTGACAAGATCGGCATGGACCCGAAACCGGTGCAAAGCCCCCATCCACCGATCTGGATCGGCGGCGAAAGCGCCCCTGCCCTGCGCCGCACGGTAGCCCTGGGAGATATCTGGTATCCCTTCGGCTCCAACCCGAAATTCCGCATGGATACCCTGGCGGCCTACACGGCGCGGGTCGAACGCCTGCACGGCCTGGCGGAAGAAGCGGGCCGGGACCCGGCCTCCATCGGCCTGGCCTACAACTGCGCCTTCCATTCAGCCCGGGAGCAGCAACATCAGGACGGCGGCCGCCTGATCATGACCGGCACGGCCGAGCAACGGGCGGGTGATATCAACGCCTTCGCCGAGGCCGGAACCGGATCAATGGTCGTTAATTTGGTGGACAACGATTTGAACGCAATGCTCGATCGAATGGAAGAATTCGCCGCTAATGTCGTACCGTTGATAAGCACTTAGCACCCGCATCGCTCAACTGCCGCACCATTGACTGTTTGCGACACTCATCCCGTTCACCACGGCGCGTTGGATGCACAATCGTTTGGCATGGCCGACTTTCGCGCCGCATTAATGGATTTGGAACATTCCCCATGGTAATCCTAGTGAATCGAGAGAATTCGGCTGTTTCTCAGGGGCGGCGTTTGGGGATTAGGCGACATCATTGCGAACCATGAACGGGCGAAAAACCAAACATATTATTGTTCTGTCCTGGCGCCAGGCCATCGACTTTTTCGTACCGCCCCAGGCGCATGAGAACGAGCGTTTTACCCATCTATGCCAGGCGGTGGTTAGATCCTTTCTGATCACCGGCATTATCTCGATTGCAGCGATCGTCGGCTATTTCGCTATGCGGGAAAATCTGGCTCCACTGGAATACACCCTGTTGCTGGCTGGTGCGTCCGGCCCCTTTGCCGGCGCCCTGTTCCTGCGCCAGACCGCATGGGTCTCCACCTCGATCATCCTGACATGCCTGATCGGCATTTCGTTGGTCACCGCCTTCGCCACGCTGACCAACGGCCTGTCGTCCCCGGCACTTCCCTTGTTGTTCGGCTTCCTCGTCATGGGCAGCGGTTTTGAACGGAGGCGAATAACAATCGCGATCAGTGCCTTGATCGTCGCCTCGCTTTCGCTCCTTTATATTCTGGACACCCTTGATCTGCGCCCGGCCTACCAAATCCCGTTGGAAAACCTGCCATTGGTGCAATACCTCGGGCTGATGGCTTGCATGGCCCTGATGTCCATTGGGCTATATATGATGGCCGCGGCATGGCGCAGGCAACGCCGGCGCTTGCAAGGCGCACTGAACGAGGCACGGATCGCCAGCGAAGCCAAATCGCAGTTTCTGGCCAATATGAGCCACGAATTACGGACGCCGCTGAACGCCATCATCGGTTTTTCGGAAGTCCTGAAGGGAGAACTGCTGGGACCCGTCGGAAATCCGAAATACACCGAATACAGCGACGATATTCAAAATTCCGGACATCATCTGCTAAGAATTATCGACGAGGTGCTGGACATCTCCGCCATCGAATCACGGGAAATCGAAATCACCGACGAGGAAATCGACACCAATTTCCTGGTGACGAACTGCCTCAGCGTGCTCTCCAGACGTTCAGAGCGCGCCGGGATCGATCTGAAGTCCCAACTTGCCCCGGATCTGCCATTGTTGCGGGGCGACGCAACCAGGGTAAGGCAGATCATCATCAATCTGCTTGGCAATGCCCTCAAATTCTCTCCAGCCGAAAGTGATGTTCTGATCAAGACCTATCAGGAGGATACCGGCGGGCTGACGATCGAAATATCGGATTCGGGCGAGGGCATACCCGAAGAGGACATTCTGCGCATGCTGGAGCCTTTTACCCAAGTGCATGATGCGGCGTCCAGGTCCCATGAGGGTGTTGGTCTTGGTCTTTATATCACCAACCGGCTCGTCAAATTGCACGGCGGACGGCTCGATATCGTCAGCGAACCCGGTAAGGGCACCACTGTGTTCATCCGTTTTCCAAGGGAACGAATCCTTCTCTCCGCCGCCTAAGGACCTTGGCCACGGCCTCGACCATCTTCATGCTTATGTATTGGCGCCAAGCCATCATAGACTATGATCATCGCTGAATTTCCGAGGCCGGGGAGAGAACCATCAATCATCACAAACTGACAGGTCTGTCCGAGGCCATTGCCGATCTGGTTCCCGATGGTGCCAAGATCGTCCTGGGCGCGGCCTTGGAGAACGCGGTGCCGTTTGCCGCGACCCACGAGTTGATCCGCCAGGGCCGGCGGGATCTGAACATGATCGCGCCAATCTCGGATATGTCCACGGATATGCTGATTGGGGCAGGTTGCGTCGGCGAGGTGACCGGCGCCTGGGTCGGCAATGTCTCGGGCGGCATGGGGCACAACTTCCGCCGGGCCGCCGAACAGGGCCTGCCGCATCCGATCAAGATCAACGACTATTCAAACTTCACCATCGGCATGGCGTTCTTCGCCGGGGCCTATGGACTGCCCTACGTGCCGGTGAAAACCATCCTGGGTTCGGATATTCTGAAATCCAACAAGAACATCAGGCTGGACAAGGATCCCTTTACCGGCGAACCGGTGGCGCTGGTCCCAGCCCTGAAGCCCGACGTGGCCTTCCTGGTGGTGCAGCGGGCGGACAAATTCGGCAATTCCCATATTTGGGGCTCGACCGGCCTGACCCAGGAAGCCTCCATCGCGGCCGACAAAATCATTGTGCTGGCCGACGAGATTGTCGAGCCGGAGGTGATCGCTTCGGACCCCAGCCGGGTCTTGATCCCCGGTTTTGGCGTCGATGCGGTCTGTCACGTGCCCGCGGCCTGTCACCCGGCGCCCCTGATCGGCCGATGGCAGCGGGACAATGCCTTCTTTCACCATTATCACAAAGAGACCCGCGAGCCTGGCGACTTCGACCGCTGGTGCGATGAATGGATCCGCGATCTGCCCGACCACGCGGCCTATCGCGCCAAGCTGGGCGGCCAGTTGGAAGAACTGCGCATCCTGGGCGATGTTCCTTCAGCGCCCGCCAACTACGCGACTGAGTAGGGGAGCAGGATCTTCATGCACGAATATTCAACCCAGGAATTGATGATCATCGCCGCCGCCCGGCAGATCGCCGACGGCGAACGCATCTTCGTCGGCATGCGCCTGCCCATCACCGCCTATGGCGTGGCCCGGCTGACCCATGCGCCCAACGCGGTCGGCCTGTTCGAAAGCGGCGTCGCGCGCTACGAACCCGCCGACGGCATGCTTTACACCATGTGCGACGGCCCCAATCAGTTGGGCGCGGCCTGGACCACGGGGCTGATCCAGATCATGGGGCTATTGAGTGGCGGGCGGGTACATGCCGGCTTCATCGGCGGTGCGGAAGTGGACAAGTTCGGCAATATCAACACGTCCTACATCGGCGATATCGACGATCCGAAAGTGAAGCTGCCGGGATCAGGCGGCGCGCCGGACATCGCGGCCATGGCGGAACGCCTGGTGATCATCATCAACCATCAGAAACACCGCCTGGTGGAGAAGGTCGATTTTGTTACCTCGCCCGGCTTCCTGGACGGTGGCGATGCCCGCGAAAAAGCGGGCCTGCCCGGCGGCGGACCCGCCGTGTTGATCACCGACCGGGCCATTCTGAAACCCCATGGCCCCACGAACGAATTCCATCTGGCCTCGATCCATCCCGGCCATACCTTGGAGGAAGTGGTGCAAAATACCGGCTGGGAACTAAAATCCATGCCCGACGTGACCGAGACGCCGCCGCCCACCAGGGCGGAAATGGACGCCCTGCATCACATCGACAAGGAAGGCTTTTGGCGGACCTAGTCTATTTTCGAATTTGAACTACCCACCCGCAATTCGATGAATATCGAAATGGTCTAGTCCGGCTGGGCCGGCAATTCGATGTCGAAACGGCGGCGCAGAATATCGGCGATCAAATCGAAGCAGGCGCCATAACGCACCACGCTCATATCCCGCACATCCAGCAGTGTGGAGGATGCCTTATAGGGATGATATTTGCGCAGGCCATGGTCGATGATGATGTCGGCGATGGCGGTAATCTCCGGCTCCATGTCCTCGACGCGAAACTTGGTACCCTGGAGCGAGCGGTTGGCGGAGGAACCGAACAACGGATGGCCCGCCGCCAGGCTGAGGCGGGAAATTGCACCATGAAACGGCCCGGCATTCATCAGCAGACAGATCGTGCCGTCCTTGCTGCTACCATCCAGGCTGATGGCCTGAAGCAACGGATGAGAGGGTTGGCATTCGGCAATCACGCCCAGGGGCAGGTCCGCGTCCACTGTTATGGCCTGGATCACGTCATGGGCCCGCTGATCCACCTTGTGGATGGCCTCATGCACCGCCTGGTCGCCGATCATGGCATTCAGTTTCGAGGCGGCCCGGCCCTTGGTCTCGAATATGCGGGCGAGGGCCGCTTCCGAGCCGCCGATCAGGGAATAGCCCACGTCCATGGGCAAAATGGCGATGCCCCCCTGGCGCAGCACCGCGAAGGCCCGCGCGGCATCGCCCTCGATTTCATAGCGTCCCAACATGTAAATCCGCGCCTCCCGCCGGCAACCAACAATTGGACATGATTTAGCAGCCGGCAGGCCTATACCCAAGCCGCATTCTCGTATTAGACTAAACACCTTCTTTCGGGCGGATGGGGCGCCCCCGGCCAGCGCTAAATGGGGCTTGCAACAAAGGGATGCCAGATGGCAACAGACGGTAAGGGGCCAAGCGATTGGTTCACGGAGCAACTGTCCGACCTGAAACAGGACATGGGACAGTTGGAAGACAAACTGCGCGCCTCCGGCGATCAGGGCAACGGCGGCCGAACCGGCCCGCGCGCGGCGGCCTCAACACGGATATCGCAACCGCCCGTAATCGCACCACCCCCCACCATTGCGCCAGCGCCGACCATTGCGCCGCCCCAGGTGGCCCCGCCCCAGGTCACGCCGCCCAGCACGCCGGCATATTCGCCACCATCGCCGGCGCCAGCGCCCCAGGCCCGCCGGGAAACGCCGGTCGAGGCACGCGCGCCCGCCAGCGCACCGGCGCCCCGAACGGTCAGCAAGCCCACACCCGCGCCCCGGCGCACGGCAAGCACCGGCGGCTATCGCCTTGGTGTTGATGTGGGCGGTACCTTCACCGACCTTTTGCTGATCGACGAAGGCAGCGGCCACGCCTTCACCGCCAAGGTGCCCTCGACGCCGGAGGATTCCTCGCGCGGCGTCTTGAACGGTATCGAACGAATTTGCCAACAGGCGGGCATTGAGCCGCCGGCCATCGGCCGGGTCATGCACGGCACAACCGTCGCCACCAACACGGTGCTGACCGGCAACGGCGCCCTGGTCGGCCTGATCACCACCAAGGGCTACAAACAGGTTTTGCAGATCGCCCGCTCCTACGTGCCGGGCGGCCTGGGCGGCTGGGTTATTTTCAACAAGCGCGATCCCCTTGCGCCCCTGGAGTTGACCATCGAGGCCAACGAACGCATGAGCGCCCTGGGCGAAGTTGTCGAGTCCCTGGATGAAGCCGCCATGGCCGAGGAAATCTCCCGCCTCAAAGGCAGCGGCGTCGAGGCGTTGACGGTTTCGCTGGTCAACGCTTATGCCAACGGTGCCCACGAACAGCGCATCCGCGCCATCGCGGAACAGGTCATGCCAGGCATTCCGGTCTCCATCTCCTCGGAAGTGATACCGGAAATGTATGAATACGAGCGGGCCGAAACCACGGTGGTCAATTCCTACATCCGGCCCGTGGTTTCGAAATATATCGAGAGCCTGGAGGCGGAGTTGAACAGCCGCATGAACGGCGTGCAACTGCATATCCTGCGCTCCGACGGCGGCCTGGCCTCGGCCGATGCGGCCAAGGAGGCGCCGGTCAATCTGTTGATGAGCGGGCCGGCGGGCGGCGTGACCGGCGCCATCTGGATCGCCAAGCAGGCCGGCCACGAGAACCTTTTGACTTTCGACATGGGCGGCACCTCCACCGATGTTGCCTTGATCGAGGATGGCGTGGCGCGGACCCGGCGCGAAACCCGCGTCGCGGACGTTACCGTGCGCGCCTCGTCCATCGATGTGCGCACCGTTGGTGCGGGCGGCGGCTCCATCGCCTATGTCCCGGAACTGACCAAGGCCCTGCGCGTCGGCCCGCAAAGCGCGGGGGCCGAGCCTGGGCCCGCCGCCTATGGCGCCGGCGGCGAGGAGCCGACCGTCACCGATGCCAACGTGGTGCTGGGCTATCTGCCCTCTGGCGCTAAGCTGGGCGGCGATATGCAGCTTGACTATGCCGCCGCCGAACGGGCCATGGACAAGGTCGCCAAGGCCATGGGCCTGGGCCTGAAGGAAACCGCCGAGGGCATCATCAACATCGTCAACGAGAACATGTTCGGCGCCCTGCGCCTGGTCTCGGTCGAGCAGGGTTACGACCCCCGGGATTTCGCCTTGGTCGGCTTTGGCGGCGCCGGCCCGTTGCACGCCAACGCCCTGGGCAAATTGATGGGTAGCTGGCCGGTGCTGATCCCGCCCGGGCCCGGCGTCCTATGCGCCTATGGCGATGCCACAACGCGTGTGCGCGACGAGGCCTCCCGCACCTTTGTGCGCAAGTTTGAGGACACCTCGGATGGCGAGGTCCGGGGCATTTTGGAGGAATTGGCGGAGATCGCCGCCGGCGCCCTGGATCACGAGGGCGTCGCCCGGAGCGACCAGACGGCGTTGTACCAGATCGACCTGCGCTATGCCGGCCAGGCCATGCAATTGACCGTGGACATGACGCCCGAGGAATTTGGCGCCGGCGGACTGGCCGATGCCGGCCGGCGCTTCAACGCCATGCACGAACAGATGTTCACCTTCGCCCTGGAAACCGGCCATGAGCTCTATAACCTGCGCGCCCTGGTGCAGGGCCGGGAAAGCTCGGCCAAGGCGGAGACCCTGCCCACGGGAAGCAGCGACGCCGCCGCCGCCGCGTATATGGACACCAGCATTTATGTCGATGGCCGCGACCAGCCGGCCAAGATATACGACCGCGGCCTGTTACTGGCGGGCAACCGCATTTCCGGCCCCGCCATCGTCACCGAAATGGACTCCACCACGTTGATTTTGCCCGGCCATGAAGGCGAGATCGACCCGGTGGGCAACATTCTGATCCGTCCGGTATAGCCGGGAGAGGGTAACGTCATGCCAGCACAAATCATCCAAACCAACAACACGCCGTTCCGCAAGGTCGATCTCGACCCGATCACCCTGGATATTGTCGAGAACGCCCTGCGCAATGCCCGCGACGAGATGGACGCGGTGTTGTTCCGCACCGCCATGTCGCCGGGCATCCGGGAGCAGCACGACGCCTTTCCCATGATCGCCAATCCGGGCGGCAAGATGGTGGTGGGGCAATTCGGCTCCTTCTTCCATGGCTTCCAGGAAGGCTATGACGGCACGATCGAGGAGGGCGATGTCTTTCTGACCAACGATCCCTACTCCTGCAATGGCGCGATCAGCCATCTGAACGACTGGCTGACCATGATGCCGATCTATATCGACGGCCGCATCGTCGCCTGGGGTGCGATGTTCGGCCATATGACCGATATCGGCGGCAAGGTGCCCGGCAGCCTGCCCACCGACGCCGGGCAGTTGTTCGAGGAAGGCGTGCAGATCCCGCCCATCAAGATCTACCGCAAGGGCCAGTTGAACGAGGAAATTCTCGAACTGATCCTGCGCAATTGCCGTCTGCCGGAATGGAACCGCTCCGACTTCAACGCCATCATCGCGGCTCTGCGCATGGCCGAGCGGCGCGTCGTCGAGAACTGCGAGCGTTTCGGCGTCGATGAATTCGTCACCGCCATGGACGAGATGCTGGAGCGTAACAAGCGCGCCATGGGCGCCATTCTGAAACAGGTGGTGCCCGAGACGAAACAGTACTTCGAGGATTATATCGACGACGACGGCGTCGGCATGGGCCCCTACAAAATCGCCTGCACCCTGTGGCGGGAAGGCGACATGGCGATCTTCGATTTCGAGGGCACGGATCCGCAATCGATCTCTTCCGTGAACTTCCTGCTCAATGAAGAGATGTTCAAGATGTTCCTGGGCGCCTTCTTCATCAATCTGTTCGACCCGCAAATCCTGTTCAACGACGGCTTCTACGATCTGGTCGAGGTGCGCATCCCGCGCGGCACCATATTGAAGCCGATCCGCCCGGCCGCCCTGAGCTGCCGGACGCATCTGTTGGGCCGGATTTTCGATATCATGAGCGGCTTGCTGGGCCAGGGTTCGCCGGATGCGCTGTGCGCCGCCGGTTTCTCCGACAGCCCCCACTTCATGTACTCGGGCTACGACAAGAATGGTGAGTGGTACCAGCTCTACCAGATCGGCTTCGGCGGCATACCGGGCCGGCCGGCCGGCGACGGTGCGGATGGCCATTCCCTGTGGCCCGCCTTCACCAACGTGCCGAACGAATTCCTCGAGGCCTATTTCCCCCTGCGCATCGTACAGTACGAAACCATTGCCGATAGCGGCGGGCCGGGCCTGCACCGGGGCGGCAATGGTTTGTCCATGGGCTATATGTTCCTCGAACCCGGCCATATCTCGATCCATGACGACCGCTGGCTGACCCACCCCTGGGGCGTCAACGGCGGCCTGCCCGGCGCCCGCAGTACGAAACTAATGGTGCGCGCCGACGGTAGCGAGGAGTGGATGGAGTCCAAATGCGACCGCATCCATGTGGAGACGGGCGATATCCTCTATTTCAACACCTGGGGCGGCGGCGGCTGGGGCGATCCATTGCAACGCGACCCAGCACAGGTATCATTGGATGCCCAGCGCGGCCTGATTACCATCGAGGGTGCGAGACGCTACGGCGTCATGCTGGCCGCCGATTTCGGCGTCGAGCAGCGCGACACCGACGATCTGCGCCGAAGAATGGCGGCGGAGCGGGGCGATGTGGACCTGTTCGATTTCGGCGGCACGGTGGAGGAACTGAAAGCCCGCTGCAAGACCGACACCACGTTGGAGCCGCCCACCACGCCGGTCTTCCAAAAATGGATGGGCGCCTCGAAGGCGCCTGAGCTGGCGCAAGCGGCGGAGTAGCGGCCTGGCAGTAACCTTGGCCGCCCTACAGTCGAGCAATGGTACTCAATTGAACTGTCCGTCAAAGCCGGGTTAGCCAAATCCGTATGCGAGCACGCAATTTAAACGAGAAAAATTTTGTTGATTGAAGGCAATATGTATGCGGTAAGTTTTGCCGCTCGTTTTGTTAATGATTTGTCGCGGAGTAATCTCAATTGAATGTAGGAGCGGGTTTGAATTAGGAGGGTCTCATGCAGTTGGACATGCATTACTACGGCACTTACGCCATGGCTCGTGCAGCTGGTTTAAACGCTGACACGGCCAAGATGGTTGCGACATGCGCTCAGTTCGTTGACGACAATACAGCGGCAAGCCATGTCGCTTTCCGCGATGGCTCTCGGATCGATGTGGAAGCCACTGCCCATCATACGGTGGATGGCGCGAACCTCGACGAGAACGACCAAAGGCAGGTGTGGGTGCCATTTCATTTCCTGCCGGGTAATGTTGGAGACGGGTATACGGAACAACTTAAATGCCGGATGGATAGCGAGATCGCCCAGGAGATGCGCGATCACCATCTCGGTCTGGCGGATAGGGCTTTCGGCCCGGCCCTGATAGGGATCACCGCTCATGTTTATGCGGATACATTCTCCCATTATGGATTTTCCGGCGTTAGCTCCCGTGGCAACAAAGTGGACAACGGCAGCTTTAAATTCCACGAGGAAGTCGAAAATATTGAGGGCACAGTCGCCGATCTTACTCAGAAAATGCGCACTTATGTTTCCGCAAAAGCAGTCGATTTTTTTGAAAGAGAGGGCGAGCATGGCGGTTTGATTGCCAACATCGTCAGTTGGCTTGGCGAGGAAGCTTCCGGTGCGCTCGGGCATGGGTCTGTCGCTACCTATCCGGATCGGCCCTATCTGGTTTGGAGCTTTGACTACGAGCGCGCCGATGCCGGTATTGGTGGTATCAGCAGTGTCCGCAACAATGCCATTACGTTTCTCCGTGGTTGCCGGGCGCTCCACGATATGTTCCGGCGGTTCGCGATAGCTCGCCGTGCCGATTTCGGTAGCGGGGATGCACGCGCTTTCGATGATATTTCGCGACGGGTCCTAGATGTTTTGGCCGTTCAAGGGGACAAAGAGGCGCGCATCGAGGCAGGGCAGGCTGCAGCAAGGGAGGGTTCGGTATTTGGCGAACCTGGCGAGGAGATTCCCGCGTACGAGGGCGTTTCCTGGAATGATCAGTGGGCGGCGTTAGACGAACAGGAAAGCTACCAAGTCGCCGTGGATACGCCTGTGTGGCGTTTTTACCAGGCCGCCTCCTTGCACCGCACATACGTACTCCGCGACCTTCTTCCAAAGCACGGGCTGATCGTGGACTAAGATTTGAGTGGGGAATGGTTTCGATACGATTAGTGGGAAGTTCAGGGGACATCTTACTTAATTGTTGCGGCATTCGGACGAGCTTCCCGTCCGGAACGACTGGTGGCGGGATGGTGACACGATCCATTTCTTGAAGGCAAAAGGGTCATGCGCCCGATGCCTTGCCCGTCAAAACGCCTGCCTAGTCTCACCGATCGCACTATCCGTGGAATACCACTGGCACATCCGCCTTGGTCCGGGATACAGTCGGGCCAACACGGTTTTGATATTGGGAGGAGTAATCCATGAAAGCGAAAGCTGCGGTGATGCGGGCGGCGCATGAGCCCCTGACCATCGAGGAAATTGAAATCGACAAACCGGCCCGGCGCGAGGTTCTGATCCGCACCGCATTCGCCGGCGTCTGCCACAGTGATCTGCATTTCATCGAGGGGCTGTATCCCATCCCCTGCCCCTGTGTGCTGGGCCATGAGAGCGCCGGCGTCGTCGAGGCGGTGGGCGAGGATGTGACCTATGTGAAGCCGGGCGATCATGTCATTACCTGCCTCTCGACCTTTTGCGGCGAGTGCGAGTTTTGCCTGACCGGGCGCATGACCCTGTGCGAAAGCCCCATGGTGCAACGGGCGCGCGACGGCCAGCAGCGCCTGAGCCAGAACGGCGAGGTGGTGGGCCAGTTCGCCAACCTGTCCTCCTATGCCGAAATGATCCTGACCCACGAACATTCCGTCGTGAAGGTGCGCGAGGATATGCCCCTCGACCGCGCCGCCCTGATCGGCTGCGGCGTGATGACCGGTGTCGGCGCCGTGTTCCACACCGCCAAGGTGCCGCCGGGATCGACCGTCGCCGTATTCGGCTGCGGCGGCATCGGCCTATCCGCCATCAACGGCGCCAAGATCGCCGGTGCGGGTCAGATCATCGCGATCGACATGATCGGCTCAAAACTGAACCTGGCCAAGGAATTCGGCGCCACCGACGTGGTCAATCCCGCCGACGGCGATGTGGTCAAACAGATCCGCTCGTTGACCGACGGCGGCGTGGAATATTCCTTCGAGGCGGTGGGCCTGAAGGAAACGGCGGAGCAGTCCTTTAGGGCCCTGCGCCGGGGCGGCACGGCGACGATCATCGGCATGGTACCGGTGGGCACCAACGTGGAACTGCACGGCCCCGACTTCCTGCGCGAGAAGAAGATCCAGGGTTCGTCCATGGGTTCGAACCATTTCCGGGTCGATATGCCCCGGCTGGTGGAATTCTATCTGCGCGGCGATCTGAAGCTGGACGAGATGATCTCCGGCCGCATCAAGCTGGAAGATATCAACGGCGCCATGGATGATCTGCGGACCGGCGAAGTCGCCCGCAACGTCATCGCGTTCTAGGACTTTTTCGCTCACGCTTGTGCGCCCCAGAAGTTGTGGGGCGCACCGCTCCGCGTGGGCGGCGCAGGGGCGCCGGGCCGCCGTCGCGGCCTGGGTTTCCCTGCACTGAGTTCTCCCCAGCTGTCATGCCCGGACTTGATCCGGGCATCCAGGGCCAAGGGGTGCTGAGCCGACGGATTGGCCAGCCGTGCGCGTCAACTTCAGGCCCGCCAGGCCGGATCGTCCTGGAAAGCCTGAACCATGGCTGCCTTGCGGTCCGTGGTCTGCCAGGAGGCTTCGATGCCGTTCAGGATGAAGGTCTTGATCGCGTCGGGGCTGAAGCCGAAGACGTCATGCAGCACGGCGAGTTCATCGGCCATGGAATTGTGAAACATGCCGGGATCATCCGTATTCACCGTCAGCATCAGGCCCGCATCCCAGAACGCCCGTACCGGATGATCCTCTATTTTGGCCAGGGAGCCGGTGGCAACGTTCGACAGCGGGCATAGCTCGATCGGAATTTGCCGCTCCGCCAACAGGGCCATGACGCCCGGATCCTGACGCGCGGCGATGCCGTGGCCGATGCGGTCGACATTGAGGGCCTCGACCGCGCCGCGCACGGACTCCGGCCCCGCCGCCTCGCCGGCATGGGCCGAAGTGCGCAAACCAAGCCCCCGGGCCGCCTCGTACACAGGCGCGAAGGGCTCGGGTGGAAACAGATGCTCGGAGCCGCCAATGCCGATGCCGATGATGCCCTGGTCCAAAACACCCTCGATCTCCGCCAGGGTCTCGACCGCCTGTTCCGGGCCGTGGTCGCGGACCAGATCGGCGATCAGCCTTATTTCCGTTTCCTCTACCCGGTCAAGCCCAAGGCGGATGGCCCTGGCCAGGCCCTGGGGCTGGAGGCCCTGATCGACGAAGCGCGTGGGCGAGAAAAATACTTCCGCATATTTGATGTTCTGGCGCGCCAGATCCCGCGCCACCGCCTCGGCGATGAAGGTGAAATCATCGTAGGAACGGATGAAGCCGTTCTTCCAGATCCAGGCGGCGATGAAATCCGGGAAATCCTTGTAGGTGAGACGCTGGCGCAAATCCGCCTCCTGCCCCACGCTTGCATCACCGCCATACTTCTCCATCAGTTGCCAGAGCGCCGGCAGGGGAATGGCCCCTTCCAGGTGTAGGTGTAATTCCACTTTCGGCAAAGCCTCGGCCCAGGCCCAAAAATCATCCGCCATGCGTCATCCCATCAAATTTGCCCCGGCCGGGCGATTTGCTATTCTATTACCGCAAAGCATCGAGCATGGCGGGCATGGGGACAGAAGCCGCGACCCGCTCACAGCAATGGGGAAACGATAGCATGAAATTCGGCGTCTTTTACGAACTGCAACTGCCCAAACCCTGGACCGAAGGTGCGGAACATCGGCTGTTTCAGGAAGCCCTGGAACAGATCGTGCTGGCGGACAAGCTGGGCATCGATCATGCCTGGGCGGTGGAACACCATTTTCTCGACGAATACTCCCATTGCTCCGCACCGGAGGTCTTCCTTGCCGCCGCTGCGGGAATGACCAGGGATATTCGCCTAGGCCACGGCATTCGTCAGGTCATCCCGAACTACAATCACCCGGCCCGCACGGCGGAAGGGTTGGCGACGCTGGATCTGGTCTCCAACGGCCGGGTTGACTTCGGCATCGGCGAGGGTGCGACGCGGCTGGAACTGGGCGGCTTCGGCATCCCGGCGAAAGAAAAACGCGCCATGGCCATCGAATCAGCCGAGCAGATCGCCAACATGATGGTGATGACGCCCTATCCCGGTTTCGAGGGCGAGCACTTCTCCATGCCCTGCCGCAACGTGCTGCCAAAACCATTGCAGACGCCCCATCCGCCCATGTGGATGGCCTGCACCAACCGCGACACCATCAAGATTGCGGCCTCCCTGGGCATCGGCGCCCTGGCGTTTTCTTTCCTGGACCGGGAAGAGGCGAAAACCTGGGCCGACATCTATTACGGCATCATCAAGAGCGAGCAATGCGTGCCCATCGGCCACAGCGTCAATGCCAACATCGCCATCGTCTCGAACTTTTCCCTGCACAATGACCGCGAAGAGGCGATCCGCCGGGGCCAATTGAATTTCGAATTCTTCGGCTATGCCATGCATGCCCTGGTGGCCGGCGACACGGTGCCGGGACGGACCACGATTTGGGCCGACTATATCGCCCAGCACGGCACCACGGCGGAGGATCTGATCGCGACAATCCAGCGGACCCGCACTCATGTCTCGGGTATCGGCACGCCGGACGACCTGTCCAACCATATCGCCGAGTTCGAGGAAGCCGGGGTGGACCAGATCATCCTGCTGCAGCAGGCCGGCAACAACCCCCATTCGGAAATCTGCGAATCCCTGGAACTGTTTGGCGCCGAGGTGCAGCCGCGTTTCAAGGCGAAACAGGCCGCCAAGCAGGCCGCCAAGGATGTCGAGCTGGCACCCTATATCGAGGCGGCCCTGGCCCGAAAAGCGTATATGAAGCCCCTGACGGATGACGAAATTCCGCTCGTCAAAGCCTCGGTCAAGCAGGTCAGGGCGGCGGGGATAAAGTAGAAATCGGAAGATGCGGGGGCGCGGCCATGAAGATCACAATTCTGGATGACTATTTCGACACCCTGCGCTCCCTGCCCTGCTTCGCCAAGCTGGACGGCCACGACGTTACGATCTGGAACGATCACGTACAGGACGTAGACGCCCTGGCCGAACGCCTGGCGGAGACCGAGGCCCTGGTGCTGATCCGCGAGCGGACGAAAATCCGCACGCCGCTGTTGCAGCGTCTGCCGAAACTGA
The DNA here is from genome assembly GCA_964631725.1 of uncultured Rhodospirillaceae bacterium. Classification (GTDB taxonomy): domain Bacteria; phylum Pseudomonadota; class Alphaproteobacteria. The sequence continues at coordinate 2,799 of CAZVYX010000062.1, read as the reverse complement.
AGCTGATCAGCCAGCGCAGCGTCTATCCCCATATCGATGTGGAAACCTGCACCAAGCAGAGCATCATTGTCTCCTCCGATCAGCATGCCGGCACGCCGTCCTTTGCCACGGCGGAAATGACCTGGGCCCTGATCATGGCGGCGATGCGGCAGATCCCGCAACAGATGGCGGCGCTGCGGGCGGGCGAATGGCAGATCGGGGTGGGCCATACCCTGCGGGGCAAGACCCTTGGCATTTACGGCTATGGCCGCATCGGCGGCGCCGTCGCGGAATACGGCCGCGCTTTCGGTATGAATATCCTGATCTGGGCCAGCGAAGGCTCCCGCGAACGGGCCCGGGCCGACGGCTACGAGGTGCCGGAAAGCCGGGAGGCGTTTTTCGCCGCCTCTGATGTGCTGTCCCTGCACATCAGGCTTTACGATTCGACACGCGGCGTCGTCACGGCGGCGGATCTGGCCGCGATGAAGCCGACGGCCCTGCTGGTCAACACCTCCCGCGCGCCCTTGATCGAACCGGGCGCGCTGGTTGCCGCCCTTGATGCGGGACGGCCCGGCATGGCGGCGGTGGATGTCTACGAGGAGGAACCCGTGCGGGATGCCGCGCACCCCCTGTTCAACAGGGATAATGTGATCTGCACGCCGCACATCGGCTACGTCACGCGCGACGAATATGAAATTCAGTTCACCGACATATTCGATCAGATCGTCGCCTATGCCGCCGGCAACCCGATCAATGTCATCAATCCGGATGTCCTAAAATAATGAACCCGCCCGGACCCATGGACGGCGTGAAGGTGCTTGACCTGGCAACATTCCTGGCCGCCCCGTTCGCGGCGGCGATCCTTGGGGAGTTCGGCGCCGAGGTCATCAAGGTGGAGCAGCCGGGCGGCGGCGACCCCATGCGCCAGTTCGGCACGGCAACGGACATGCCCGACAGCAGCCTGGCCTGGTTGAGCGAGGCCCGGAACAAGCATTCCATCACCCTGAACCTGAAAGATCCCGATGGTGCCGAATTGTTCAAGCGCCTGGTCAAGGACACGGACGTGGTCTGCGAGAACTTCCGCCCCGGCACCTTGGAGAAATGGGGCCTGGGCTATGACGTCCTCCGCGCCATCAATCCACGGCTGGTGCTGTTGCAGGTCACCGGCTATGGCCAGGACGGCCCATACCGGGACCGCCCCGGCTTTGCCCGTATCGCGCACGCCGTCGGCGGCCTGACCTATCTGGCCGGCATGCCGGGCGAGGCGCCGGTGACGCCCGGTTCCACCTCCCTGGCCGACTATATCTCCGGTCTGTTCGGCGCCGTCGGTGTCCTGATGGCCCTGCGCAGCGTCGAGCAAACGGGACAGGGGCAGACCGTCGATGTGGCCTTGTTCGAAAGCATCTTTCGGGTGCTGGACGAACTGGCGCCCGCCTATGCCCGCCATGGCACGGTGCGGGAGCGCGAGGGCCTGGGCACCCGCAACGTCTGCCCCCATGGCCATTTTCCCACCAAGGACGGCGGCTGGGTCGCCATTGCCTGCACTTCGGACAAGATCTGGGCCCGCATGGCGCGCAATGTTCTAGACCGCCCGGATCTGGCGGCAAGCCACGCCACCACCGCCGAAAGGGTCCGCGACCGGGCCCTGATCGACGGCGTGGTCAGCGCCTTTACCACGGCGAATCCCAGCGCCGAAATCGTGGCGATCTGCGAACAGGGCGAAGTTCCCTGCGCCCCGATCAATTCCATCGCCGATATTTTCGCCGATCCGCAGTTCGACGCACGCGGCACTCTGCATCGCATCCAGCACGCCCTGTTGGGTGAGGTGGTGGTGCCAGACGTCCTGCCCAGGTTGTCCGGCACGCCCGGCGCGATCAACGATTTGGGCCCCAGGCTGGGCGATTGGAACGATCTGGTCTATGGCGAACGCCTGGGCCTGGGCTCGGATGAGCGCGGCGCGCTTGCAAAACGCGGCGTGATTTAGGCAATGTTTGGCCATCTGCGACACCTTGAAGCGCCCGAGGGAACGCCTACCCGCTTGCCAGGACGAAGAGGCTATGCTACGAAACGCCGCGTCTTACGATAGGGCTGTCGGAGAGGGCAACCTGCCGTAAGTTTCCGCACATGAATTCAAGGACTTAGACCAGGGTTAACTCAGCGCCTAGGTCCTGCCAGCAAACAGATTTCTTTCCGCGATAGCTTTTCGCAAAGAGGACCCCGCGAACGTGTCAGCCGAAGCAAGCGTCGTATCCGGCATCGCAGGACGGTACGCTACCGCCCTGTTTGAACTTGCGCGCGATAACGGTGTGCTGGATCAGGTGGCATCAGATGTCTCCGATCTGGGTAACATGATTGAACAGTCAGACGATCTGGAGCGCCTTTTGCGCAGCCCGGTGATCGCCGCCGAGGACCAGGGCAAGGGCATGGCCGCCGTCATGGAACGGGCCGGCGCAACTGAAATGGTCGCCAATTTTGTCGCCGTCGTGGCGCAGAACCGCCGCCTGTTCGCCCTGCGCGACATGGCGCGTGCGTTTCGCAGCCTGCTGGCCGCCCATCGCGGCGAAGTTGTGGCCGAGGTCACCTCGGCGCAAAGCCTCAATGATGAGCAATTGGCCAAGATCAAGGCCGAATTGGCCGCGTCAATGAAAACCGAAGTACAAGTTGAAACAGCAGTGGATGAACGAATCCTAGGCGGCATGGTCGTCAAGGTCGGTTCTCGCATGGTCGATTCATCCCTGCGAACGAAAATTCAAAATCTCAGATTTGCCATGAGGGGAGTTGAGTAATGGATCTGCGCGCCGCGGAAATTTCCGCCATCCT
>CAZVYX010000061.1:0-31770 GCA_964631725.1 uncultured Rhodospirillaceae bacterium | reverse complement strand
CCGATGCCACGGGCCGGCGCAAGATCAAGGGCAACATGGATATCGAACTCGCCGTTGATATGCTGGAGATGGCGGACACCCTTGATCATCTGTATGTTTTTTCCGGCGATGGCGATTTTCGCCGGTTGGTGGAGGCGGTGCAGCGCCGGGGTAAGCGGGTAACGGTCGTCTCGACGGTACGGTCGTCGCCGCCCATGGCGGCGGACGAATTGCGGCGCCAGGCGGATGTTTTTCTGGAACTGGAAAAATTGATCCCCGAGATCTCGCGCACCGGCAACCGCCAGGCCGTGCCAGCGGCAACCAGCAAGAAATCCGTGGAGGCTCCGGCGGCGCAAGGTCAAAATGACGACTATTCCGACGATGCCTATGGCGACTATGACGAAGATGATGACTACGCCGACTATGATGACGGCGAGAGCCAAACCGCCTGATGGCCAACGGCCAACTGGCGGATCCGCCCACCGATTGCGGCCTTTGTCCACGTCTGGTTGATTTTCGCCGGGAAAGCCAGGCAAAACAGCCTGACTGGTTCAATGGCGCGGTTGCCAGTTTCGGCGACCCCAAGGCCCGCCTGCTGATCGTCGGTCTGGCCCCAGGGCTATCGGGCGCGAACCGGACGGCGCGGCCCTTTACCGGCGATTTTGCCGGCGATCTGCTGTACCAGACTTTGGCCGAACATGGTTTCTCCGCCGGCACCTATGACCGTCGCGCCGATGACGGACTGACCCTGCTGGATTGCCGGATCACCAACGCGGTGCGCTGCGTGCCGCCGCAAAACAAGCCAGTGGGCAGCGAAATCAAGACCTGCCGCCGGTTTCTGGTGGCGCAATTGGCGCAACCGCCGGCGCCGCACGCGATCCTCGCCCTGGGGCGGATCGCCCATGACAGTCTTCTGACAACCCTTGAACGGCGCCGGGCCGCCTATCCGTTCAAGCATGGCGCCCGCCATGATCTGGGCAATGGCAGGACCCTGTACGACAGCTATCACTGCTCCCGCTACAACACCAATACCCGGCGCCTGACGCCGGAAATGTTCAACGACGTCTTCGCCGCCATCCGGAAGGATCTGGACTGAAGCCGATCGTGATCCCTTGGGCGGCCGGGGCTACGCGAGATAACTGGCCACGGTGCCCAGAAAATCGGGGATTGAAATCGGTTTGGCAATACAGCCATCGCAGCCGGCCTCTTTCAGCTGCCGTTCATTCAGTTGGGCGGCGAAGGCGGTAACGGCGAGAACGGGCAGGTTCCTGAGCCGCGCATCCGATTTCACCATCTTGGTCAGCTCAAGGCCGGAGCGTTCGGGCAACTGTACATCCATCACGATCAGGTCGGCATTGTTGCGGCAGGCAATTTCCACGATATCGTGGCCGTCGCTGGACAGAACCGTGCTGTAGCCGTGCGCGCGCAGGACGTCGTCGAACAGCTTCATGTTCAGCGCATTGTCTTCGACAATGAGGATTGTCTTCGCCATTTCAGATGCCTCAGCCCGAGTCTCCGGCCCTCTAAACTTTCTGTGTCAGGCTTCTTTCCTCCAGGCTTTTTGCCTCCAGCGCCGCGACACCTATCAGCAATGCCAGCATTGTCCAGCCGGACCGTCTGGCTTCAGCCTCAAGCTTTTCCAACGCGGCACTAATCGGGTCGCCGTCGAGACGGGTTGTTGCCTCTTCGATAGGGGTTTCATGCCGGACCCGGGCTCTGGTCGCAAATTGCTGTTCCATGCTGGTCATCGCCGTGCCGCCACTTTTTGCCGCGGCATATCTTCATACGCCGAAGCCGGACCAATGACCGTCTCCGTATCGACAATGTCGGCATAAACCGCCAGAATTTCCTTTGTCCATTCGTATGATTGCCGCTCGTCGCCAAGCGAGGTCGCGCGGCCCAACGATGCATCGCCAATGAAGTTCAACCGCAAGCCGCGATGCATGGCATCAACCACCGTGGACAGACAACACATCTGCGCATCGAACCCCATCACGTAGACCGGATGATGCCGCGTGGTGTCCATCAGGGCTTCGAACTCGGCGTTGCTGAAGCAGGAAAAGAGGTGCTTGGTAAAAACCATCTCGTGCGCCAGCGGCTCGAACCCCTCGATGAAGCGGGAAAACGGCAGTTCCTCGTTGAAGAGATGACTGTCCTGGAGGTGCCGCATATGGATCACGGGCCAGCGATTTTGCCTGGCGTGGTCCAGGACGCGATGACAGTTGTCCAGTGCCGGCTCGATACCATCCAAATAATAGGGTCGGCCCTTGGAGATGTATTCCTGTTGAATGTCAATCGCCAGCAGTATCGGCGTTGGATTGACGGGAAGCGGATGTGTTAATGCATTCATGAGTCTTAGCCAATCGGGTTGGTGGCCGGGCGCTCGGCGGAGCGTTCAAGGATGCCGGGATGATCAAAGTCATCCTCCGGCCGCAGCAGTATCATGGGATCGGTTTCTTCGGTGATTGCGTCCTCGGGCGGTTCGAGTTCCAGCACCATGGCGACATATTCATGGTCGGAAAAATTGAAAATCCTGTTGGAAGTCGGCCGCATGCCGTATTTTTCCCAATGTCGCACCAGACGCCGTTGGGCATGCACATAGTACCGCCGGTAGCCCTTGCGGCTTACATGTTCGAAGGCGCGCTTGGCGATCAGGTCGCCGATGCCCGTGCCGCGAAACGGTTTCAGCACCGTCATGCGTTCCGCCTTGGCGAAGCCGGCGAACCAGCGGATACGGACACAGCCCGCCGGTTTACCATCCACCAGGCCCAGGATATGGGTGCCGCAATAATCGTTGCCGTCGAACTCCTCTTCATAGGGGCATTCCTGTTCGGCCATATAGACCGCCGCCCGTACGGCAAAGACCTGCATTAGTTCTTCGGCCGAGCTGACGACTTTCGTGGTCAGGCCGCTGTTCTGTTCAATGTGCCGGTACAAGATACCCTCCCTGGTTGGTGAAGCGATGATCGGTCTGCGCCGCATCGATATGAACCGTGACTTCTTGCGCGCCGTCGCTGATTTGCCTGAGCACGGAGGCGACCGGCGCGGCAGTCATATCCAACGCACCGGCACGGATCGCCGAGGCCGAGACGGCATCGCGGCGCAGGAACGGGACAGGGTAGATCCAACCGCATTCATCCATGATCAGACGGGCATGCATGCCGCCGAAATCACTGCCATGGATGCCGTGCAGGGCCTTGCCCGGGTGCTTGCGCCGGATCTCCCTGATCACCCCTTGAAAACCTGATTTGCCATAGATTTCAGGCAGAAAGGCCGCTTCTACACAATCCGACAGACCGGCCTCCTCAATCGCCAGTTCGATCAGATGATGGCGTGTCTCCGGTGGTAGAAAACGGCTATCGGTGGGGAAATAGTCCGCGTTGATGTCGGCTTTTTCCGTCGTCTCGTAGACCGCGTAGCCGTCTTCGATCCCGGCCACCCTGATCTCGCCGCGTTCCAGGGCCCGTTCATGCAGCCACGGCACAACGGTTGGATGAACGATCACCTTTTCCAATCCGCGCTGCGCCATGGCCTCCCGGATCAAACGCAAATGGCTCTCGTGGAAGGGATTGAAGGTGCCCAGAAAAATGCCAACCCCGCCCTTCGGATGCCACACCGCGCGCAGATCGGACAACAGGCCAAGGCCGAAAATGACGGCGCCGAAACCAATCCCGACCACCAGGAACGCTTCCCGCGCCACCGGCAGGCCGGCCGTGCCGAATGCGGTCAGTGCGATGGTCGCCGAAATGCCCAACAACACATTCTGGTGCAGATCGCCAATACGGCGCTGAAACAGAAACACACCGAAATATTGCGCGCCCTGTGAGGCCAGGGTCGTCAGCACGGCCGCACCTATGACGCCGCCAACCGTGGCCACACCTTCCGGCAGCAGGACGCCGCCGTGGTAGAGCAGCCCCAAGCCGACCAGATTGAACGCCAGTTGCACCGCGAAACGGGCCAGCCGGCCAACCGTAATCATTGCCGTTTTGTTGTTGGCCCAATCGGCTACGGCATTCGATAAATTGGCGAACGAGGCCAAAAATCCGGCGATGAAGAGGGCCAGCCCAACCAGAACGAAATTGTCCCAGGCCCCGTGTGCGAACGCGTAGGCAACATACATTGTTGCAGAAACGCATAATGCGGTTCGTGAAGACGGACTTCCCAACCAGGCTTTCAAACCTGGTCGGGCACGGGTATCACCTTGAATTCCCACTCTCATGGCTAAATCTTGCCCATTTCTGTTTACGTTCGTACTATCAGACGAAATCACGCGGCAAAATGATATAGACGATCCTGCAAGCGTCTTATGCAAATACGCATGTTACAAAATGAAATTCGCGATTGGGACGACCTTCGCTTCTTTCTTGCCGTCTACGAAATGGGCAGTTTCACCCGCGCCTGCGAACGCCTGCGAACCGACCAGTCAACCGTCAGCCGGCGCATCGCGGCAATGGAACAAAAGCTGGGGGCAAAACTATTCGATCGCCACGGACGCGGCATGCAGCCAACGCCGGCGGCGCGCGGCATCGCCGAATGCGCCGCGCCCATACAGCGCGCCGTGGACACGATTGAGCGGCGTTTCGGCGGCATTGACGGCGAACTGACGGGCGTCGTCAAGATCGCCGCCACCGAGGGCCTGGCCGCCGGTTGGCTGACGCCGCGCATGGCTGAATTTCAACTGGGCAGCCCCGGTATCCTTATCGAAATCCAAGCCGGTAACGAGCAGGCCGACCTATCGAGCCGCGAGGCCGACATCGCCATCCGCCTGTTACCGCCGAATGAACCGCAATTGGTCGGCCAACGGGTTGGCAATATGAGCTTTGGTCTCTATGCCGTGCGCGCCTACGAGGCGATTTTTGGCCTGCCGCAAACCTTTGCCCAGATCCTGAACCATCGCATCGTCGATCACACGGCCCTCGCCACGGCCCATCTGCAGCCCTGGCGCGAGATCGTGGCGCGCCATGAACATGTCATGTACCGGACAAATTCGTCGATTTGTTATCAATGGGCGGTGCAGGCGGGTTACGGCATCGGCCTGTTTCCCCACTATACGCCAAAGATTTTTCCGGAGTTGATTCCGGTACCGGTAGAATTGGACATGGACATTCCGATCTGGCTGGTGTCGCACGAGGAAACCAACCAAATCGCCCGCACGCGCGCGGTGTTGGACTATGTGCAGGGGCTTTTCGCCAAGGATCGCGCGGAATGGTTCAGCTAGTCCGCATCACTGGCGGCGGCACGGGGCCCGGAGAGCAACGCTAACCCCTATCGCGCATCAGACGGGCCTGGTCGCGTTTCCAGTCCCGGTCCTTCTGGGTCGCCCGTTTGTCGTGCTGTTTCTTGCCCTTGGCGATACCCAACAGCACCTTGGCGATGCCGCGTTCGTTGAAATACAGCTTCAGCGGCACGATGGTAATGCCGGTGCGGGCAATGGCGTTGCGCAGCTTTTCGATCTCGCGCTTATGCAACAGCAATTGCCTCGGCCGCAGCGGCTCGTGATTATTTCGGTTGCCCGCCTTGTATTCCGGAATATGCGAATTGATCAGGAACAGACCGTTGTCGCGCTCAACCGCATAGGACTCGCCAATGCTCGCCTGTCCGGCACGCAGGGATTTAACCTCCGTCCCGGTCAGGATAAGGCCCGCCTCCAGCGTATCATCGATGAAATAGCTGTGACGGGCCTTTCTGTTTTCGGCAACCGCGCGGGTCATCTCGTCAATTCAAAAGGCCCACGTGGCGCAGGGCAACGTCAATCTTCTCCGCCGTTCCCTCCGTCAGCGGCACCACCGGCAAACGCGCCTCCGCCTCGCATAGGCCAAGGCGCCAGGCGGCATACTTGGCGCCGGCCGGGCTGGGTTCGAGAAACAGGGCCACATGCAGGGGCATCAGGCGGTCATGCAGGACCAGGGCCTTGCCATAGTCGCCTTCGAGGCAGGCGGTCTGGAATTCCGAACATAGCGCCGGCGCCACATTGGCGCTCACCGAAATGCAGCCATGGCCGCCTTGCGAGTTGTAGGCCAACGCTGTACCGTCCTCGCCTGAGAGGTGGCAGAAGTCGTCACCCAACAACAGCCGTTCGCGGCTGACACGGGCGACATCGCCGGTGGCATCCTTGACCCCAACGATACGGGGCAACTCGGCCATTCGGGACATCGTCTCCGGCAAGATATCCACGATTGCGCGCGGGGGGATGTTGTAGATGATAATGGGAATGTCGGAAGCATCGTGCAGGGCCTTGAAATGCTGATACAGCCCCTCTTGATTTGGCCGGTTGTAGTAGCCCGCCACATGCAGCACCGCATCCGCGCCTGCCGCCTGGGCATGCTGGGTCAGCGCCACCGCCTCGGCCGTGTTGTTCGAACCGGCACCGGCAATGATCGGCAGCCGCCCGGCCGCCTGATCCACGACAATTTCGACCACCTTGCCATGCTCTTCATGGGACAAGGTCGGGCTTTCACCCGTGGTGCCGCAGGGCACGATGCCATGGGTGCCCTGCTCAACATGCCAGTCGACAAGTTTGCGCAGCGCCTCTTCATCCACTTGGCCTTCGCAGAACGGCGTGATAAGCGCAACAATTGACCCCTTGAACATGGCTCTCTCCTAGGGAAATACTATTCTGATGTAAGTGCCGCGAACTTAACCCTTTCCCCGCCAAGGGGGCAAGCAGCGAGAACAGCTAATTAGGTCCTTTAGTACAATTCGCAAAATCGTCCGGACGGTGCCAGTGGCGGCGGTCCGGATGTTGGTTGTCAGACCGGCGCCTGTTTGGGCCCTGGCCCTGACCGCCGCCGCCTTGAGTCTGCCGGCTGGCCAGGGTGCGCGGGCGCAGTTGGCCAATAATCTGCTTTCGCATGAAGACCGGGCCCATTACCGCAAGGCCTTCAAGGCCGCCAACAAGAGGAATTGGCCCGCCGCCCTCCGTCTGGCGCGCAAGGCCACGGACCCCCTGCCCGCCAAGGCCCTGCGCTGGATGAATTACCGCGAGCCGGGCAATCGGGCCAGCTTTGCGGAGATTGGCGCCTTTCTTGACGCCAACCCGGCCTGGCCGTCGCGCGAACGGCTGATCCGCCGGGCCGAGGAAGCCATGGAGAAAAGCCGCGTTGACGATCAGACCGCCATGAACTGGTTCAGCCTGCACCGGCCCGTCTCCGGCCCCGGCCAAATTCGCCTGGCGGAAGCGATGCTGGCCAACGGCATGAAGGAAGACGGTCTGCAATGGTTGCGCTACGCCTGGATCAACAATGTTTTCGCCCGCCGTCAGTCCCGGTCGATCTACCGGCGCCATCGCGCCGTATTCAATATGGCGGACCATATCGCGCGCCTGGATCATCTGTTGTGGCGGGGCCATCGCTATTCCGCCCGGCGGCTCTACACCGTGGTGCCCAAGGAATACCGCAAGCTGGCGGAAGCGCGGGAAAGCCTGATGGTGCGTGGCCCGGGGGTGGACAGCAAAATCCGGGCCGTGCCGGAGGATCTTTTGGGCGACGGCGGCCTGGCCTACGAGCGGCTGCGCTGGCGGCGGCGTCAGAACCTGGATAAGACGGCCCGCGAGATCCTGCTGAATCCGCCATCCCATCTGGGGCCCCGGCCGGAGAAATGGTGGCTGGAGCGGCATATCCAGGCCCGTGGCGCCTTGCGCGAGGGGGACGCGGCGCTGGCCTACCGGCTGGCGGAAAATCATGGCCAATTGGCGGGCCATTTCAGCTATGCCCAGGCGGAATGGCTGTCCGGCTGGATTGCCCTGCGTTTTCTCCACGATGGCGAGACCGCGCTGCGCCATTTCGCGGCCCTGCACAACAATGTAAAATTTCCCGTCAGCCTGGCCCGCGCCGCCTATTGGGCCGGACGCGCCAGCATGGCCCTGAAGCGGGAGGAAGACGGCAAGAAATGGTACCAGGCCGCGGCCGGCCATCCCTCCACCTACTATGGCCAACTGGCGATCCAGGCACTGGGACCCGAGGCGGAATGGCGCATGCCGCGCGAGCCGATGCCCAGCAAGGCGGCGATGAAGGCATTCAAGGAACGGGAACTGGTCCGCCTGACCCGCATCCTGTTGGAGTTGAAGCAGGAGGATCATTTGCGCCCCTTCATTTTGCATCTAACGCGCAGCGCGGCGGACCCCAGTGGCCGGGTTCTGGCGGCCCATCTTGGCCAGGGCCTGGGGCAACCGGCCCTGGCGGTACGATCGGCCAAGCTGTCCCTGCGCGCCGGCACTCTGCTGCCCCGTACCGGTTACCCGGTGCTATCAGCGCTGCCGTCAATGCCCATCGAAGCCGCCCTGGCCCATGCGGTGGCGCGCCAGGAAAGCGAGTTCAATCCCAAGGCCGTATCATCGGCCTCGGCCAAGGGTCTGATGCAGTTGTTGCCGCGCACGGCGCGGAAAGTGGCGAAGAGCCTGAATATTCGGTATCGCCAGGATAAATTGTTCGACGGCCGCTACAACATGCGCCTCGGCGGAGCCTACCTGGGACAGTTGATCAAAGCCTATCGCGGCTCCTACATCATGGCCTTGGCGGCTTATAATGCCGGTCCCAAAAGGGTGCGGCGGTGGCTGCGCAAAAATGGCGATCCGCGAAAAGGCGCCGTCGATCCCATCGATTGGGTGGAAGCCATTCCCATCTCGGAAACGCGCAACTATGTGCAGCGGGTGCTCGAGAATTTGCAGGTCTACCGCTGGCGGATTAATCCCAGAACCGCCAAATTATCCCTGTTGGAGGATTTGCACCGCAACGGCGTGCCGTCGCAGTAGGGACCCATTAGCCCGCAATGTCCCGCAGGCGGGAGATCAACCGCTGCCGCCGAGACGGTTTAGCGTGAAAAAACCAACAATATCCGTTGGCTATCGCTTGCAGTCGTGCGCCGGATAGCAACAATGGCCGGACGTTACATAGTATAGGAGGAGTTTCGTCATGGGCATGCTCGACGGCGTCAAGATTGTCAGTTTCAACCATTTCATGCTGGGTCCGCTGGCGGCGCAGAATCTGGCGGACCTTGGGGCCGACGTCATCATGATCGAACCGATCGGCGGCGCCTTTCAACGCCAATGGGGTGGCGGCAATACTTATGTTGGCGGCGAAAGCGTCGCCTTTCTGGTCGCCAATCGGAACAAGCGCAGCATCGCGCTTGATCTGAAGTCGGAGGCCGGCCGCGACATCGCGCTTACGCTGATGGGGGATGCCGACGTGGTGATGGAGAATTTCCGCCCCGGCATCATGGACCGCCTTGGCCTCGGTTGCGAACAGGCCCGGGCGGCCAACCCGCGCCTGATATTTGCCTCGGCCTCCGGCTGGGGTTCGAGCGGCCCTTATGCCACGCGCCCGGGCCAGGATCTGCTGATACAGGCGCGGTCGGGCCTGGCGATGATCACGGGCAGCGTCTCCGCGCCGCCGACGCCGGTCGGTGTCTCGGCGGCTGACCATCACGGCGCAGTGCTCTTCTCGGGCGCCATACTGGCCGCCTTGGTGCGCCAGGGCAGAACCGGCGAAGGCGCCCGGGTCGAGGTCGACCTGATGTCGGCGGCACTGGATTTGCAACAGGAATCCATTGTCGCCTACCTGAACGGTCCGCGTGAGCAGGGCGTGCGGGCGCCGGACCATATCGGCGGCTGGCTCTACCAGGCGCCCTACGGCTTTTACCGCACCTCGGATGGACATGTCGCGATCTCGATCTGCACCCTGGAAGAACTTGGAACGGCCCTGGATAGCCCCGAGTTGGCGGCAATGACCGAGGCCGACGGCTGGGAACGGCGCGAGGAGATAACGGCGCTGATCCAGGGCATTATCGAAAGCGAAAGTACCGAGGTCTGGTGCGAACGCCTGGAGAGCCACGCTATCTGGCACGCACCCGTGCTCGACTATGACGCCGTCGAGGCCGACCCTCAGATCCAGTACAACGGCAACCTGCTGCAGGGCCAATTGGCAACCGGCGAACCGGTCACCTTGGTGGCCCATGCCGCCTGCTATGATGGGGAACGCCCGGGCCTGCGCCTGGCGCCGCAGCCGATCGGAGCCCAGACCCATGAGATCCTCAGTGAACTGGGATATGACGGCGCCCGGATCGCGCAACTGGAAGAGGACGGCGCCATAGGCATGGCGAAATAGGGATGGCGAAATGGGCCATATCGGAGACCTGCCCTTTGTTCCCGCCTGATTGCATGGGATACTCGGTTTCGGAACATCAGCATTGGGGGATCGACCATGACCGCGAACCGGCTTGAGAATATCGGTGCCTGTGTCTTTGATGCCTATGGCACCTTGTTCGATGTCAACGCGGCGGCCCAGCACTGCGCCGCTGAACTGGGAGATAAGTGGCAGCCGTTGGCTGAACTGTGGCGGGGCCGGCAGTTGCAATACACTTGGCTGCGCAGCCTGATGGAAGAATATGCCGATTTCTGGCAGGTCACCGGCGAGGCCCTGGATTTCGCCATGGAGGCGCTGGAAATCGACGATGATGCCCTGCGCCAACGCTTGATGGATCTGTATCTGAAGCTGGACGCTTATCCGGAGGTCGGCGCTGTTCTGCGCCGGCTTCGCGACGGCGGCATGAAGACCGCTATCCTGTCCAACGGCTCGCCCAAGATGCTGGCGGCGGCGGTGGACAACGCGGGCATTGGCGATGCCCTCGATGCGGTGATTTCGGTCGATCCGATCAGGGTCTACAAGACGGCACCAGCGGTTTATCAGTTGGCTGTTGATCAACTGGGTGTCGCCGCCTCCGCCATCAGTTTCCAGTCATCCAATGCCTGGGATGCCCATGCCGCTTCGAATTTCGGTTTCCGCGTGGTCTGGGTGAACCGCTTTGCCCAGGCGCGGGAACGGCTGCCGGGCAGCCCGGATGTCATGCTGGACAATCTGGAACCGCTCCCAGCCATCGTGGGCCTACAGGAAACATGACCTTGGAATATCAGGAACGCCGTTTTCGGGCCCAGGACGGTCTGGAGCTTTACTATCGCGACTATGGCGATCCATTGGCGGCCGGGACGCCGGTGGTCTGCCTTGCCGGCCTGACACGCAATGCGGTCGACTTCCACGAACTGGCCCTGCATTTGAGTGCCCGCCGCCGGGTCTTGTGCCTGGACCTGCGCGGACGGGGCGAATCCGCCCATGACCCAAATCCCGACAACTATGAGCCGGCCACCTATTTGTCCGACATCGGGCACCTATTAACCGTTGCGGCTTGCCACAAGGTTATCGTCATCGGCACGTCCCTTGGGGGTATTCTGACCATGGCGCTTGGCGCCGCGCGGCCCACGGCCTTGGCCGGCGTGATCCTGAACGACATCGGCCCGGAGATTGATCCGACGGGCGTTGAACGCATCAGCGGTTACGCGGGCAAGACCCCGGCGGCGATGGATCTGGCGCAGGCCGCGGAACATTTGAAACAGCTTTTCGCGCCGGCCTATCCCGACTGGGAAATCGAACAATGGCGGGAAGAAGCCGTGCGGACTTTCCGCGCGCGGGAAGATGGCATGCTGGTGCAGAATTACGATCCGGCCGTTGCCCAGATCGCCAATGCGCAAGGTGTCAGCCCGGAGGACTTTTGGCCCTATTTCAATTCCCTGGCGCATATTCCGGTGCTGGCCATTCGCGGCGGCCTGTCCGATATTCTCAGCGCCGAGACCTTTGCCCGGATGGCCCGGGAAAAGCCGGATCTGATCCAATTGACCCTGCCCAATCGTGGTCACGTGCCGCAACTGACGGAACCGGCCTGTATTGCGGCCATCGACCAATTCTTGGAGACCCATGGACAGTCCGGACACTGATTTCCCCGTCGGATACGGCGACATTACGGCCGCCGCGAAGATCCTGCGCGGCGTGGCGGTGCGTACGCCCCTGCTGGAAAACAGGGCCTTGAATGAACGGACCGGTGGGCGTCTGTTTTTCAAGCCGGAGCCAATGCAAGTTACCGGATCGTTTAAGTTTCGCGGCGCCTACAATCATATCAGCCAGCTTGACGATGCGACCCGGCAAAAAGGCGTGATTGCCTATTCCTCCGGCAATCATGCTCAGGGCGTCGCGGCGGCGGCGCATTATTGCGGCGCACCGGCCCTGATCCTCATGCCGGAAGATGCCCCAACTGTAAAAATGCAGGGCACCGCGGCCTGGGGCCCGGAGATCGTCACCTTTGACCGCTGGGGCGAGGAACCGCGTGAAACCATTGCCGCGCGCCTGGCGGAGGAGCGCGGCCTGGCCATGGTCCGCCCCTATGACGATCGGCTGATCATGGCGGGCCAGGGCACCACCGGCCTGGAAATCATCGAACAATTGGCGGAGCGCAACCTGGAGCCGACGCGCGTGCTGGTGCCTTGCGGCGGCGGCGGGCTGACGGCAGGCGTCGCGACGGCGGTCAAACATCATTGCCCCGGCAGCGCCGTCCACACAGTCGAACCCCTGGGCTTTGACGACACCGCGCGCTCCATCGCCAGCCAGTCCCGACAGGGCAATGAAACCGGCGGCGGCAGTTTCTGCGATGCCCTGCTGGCGCCCGAGCCGGGTGAGCTTACCTTTCAGGTCAACCGACGGCTTTGCAGTGGCGGCCTCACAGTCAGTGACGACGAGGTCGCGGTAGCCATGGCCGCCGCCTTCACGCATCTGAAACTGGTCGTGGAGCCCGGCGGCGCCGTTGCCCTGGCCGCGGCCCTGGCCGGCAAACTGGATCTGAGCGGGGGTATAACCGTCATCGTTCTTTCGGGTGGCAATGTCGATCCTTCCATGTTTGCCGAGATCCTGGGACGATCCTAGCTCTTTAGTGGATCGGCATCGGGGGCCCGGGTCGCCTGCATGGAGGGACGTTGGGCAAAGCGATCGTACCAATCCGCCAGGTCCGGCCTGCCGGAGCGCCAGCCCATCTCGCCATACCGAAAATCCAGATAGCCCAAGGCGCAGGCAAAAGTAATGGTGCCGATATCCGCCGTGTCAGCCAATGCCGCCGCTTCGCCTTGCATGGCATCAAGACTGCGTTCGACCTTCACCATCTGTGCCTCCAGCCAGTCCGGCCATTGTTTCTCCGCCGGCCGCAGGGAGCTTTCATAGCGGCCCAGAATAGCGGCATCCAGAACGCCGTCGCCAAGGGCCTGGCGGCGCAGGGCCCGCCACCGCGCCACGCCCGGCGCGGGAAACATCTTGGGCCCATCATGCAGACTATCGAGATATTCGCAGATCACCGGGCTGTCATAGAGCGCCATGCCGTCATCGGTCAGCAGCGCCGGCACCTTGCCGATAGGATTGTCGATATTCAGATCCGCATTGGGCGTCGTCGGCGTAACGGCACGCACGGCCTGTTCCACCTGGGCGTCCAGGCCGGTTTCCAGCAACAGAACACGAACCTTGCGCACGTAAGGTGAAGTCGGAGAGCTATGTAGCTGCATCATTGCCTTTTTCCAATCATGCTGGGCGCAAAATTAAGTCACTGATGGTGACGTGAGGCGGCGTATCGAGGGCGTAAAGCACGGCGTCGGAGACGTCTTCAGGCAGCAACGCGGCATCGAAACGGTCGTAAAACTCTTGCGCCCGTGCCTCATCTCCAAGCCAGCGGGCAGCCGCGAATTCGGTGCGCACCAATCCCGGCATGATTTCCGTTAAACGCACGCCGCTGCCTCGCAGTTCCTGTCGCAAACTCGTGGTGAAGCCGTGCACGGCGAATTTCGAACCGACGTAGACGCTGTGATTATGGGACGGCTCCACACCGTTGACCGAACCGATGGTCACGATATGGCCCCTGCCCCGCTCCCGCATGCCGGGCAGGATCGCAAGCGTGGTGCGCATCATGCCCGTCACGTTGGTCTCGATCACCGCCGCGATGTCGCTGGCATCCCGCGTGTGAAAGGCCTGTCGGCCGCCCAAATCGTGGCCGGCATTGTTAATCAGAATATCTATCTGCCGCCATTCCTCCGGCAAGTCCCGCAACAGCCCGTCAATCGCCTCGCCATCGGCGATATCCAGCTCCAGCGCCAGGGCCGCATTGGGCAGTTCCGCAACCAGTTTCTCCAAGCGTGGCAGGCGGCGGGCGGCGCATATCACCCGCACCCCGCGCGCACTCAACGCCGCCGCGACGGCCCGTCCAATTCCCGCGCTGGCCCCGGTCACCAGCGCTATGCCGCCCTCCGTCAGGATCGCATCTTCCATCATCGCCCGCCCTCGTCGCATGTACCGGGGGCAATGATACCCCCTTCCCGGTACCGACGGGAACAAGGAAAGGGCCCTTCATCCAGGCAGGATGAAGGGTCCTAGAAGACTTTCAATTTATTTGCCAGATGCTAGCCGGCGCGGACCTTGGCCAGGAACTCATCGACGGAATTGCGCAAGGCATTCGATTGATCCGACATGCCGGCAGCGGCTGTTTCCACGCCGCCCGCCGATCCGCCAACCCGCGTCGTGCTTTCGGTCACGGCCGAGATATTGCGTGAAACATCTTCCGCCGCGGTCGAGGCTTCCTGCACGTTACGGCTGATCTCGTCCGTCGCGGCATTCTGTTCCTCGACGGCCGCCGAAATCGCGGCAGCGATCTCATTGACCCGGTCGATGGTATTGGTCACGCTTTCGATCGCGGTCACGAAGTTCCCGGTCGCCGTCTGCACGCCGGCTATCTGGCCGGAAATTTCCTCGGTCGCGCTGGCCGTTTGCGACGCCAGGTTCTTCACCTCCGATGCGACGACGGCAAAACCCTTACCAGCATCGCCGGCCCGCGCCGCCTCAATCGTGGCATTCAGGGCCAGCAGGTTGGTCTGACTGGCGATATCATTGATCAGAGAAATCACATCGCCGATCTTCTCCGCTGACTCCGACAGCCCACTGATCTCTTCATTGGTCCGGCCGGTTTCCACCGCCGCCTGCTGGGCGACTTCGGCGCATTCAACAACCTGGCGCCCGACTTCCTGCAGGGAGGCGGAAAGTTCCTCGGTCGCCGAGGCAACCGTCTGAACATTGACGCTGGCCTGCTCGGCCGCCGCCGCAACGGCGCTGCTTTGCTGCATGCTCTCCTGCACCGAAGCCGACATCTCATGGGCCGAGGACTTCATCTCGTCCGCCGCCGACGATACGTTGGCGATCACGCCGCCAACTTCCGTGTCGAAGGCTTCGGCCAAGGCCGCGGCCGCTTTACGTTTCTCCTCTTCCGCCGCCTCGATCTCGTCGGCCCTTTCCAGGCGCAAGCGCTCCATCTCTATAGCGTTTTCCTTGAAGACCTCGACGGCATGAGCCATCTGCCCGATCTCGTCCTTGCGCTCCTTGGCCGGCACTTCCACGTCCTGCTCGCCATCGGAGATGCCTTTCATGGCGCTTGTCATCTGCTTCACCGGCTTGGCCACGGCGCGGGCGCCAAACAGCGTCAGGAGCGCCACCGCGATAGCCGCCAAAACGGCAAAAAGCGAAATCTTGTTGGCCAGGGCACGGCCCGCCGCCAACTGATCCTCGATCACCATGGCGACTTCCAGAACGCCGCGGACATCGTCCAATTTCCAGTCTGCTTTCGGCGTATTGGGATGGGCGTTGTGGCAATTGACGCAGCCCTGAGCCACCATCTTATCCGCCATGGCAACCCGTATGACCGCCTTGCCGTCAACTTCCGCCCGGCGGCTGAAAACTGCATCCGGATTGGTGTTCAAGGCCGCCCACGCCTCGGTTTGAAATGTATCCAGCTTCCGCTCGGCCCGGTTTGGGAACGGGTAGGCGCTATATAGGCGCACCTTGGTGTCCTGTTTCTCGAGAGCTTTCGAAATATCATG
Source organism: uncultured Rhodospirillaceae bacterium (assembly GCA_964631725.1). Classification (GTDB taxonomy): domain Bacteria; phylum Pseudomonadota; class Alphaproteobacteria. The sequence continues at coordinate 16,070 of CAZVYX010000061.1, read as the reverse complement.
AACAAACGTCGCCGGCAGGGGAACCGTATTCGGCACGCCCTGATGCTTGATCGCGGGCTTGATCCCGCCATTCGCCTTTACCTTGGCGATGATATTCTTGGTGTAGTAGCCCCTGATAACCTTGAACTGCTGCACCGTCTCGGCACCGGAGGCTATTGCCGCCTCAATGGCATTTGATGCGGTCCACTGAGGTATGAAATACCAGCCCGCGGCGATGAGCATGGCCAACGCAACCGGAACCGGCAAAACCAACTTCCATACAAGACTAGACGACAACTTAGACATTGCTTCCTCCAAACCACCAACTGTTTGATGCACTTTCTCGAGTCTCTCACGGAGCGCAGAGCATCAATGGTTCGGCGAGCATTTACCAAAACCCCTTCATTTCCGTTAAGACGCATCCCAAAAGGCTTATACTGTTTTTCTAATATCACCTTGGGATGCCAAGATCACGCGACCTTCAAGGCGGGATGGGCAAAATTTTGCCGTTTTTCCAGCAGAATAGGATTTTGATTTTACACCAAACCGTCTGCCTCACGCTTTCGTGAACGAGATTGGGCGGGCCGCGCTCCAGGCTTATCCGGTCTTATGGCCGGTGACACGCGTTAGGGTTCCGGGAATAAATTCCGTGGCCGTAACATCCGTAAATCCAGCATCGGACAAATAGCCCGCCACATCGGACTCCGAATGCGCCAGACCGGTAGAATTGCTGACCGCTTCAGATAGCCCCCAAAGGGCGGGCGCAATGGGGCCGCGGCGGTCATCGTCCAGGATTTCACCAATCAGATGGAATTCACCCCCCGGCAACAGTGCATCGTACACCCGTTGCACGACACCGGAGATAATTTCACGGCTGTATTGGGGCAGGTTGGAAGCCATGATCGCAACATCGGCGTCGGTGGGCAGGGCATCGGCGGTAAAATCACAGGCCTCGGCCGTGACTTGCGCCGAGACATTATTCTCGGCGATGAATTCACGGGTCACGACAACCACCGGCGGCAGGTCCAGCACCACCGCCGTGATCTCGGGATACTTCATGGCGGCATTGATACAATAGCAACCCGAACCGCCACCCAGATCCATGATCCGTTTCCGCCCCGTCAGATCGACCTGTTTGTGAAACCACCTCGCCGCGCCCATGCCGATGGAATAAGTCGCTTCGTGATATTCCCGGGCCTTTTCAACCGTGAAGCTATCGTCATACATGCCCAGAACCCTTTGCGAGTCCCTGGGCAGACGCAGACGCTCCGTCAGTTCGCCCCAGGCGCTCCATTTCGGCTTGCCGAACAGCATCCATGGCCCGGCATAGCTGGCCTTGCCCTCGACCAGGAAACGTTCCACATCGGCGGCATTGGAAAAGCTGTCGCCTTGCCGCTGCAGTATTGTCATGGCGGTAAGCGCGGTCATCAGCCGTTCGGCGTTCTCCGCCTCGATCCCCATGGCGGCGGCAGCGTCCTCAACCGTATTCCTGCCTTGCGAAATCGCGGTGAATAGCCCCAGTTCCACGCCGCTCATAAGGGCCGCTGATTCCCAAAACCCCTTGACCAAGGTCTGTAACCTAACCGTATTCACACGCGCCTCACTCATCACCGTACTCCTCCAAAATCATATTCTTGTTAATCTTCAGTTCCGATAGTCGGGCTGTTCCCGATCCAGTTTGCGCATCCATGCCGCCAGTTCCAGGGCGCCATAGCCGCCATACCGTGTGCCCACGGGAACGTCACGCTGGTATTTCTTCATTGTGCCGGCATCGATCAGAGATAATTCTGATGTGCCGCCCGCCTGCGCCGTGATCTGAATCTTGCAGGCCCGTTCCAAATTGTACATATGGAAAAACGCCTCTTCGATGTTTTCGCCCACGGTCAAGGTGCCGTGGTTGCGCAAGATCATCATTCGATGCGCGCCCAAGTCAGCCACCAGGCGCTGTTTTTCATCCGCATCCAACGCCAAGCCTTCATAGTCGTGATAACCGACGCCGCCATAATGAAACAGATTGAACTGCGATAGAGGTAGCAGGCCATCCTTTTGCGAGGCCACCGCCACGCCGCAGTCGGTATGCAGATGGATCACGCAATGTATGTCGTCCAGCGCCTCATGCACGGCGGAATGAATAATGTAGCCGGCGTAGTTGATCTCATGCGGCTCGTCGCGCTCGACCTTCTCGCCTGCCAGGTCGATCTTTACCAGGTTGGAAGCCGTCACCTCATCATACATCAGGCCGAACGGGTTGATCAGAAAATGCCTGTCCGGTCCCGGCACCCGCGCCGAAATATGGGTGTAGATCAGATCATCCCAGCCCATGCAGGCAAAGGCGCGATACACCGCCGCCAATTTGACCCTTTGCTCCCATTCCCCAGCCGAGACACTATTCGATCGATCGATCCTGACGATATTCATTTTGCCCCTCCAATCCCCACTGCCCAAACCAGGCAATATGGGCTAGGTTGGCGGCAAGCGTCCGGCCTGTCAATCGTGGCCGAGGACCACCTGAACAGCCGATATTGAAAGCCCTCGCCATGCCTCCAATGCCCGATTTTGCGGAAATTCCCTATGGCGCCTACTGGTCCACGCCCTTTGCCCGTTGGCAGGGCAGTCTGTCCCATCTTCACAGCCTGGAATTCGCCGCCCATGTGGCAAAGGCTGAACTGGCCCGGCGGGAAATTTCCCTTGCCGATATCGATCACGGAATCCTGGGCATGACGGTGCCCCAGCAACAGTCATTCTATGGCTTGCCGTGGGTTACCGGCATGATGGGGGCGGAGCAGGTCGCCGGTCCGACGATCAGTCAGGCTTGCGCCACGGGCGCCCGTACCCTGGCCGCGGCCTGCAACGAAGTCCGTGCCGGCCTTGCCGATACGGCGTTGATCCTGACCACCGACCGCACTTCAAACGGCCCGCACGTCTATTACCCCGCCCCCATGGGGCCGGGCGGCACCGGCGGGCACGAAGATGTAGTGATGGACAATTTCAATCATGATCCCCATGCCAGGAACGCGATGATCGATACGGCGGAAAACGTTGCCGCCAAATATCAGATCAGCAGCGACGAACAACACGACGTGGTGTTGCGCCGCCATGAGCAGTACCAGGAGGCCCTAGCCAATGACCGGGCCTTCCAAAAACGCTATATGACCCTGCCCTTCGAGGTCCCCGACAGCCGTTTCCGCAAGACCGCCGCGACATTGGCCGGCGACGAAGGTGTCGCGGAGACAAGCGCGGCGGGGCTGGCGAAGCTGAAACCGGTAAAAGCGGGTGGTACGATCACGTTCGGTGGTCAGACCCACCCCGCCGACGGCGGCGTCGGCCTGCTGGTCACCAACGAGGATGGCGCCCGCAATTATGCCTCCGATCCATCGATCCGCGTCCGCGTGCTCGGCTTTGGCCAGTCGCGCACCGAGAAGGGCTACATGCCCCAGGCCCCGGTCGAGGCGGCGCAGCGGGCCCTGGACAATGCGGGCCTGAAGATCGGCGACATCGACGCCGTGAAATCGCATAATCCCTTTGCCGTGAATGATATAGTCTTCAACCGTGAGACCGGCTTCGATCTGCAGGCAATGAACAACTATGGCTGTTCCCTGATTTGGGGTCATCCGCAGGGTCCAACCGGTCTGCGCACGATCGTCGAATTGATTGAAGAACTGGCTATAAACGGCGGTGGACGCGGCCTATTCCAAGGCTGCGCCGCCGGTGACAGTGCCATGTCCGTGGTTCTGGATGTTAGCGACCGCTAATTTGAACGCGGCATCGGGATGCTGCTAGGATTCGAGCACGAACTTCAATTTTTCGACAATTCGGTAAATCGTGAGTGACGGGGATACGAAGCAATGTCCAAACGGTCTCGTTCGCCATCGCGGCACGCCCGAAAGACCAAGGCACAGTTGATTGAGGCGTTAACCAGCCTCGAGGACGCGGTGGACGCCATGCCGGAGGCTCTCATCGCCTTCGACGCCGAAGACCGCGTTACCCATTACAACGCCGCTTTTGAGGATCTCTTTCCCTCGATCGCGCCGGTCTTGCAGCCCGGTTTGCCCTATCGCGATCTATTGCGCGCCCAACTTGACGTGGTTTCGTTCGCGGAAGCCGCAGGCCGGGAAAAGGAATGGATAGAAGATCGGATCGCGCGCCGCCGCAATCCGGGTCCCGCCAGCGAACAACGCTTTAGCGATGGGCGCGTGATGCAGCTAAAGCAATATGGAACCGCCGATGGCGGCACCATGGATATACGCCGGGACATCACCGAATTACGCCAATCCCAATCGGTCGAACGTCTGCAGCAAAGCCGTTTGGAAGCATTGATGAATGCCGTACCCATACCAATGTTCTTCAAGGACCAAGAGGGCCTATATCTAAGCTGCAATCCGGCCTACGAACGTTTTTACGGCCTATCGGAATCAGAGATTGTCGGCAAACGCATCGGCGAAATCATCGAACCAGAGCGGGCCGGCGCGCATGAGGCCGCCGACGCGGCTCTGTTTGCCAATCATGGCTCGGATGTCTACGAGCACACCACAATGGCGGTCGGTGGCGTCCCCCGCAGAGCCATTTTCTACAAGACGGTATTCGGTGGAAACGGTGAAGATTCCCCCCTAACAATGGTTGGCGTCCTGGTCGACATCACGGAAATTCGGGTGGCGGAACGAGCCCTGCGTCAATCGGAAGAGCGCTGGTCGACGGTATTCCAGCAAAGCCCCACCGCCATGGCGCTGACCGACCCCGAAAGCAGGAAAATTCTGGAGGCCAATGACGCCTGGTGTGCCGCGTGGGGTCATAAGCGGGAAGATGCCATTGGCAGGTCAACCGAGGATCTGGCGCTCCTGAAAGACAACAAGGAAAGCCGGGCATTTTATGATGCCATGGCCGAGCTTGGTCACGTCGATAAATTCGAGCTGACATTCGTCACAAAGGGCGGCAAGGAGAGAATTGTACAGATTACGGCGCGAACCGTTATGTTGGACGGTATCGAACGTGTTCTCGGTTTCGTCGATGACGTCACCGAGCAAAAGTTGGCGCAACAAGCCCTTGGCAGAAGCGAAGCGCAGTTCCGTAACCTAATCGAAGGTTCCATCCAGGGAATTATCGTCCATATCGATTATCGGCTGGTTTTTGCCAATGAGGCGGCCGCCTCGATGTTCGGCTATAGCAGTGTGGCCGAATTGCTTGATCAAAGTTCCTATGACAATCTGATCGCGGAAGTGGACCGGCGGCGGCTGCGGGAATTCAAGGAAGACCGTCTCAAGGGAGGCAGCCCCCCGGACACATACGAGTTTCAAGGTTTGCGCAAGGACGGCGCCCCGATCTGGCTTGAAAACCGGGTCACGGTCGTGGATTGGCAGGGCCAGCAGGCCGTGCAGTCCTTGACCATGGACATCAGCGAAAGAAAATTCGCCGCCGCCGCGGTCGAGCGTTTCGTCGATGCCCTCGAATTCGTGCCCCAAGGCTTCGCGCTTTGGGATGCTGACGACCGGCTAATTTATAGTAACGGGCAGTTTCGCGACTTCCTCGGCCCAGTGGGAAAGAACCTTGTCGCCGGCATCAAACATGCCGACGTTGTGAGGCAAAATGTTGCCCATGGCAGTATTGACGACGCCATCGGGCGTGAGGAGGACTGGGTGTCGGAACGCTTCAAGGAACTGGAACTGCCCAGCAGCATGAGGCGCTTTCGTCACCGCGGGCGCTGGCATCAAGGCAGTACCCAACGTTTACCCGATGGCAGCATGATCGTTCAAACAGCCGATATTCACGATCTGGTGACGGCCGAGGAACAGTTGCGCCAATCGCAAAAGATGGAGGCCGTCGGTCAGTTGACGGGCGGCATTGCCCACGATTTCAATAATCTTCTGGCTGTCACCCTTGGTCATTTGGAACTGGCGGCGGACGGTATGTCGCGGAATGACAATGCCCTGCCGCTGTTGGGAAAGGCTATAGCCGCGACCCATCGCGGCGCCGATCTGGTCCACCGACTACTCGCCTTCTCGTCAAAGCAGACGTTGTCGCCGGAAGTATTCGATTTGAACGAACATCTGCATCTGGTGGCGGACATGCTGCACCGGGTGCTCGACGAATCCATCGAGATCAGGATCTCGGCAGCCATGGAACCGCTTTTCTGCAAAGCAGACGTCGGGCAGATGGAAACCGCCCTGTTGAACCTTGCCATCAACGCCCGTGATGCAATGGTATCCGGAGGTGTTCTGACGATTGCGGTCGGCGGCGCCGGCTTCGATGCGGCCGAGGGGGATGTCGACGCGGGCGAGTATGTCACGCTGACGATCGCCGACACGGGTGGCGGCATGAGCGAGACCATCCTGTCGCGTGTCTTCGAACCCTTTTTCACCACCAAGGAGCAGGGCAAAGGCACCGGCCTGGGACTGTCCATGGTCTACGGCTTCGTGAAACAATCAGAGGGGCACATCACTGTTCAAAGCAAGCCCGGCAGCGGCACGACCTTTACGATATACCTGCCGCGCCACGAACGAAGCGATACGGTGGGCGACGGCCCTGTCGCGGCCCAATCCGCCATGGGGGCAACCGAAAGCATCCTGCTGGTGGAAGACGATCCGGAACTATTGGAACTGGCCTCGCAAATCTTGCAGTCTTTGGGCTATCAGGTATACGAGGCCAGCGATGGTCCGGCGGCCTTCGAACTCTTGGCATCGCGGCCGCGCATTGACCTTTTGCTGACTGACGTCGTCCTGCCGAAAGGTCATAGCGGGCCCGACATAGCGACCCGGGCCCGGGATACCTGGCCCGATATCAGGGTCCTCTACATGTCCGGCTACAACGAACACCCGTCCCTGGTTGCCGATACCACCGATGAAAATCTGGCGTTGATCGCCAAACCTTTCCGAAAGGCGCAGTTGGCCGCCAAAGTCAGAGCTGTTCTGGGTCATGCCGAGTGACGGCTTAGATCGAACCCTGTTCCTTCAGCGCCGCAATCTTCTCGGCGCTAAAACCTAGCAGATCCGTCAAGACATCTTCGGTATGTTCGCCCAATATCGGCGGCGGCGCCGGTGCGGCGAAGGGCGTGCCGGTCAGCTCAATGGGATTGGCGATATTGCTGACTTCACCGGCGGTCGGATGCTGCATTTTCCAGATCATCCCGCGTTGCTTCAGGGTTTCACTCTCGCAGGCTTCGCCCACGGTGCTGATCGCACCACAGGGAATGCCGACACCGCTCAAGAGATCGATCCACTCGTCCCGGGTCTTTGTCCGCAGCAACTCGCCAACAATCGGAATGAGCTGGTCCCGGTTGGTGACCCGATCCGGCGCCTTGGCATAAAGCTCATGCTCCAGCAGATCCAGGCGGTCAACCGCCTTGCAAAAGGTATCCCACTGGGCATCGTTGCCCACGGCGATGTTCAGCCAGCCATCGGCGGCCTGAAACGTCTCGTAAGGCACGATCGAGGGATGTGCGTTGCCCCGCCGCTCGGACGAGACGCCGGTCGCGAAATAACCGCCCGCATGATAGGTCAGCAACGACGATAGGGCTTCCAGCATGGAGACCTTGACGTGCTGCCCCTTGCCGGTATCGCGGCGGGCGTACAGCGCCACCAGAATGCCCTGCACCAGGGTCATGCCGGAAACCAGGTCCGCGATCGACGTGCCCATCTTGAAGGGCGGCGTATTGGCATCGCCGGTGATGTTCATCATGCCGGATTCGCCCTGCACGATCAGATCGTAGCCGGGCCGCGTGGCATCGGGACCACGGTCGCCAAAACCGGAGATCGAGGCGTAAATCATCTCCGGGCGCCGGGCCGCGACCTCCTCGTAACCAAAGCCGAGACGCTGCGCGGCACCGGGGCGGAAGTTCTCGACAATAACATCCGCCGTGTCGATCAACTGCCACAAGACCTCTTTCGCCGCGTCATCCTTCAGGTTCAGCGTGACACTTCTTTTGTTCCTGTTCACGGACAGAAAATAGGTCGACTGATCGCCCTGATAGGGCGGTGCGAAGGCGCGGGTGTCATCACCGCCCGTGGGATGCTCGACCTTGATCACCTCCGCCCCCATGTCGCCCAGGGTCATGGTGCAAAACGGCCCGGACAGAACACGGGTCAGATCGATAACCCGCAATCCGGCCAGCGGCCCGGCATCCGTGGTGGCGTCAGCAGAGGACATCGGCAAGCTCCTTGAAATCTTTTACTAGCAAATCCGGTTGGTGCGGCGTGTGGCCAAAGGGCCGTTTGCGCCGGTCAATGAAGGCCGTACGTATGCCACAGGACTTCGCACCGATGCAATCAAAGGCATGATTGGCGACGAACAGGATATTCCCGGGCGCCATATCAAGGATCTCGGCGGCCTTCTTGTAGGTCGCCTTGTGCGGCTTGAAATAGCCCGCCGCCTGGACCGAGATAACATGATCGAACGGAAAGCCGATGTATGGCTTGGCCGCCTCCAGCATATCCACATCGCCGTTGGACAGAATAGCCAGTTTGTAAGTTCCGGCCAGTTGCTCCAACGCCGCGATCACATCCGGAAACGGCTTCAGGCGCTCAATTTCGCTGACCAGCCAGCGGACTTCGTCCTGGGTATAGCTGAAGCCGCAGCGGTCCATCACGTAGGAAACCGCCCGCTGGCCAATTTCGCGGTAGGGCGTATGCGGCCCCTCGCTCAAGGCATCGATCATGGAATTCTCGAAATGGGTCCGCCGCCACCAGGTCACGAAACGGTGCGCCTCCCCAACCCAGCCCTTGCCACGCAGAAAATCCGTAACCGCCTCGGTCAGGCCGCCCTGCATATCGACAATGGTGCCGTATTGATCAAACACCAGCGCCTTGATTTCCGATTTCAACAGATCGCTATCAATCATCGCGCTAGGCACCCACCAAACGTTGAATTTCCTTGAACATCTCGGATTTCGCCTCCATGCCGATGCCGATGTGAGCGCCGGGCTCAGCCATGCCGCCTTCAATCACCGTGTCATCGGCAAACCCGCCAAAGGGCTGGAAGACACCGGGATAGGATTCCGATCCGCCCAGTTGCAGACCCGCCGCCATGGCCAGGGCCAGTTGATGGCCGCCGTGGGGAACATGCCGCCGCCGGGGCCAGCCCATGCCTTCCAAAGCCTCGAGGATATCGAGATATTCGGTCAGCCCGTAGCAAAGTGCGGGATCAAACTGCATCCAATCGATATCCGGACGCATGCCGCCGTGCCGGGCCAGGTTTCGAGCGTCTTGCAGAGAGAACAAGTTTTCGCCGGTGGCCAAGGCGCCGGGATAGGCGGCGGCCAATTCGGCATTCAGGGTGTAATCAAGCGGGTCACCAGGTTCTTCAAACCAAAACAGGCCGTAATCCTGCATGGCTTCGCCGTATGTCAGCGCGGTTTCCAGATCAAATCGGCCGTTGGCATCCACCGCCAGATCGCCACCGCTGCCAATCTCGTCGATTACGGCCTCGATCCGGGTCAGGTCCTCGGCCAGGGGCGCGGCGCCAATCTTCATCTTGACGGCTTTGTAGCCCTGATCGTGATAGCCGCGCATTTCCTCGCGCAGGCGCGAGAGCCCCTTGCCCGGGTAATAATAGCCGCCGCCGGGGTACACCGGAACCTGTCTGTCATGCTTGCCGCCATTGAAGCGCTCCGACAGGACCCGCCATAAGGGTTTCTCCTCCACCTTCGCGACAAGGTCCCAGACCGCCATATCCACGGCACTGGCGGCGACGGCCCGGTCGCCGTGGCCGCCCGGTTTTTCGTTCGTCAGCATAACCTTGCGGATCTTGCGCGGATCCAGATTCCGGCCGCTCTCGTCCAGCAGATCCGCCGCTTCGGCCGACTGAATACGGGGGATCAAACGTTCCCGCAGAATACCGCCCTGAGCGTAACGGCCGTTGGAACAAAAGCCATAGCCGGTGAGCGGTTTTCCGTTTCGGGCAATGTCGCATTCCACCGCGACAACGGAAATTGTCATCTGCGAGAAATCGACATAGGCGTTGCTCATTTGCGAGGGAATGGACGCGGTGGCCTCGCGAATATCGGTAATGCGCATATATTCAGCTACCAGCCCAGTGCATACCCGGCCCGGCGCGGATCGGCGCCGGATTCCAACAAGCCGGTCTTCAGATCATGGCGGATCGTGCACATGGAACCGGCCAGCCATGACCAATCGCCCCACCATTCGATCTTGTGGCCCATGTCCGACAATTCCCCGCCCACATCCTCGCCAATCCGCTTTTCCATCTTCAACAGGCCCGGATGATAGGCATGCGGCGCGAACGATTGCGGGAACGAGTAGGAGGCAAACCGGGGCGCCTCCACCGCCAACTGCGGGTTCATATCGAAGGCGTCAATGTTCAGCAGGGTTTGCGCCATGGCCTGGCATTGTACATCCGCCCCCGGTGTGCCCAAGGGCAACGACCATTCACCGGGCCGGATGGCGATCGCCGGATTTGGCGTCAGGCGGGGCCGCTTGCCGGGCTCGATGGACGACGGATGTTGCGGATTGGGCCGGGACTGTGATCCCCGCGAGGACGGCACGAAACCCAACCCCGGTATCACCGGTCCATCGGACGACGTATCGGACGGCGTGGCTGAGAACACATTCCCCTTGGCGTCAACGGCGCAAGCATATGAGGTATCCAGCGCGGTCAGCGGTGTTGGCGATGCTTCCGGCCGGGGCGCCGCCGGATCGCCCGACGGCGGCATCTCCGGCCAGGCCTTTTCCGGATCGATCATGGCCCGGCGCTGCGCGGCGTAGTCATCGGAGAGCAACATGTCCATGGGCACGTCAACAAAGCGCGGATCGCCATACCAGCGTTCCCGGTCCGCCACCGCCAATTTCACCGCCTCGGTCACATGATGGATATAGCGGGCCGAATTGTGCCCCATGGCGCTCATGTTCTGACCCTGGAGCAACTGCATGATCTGCAACAACATCGGTCCCTGACACCACGGCCCGCAGCTATAGACCTTGGTGCCGGCGACATCGATGCGCAGGGCGTCCTCCACCTCGACCTCGAAGCTGGCCATGTCTTGCATGCGGATCAGGCCGCCATTTTCCTCGTGATAGGTGCTGATCTTGTGCGCGATATCGCCTTTGTAGAAGGCATCGCGCGCCGCCCGCAGACCATTGACGCGGTCACCGCCCGCCGCCGCCTCGCAATCGGCCATGTATTGCAAGGTGCGGCCCAAATCTTCCTGGCGGAAATTCTCACCAACCTTCGGTGAACGCCCGCCAGGCAGATAGATGTCCGAATTTGCCGGCCAACGAGTATATTTTTCGGCCTTCTCCTCCAACAACTCCGCCATCAGGGCGTACATGGCGAAACCGTCGCGGGCCAGCTTGATCGATGCCGCCGCCACCTCGCCAAAGGTCATGGTGCCATAGCGTTCCAGCGCCATGATCCAGGCCGCCGGTGCGCCTGGAATGATGCAGCGCAGGATGCCTTCGGGCACGCTATCGGGATATTCGCGGGCAAAAAACGCCGGGTCCGTGGCCGCCGGCCAGGTACCCAGGCCGGAGATTGTCACGACACGGTCTTCTTCCGCCGAATAGATGATGATCGGCGCCACGCCGCCGACACCGACCAGTTCGCTTTGCACCACACCCAGGGCAATACCGGCGGCGACGCCGCCATCGATGGCATTGCCACCTGCCTCCATCACCTGGAAACTGGCCTGCGCCGCAAGATAATGGCCGGCGGACGTCATATGGCGTCGGCCCCTGAGCGAGGGGCGATAGGCATCCATGAACGTGGCGGGTGGCTGCATGATTTACTCCCTATCTGCCCTTGAAATTGGGCGCGCGTTTTTCGGAGAAGGCCAGCATGGCTTCCTTTGAATCCTCATAGAACGACAGATCGTAGGTCATGTTCTGTTCGAACCGGTAGCCGTCCCGAAGGCTCATTTCCTCGATCGTGTTGAGGGCGTGTTTGGCGATCCGCGAAGCCACCGGGCTTTTCGCCGCGATGTTTCGTGCCAGGTCCATGGCCGCGTCCATCAACTCCTCCGCCGGCACGCAGGCCTCGACAATGCCCCGGCGGTACAGCTCATCCCCCGGTACCCGGTAGCCGGTCAGCATCACCCGGCGGATCAGGGAATGGCCGAACAGACGCATGGCATGCCGCCCGCCGCCCATCAAACCCACATCGATTTCCGGCAGGCCCAGGCTGGCCTTTTCCGAGGCGATTAGAATATCGCAACTGGCCGCAACCGCCAGACCCGCACCCAGGGCCGCGCCGTTCAGGGCGCCGATGACCGGCTTGCGGCATTCCATGATGGAATGGAAACATTCCCGCGCCCGGCGGTTATGGGCCCAGGCATCGCCCGGCCCGCGTTCTTCGCCCGCCTTGTTCTTGATGTTTGCGCCGGCGGAAAAAATCTTGCCCGCGCCCGTCAGCACTGCAACGCGGACGTCATCCATGTCCGAGATGGTGTCGAAGACCTGCATCATCTCTTCATGAAAACGCTGGTCCTGGGCGTTCACGGGCGGGTTGTCCATGGTTACCACGGCAATATGATCGGCGATTTCGCACCGTATGATCTCGGTTTTCATACTCAGTTTCCTTCTACAGTAATTTTCGCTCAGGCCGGACGCCCGCTGGGCAGATCGGTGATCAGCATGGAGCCAGGCTTATGGGTAATGCACAGCGGCGGCTTGGCGGCCCGCACCGCCGCCTGTGGTGTCACGCCGCAGGCCCAAAAGACCGGCACCTCGCCGGGCCGGAAGACGGGCACATCGCCCCAGTCGGGCTGCATGATGTCATCAACACCAATGGCGGACGGATCGCCGATGTGCAGCGGCGTACCGTGCATCATGGGGAAGCGGGCCGTGACCTCCACGGCGCGGATCGCCTCCGACATGGGCATCGGCCGCATGGAAAGTACGATCGGCCCGGAAAATGGCCCCGCCGGCGTGGTGGCGATATTGCTGCGGTACATGGGCACCAGATAGCCCTCTTCCAGATGCCGCAACGGCACACCATCGGCCAGCAAGGCATCCTCGAATGAAAACGAGCAGCCCAGAACAAAGGTCACCAGATCATCGCGCCACAGATCACTGATATCCGTCACCGTGTCCGCCAGCTCGCCGTCGCGATAGATATTGTAGGAAGAGACATCACTGCGGATATCGATATCCTCGCCCAATGTGGGCAACATGGGATCACCGGTTTCCGACACGCCCACCAGGGGGCACGGTTTCGGGTTGCGCTGGCAGAAGCGGGCGAAATCAAGCGCCAGGTCCGCCGGCAGGATCGCCAGGTTGCCCTGCATCCGCCCCAAGGCCATGCCGCCGGTATGCCCGGTGATCTCGCCCTTCCTGATCAGGCCACGCACATGCGCCGCGCTGGCCCGCGCTAGTTCGCCGGCGAAGTCTTCCGCCCGACCTGTTTCTTCCACATCACGCAATGCCATGTCTCGTCTCCTCAGATTGCTTCCACCAAGTTGCCCAGGCGCCGGGTCAGCTTCAGGTTCTCGCCATAATCCACCGGCACGGCGATCAAGGCCGGGCCGGGCTGTTCAAAAGCCTCTTCCAGGGCATCGCGCAATTGCCCCGGTCCATCGAGATGCCGGCCCCACATCCCAAACGATTTGGCCAGCAGCTCAAAATCCGGATTGCCGAAGGCCAGATCGGAATGCCTGCCGTCGAACTGATTTTGCTGCTTCCACTTTATCAGACCATATTCGCCGTCGACCAGAATAACACAGACAAAATTGATCCCCCGGCGCACGGCGGTTTCCAGATCCTGGACATTCATCAGGAAGCCGGCGTCGCCACAGATGAGGCCGACCTTGCATTCCGGATGCGCGATCTTGGCCCCGATCGCGCCGGGCAAGGCAAACCCCATGGAACAGAAACCGTTTGAAATCAGACAGGTATTGGGCTCGTAGCACTGATAATACCGCGATACCCACATCTTGTGCGCACCCACGTCGGACAACATGATGTCCTGCTTGCCCAATACAGCGCGCATATCGTTGACGACGCTCTGCGGCTTCATGGGAAAGGCCGGATCATCCGCCTCCGCCGTCAGATCGGCAGCGATGGCGCTGCGCAACGGGGCCCGATCCGCGATATCGAAAAGCGGCAATTGGCCTTCGAAACGTTCATTCATGACTTCGTTGATCTGCCACAGGGCATCGGCGACATCGCCGACCACATCCACGGCGACAGGAAAATCAGTATCGATCTCGGCCGGCTCAAAGTCGATATGAACGATGGTCTTATCGCGCTTGGCATTCCAAAAGCCCGGCCCGTATTCCACCAGATCGTAGCCGACGGCGACCACCAGATCAGCATCTTCAAAGGCCGCGGTGACATGATCCCGTCCCTGCAGGCCGATGGTGAACAGGCAATGGGGATCGTCCAGCGCCACCGCCCCCTTGCCCATGAAGGTATTGACCACGCCAATGCCGCATTTATGGGCCAGACGGCGGAGTTGTTGCGAAGCGCGTTTGCGCACCGCGCCGTTGCCGGCCAGGATCAACGGCCGCTTGGCGGCGGCAATTGCTTCAACGGCGCGCGCCACCGCCTTGTGATCGGCGGCGGGCCGGCGGGTCGTTTCGACCGGCATGGGCGTGGCGGACAATTGCACCTTGGCCAGATCTTCGGGCAATTCGATCACCGTGGCGCCGGGTTTTTCCGTCGTCGCCACCTTGAAAGCCTTGCGCACCACTTCCGGTATGGTTCCGGCATTGCCGATGGCGTGGGCCCATTTCGAAATGGGCCGAAACATGGCGATGGCATCCATGTTCTGATGGCTTTCCTTGTGCAGGCGGGCGGTGGAGGCCTGCCCGATGATCGCCACCAGGGGCGCCCTGTCCATATTGGCATCGGCCACACCGGTCACCAGATTGGTCGCCCCGGGGCCCAGTGTCGCCAGGCAAACACCCGGCCGCCCGGTCAGCCGGCCATAAGTATCCGCCATGAAGGCGGCCGCCTGCTCGTGCCGGCAGAGCACGAAGTCGATGGAACTGTCCATCAGCGACATCATGATGTCGGCGTTCTCTTCCCCCGGCACACCGAAAATATGGCTGACGCCCTCCGCCTCCAAACAACGGACAAATAGATCTGATGCCTTTATCGACGCTTTACCTTCCCGGTTCCCCCGGGTCACTTGCTCCGTCATGACCCTGCCCTTCCCAGTTTATTCGCATCCAGCCCAAGCCCCGGCTGGCCAAGAAGAACATTTTAGGGAAGGATGGCGGCAGAGTGTAAAAAATCGCCGGAACAAAATTGAAGGAAACGAATACCATGCCTGAATTCTGCAAGGCTGAACGGGACGGTCATGTCCTCACCGTGACCCTAAATCGACCCGAGAGGATGAATGCCCTGCATTCGCCGTCTCATTTCGAACTGGATGAAATCTTCAACGATTTCGAAAGCGACCCCGATCTCTGGGTCGCCATCATCACCGGCGCCGGCGACAAGGCGTTCTCCGCCGGCAACGATTTGAAATGGCAGGCGGAAGGCAAGAAAACCGATCCGCCAGCCTCCGGTTTCGCCGGTTTGGTGGACCGTTTCAACATGTCCAAACCGCTGATCGCCGCCGTCAACGGCCTCGCCATGGGCGGCGGCTTCGAGATCGCCTTGGCCTGCGACATCATCATCGCCGCCGAGAATGCCTTTTTCGCCCTGCCCGAGCCCCGCGTCGGCCTGGCCGCGTTGGGCGGCGGCCTGCACCGCCTGCCTCGCCAGATACCGATGAAACAAGCCATGGGCATGATTTTGACCGGGCGGCGGGTGATGGCCAAGGAAGGTTACGAGTTGGGCTTCGTCACGGAAGTGGTGCCCGAAGGCGGCGCCCTTGAGGGCGCCAAGCGGTGGGCCGGATTGATCGCCGAATGTTCACCGGTTTCGATCCGCACGTCCAAGGATGTGGTCGCACGTGGCCTGGAACATGCCGCCTTGGGCGAAGCCGTCATGGGCGAATACCAGTCCGTCGTCGATATGCGCAACAGCCTGGACTTCATCGAAGGGCCCCTGGCCTTCTCGGAGAAGCGCCCGCCTGATTGGAAGGGCCGGTAGACGGGACGACCAGCGCTTTGAAGCAACTGCACCAACGGGATTATCGACCCGATGCGCCCGCGCCCCTGGATGGGGTGCGGGTGTTGGACCTGTCGCGCCTGGTGGCCGGCA
>CAZVYX010000060.1:0-32019 GCA_964631725.1 uncultured Rhodospirillaceae bacterium | reverse complement strand
ATCGCTCATGTGTTAATTCCTTCGCGCTGTCTGGTTTGCAAAATAGTCTGCGAAATTCTGTTCATATCCTTGCCCTTGACCCTATCACGCTGGGCGAATCAGTTGCCAACCGGGAAAGGCGAGGCTTGGTAGCATGAACATTGGCAAAGGCCAAGACCCCGAATGCGCCTATTCGACACTCAAGGGCATCGACTTCAAATCATCGCCATGCCGCCGTTGATGTGCAGGGTCTGGCCGGTCACGTAGGAAGCTTCCTCGCTGGCCAGATACAAGACGCCGGCGGCGACATCGTCCACCGCGCCCAGGCGCCCCGCCGGAATGCCCGCGAGTAGGTTTTCCCGCTGTGTTTCGTCCAGGGCATCGGTCATGGGCGTCTTGATAAAACCCGGCGCCAGGCAGTTGACGGTGATATTGCGCGAGGCGACTTCCTGGGCCAATGATTTGGAGAAGCCGATAATGCCGGCCTTGGAAGCGGCGTAGTTGGTCTGCCCACCGTTGCCGGTAACACCGACAATCGACGTGATATTGACGATTCGACCCCAACGCCGCTTCATCATGCCCCGTAACGCCGCCTTGGAAAGACGAAAGGCGGCGGTCAGGTTGACGGCCATGACCTGCTCCCAATCCTCGTCCTTGAGGCGCAATGCCAGATTGTCCCGGGTCAGGCCGGCGTTGTTGACGACGATGTCGACCGCGCCAAGCGCATCCTCCGCCTGGCCGATCAGGGCGCTGACCGCATCGCCGTCGCTCAGATCGCAGGGCAGAACCGCGCAGCGTTCGCCCAGCTCCCCGGCCAAGGCGTCCAGTGCATCGGCCCTGGTGCCCGAAAGCCCAACATTGGCGCCGGCGCCATGCAGATGCCGCGCTATGGCGCCGCCGATACCGCCCGACGCGCCGGTGACAAGGGCTGATTTTCCAGAAAGATCAAACATGACTGCCGTTCCTTAAGATGACGCAAGGTGACCAAGACTACATGGATTTGAGAAAAGCTTCGATCTCGTCCGGCCCGTTTATGGTTTGGCCGGAAATTTCCTTGTCGATGCGTTTCAGCATCGTGGTCAGAACCTTGCCGGCGCCGATTTCGACCAGATTGTCGACATCCTGGTCCTTCAGATACAAAACGCTTTCGCGCCAGCGGACCATGGCCGTCACCTGACGCACCAGCAGGTCACGTATTTCGTCGGGATCCGACACCGCCTCGGCCGAAACATTGGCGATCAAGGGCACCGCCGGCGCCGTCGGCGGGGCGGCTTCCAAGGCCTCGGCCATGATATCGGCGGCCGGTTGCATCAGGGCGCAATGAAACGGCGCGCTGACCGGCAACAGCATGGGCCGCCGCGCGCCCCGTTCCTTGGCCAGTTCCACGGCGCGCTCCACCGCCTCGACATTGCCGCTGACCACGACCTGGCCCGGCGCATTGTCATTGGCAGTGTCGCAAACCTGCGCCCCGGCCGCATCGGCGGCAACGCCCTGTGCGGTCTCGAAGTCAAGGCCCAGCAGGGCGGCCATGGCGCCGACGCCCACCGGCACGGCCTGTTGCATCGCCTGGCCGCGCTTTTTCAACAGCCGCGCCGTGACATCGAGGGGAATGGCATCGGCGGCGCAAAGGGCGGAATATTCACCCAGGGAATGGCCGGCGACGAACTGGCAGTGCTTGCCGAACTCCAAACCGCCGTCATCGCGCAACACCCGCACCACGGCCAGGCTCACGGCCATCAGGGCCGGCTGGGCATTCTCGGTCAGGGTCAATTCCTCGATCGGACCGTCAAACATCAGCCGGGAAAGATTTTGGCTTAGGGCTTCGTCGACTTCTTCAAAGACCCGGCGGGCGGTCGGCAAGGCATCCGCCAAATCCTTGCCCATGCCCACGACCTGACTACCCTGACCTGGAAATACAAAGGCGCGCGCCATCGCTGCCTCCCTCACTGTTACGCTCTATCGTTCCGCCTTTCATAGCTGGTCGCCTTGCGCTGTCAAGCCGGCTTGCGCAGGTGCGGTATATGTGTATATATGCCGCGCCTTGCCTGGACGCCCGGGCCGTTTTGCCGTGGCCAAGCCACACCGCGAACGGCTGGAGTGAAAAGGCGGGATATTCGACAGGTACAAGTGGATCCAAATGGATCCGAACAATCAATTTTCGGTCGGCCGTACTGACAATGCGGTCGCAGGGTGTTCCAAGATTGTTTTACACCGGGAACGCCGCCGACCATACCGAAGGAGCAACGGACAGGATGCCGTTATACGAGAACGTCTTTATCGCGCGCCAGGATGTTTCATCCCAGCAAGTTGAAGCCATGACCGAGGAATTCACCACGATGGTGACGGAAAATGGCGGATCGGTTCCCAAAAGCGAATATTGGGGCGTGCGCAGCCTTACCTACCGCATCAAGAAAAACCGCAAGGGCCATTATGTGTTGATGAACCTGGACGCGCCCTCGGACGCGGTGCAGGAAATGGAACGCAACATGCGCCTGCACGAAGACATCATCCGCTACATGACCGTGCGCGTCGAGGAGCTGGAGGAAGGCCCCTCGGTAATGATGCAGTCACGCGGCGGGCGCGGCGGACGCGGCGGGCGCGATGGCGGCCGGGACCGCGATGGCGGCCGCGAGGGCCGTGGCCGTGAGGAGCGCGGCGGCCCCGAAGGCGGCGCCGGCGCCGGCGATGGCGATACCGACAACAAACCAAGCGCCGAGGAATAGACAATGGCTCAGGATGTCAGAATTTCCCAACTCCCCGTGCGCCGGCCATTTTACCGCCGGCGCAAGACCTGCCCATTCTCGGGCGCCAATGCACCCAAGATCGACTACAAGGACGTGCGCACGTTGCAGCGCTACCTCTCGGAACGGGGCAAGATCGTTCCCAGCCGTATTACCGCTGTCTCGGCCAAGAAACAGCGCGAACTGGCCCGGGCCATCAAGCGGGCGCGGATCTTGGCGCTGCTGCCCTTCGTTCTGCAATAGAGCGCAAGACAGCATACTGATTTACAAGCAATAGCCCGACGGGCGGTGTTATTGGTCGCCGGGCGACAAGCGGCGGCCGATAGCCATGTTGCACGACAAATGTTGCACTACAATTTGATTGCCATCGCGGCCGGTCTGGTCAGCGGGCTGCTGCAGGCGGCCCTTTCGCTGCCGGCCGCCGGCGGCATCTTGCTGGCCTATATCGCACCGTTGCCATTGTTTCTGGCCGGCCTGGGCCTCGGCGTGCGTGGCGCGGTACTGGCGGTATTGGTTGCCGGCGGCCTGAATGTACTGTTCGCCGGCGCCGGCTTTGCCGCCGTCCAGGCGGCGTTCTATGGCATACCGGTCATCGTCATATGCCGTCAGGCTCTGCTGTCCCGGACGGATGGCCAGGGCCAGGTGCATTGGTATCCGCCGGGCCATTTGCTGCTCTGGCTGTCGGGCATGGCGATCGTCGGGCTGGCGGTCGGTCTGGCCGGGTTGACGCTTTTTGGCGATGGTCTGATGGCCTATCTGCAGGCCGTGATGGCGCCATTCGCGGAGCAGTTTCCCGATCCGGCGCAGCGTGAGGTTTTGTTGGCCCTGGTCGATTACCTGCCGGCCTTTTTTGCCGTCTCCTGGTCCCTGGGCCTGATTTTCAACGGGGTGCTGGCGCAGGGGCTGCTGGTACGCTTCGGCTACAACGTGGCGGCCAGCCCGGAATTGGCGGATATCCGCCTGCCGATGGCCTGGATCGGGACCCTTTTGGCGGCGCTGCTGCTGTCCTCGTTGCCGGGTTTGCTGGGCGTGGTTGGTAAAACCCTTGCAGCGATCGCCATTGTGCCGTATTTCCTGCTCGGTTTGGGCGTCGTCCATGGTTTTTTCAGGGCATGGAAGGCGCGCCTGCCAATATTGATTTTGTTTTATGGACTTTTGTTTTTGTGGCCCCTGCCGGTCCTGGTTGCCGGCCTTGGCCTTTTGAACGCGGTGCTGCGCTTGGCGCGCGGCAATGATTTAGGCAACACCGGCGGTGCCGGAGATCGCGGCGATAACGCCGACAAGGAGGAATGATGGACGTCGTCCTAATGGAACGAATTGAATCACTTGGCCAGATGGGCGAAGTGGTCAGTGTCAAGAATGGCTATGCCCGCAACTATCTGTTGCCCCAGGGCAAGGCACAGCGCGCCACGGCGGAAAATCTGGCCGCGTTCGAGGCCCGCCGGACTGAGTTGGAAGCGCGCAATCTGGAACGGCGCGGCGAGGCCGAGGCGGTCGCCAATACCATGCAGGAAGTCAGCTTCGTGGTGATCCGCCAGGCCGGCGAGTCGGGCCAGCTCTATGGCTCGGTTCAGGGCCGAGATGTGGCCGAGGGTCTGGATGGCGTCGGCTTCAAGGTGAACCGCAGTCAGGTTGTACTGACCCGGCCGATCAAGACCCTTGGTCTGCATCCGGTACAGGTCAACCTGCATCCGGAAGTCAGCATCGAGGTCACGGCCAATGTTGCCCGTTCGGAGGCCGAGGCGGAGCGCCAGGCCGCCGGCGAGGATGTCACCGCCGATGCCGACGACGAGTTGGTGACAGAGGTTTTCGAAGCCCAAGACGAAGCAGCTGACGAAGCAGCTGATGAAGCTGCTGATGAAGCTTCCGGCGCGGACGACGAAGGCGCCGCCGATGATACGGCGGCGGAGACGGCCGAAGCCGACGATGCGGCCGACGCGGACGGCGAAGAAAGCTAATCCCGGCGCATTAGCGCATCCGAAAATTGGGGCGGCGCGGGTTTCCGGGCCGCCCCATTTTCTTTGCCCGGGCGCGGCGATTTGTCATAATCGAAAAATCTTTACCCCCAGTCCGGGTTTGAGCTAGAATTTGGGCATCCACGGCGTGGGCCGTGGGCGCATTTTGAAAGGAAACAGGCACAGCAAATTTTCGCGCGAGGTTGATCATGCTTTTGGCCAATTTTTTGCATTGTTTAATCGAAACGGGCCGCTTGACGGTCATTGACGCCACGGACCGGCGTCACGTTTTCCAGGGAAAACGCGATGGGCCGGCGGTAACCATCCGCCTGCATGCCCGTGATCTGCACTGGAAATTGTTCGCCAATCCCATGCTCTACACCGGCGAGGCCTACATGAACGGCACCCTGACGGTGGAGGATGCGGAGCTTTACGATTTTCTCGACCTGATGGGCATGAATGTCGGCTGGCGCCAGCCTAATCATTGGCTGCAGAACCTGATTACCACGCCGTTGCGCGAAGCGGTGCGCCGGTTCCGGCAATATAATCCCGCCTCCCGGGCCCGCGCCAATGTGGCCCATCATTACGATCTTACCGGCGAATTGTATGATCTGTTCCTGGATTCGGACCGGCAATATTCCTGCGCCTATTTCCAGTCGCCGGATGACGATCTGGAAACGGCGCAATTGCGGAAAAAGCGCCATTTGGCGGCCAAGCTGGCGCTGGAGCCCGGCCAAAGGGTGCTTGATATCGGCTCCGGCTGGGGCGGCATGGGGCTGTATCTGGCGCGCAACGAACAGGTTCTGGTCCACGGCGTAACCCTGTCCGAGGAGCAGCATAAACTTTCCAACGAACGCGCCGCCAGGGCCGGACTGTCGGGCTTCGTCTCGTTCGCGTTGCAGGATTACCGGGCCGTCGAGGGACCGTTCGACCGCATTGTTTCGGTCGGTATGTTCGAGCATGTGGGGCTGAACCACTACGGCGAATATTTTGACAAGGTGCGGAACCTGCTGGCCGATGACGGTGTTGCCGTGTTGCACACCATTGGCCGGGCCGATGGTCCCGGCGCGACCAATCCCTGGCTCAACAAGTACATCTTCCCCGGCGGCTACAGCCCCTCCCTCTCGGAAGTGTCCGCCGCCGTCGAGAAGGCCGATATGTACATCACCGATGTGGAAATTTTCCGCCTGCAGTATGCCGAAACCCTGCGCCATTGGCGGCAACGCTATTACGGCAACCGGGACAAAGTCGCCGCGTTGTTCGATGAACGATTCGTCCGCATGTGGGATTTCTATCTGTGCGGCTCCGAGATCGCCTTCCGTCATGGCGGACATGTGGTCTTTCAGTTGCAATTGACCAAGAAGGCCGATGCGGTGCCGGAGACCCGGGACTACATATTTGATGGTGAAAGACGGCCCTCGCGGCGGGCCCAGAAGTCCGATTCGCGCGCGGCGTGAGCCCGGGCACCAATTCATCGGCGCCATTCTGGCATATTGCCGGGATAATCTTAGACGCGGCGGGAAGCTGAATTGTGCCGTGATTTCATGCCGCAAGGGCAGTTATCAACGGGTTTCACGGGATTAAATATTTTGTTGCCCACAGCTTTTCCGGGGCTGCCAAAATCTGGCGGGGGGAAGGCCTCCGCCGGTCGTGATAGGTTGCCCCGAGATGAACGCAGACAGCACCAATAATCCGGTTTTAGCCACCATAGGAGACCCCGCCGCGGAGGCATCGGCGGGTGATCCGCTGGCATCCGCCGAATACCGCACGCCGCCCGCCAATCTGGAGGCGGAGCAGGCGCTGCTGGGCGCCATCCTGGTGAATAACGAAGCCGCCAGCCGGGTTACGGACTTCCTGCGGCCGGAGCATTTTCAGGAACCGGGCCACCAGCGCATATTCGACGCCGCCCTGAAATTGATCGAGCGGGGACAGATCGCCAATCCGGTAACGTTGAAATATTTCTTCGATCAGGACGAGGCCCTGGCGGAAGTCGGCGGGGCCCAGTATCTGGCCCGCCTGGCCGGTGCCGCCGTGACCGTGATCAACGCGCAGCATTATGGCCGCGCGATTTTTGACCTGGCCCTGCGCCGGGGTCTGATCGAAATCGGCGAGGCCATGGTCAACGACGCCTACGAGGCGGACGTGGACGTGCAGGCCAGCGACCAGATCGAAACGGCGGAGCAGGACCTCTTCCAGTTGGCCGAACACGGCCAGGCGGACCGGGGCCTGATGTCTTTCGACAGCGTCCTTGCCTCCTCCATCAACATGGCCGAGGCCGCCTATCATCGGGATGGCCAGATGATGGGGGTATCCAGCGGCCTGGTTGATCTGGATCAGAAGCTTGGCGGCCTGCATCCCTCCGATCTGATCGTTCTGGCTGGCCGGCCGGCCATGGGCAAATCCGCCCTGGCCGCCAACATCGCCTTTCACGCGGCCCACAACATCAAGCGGCAGCGTCAGGAGGACGGCCAGGAAAAAATCGTCGATGGTGCCGTGGCGGCATTTTTCAGCCTTGAGATGTCAGCCGAGCAGTTGGCGACGAGGCTGTTGGCGGAACAGGCCCGTATCAGTTCGGAGAAAATCCGCCGTGGGGAAATTTCCTCGGACGAGTTTTCCCGCCTGGTGACCGCCAGCCAGGCCATTGAGCAGGCGCCGCTCTATATTGACGATACCCCGGCCTTGACGGTTTCCGCCCTGCGTACCCGCGCCCGGCGTCTGAAGCGACAGCATGATCTGGGTCTGGTGGTGGTCGATTACCTGCAATTGCTGCGCGGCACGGCCCGGAACTCGGAAAACCGGGTGCAGGAAATATCCGAAATCACTCAGGGCCTGAAGGCCCTGGCCAAGGAATTGGATATACCGGTATTGGCGCTGTCGCAGCTTTCGCGGCAGGTGGAGGCGCGGGAGGACAAGCGCCCACTGCTGTCGGATTTGCGCGAATCTGGCTCTATCGAGCAGGACGCCGATGTGGTGATGTTCGTCTACCGGGAAGAATATTATCACGAACGCAAACAGCCCGAGCCCGACACCCCTGATCATGCCAAATGGCTGGAAAAGGCGGATCAGATCCACGGCGTTGCCGAGGTGATTATCGGCAAGCAGCGCCACGGCCCCACCGGGACTGTACGTTTGCAGTTCGAGCGGGAGTTCACCAAGTTCAGCAATCTCGAGGTGGGCCACTATCCCGATGGCCACTGACGCACAAGTCAGTGAAGTTGCGGCCGGCGCGGTCCTGGAGATCGACCTCGATGCCCTGGCGGCAAATTATGAAATTCTGAAACAGCGCGCCGCACCGGCGGAATGCGCCGCCGTCGTCAAGGCCGATGCCTATGGCCTGGGCGCGGACCGGGTCGGACCGGTGCTGGCGGCGGCGGGTTGCGAGACTTTTTTTGTCGCCCATCTGAGTGAAGCCATCGCCTTGCGACGAGCCCTCGGCGATCAGGCATCGATCTATGTCCTGAACGGTGTTTTGCCTGGTACCGAGACCGAGTTCACGGCCCATGATGTGAGGCCGGTCCTGAATACCCTTGCGCAATTGGATTTGTGGTCGGGCCCGGCGGCGCTGCATATCGATACGGGCATGAATCGCCTCGGGTTGAGCCCGGAAGATGCAACCGCCCTGGCCGCCGCGCCCCGGCGTCTGGACGCCATCGACCTTCGTTTCATCATCAGCCATCTGGCCTGCGCCGACGAAGCGGACCATGCCATGAACCCCGAGCAGCAGCAGTTGTTCAATCGACTGCGCGGAGCATTTGCGCCCCATGCCGCGTCCTTGGCCAATTCATCCGGCATTTTTCTGGGGTCTGGCTACCACTACGATCTGGTCCGTCCCGGCGTCGCCCTGTATGGCGTCAACCCGACGCCCGGTGCCGTCAATCCCATGCGCGCGGTGGTCCGCCTGAAAGGCCGGATCATCCAGGTGCGGGAAATTGACACCCCTCAGAGCGTTGGCTACGGTGCCACCCATCGGGCCACGGGACGGCGGCGCATTGCCACCGTTCCGGTGGGTTATGCCGATGGCTATTTGCGCTCATTGTCCGGGCAGGGCGTGGGCTGTCTCGCCGGGGTTTCGGTGCCAATCGTGGGGCGTGTTTCCATGGATCTGATTACGCTGGATGTTACCGACGCACCCCTGGATGCGGCCCAAACAGGGATGGAGGTCGACCTGATCGGCGGCGGCGGTGACACGGTGGATGACGTGGCCGCGCGGGCGGGCACCATCGGCTATGAAATTCTGACCTCTCTGGGCCAGCGCTATCACCGGCGATATCTCGGCGGCGGGACGCAGCCACGATGAATAATCCAGTGGCGGCTGTTGGCCGTATTTTCCTGAGTTTTCTTGCCACCGTCGGGCGTCTGTCCATGTTCACGGGCCGCTCGCTGTCGGCCGTCGTGACCTTGCCGTTCTATTGGCGCCTCTGTTTGCAGCAGATGATGACCATCGGCTATTACTCTCTTCCCGTGGTCGGCATGACCGCCCTGTTCACCGGCGCGGTACTGGCCTTGCAGATCTATCTCGGCTCCGCCCGCTTCGGTGCCGAAAGCGCGGTGCCCAACATTGTCGTCGTGGGCCTGACCCGCGAACTGGGACCGGTTCTGGCGGGCCTGATGCTGGGCGGCCGGGTCGGCGCCGCGATCGCGGCCGAGCTGGGCACCATGAAGGTGACCGAGCAACTGGATGCCCTGATCACCTTGCAGACCAATCCATTCCGCTATCTGGTGGTGCCGCGCCTGGTCGCGGCCACCGTGACCACGCCGATCCTGGTGCTGATCGCCGATATCATCGGCGTCATGGGCGGATATCTGGTGGGCATCCACCGCCTGGATTTCAACTCCGCCGTCTATTTGAAGAACACCTATGATTTTCTCGAGGCCATGGATGTGACATCCGGACTGGTCAAGGCGGCGGTATTCGGTTTCCTGATCGCCCTGATGGGCTGCTACCACGGCTTCAACTCGAGAGGCGGGGCCCAGGGCGTGGGCAAGGCGACGACCGATGCCGTGGTCTCGTCGCTGATCCTGATCCTGATCTCGAACTATTTCGTGACGGAAGCGTTTTTCTCGCAATGAAGGTGTCATGATGACCGAGACACCGCGACTGGAACTCATTGATGTGCACAAGTCGTTTGGCCCGAAAGTCGTGCTGAACGGCCTGAACCTGTCCTTGGCCAGGGGCGAATCGGTGGTGGTGATCGGCGGTTCGGGTACCGGCAAATCGGTGATGTTGAAATGCATCCTTGGCCTGCTGCACCCGGACAAGGGCGAGATCCGCATCGATGGCGAGGATACCGTGGCCCTGCGCGGCGCGGAGCGGGAACGGATTTTGACCAAATTCGGCATGCTGTTCCAATCGGCGGCCTTGTTCGATTCCCTGACGGTTTGGGAAAACGTCGCCTTTGGCCTGATTGAGGGTGCCGGCATGGAGCGGGAGGCGGCCCGCGCCATCGCCATCGACAAGCTGGCCAAGGTCGGCCTGGACGAAGACATGGCCGAGGCCGACCCCGCCGGGCTGTCGGGCGGCATGCGCAAGCGTGTCGGCTTGGCCCGCGCCATCGCGACCGAGCCGGACATCATCTTTTTTGACGAGCCGACCACCGGCCTGGATCCGATCATGGGCGATGTGATCAACAATCTGATTACCGAATGCGTACAGGATCTGGGCGCGACGACCCTGACCATCAGCCACGATATGTCCTCGGCCCGCACCATCGCCGACCGGGTTGCGATGCTGTATGGCGGCCAGATCATCTGGGCCGGCGCGGTTGACGAAATCGACAGTTGCGGCAACGACTTTGTCGATCAGTTTATTCACGGGCGCGAGGAAGGTCCCTTCGCGCTGGAAGTAACCTAGGGCGGGGTAGGGGTGGCCAAGGCAGCTGAACAATTCGTCTGTCAAAGTTGTGGCGCGGTGCATGGCAAATGGTCCGGGCGTTGTACGGCCTGTGGTGAGTGGAACTCCATTGCGGAGGAAGCCGCGCGGGAAGCGCCGCCAAAAGGTCTCGGACAAGGTAAGGGCCGGGTTCTGGACTTCCGCAAGCTGAACCAGCATGGCGAGATGGAGGGGCCGCGCACGGCCTCGGGCCTGGGCGAGTTTGACCGGGTTTGCGGCGGCGGGTTGGTGCCGGGCTCGGCCGTTCTGATCGGCGGTGATCCAGGCATTGGCAAATCCACCATATTGCTGCAGGTGGTCGCCCGGCTGGCCAAGCAGGGCATTGCCTGCGCCTATATCTCGGGCGAGGAAGCCCCGGCCCAGGTGCGCATGCGGGCCCGGCGCTTGGGGCTGGAGGGCGCGCCGCTGGATCTGGCCGCCGCGACCTCCGTGCGTGATATCGTCGCGACCTTGGACGGCCCGGATGCACCGCATGTGGTGGTGATCGATTCCATCCAGACGATGTATGTGGACAGCATCGAATCGGCTCCCGGCACGGTCAGCCAGGTCCGCGCCTCGGCCCAGGAATTGATCCGGGCGGCAAAGCGGCGGGATATCTGCCTCCTGCTGGTGGGCCATGTCACCAAGGATGGGCAGATTGCCGGGCCGCGGGTGCTGGAGCACATGGTCGACAGCGTGCTGTATTTCGAGGGTGAGCGCGGCCATCAATTCCGCATCCTGCGCGCCGTCAAGAACCGCTTTGGCCCGACCGATGAAATCGGCGTGTTCGAGATGAGCGATGCCGGCCTGATGGAGGTCAGCAATCCATCGGCGCTGTTTCTCGCCAACCGGGGCGAGGCGGGAGATATCTCGGGCAGCGCCGTCTTTGCCGGTCTGGAGGGCAGCCGCCCGGTGCTGGTTGAAATTCAGGCCCTGGTGGCACCTTCGCCGCCCGGCAATCCCCGGCGTACGGTGGTCGGCTGGGACGGCAACCGCCTGGCCATGGTGCTGGCGGTGCTTGATGCCCGTTGCGGCCTGGGCATGGCCGGTCATGATGTCTATTTGAATGTTGCCGGCGGCCTGCGCATTAACGAACCGGCGGCGGATCTTGCGGTGGCGGCGGCCCTGGTGTCGTCCCTGATGGAAGTGCCGGTGCCGAGAGAGGCGGTTTTGTTCGGTGAAATCAGTCTTTCCGGCGAAGTGCGGCCCGTTGCGCAGGCGGAACTACGCATGAAGGAAGCGGCCAAATTGGGCTTTACCAGGGCCCTGGCGCCGGCCACGCCGAAACAGCGCAAAAGCCCCCTGACCATCGGCGAAATCAGCCGCCTGCCGGAGTTGGTGGAACTGTTTGCCAGCGATGGCGTGAAGGCCGTATAGAACCGCCATGTTGAGTGAATTTCCCATAAACGTGACGGACCTGGTGATCGTGGCGATCCTGCTGATTTCCGGCTTGCTGGCGCTTAGCCGTGGTTTCGTCAAGGAAGTGCTGTCGATTGCCGGCTGGGTTATTGCCGCCGTCGCGGCGCTGGAGCTGTTTCCCTTTGTCCAGCCCATCGCCCGCCGCTACATCAAACAGGACCTGATCGCCGATTCGGTCTCGAGCGTGGTTATCTTCGTGGTCGTGCTGACCCTGGCTTCGCTGCTGTCTTCGGCCATCTCCAGGCGCGTGCAAAAGAGTGAAATCGGCGTCCTGGACCGCTCTCTTGGTTTCCTGTTCGGCCTGCTGCGCGGTGTCGTGGTAATCGCCCTGGCCTATCTGGTCCTGGTGCAATTCCTCCCCGCCAGGGATCAGCCGGACTGGCTGCGCCAGGCCCGGGCCATGCCGGCCATCGAATACAGCGCGGAAATGCTGGCCAGCCTGGCACCGGAGGATGTGCGCCAGGGCCTGGCGGGCATTGGCGAAATGGGACGTGAAGGCAGCCAGAACCTGGATTCAACCCTCGACCGGGCGATCGACGCCGGCCGCGCGGCGGAGCAATTGAAGGGCGCGATTGATGGCGGCAACAGGGCCACTGACAAGCGCAAGGAAAGCGGCTATACATCCGGTTCGCGTGACGATATGAACCGCCTTATCCAGAACCGGACGGACAAGTGACCCAGCGTTCCGATGACGACCACAGCGGCCAGGATAGCGGAGTTCCCATGACGGATCGGACGACCCAGCCCATTGGCCAGTCCCTTGGCCAGCGCTTTGGCCATCCCTTTGATCATCCGGACGCGGATCGTGACAAGTTTCACGAGGAATGCGGCGTCTTCGGCATTATCGGCAGCACCGACGCCGCCGCCCATACGGTGCTTGGCCTGCATGCGCTGCAGCACCGGGGGCAGGAAGCCGCCGGTATCGTCACCCATGACGGCGGGCAGTTCTATTCCCACCGCAGCCTTGGCCATGTCGGCGACAATTTCAATTCGGAAGCGGTCATCAGCCGGCTGCCGGGCGATGCGGCGCTGGGACATAACCGCTACGCCACAACCGGCGATACCGTGTTGCGCAACGTCCAACCCCTGTTCGCGGAGTTGCAGTCCGGCGGCTTTGCCATCGGCCACAACGGTAATCTGACCAACTCAGGCAGCCTGCGCAGCCAACTTGTCCAGCGCGGCTGCATCTTTCAATCGACCATGGATACCGAGGTGATCATTCATCTGATCGCCACATCAAGCTATCATGACCTGATCGACCGCATCATCGATGCCTTGAAGTCCGTCGTTGGCGCCTACAGCCTGGTCGCCATGACCGACGATCAGTTGATCGGCGTGCGCGATCCCATGGGCGTGCGGCCGCTGCTGCTGGGCCATCTGGACGGGGCCCCGATCCTGACCTCGGAAAGCTGCGCCCTGGATATTATCGATGCCGAACTGGTGCGCGAAGTGGCGCCGGGCGAGGTGATTATCTGCAGCCGCGACGGGATCGAGAGCCTGATGCCCTTTCCGCCCGCCAAATCGCGGCCCTGTATCTTCGAGTACGTCTATTTCTCCAGGCCGGACAGTATTACCGAGGGCCGCTCGATCTATTCCGTGCGCAAGGCCATCGGTGCGCTGTTGGCGCGGGAAAGCGCGGTACCGGCGGATGTGGTTATCCCGGTACCGGATTCCGGAACCCCCGCCGCCATCGGCTATGCCGAGGAGGCCGGCGTACCTTTCGAATTGGGTATCATCCGGAACCATTATGTGGGCCGTACCTTTATCGAGCCAACGCAGAATATCCGCAACTTCGGCGTCAAATTGAAACACAACGCCAACCGGGCCGAGATCGAAGGCCGGCGCGTGGTGCTGGTCGACGATTCGATCGTGCGCGGCACCACTTCGAAAAAGATCGTGCAAATGGTCCGGGATGCCGGCGCCACGGAGGTGCACATGCGCATCGCCTCGCCGCCCACGGCCAATCCCTGTTATTACGGCGTCGATACGCCCAGCCGGGAGGAGTTGATGGCGGCCAACATGGACATCGCCGCCATGGCGCGGCAGATCGGCGTCGACAGCCTGGCCTTTATTTCCATCAATGGTCTGTACCAGGCAGTGGGCGGGGTCGACCGGGATGATGACCAGCCGCAATATTGCGATGCCTGTTTTAGCGACGAGTACCCGGTCTCGCTTGTCGATCTGGCCCAGGGCCGGGCGCCGGCGCAATTGTCGCTGCTGGCGGAGCACAACTAGGGCCGCTGCCGTCATGAGCCAACGTTTGAAAGACCGCATTGCCCTGATCACGGGTGCCTCCCGTGGGGTTGGCGCCGCCGTGGCCAAGGCCTACGCGGCCGAGGGCGCGCATGTCATCCTGGTCGCCCGCACCAGTGGCGCCCTGGAGGAAGTGGATGACGAGATCAAGGCGCTGGGCGGCGGCGGCGCAACCCTGGTGCCCATGGATCTGGCCGATTTCGGCGCCATCGACGATTTGGGCCGGCAGATTTTCCAACGCTGGGGCAGGCTTGATATTCTGCTCGGCAACGCCGCCATTCTGGGCGATCTGTCCCCCGTCGGCCACATCCGGCCCGACGTCTGGCAGCGCGCCTTTGATCTGAACGTCACCGCCAACTACCGTCTGATCCGCTCCATGGATGTCCTGTTGCGCCAGTCGGACGCGGGCCGGGCAATCTTCGTTACCTCAGGCGCGTCGCGGTCGCTGTCGCCTTACTGGGGCCTCTATGCCGCGACCAAGGCGGCCCTGGACGCCATCGCGCAGATCTATGCCAAGGAGACCCAGAATACCGCCCTGCGGGTCAATCTGGTCAATCCCGGCCCGACGCGGACGGAAATGCGCGCGGCGGCCTTCCCCGGCGAGGATCCCGACAGTCTGCCCCCGCCCGAACATCTGGCCGAAACCCTGATCCGCCTGGCCGAGCCTAGCTTCACGGAAACCGGCCTCTGGGTGGCGGCGGACGCCCAATCAACCGCGCCGCGGCAGGACGATTCTGTTCATTAGGCCATTTTTCGATATCCATCGAATAGCCGGGCGGGCAGTTCCATATTGAAAATGGTCTAAGACTTCGGTTCGACCCCGGCTTCCTGCAATAATCTTTCCAGCATTTCGTAGGGCTGGGCCCCGACCACGCCTTGCCGGCCGGCGACAAAAGTGGGCACGCCGGTAACGCCGTATTGCCGGGATTTTTCCCAATCCTCGTCGACCGAGTCCGAGAAGCTGCGGGAAACCAGCACTTCGCGCGCCGCCTCCACATCCAGACCAACATCGCCGGCGACCTTCAGCAACGCCTCGACATCGCCCAGATTTACGCCGTCGACGAAATAGGCCTTGTACAAGGCATCGTGAATGGCTTCGCCGCCGTCCTGGGTATCGGCCCATTTGCCCAGTTCCTGGGACAGGCGGCTGTTGTAGGTATGGGTGCGGTGGCTATAGGGCAGGCCCTCTTCATCCATCAGGCCCTTCATGCGGTTATACATTTCATCCAGGTCCACGCCCCGGCCCGCGAACAGGTCTTCCAGGCTGCGGCCTTCCTGGGGCGTCTCGGGGTGCAGGGGAAAATGCACCCACTTCGCCTCAATGTTGAAATTCCGTTTCAGTTTTTCAATACGCCCGGTACTGAGATAACACCACGGTCAAACGTAATCGGTAAATATTTCCAGGACCATCGGGTCGGCCATCGCGGGTCTCTCCATTGTCGCATGGGATCAGGCTTCCCAGGGACTATACCCGCCAATGCCACGGGATGATACCGTCCGGGATGACGCTGTTATTCCGCGTCGTGAAAGATGATGCCCAGGGTAAAGCGCTGGCCGCTGTGCAGGCGGCTGACACCGTGGCGCATGGGCGCGCGGAAATAGCCGCGCTTGCCCTGGACCGGGCGTTCCTTGACCGGGAAGATCACCATTTCGCCCTGTTCCGGCGTCACCGCCTGGCCGATCGACTGCGCCCGGGGCTGTTGCTCGACCAACAGGAACTCGCCGCCGGTGTAGTCGATACCGGGCCGGCTAAGCAGCAGAACCGCCTGCAGGGGAAAATGCACCGTGCCGTAAAGATCCTGGTGCAGTCGGTTGTAGCCGCCCGCCTCGTAGCGCAACAGCAGGGGCGTTGGTTTCGTTTGCCCGGCGGCGTGGCAGATCCGGTGATAAGCCGCCAACGTGGAGGGATAGTGATCATCGCCCGGCAGTTTGGCGGCCATGTTGTTGGCGATCGGCGCCAGGTGGCTGTACAGCGCCTGGCGCAACTGGGCGATCAATTCGGGCAGGGGATTGTCGAAATAGCGGTACTGGCCTTCGCCAAAGCGATAGCGCGCCATCTCGATGGTATTGCGGAAGATCTCGTCGTGGCCGTAAAGGTCGATCAACCCGGCGCATTCGCCGCCGCTTAACAGCGGGCCGCTACGGGCATGACCCTGGCTTGCGATCCCCTCGCCTATTTGTTCCCAGTCCAGGGCGCCGACGCGCGCTGCAATTCCGTTGTCCATGTCTTCTTGTAGGCGGCACGGCGGCGTCATGCTATCCGGTTCTGGCGGCTAGTGTATAAAGTGGCGCGCTGTGGCACTGTGTTCGGGCCGCGAATCAACCTCTTTCTGGCGTCGGGCCGGAGTATTCATGTGAGCTTGCTGCATCTGATAATCGTCGCCGTGGTCCAGGGCCTGACGGAGTTCCTGCCCATATCCTCCTCGGCGCATTTGATCTTGGTGCCCCTGGCCGGCGATTGGCCCGATCAGGGCCCAACCATCGATATCGCGGTTCATCTGGGTACCCTGGGGGCGGTGGTGCTGTACTTCCGGCGCGATGTGGCGGCCATGTCGGCTGGTTGTCTGTCCTTGCTGCGGGGGCGTTTCGATGCCGGCGGACGGCTGTTCCTGTGGATCATCATTGGCACGCTGCCCACGCTGGCCGTGGGCTACGTCCTGGCCAGCCAGGGTTATCTGACGCTCCTGCGCTCGCCCCTGATCATCGCCTGGGCCACCGTCCTGTTCGGCCTGTTGCTCTGGGCCGTGGACCGGACTTGCCTTCGAATTAACCGCATTGAGCAGTTGGGGCTTGGCGCCGTGATACTGATCGGACTGGCCCAGGCCCTGGCCCTGATCCCCGGCACCTCACGCTCCGGCATCACGATCACGGCGGCCCGGGCCCTGGGCTTCGAGCGGGAGGACGCGGCGCGGATTTCGTTGCTGCTGTCGATCCCGGTCATTCTGGCGGCAAGCGCCTATGCCGGCCTGGAGGTGGCGCAAAAGGGGTATTTCACCTTGGGCCTGGACGCGCTCGTCGCCGCCACCCTGGCCTTTGTCGCCGCGCTGGCGGCGGTTGCGATGATGATGCGCTGGTTACAGCATGCATCCTACACCCCGTTTGTGCTCTATCGCCTGGCCCTGGGCGCCGGCCTGCTATACTGGCTCTACGCCTGATCAATGGAAGAATCGGAAGACCCATGGAAATCTGCCTCATCACCGGCACCTCCACCGGTATTGGCCATGCCACGGCCCTGCATCTGGCCAGGCGGGGCTACAAGGTCTACGCCACGATGCGCAATACCGCCAAGGCGGAGCCGTTGCGCGAACAGGCGGCGGCGGAAAGCCTTCCTCTGGTCATCGAAAGCCTGGATGTCTCCGACAATCAATCCATGCTGGCCTGCGTCGAGCGGATTATCGCGGCGGAAGGCCGTATCGATATTCTGATCAACAACGCCGGTTTGTCCTCTTCCTCGCCCATCGAGACCTATCCCGAGGACGAGCACCGCGCCCTGTTCGAGACGAACTATTGGGGTCCGGTGAAACTGACCCAGGCCGTTCTGCCCGGCATGCGTGAGCGCCAGGGCGGCGCCATCATCAATATTTCATCATTGCTGGGACGCATAGCCTGGGCCAATCAAGGCGCCTATTGCGCCTCGAAATACGCGGTCGAGGCTTTTTCCCAATCCCTGGCGCAAGAAGTCGCGCCATTCGGCATCCGCGTGGCGATTGTCGAGCCCGGGGTTACCGCCTCGGCGATCTTTGACAATACCCCGGTCCATTACGACCGGGCCTCGCCCTACAAGTCGGCGATGCGCCGCAATGGCCGTTTCTACAATGTCGGCACCGCCGTCGCCACGCCGGCGGCGGAGGTGGCGGAAGTGATTGCCGGGGCCCTGACCACGGATCAACCCCGGCTACGCTATCCCGTCGGTTTCGGCAGTCAGGCCATGGCGCGGCGCGCCGCCATGAACGATGAAGAATTCGTCGCTTTGGCGACCCTCGACGACCCTGACTACTATCAGGCTCTGCGTGACAATCTGGACCTTGAATTGGAACCGCCGCGGAACGAATAGCCAGGCCTATACCTGCTCCGTCATGGGCAGGCGGCCGGCCTTGCGGTAGCGGTAGAGATAGCCGGGCAGCACGGCGTTCAGGGCCGTCGGCTCGATATCAAGCTCGGCCAGGCCCGGCAGTTCGCCGCTCGCCACGTTGTCGGACTTCAGCATATCCACCTGGTCCATGGTCAGAATTCGCCATGGCAGCAATTGCAGGAAAAACCCGTAGAATTTTGCCAGGGCGAACGGAAACGGCACCAACAGACGGTCGCGTCCGGTCTGCTCGCAAACCATGGCCATGATTTCGGCCATGCTGAGGACCTGCGGCCCGCCCAACTCGTACGTCCCGCCCGTGGCGGCATCGTCGCGCGCCAGATTGGCCACGGCCTCGGCCACGTCGCCGACATAAACCGGCTGCATGTGGCCGCCGCCGCCGCCCAGCAGGGGCATCACCGGGGTCAGTGTCGCCAGCCGGCCGAACAGATTGAAAAAGTGATCCTCCGGGCCGAAAATGGTCGATGGCCGGACGATAATGGCGTCGGGACAGGCGGCCCGTACCATGGCCTCGCCGGCGGCCTTGCCGCGGGCATATTTACTGCCCGCCGCCGCATCGGCGCCGATCGCGGAAAGATGGATCAGGCGCCCGACACCGGCCGCCACGCAACATTTCGCCACGGTCTCGGCGCCATCTTCATGCACGGCCTGAAAACTTTGCGCACCGCCCGGGAACATGACGCCGGCCAGATTGATCACCACATCGGCACCGGCGACGGCGCGGGCGATGGAGGCCTGGTTGCGGATATTGGCCTGGATCGGCTGCACCTGCCCCACATCCCCCATGGGCTTGAGGAAACTTGCCGCCTCCGGGTCGCGCACCGCCACCCGCACCCGTAACCCCTGTTGCGCCAGGCGCTTGACCAAATAGCGCCCCAGAAATCCGGCGCCGCCGATGACTGTTACTGTACCCATGTCACTACCTTGCCACTTTGATCCTGTTGTCCAAGCCGTGTTCGGCTTCGCGTGGCCCGCATCATAGTGATCTTGCCGACGATACGCCATCCCAGTTTGGCGCGGTGGCGGCTTCTGGGTAAGGTAATTGGCGAATGCGGATTGACCGGCCTGGTATGGAGTGGAGCAAGGAAATGGCGATGGAAGAACAACTGCGCGAACTGGCGGCGCGGCGGCAGAAGGCGATGGCCATGGGCTCGCCTCGCCGTCTGAAGGAATTCAGCGATGCCGGACACCTGAACGTACGTCAGCGGATTGCCTATTTGTTTGATGACGGCTCGTTCCTGGAGCAGGGCCTGCATGCCCTGCCCTCGCGGGACGAGGATCACGACCGTGCCCCCGGCGACGGCAGTGTCGACGGCATCGGTGCCATCGCTGGCCGGCTGGCGGTGATCAATGCCGCCGATTTCAGCGCCATGGGTGCTTCCAGCGCGGAAATCGCCGGTTTGAAAATGGTCCACAGCCGGCAAACCGCGATCGACAACGGCATTCCCCTGGTCATGCTGTGCGAATGTTCCGGCGGCCGCATTCCCGACATCATGGGGGCCCGGGGCATTCACAAGACCGGTGAATATTTCGACCTTAGCCATGATCGGCAGGTGCCGCGGGCGGCGGCGGTGCTGGGGCAAAGCTACGGCGGCGGCACCTGGCGGGCCGTAACCTCCGATTTCGTCGTCATGCGCAAGGGTGCGGTGATGGCCGTGTCATCGGCCAATGTCACCTCGGTGGCGATTTCGGAAGATGCCGATCCGGAGGAACTGGGCGGCTGGCGCATGCAGACCGGTGTCACGGGGCAGGTCGACCTGGCCGTTGATAGCGATGAACAGGCCTTGGACGCGATCAAGGCGTTCCTCAGCTATCTGCCCTCGCACAGCGGCGAAACCCCGCCAGAGCGCCCAGCCTTGGCGGCCGATGCCCAGGATCAGACGGCGCTGTTCGAGCTGGTGCCTGAAAGCCGCAGCAAGGTCTACGACATGCGCAAGGTGGTCCGCGTCATTGTCGACAGGGACAGCTATTTTCCCGTCAAGGACCGTTTCGCGCGCAACATTACCACCGGCCTGGCCCGCCTGAACGGCCGTAGCGTCGGGGTCATCGCGCCGAACCCCATGTTCAAGGGCGGTGCCCTGGATTCCGATGCCTGCGACAAGGCGGTCAGCTTCATCGCCCTCTGCGATTCCTTTAACCTGCCGCTCATCACCCTGGCCGATACGCCCGGCTTTCTGGTTGGCGTGGCGGGGGAAAAGCTGCGCCTGCCGGGCAAGATCATGAACTATATGCAGGCCCTGCAGATGGCGTCGGTGCCGAAATTGTCGGTCATCGTGCGCAAAAGCTATGGCCAGGCGCATCTGAACATGGGGGCCGGTGTCTGCGACGACATGGCGGCCTGGGTGAGCGCCGATATCAGCTTCATGGACCCCAACGCCGCCGTCAACGTGGTGCATCGCGTGCGCCAGGAGGACGAGCCTGAACGTTACCGCGAACTGGTCAAGCAGGTGATGCAGGACAGCACCGCCTATGATCTGGCGGCCTGTTTCCGGGCCCAAACCGTGCTCGACCCGACCGAAACCCGCGACTGGCTCGCGCGGATGCTGGAGGTTCATCGCCGGCGCCCGGCGGGCGGAATTGGAAAACACCGCCTGGCGACCTGGCCGACGACATTTTAATCGGCGCTTGTTGGGGAAAATGGCCCCTACCCGCCTTGACAATGCCCGGCCTGGGCAGTATCGATGCCGCCCTGAGGCCCAGGTGGCGGAATTGGCAGACGCGCTAGCTTCAGGTGCTAGTGGGGGTAACCCCGTGGAAGTTCGAGTCTTCTCCTGGGCACCATTCCCTTCCATTCCCCAATGCCGGGGACGGGGGAATGGGATAAAATGGACCGGCTGCCGGGTCCTCCGACATAGGGACGGCGGCAGGCCATGGCGAACCATCTCCACAAAGGCGATTTACCCGACGGCCTGTCGTTTGGCGACATGGTCGCGATAGATTCCGAGACCATGGGCCTGGACCCGCACCGCGACCGCCTCTGTTTGATCCAGCTATCGGCGGGTGATGGCGATTGCCATCTGGTGCAGTTCGCCCAGGGCGTCTACCAGGCGCCAAATCTGACGGCCATGTTGGCCGATCCCGGCGTGACCAAGCTGTTTCACTTTGCCCGTTTCGACGTCGCCATGATCAAGCGCTATTTGAACGTCGACTGCACGCCGATTTACTGCACCAAGATCGCCTCGAAACTGGTTCGGACCTACACCGACCGCCATGGCCTGAAGGATCTTTGCCGGGAGCTTTTGGGCGTCGATCTGTCGAAACAGCAACAAAGCTCAGATTGGGGCACGGACGAGCTTTCCGCCCAGCAATTGGATTATGCCGCCAACGACGTTCTGCACCTGCACCGTCTGCACGGCGTTTTGCAGGATATGCTGGCCCGCGAGGGCCGCGGCCATTTGGCCCAGGCCAGTTTCGACTATTTGCCCATACGGGCTGAGCTGGACCTGGAGGGCTGGTCCGAGATGGATATTTTCTCGCACTAGAGATTGTTTGGCCAACGCCGAATCGGCGCCCGTGCGGGCTGTTTTGTCGCGGCGGTCGGCCTTGTATGCGGGTTTGACCAGCCTCATGTTATTGCCCATACTGAAATAATTGGAAAGTTGGCATGATTTTCGCATGTCACGAGGTGCGATTGGCGTGCCGATGTGCTATATGATTTCTAAAGCACAATATTGTCAAAGGCTTGATTGGTGTCTTTTAAAACCCGGGAAGAAGCATTGACGAGGGAAAACAGCAGCGTTCGCGCGGCGGCAACTCGGGTTTTGCATCTTGAGGCGGAAGGACTTGGCCTGCTGGCCGACGGCCTGGACGAGACCTTTGATGCGGCGGTGGCGCTGCTGTCCACCATCAAGGGCAAACTGGTTGTCAGCGGCATGGGCAAAAGCGGCCATATTGGCCGCAAGATCGCCGCCACCCTGGCTTCCACCGGCACCCCGGCGCACTACGTTCACCCGGGCGAGGCCAGCCATGGTGATTTGGGTATGATCGGCCGGGACGATGGCGTTCTGGCCCTGTCCAATTCCGGCGAGACGGCGGAGCTGAATGACTTGGTCGCCTATGCCAAGTTTCGCGGCATTCCGCTTCTGGCCTTGGTCGGCAAGGCGCCCTCCACCCTGGCCTCGGCGGCTGATGTGGCGTTGGTGCTGCCGGCCACGGCGGAGGCCTGCCCCATGGGCCTGGCGCCCACCACCTCGACCACGATGATGCTGGGTCTGGGCGATGCCCTGGCCGTCGCGATGATGGAACAGCGTGGATTTTCAGCCGATCAGTTCCAGGTATTGCATCCCGGCGGTCGTCTGGGCCGGGAGTTCATCCGGGTCGATGATTTGATGCACACGCGCGGAGAATTGCCGTTATGCACCGCCCAAGCAGCGATGTCGGCGGCCATTCTGACCATGACGGAAAAGCGTTTTGGCTGTGTCGGCGTGGTCGATGGCGCCGGTGCGCTGATCGGTATCGTCACCGATGGCGACCTAAGCCGGCATATGGATGACGGCCTGATGCGTAAGGTCGCCGGCGATGTGATGACCCGGGCGCCGAAGACCATTCGGGCCGGCGCCTTGGCGGCCGAAGCCCTGGGTTTCATGAACGCCAACAAGATTACCTGTCTGTTTGTCACCGAAAATGGCGGCCCCGAGGATGCGCCAGTCGGCATTCTGCACGTGCACGACATCCTGCGCGCCGGTATCGCCTAGGTGATGGCCGCGATGAACGCCGACATGACAGCGGACGGCGGCGTCGACAGCGGCGCGACGGACGCGGCCGCGGCGAAGCCCGGACGCCGCTTTCAATTCAACCCGGACCGCCGCCAGGCTCGGCCCTCGCGGCAATACAGCCGCTTTGTCGGAATGATGAAACTGTTGCTGCCCCTGCTGGCATTCGGCCTGGTGGTCGCTGTAGTGGTCTGGCCCAACGAATTTCGCGAAGCCACGGGCTTTCATCTATCCTATGTTGCCGACGAGGACGGCAGTGCGACCGAGCTGACCATGCTGCGGCCCCGCTACCTGGGCACGGACGCGCGCAACCGGCCCTATGTCGTGACCGCCGACCGGGCGACCCAGGACCTGCTGGATCAGCGCCTGATCACCCTGAAGCGGCTGCAGGCGGATATGTCAACGGCCGATGGCCGTTGGTTCACCGTGATGGCGGATACCGGGGTTTTTCATCAGCAAAAACAACATCTGCGTCTGCACGGCGCGATCAATCTTTTTTCCGACCAGGGCTACGAGTTCAACGCGGAGGTCGCGGAAATCGACCTGAATACCGGCGTCGGGGTTTCCGACCGGCCGGTTCGCGGCCAGGGCCCGTTCGGCACCTTGCGGGCCGATCGTCTGGTGGTCGAGGATTTTGGCCAACGGCTGTTGTTCAAGGGCAATGTACGGATGCGCATCATGGCACGGGGCAAGGGCTAGGCCATGGCGGGACTAGCAAGAACCATCATCATGCACCTGGCCGCCGCCGGGATGGTGCTATCGCTGCTTGCCCTGACTAGTGCGGCGCAGGGACAAACCCGTCCCGTCACGCCGGATGCGGACCAGCCCATCGACATCAATGCCGACAATCTGGAAGTGCGGCAGGACAAGAACCTGGCGATCTTTTCGGGCAATGTGATCGCGGTTCAGGGCCAGATCAAATTGCGCGCGGAACAGTTGCGCGTCTGGTACCGGACATCCGCCGATAGCGGATCGGGCAATGCCGCCGGCAACAACGGCACGATCATCCGCATTGACGCCATCGAACAGGTCTTCGTCTCTTCGGCGACGGAAACCGCGCAGGGCGATATCGGTATCTACGAGGTGGCGGATCAGCGCCTGACCCTGACCGGCGCCGTTATTCTGACGCGCGGCGAAAACGTGCTGCGCGGCAATAAGCTGGTGATGAACCTGGCGACCGGGCAAAGCCAGATCAGCGGCGGCAGGGTACACGGCCGTTTCGTGCCGCCCAAAAGGAAATCGAAACCGTGATTTGGCCAGGCGATGTCATGCCGTATCGGCAAGATCCGGCGGAAATAACAACGTGGTGAATAATTCCTGAATGGGAAAGTAAGTGATCGGTAACCCTGTTCTGTTACGCCAGTGAGGGCAACAAAGTGACAAAAGAAAACACTAGGGACGACGGAAGCAGCAAAATGCAGCGCGAGGGCGAAACAGCAGCCAATGGCGGGCCGGGAGATGACGGTCAACCACGTCTGGTGGCCGAACGCCAGGGCTTGCGCGCGGAAAAGATCGGCAAGCGGTTTCGCAAACGCCCCGTGGTCCGCGATGTTTCCCTGGAGGTGCAGCGTGGCGAGGCGGTTGGCCTGTTGGGCCCCAACGGTGCCGGCAAGACCACCTGTTTCTATATGATCACCGGCCTTCTGGCCCCTGACAGCGGCTCCATTTTCCTTGATGGCCAGGATGTCACCGACTTACCCATGTACCGCCGGGCCCGCCTGGGTGTTGGATATCTTCCGCAGGAAGCCTCGATTTTTCGCGGCCTGTCAGTGGAAAACAATATCCGCGCCGCCCTGGAAGTGGTTGAGGCGGACCGGGAGCGGCGCGAGGTCATGTTGGAAGATCTGCTGGCCGAGTTCTCGATCTCGCATTTGCGCCGCACGCCATCCCTTGCCTTGAGCGGCGGCGAACGGCGCCGGGTTGAGATTGCCCGCGCCTTGGCCTCGCATCCCGGCTTTATCTTGCTGGACGAGCCGCTGGCCGGGATCGATCCCATCGCGCTGGGGGAAATCCGCGACCTTGTTTCGCATCTCAAGGATCGCGGGGTCGGCGTGCTGATCACCGATCATAACGTGCGCGAAACCCTGGATATCATCGACCGTGCCTACATCCTGCACGAGGGCCGGGTCCTGACCTCGGGCGCGCCGGCGGATGTGGTTGGCCATGACGACGTACGCCGGGTGTATCTCGGCGAACGCTTCTCGCTCTAGGAATCTTCCGCATGGCCATGGGTCCCAGACTGGATATTCGTCAGACTCAGGCCCTGGTCATGACTCCGCAGTTGCAGCAGGCCATCCGCCTGTTGCAATTGACGAACCTGGAACTGAACCAATACGTGGAACAGGAGCTGGAGCGTAACCCAATTCTCGAACGGGCCGATCAGGATGGCGTCGGCGAAGCGGCCGCGCTTGATGACGGCAATCCGAACGAG
The DNA here is from genome assembly GCA_964631725.1 of uncultured Rhodospirillaceae bacterium. GTDB lineage: Bacteria > Pseudomonadota > Alphaproteobacteria. The sequence goes on along the minus strand of CAZVYX010000060.1, from coordinate 6,570 downwards.
GACCCCCAGGTCGACAGCCTAGCCGAGGCGGTGGCGGCCAGCGACGGTATCGCCGATGACGGCACCGTCGGCGATATGGCCGCCGTCGAACTGGATGGCGTGGAGTTGCCCGGCGCCGGTAGTCTTGACGGCGCCGAAGGGCCGCTTGATGCGGATTACAGCGAAACCTACAACAATGACAGCGTGGCGGACCGACCGAACGGCAAGGATGCCGACGCGCCCGGTGAAGGCTACGAAGTAGGCGACTGGTCGGGCGCCGGGGCTGGAGCGGGGGGCGGCGAATCCAGTACGGTGACATTGGAGCAGGTGCTGAGTACGGAAGTTAGTCTGAAGGAACATCTGCTCGAACAGATGAACGTTCTTTTGCACGAGCCCGTGCTGCGCCTGGTTGGACAGACCCTGATCGAGCATTTGGATGAAGCCGGCTATTTGAGCGAGGACACCGCCTTTATCGCCGAACGGTTGGGCTGCGAGACCTTCGTTGTCGACGAGGTTTTGATGCAGATGCAGCGTCTGGACCCGGCCGGGGTTTTTGCCCGCGACCTGAGCGAATGTCTGGCCCTGCAATTGATGGAAAAAGACCGCTATGACCCGGCGATGCGGAGCCTGGTGGAAAACCTGCATCTCTTGGCCGCCATGGACGTGGCGCAAATTTGCGAGACCTGCGCTGTCGGCCTTGACGATGCCGAGGAAATGATCGCCGAGCTAAAGGCGCTGAACCCCAAGCCTGGTCTGGCCTTTGACTATGAGGCGGCCGCCCCGGTGGTGCCGGATGTCTTCGTCAGCGAAAAGGCCGATGGCGGCTGGAATGTTGAATTGAACAGTGACAACCTGCCCCGACTTTTGGTCAACCGGCAATATTATGCCGAGGTCAACGAAGCGGCGCGGCGCAAGGAAGACAAGGCCTATATTTCCGAATGCCTGCAATCGGCCAATTGGCTGATCAAGGCGTTGGATCAGCGGGCAAGGACGATCCTGTCGGTTGCCTCCGAACTGGTGCGGCAACAGGATGCGTTCCTGGCCAACGGCGTGCAGGACCTGCGCCCCTTGAATTTGCGTGCCATCGCCGAGGCCGTGGGCATTCATGAAAGTACCGTTTCCCGGGTGACCTCGAACAAATATGTGGCGACGCCCAGGGGCGTCTTCGAATTGAAATATTTCTTCACCTCGGCCCTGGCGGCGTCCGATGGCGGCGATGACTATTCGTCCGAGGCGGTGCGCAACCGACTGCGCGAACTGATTAATGGCGAAACGGTGACGGCTGTTTTGTCCGATGACAAGCTGGTGGATATTCTGCGCGCCTCGGGCGTCGATATCGCGCGGCGCACGGTGGCGAAATACCGCGATGCCATGGGCATACCATCCTCGGTGCAGCGGCGCCGGGCCAAACGATTGGAAGCGCGCGCCGTCGGTTGACAGCCCATCACGGCGGCACTATGTTCCCGGCTCTTCGTTGCCGGACACGATCCAATGTAGGGATTGTTGTTGCGGCGCGGCGATGACAGGAATATGTGTCAACCGGCAATTACTGTTGACTAATTTGACCCAGAACCAGCTAAAGTAAGACGTCATGCAAATCCTAGTTTCAGGCAAGCAGCTCGACGTGGGCGATGCCTTGCGCAGCCATGTCGATGAACGGTTACAAAGCGGCGTGGCCAAGTATTTCTCCAACACGATGGATGCCCATGTGGTCTTCTCCAAGGAAGGCCAGGGCTTTCGGGCCGACTGTTCGGTGCATGTGGGCCAGGGCATGCACGCCCAGGCCCGCGCTGAGGCCGGCGATATCTATCAGGCCTTTGATCAGGCCTCCGAGCGGTTGGAAAAGCGCCTGCGCCGCTATAAACGGCGCCTCCGCGACCATCATGGCCATGACCGGCCGGCGCCGGATGATTACATGGCGCAGAGCTACGTGCTGGCGCCGGAACCCGAGACCGACGAGGTCCCGGAAGAGTTTCAGCCGGTCATCGTCGCCGAACATACCACCGATATTCATCGCCGCAGCGTGGGCGAGGCGGTGACACAGCTGGACTTGGCGGAATTGCCGGTATTGATGTTCCGCAACAGTGGCAACGGCCATCTGAACGTGGTGTACCGCCGCCCGGATGGCCATATTGGCTGGATCGACCTGGTGGCCGACGGCGACGCTGACAATCAGGCGAAATAGGGACCGCAACCAATGGAAATGGTTGAACTGCTGGTACAGGACGGGGTTGTTGCAAACCTCAAGGCCTCCAGCAAGAAGCAGGCCTTGCAGGAGCTGTCGCAACAGGCGGCCTCGTTGACCGGCCTGCATGAGCGGATGATCTTCGATGTCCTGCTGCAGCGCGAAAAACTGGGCACAACGGGCATCGGACGGGGCATCGCCATTCCCCATGGCAAGATGCAGGAGTTGGAGCGCCTGCACGGCCTGTTCGCCCGCCTGCCGAAACCGATCGATTTCGATGCCATCGACGAACAGCCCGTCGATTTGATCTTCCTTCTACTGGCGCCGGAATCCGCCGGTGCCGATCACCTCAAGGCCCTGGCCCGCATCTCCCGGCTGCTGCGCGACGAGGCGGTCTGTGAAAAACTGCGCGGCGCCGACGACCCGGAAGCCCTGTTCGCCCTGCTTACCGTGCCAACGGTTTCCCCCGCCGCCTAGAGCAACCCGCATTCAATTGAATGCGGATAAGTTGCTCTATTCTAAAGGTTTTAGCGCATGGGTTCGGGTTTGATTAAACCCGGCACGCGCTAGCCCGCCAATTTTCTGCTAACATGACGCCATGGATCCGAGCCGATCACTGGCCGACATCGTTGCCTGGCTGTTTGACGCCGACCCCCTGAGCGAACGGGTGGTCGAGCGGCGGGCGCGCCTGTTGTTCCTCGATACCCTGGGCTGCATGATCGCCGGCCTGGCGAAGCCGGAGCCGGCCGCACTGCTGGACGCCATGGCGTCGCTGGAGCCGGGCAAGGTACTGCTGCCGGGGGCGGGCCGGCCCCTGACAGTGGGATCGGCGGCCTATATGGCAGGCCTGGCGGCTTGTTGGGACGAGGCTTGCGAGGGCCTGCCGCGGGCCCATGGCAGACCGGGCCTGCATGCCTTCGCCCCCGTCTTGGCCCTGGGATTGGCGCGCAATTACAGCTTGGCGCAAACCCTGGCCGCCCTGGTCGCCGGTTTCGAGGTCGGCGGCCGCCTGGGCGAATATCTGCGCATCCGCCCCGGCATGCACGTCGATGGCATCTGGGGCACATTCGCCGCCGTAACCGGCGCCGCCCGCCTGTTAGACCTGCCGGCAACCCTGACCACGGCGGCACTGCAGGGCGCGGCCTGTCAATTGCCATTTAGTCTGTATCTGCCCATCAGCCATGGCGCCACGGTGCGTAATGCCTATGTGGGGGAAGCGGCCCGGCGCGGCATTGCCATGGCCATGGCGGCGGCGGCGGGCGTCAGCATGCCGCCAGGCGATGCCATCGAGACCTTCGACCGCCTGGCCCTGGGCCATGACGGTCCTGCCAAGGCACTGGCGCCGGCGGGGCAATGGCTGATTGAAGAAGGCTATTTGAAGCCCTTCGCCGCTGTCCGTCACGTCCACTACGGCGCCCAGGCGGCGATCGATTGGCGCGGGCGCCATGATCAGGCGGATACCACCAAGATTACCGCCCTGGAGCTGGCGATTTACGGCGAGGCCATGACCTATTGCGGCAATCGCGCGCCGGAGACGCCGATCCAGGCCCAGTTCAGCCTCAGTTATGGCCTTGCCTGGAGCCTGTTCAACGGTGACCTGGGGCCGGAGGCCTATCATGCCGACAGCCTGAACAACAAAGAAGTGCGGCGCCTTGAAGCCCTGGTCCATATCGTCGAGGAACCGGCCTTCACCAGGGCCAACAGGCGCGCCGCCCGGCTGACGGTCGGCACAGCCGAGGGGCCGGTTACCATTGCCGTCGACGCGGTGCCCGGAGATACCGACCTGCCCCTGCCGGATGAGGCCGTGGCGGACAAGTTCAACCGCTACGTCACGCCGATCCTGGGCGCGGTACGGGCGGAAGCCCTGGCGTCATCGCTTTTGACGGCGCCGCTGTCGTCGCACCTGCGGGATTTGCTGCCGGAATAGCGCGTTTCCGATTACGGCTGAACTGCCCGCTGCCCGGCGATTCGATGAATATCGAAAATGGTCTAATTCAGCGCCATGGCTTCCAGTTCGTGCTCGTGGCAGGCGGCCAGGGCGGAGGTCTTGTTGTCAAAACCGGCCAATTCCTTGCCGTTGGCGCCGTGCACCACATAGATCGTCTGGCCCTTGATCTGATGCGGGCGGATATAGGCGATCTGGTCGTTGCCCAGCATGGCCAGGCCCTCGCTGGTCAGGTCGCGCAGGCCCTGTTCGCGGATTTCGTTCTTGGCGCTATCCATGATCTATCCCTCCTGCTGTCCGGAATTCACCGACAGTTTGCCGTTGCCGCCGGGCGGGCCGGCGTCGATTTCGATGATGCGGGAAACCACCTCGGGCTCGGGCCGGACCAGATCGATATGCAACAGGCCGTTGTCCAGGGCGGCGCCGGCGATCTCTATCCCTTCGGCCAGGACAAAGCTGCGCTGGAACTGCCGCGCCGCGATGCCGCGGTGGACATAGACCCGCTCCTCGTCGTCGGCCTGGCGGCCGCGTACGATCAACTGGTTGTCTTCCGCCGAAATCTGCAAATCCTCGCGGGCGAAACCGGCCACGGCCAAGGTAATGCGCAGGCCGTCGGCGGCGACGCGTTCGATATTGTAGGGGGGATAGCCGTCGTTGGCGGATTTCGCCACCCGGTCCAGCAATTGTTCGAAATGGTCGAAACCCAATAGCAGCGGGCTGTTAAAGGCGGATAATCTGTTCATGGCGCCACCTCCTCCTGATCGAGCGGGCATGGCGGTCCTGTAAAAAGGCCCTACACCGGTACTGTCACCTAGTCGACGGACCCAGAACGGCCGATCAAGGGTTGATCACCGCAACAGGCGTCCGCACGCGGCCCGGAACGGCACCGCGCACCCACTATGTAGGGTTATCAATGTGCCCGTGCAAGCTATGCCATGTTGGCATGGACAAATGTTCTTGATATATTCATATTTTGTTCCAATTCGTGTGATGTTTGCCCTGATGACATCTGAAATCGGCCCACGTTTGGCGGAACTGGCCGGCCAGGAGGTGCCCGTGGCGGCCTGGTGCCTGGACTGCGGCCATCATCGGGTGCTGGCGGTGCGGGATTTGCTGGCGCGGCTGGACGGCCGCACGGCGGTGGCGGCGGTGGCCCGGCGCCTTAGCTGCAGCCGCTGCGGCGGCCGGGCCATCGAAACCCGGCCCCATTACGCCGGCCTGGGCGTGGTGGCGGGCCATCGCTGGCACGAGGATTGAGGCATTTTCAATGCGGGCTGAACCACCCACTCCCCCTGCCCGCCAGAATCCCTTGGCGCCCACAGGGTACCATTAATGGGCGGCCGGGCAGGGGGAGTGGGTGGCATGGCAAAAAGCCCCGTCAGGGGCCATATGATTCCTCATTGCTGCCGGGCGGCAAATGCCTATACTGCGCGCCGCGATCATTCCCGTTCCCAACCGTAAGGCGCTCCATCATGGCAGGCGATGTCAACAAGGTCGTATTGGCCTATTCCGGCGGACTGGACACCTCCGTCATTCTGAAATGGCTGCAGGAAGCCTATGACTGCGAGGTGGTGACCTTCACCGCCGACCTGGGCCAGGGCGAAGAGGTGGAGCCGGCCCGCGCCAAGGCCGAGATGCTGGGCATCAAGGAGATTTATATCGAGGATCTGCGGGAGGAGTTCACCCGCGATTTCGTCTTCCCCATGTTCCGCGCCAACGCGTTGTACGAAGGGCTGTATCTGCTCGGCACCTCCATTGCCCGGCCGCTGATTTCCAAGCGCCAGATCGAAATCGCGGCGGAGACCGGCGCCGATGCGGTCTCCCACGGCGCCACGGGCAAGGGCAACGACCAGGTGCGCTTCGAACTGGGCTATTACGCCCTCAATCCCGACATCAAGGTGATCGCGCCCTGGCGGGAATGGGACCTGCAATCACGCACGGCGCTGATCGAATTCGCGGAAAAGCACCAGATCCCCATTCCCAAGGACAAGCGCGGCGAGGCGCCGTTTTCCGTCGATGCCAACCTGTTGCACATCTCGGCCGAGGGCAAGGCCCTGGAAGATCCCTGGCACGAGCCGGGCGAGTTCGTCTATTCCCGCTCCGTCGCGCCCGAGGCGGCGCCGGATACGCCAACCTATGTGGAGATCGAATTCAAGAACGGCGATGCCGTGGCCATTGATGGCGTCGCCATGACGCCGGCGGAATTGCTGACCAAGCTGAACGAGCTCGGCGGCGCCAATGGTGTCGGCCGCCTGGACCTGGTGGAAGGCCGCTATGTCGGCATGAAAAGCCGGGGCATCTATGAAACCCCCGGCGGCACGGTATTGCTGGCGGCGCACCGGGGCATCGAAAGCATCACCCTGGATCGGGGCGCGATGCACCTGAAGGACGAGATCATGCCGCGCTATGCGGAGTTGATCTACAACGGCTTCTGGTTCTCGCCGGAGCGCTACATGCTGCA
>CAZVYX010000059.1:0-32080 GCA_964631725.1 uncultured Rhodospirillaceae bacterium | reverse complement strand
CTCGGTATCCAGGCCCTTGGCCTCTTCAACCGTGATCACGCCTTCCTTGCCGACCTTTTGCATGGCCTTGGCGATCATGTCGCCAATCTCGGCCTCGCCGTTGGCGGAAATGGTGCCGACCTGGCGCACTTCACCTTCGGTGGAGATGGGCTTGGACTGCTTGGCCAGGTGGGCGACAACCGCCTCCACACCCAAATCGATGCCACGGCGCAGATCCATCGGGTTCATGCCGGCGGCAACGGACTTGCAGCCCTCGCGCACGATGGTCTGGGCCAGCACGGTCGCGGTGGTGGTGCCGTCGCCGGCGATGTCGTTGGTCTTGGAAGCAACTTCACGGACCATCTGGGCGCCCATGTTCTCGAACTTGTCAGACAGTTCGATCTCCTTGGCCACCGTCACGCCGTCCTTGGTGATCCGCGGTGCGCCAAAGGATTTGTCCAGCACAACATTCCGGCCTTTCGGGCCGAGGGTCACTTTCACCGCATCGGCGAGAGTGTCGACGCCACGCAGCATGCGCGCGCGGGCATCGGTTTCAAAACGTACTTCTTTTGCCGCCATTTGTCGGGGCTCCTTAAATTCAGTGATTAACCAATGACACCCATGATGTCGGACTCTTTCATGATGATCAGTTCTTCACCATCAAGGGTCACTTCCGTGCCGGCCCATTTGCCGAACAGAACGCGGTCGCCCGCCTTAACATCGAGGGGGTGGATCGCCCCGTTTTCGCCACGGGCGCCCTCGCCCGCCGCCAGGATCTCGCCCTCCATGGGCTTTTCCTGGGCCGTATCGGGGATGATGATGCCGCCCGCGGTCTTTTCTTCGCTGTCCAGCCGGCGGATCAGCACGCGGTCATGCAATGGTCTGATTTGCATCAGATACCTCCAAAAAAATTGCTGTTAACCCTAAGATTTCTCAGGTTTCTCGAGATGTGTTAGCACTCTAACCAAGTGAGTGCCAGCTATATAGGGAGACGCAATTGGCCTGTCAATACATTCGCCGCCTTTTCCGCTCCGCCCAACGGGGTGCGCGAAGCACCGGGCCAGCCCGGAACTCCTATTGAACCAGCCGTATGCGGGTGCCGCAGACCAGCAGCTTGGTACCGTCGCAGGCAATGCCGCGCGCCGCCGCCGCCTGCCGCACATGCGCGAGGTCGTTGATCCGCAGGTCCAGACCGCCAAGGCCGTCGCCCCGGCCATCGATGGTCTTAACGAAGCGCAGCTCGGCGTTATCGAACGACAGGGTATATTGATCCGGCCCGGTTTCCCGCGCCGGCGTGTCCAGCAGATCGGACCAGAAAGCGGCGGCGGCTTTGGGATCGTCGTTCTGCATCTCGGCCCCGACCAGGGCCTGGGTCACGTCGCGGCGCACGTGGGGACGCCAATGTTCACCGGCGGCGGGCCAGTGGCTCATCTCGTCGTGGCGGTCCATGCCGGGCACCGAGCCAACGGCCAGGATGGTGCCGAGACAATCGCGGGGGTGATACTGGCTGGGAACATAATCATCCCGTTCGGGACCCCAGATCAGACGGACGCCGCGCGAGGTGATGCGTTCGCGGGAGGCCAGCCCGTCGTCGCATTGAAAGATCGTCATGTAGCCGCCGTCGCCGCCCCGGCGCTCCAGCAGCCGTCCCGCCGATGTTCCGTCCTCGGTCGGTGCGACAACCTCGAGGAAATCACCGCCGATGGGCAGAAGGAAATTGTGCAGGCCCCATTTGCCGACGCCTGGATCCCGCTCGCCGACTTCAAGGCCGAAAATGCCGCAAAGTTCTTCCTCGACCCGCGCCAGATCCCCGGCGACCAGACAGATTTGCCGCAACCGCATGTTCGTTGCCATGATTAAGGCCGTACTCCATTTATCAATGCCGTCCCGCCCGCGATCTTAACCAGGAGGTCCCCACATGCAAACCTTCACCGATCCTTGGGATATTTCGGAATTCAAATGCAGCAAGTTTGCGCCATGGTCGGAATTTTTCCTTCCCAACCGCGTTTTGTCCTAACATAACCCCTGATTCGTTGACAGATCGGCCAATAGAGGTGGTCCAGGGGGGCAAAAATGATAAAGAGGCTGTCTAAACATCGGTTATTCGGCGGCTTTGCCGCCACGTTCGGGCTGGCATTGCTGAGTTTTCCCGCCGCGGCGGCGGATAGCGCCTTCAGTGGCGCTGACACGGCATGGATACTCACCTCAACGGCCCTGGTCCTGTTCATGACCCTGCCCGGCTTGGCCTTGTTCTATGGTGGCCTGGTGCGCTCCAATAACGTGCTCTCGGTGCTGATGCATTGCTTCGCCATTGCCTGCCTGGCCTCCATTCTTTGGCTGATTGGCGGCTATGCCCTGGCCTTTGGCGATGGCGGCGGCGCCCAGGCCTTTATCGGCGGGGCGGAAAAATGGTTCCTCCTCGGCATCGGACCGGACATTCTTTCGGGCAGCATTCCCGAGGTCCTGTTCGTAATGTTCCAGATGACCTTCGCCATCATCACCCCGGCCCTGATCGTCGGCGCCTATGTGGAGCGGATCAAGTTCTCCGCCGTGATGCTGTTTTCCGGCCTTTGGCTGGTTTTGGTTTATGCGCCCGTCTGCCATTGGGTCTGGGGCGGCGGCTGGCTGGCCGACCTGGGCGTGATGGATTTCGCCGGCGGCATCGTGGTGCACGTCACGGCCGGTTCCTCGGCCTTGCTTTTGGCCAAGGTTTTGGGCGGACGGCGCGGTTTCCCCAAGGATCTGCGCCCGCCCCATAATCCCGGCATGACGATGATCGGCGCCGCCATGCTGTGGGTCGGCTGGTTCGGCTTCAACGCCGGCAGTGCCCTGGCCGCCGATGGCAGCGCCTCGATGGCGATGCTGGTCACGCACATCTCGGCCGCGACGGCATCCATTACCTGGGCCTTCCTGGAATGGCGGCGGTTCGGCAAATCCTCCCTGGTCGGCATCGTCACGGGCATGGTGGCGGGTCTGGCGACGATCACGCCCGCATCGGGTTTCGTCGGTCCGATCGGCGCATTGTTCATCGGCCTGGCGGCCGGCGTGCTCTGCCACTTCTGCGTCGAATGGGTGAAGCAAAAGATTCAGATCGACGATTCCCTGGACGTCTTCGCGGTGCATGGCGTCGGCGGTGCCCTGGGCACGTTGCTGACGGCATTCTTCGCCGCCGCTTCCCTGGGCGGCATGGGACTGGCCGAGGGCACCTCGATGGGCTCGCAGTTCGGTGTGCAGTTGGTCGGCGTTGTCGCGGTTCTGGTCTGGTCGGTGGTCGTCAGCTTCATCATCATCAAGGTGGTCGGCGCCATTGTCGGCCTGCGGGTCGAGGACGAGGAAGAGATCGAGGGCCTGGATCTGGTGGCCCATGGCGAGCGCGGCTATGACTTGTAAGGCGCGGCGCGAACCGGTTCGGATAATTTTTAGGAGGCAGAAACCATGAAAATGATCATTGCCGTGATCAAGCCCCATCGTCTGGACCAGGTTCGCGACGCCCTGACGGCGATCGGCGTGCATGGCCTGACGGTTTCCGAGGTGCGCGGCTACGGCCGTCAGCGCGGCCATACGGAGATCTACCGCGGGGCCGAATATCAGGTCAATTTCGTGCCCAAGCTGAAGCTGGAGGTCGCCGTTTCCAACGATCTGTCGGAGCGCGTGGTGGAGGCCATCCGCGATGCCGCCAACAACGACCAGATCGGCGACGGCAAGATCTTCGTCGCCGATCTGGAACAGATCATGCGCATCCGCACCGGCGAAACCAACGACGAGGCGTTGTAGCCCCCACCCGCCCGCCGGTCGGTTACGCGGTTCTCTTGGCCGCGTAATTCTGCTCGATATAGCCGATGAATTCGCCGCTTAGGCTGCCGATGAAGACGTTGTCGACACCCATGTCCTTGAGCACGGCGATGTCCTCGCGGGGAAAGATGCCGCCATAAATCACCAGTCTGTCATCCAGGCCGCCGTCGGCAATCGCCGTCATCAACCGGGGCGTCAGGCGCAGATGCTCGCCGGACAGACAACTGACGCCGATCACATCGACATCCTCCTGTGCCGCTGCATCGACAATCGCTTCCGGGGTCTGAAAGGTATCGAGCAGGACCACTTCCATGCCGGCCTGGCGCAGGGCGTGCGCAACAACCATGGCACCCCGGTCGTGGGTATCCAGGCCAAGCTTGGTGATCAAGACCTTGATCGGTACATCAACCATTTCTGCCTCCCCCTTAAAAGGGGTTCTCCAACATACCCAGCGGATCGTAGGAATAGCCGAAGGCCTGGCGGATGACACCGCCGATCTCGGCTTTCGTCGCCTTGGCGCGCAGGGCATCGATAATGGCGGGGATCAGGTTCTCGCCCGTACCGGCGGCGGCCTTTTGCCGTAGCGCCCCGATCGCCTGGCGCAGCATGGCGTCATCCCGCGTCGCCTTCATTTGTGTTAACCGATCGATCACCAGCCGTTCCGAGTGATCCGAGACCCGGAACACGCCGCCCGGCGTTTCATCCTCTTCCTCCGTGGTGTAGGCATTGACGCCGACCAGGACGCGCTCCCCGGCCTCGACCTCGTCCTGAAAGTTCAACGTCGCTTCATCCATTTTCGCCTGCAGCCAGCCGGTTTCGGCAACCGCCAGAAAACCGCCACGTTGATCGATCTCGTCGAGGAATTCACCCGCCGCCGCTTCCAGTTGATCGGTCAGGGCCTCGACATAGTAGGAGCCGCCCAGGGGATCGGCGACGTTGGCGGCACCCGCCTCGTGGGCCAGGATCTGCTGTGTGCGCAGGGCGATCTGCTGCGCGCCCTCGGTTGGAATGGCGACCGGCTCGTCGTAGGAGCAGCAATGCAGCGACTGCGCCCCGCCCATGACGGCGGCCAAGGCCTGGTAAGCCACACGGACGACATTGTTCAGAGGCTGCTGCGGGAACAATGACGAGCCGCCCGTATGCACACCAAAACGCAGCTTGCGCGTCGCCTCCTTTTTGGCGCCGTATTTCTCGGTCATCAGGCGGGCCCACATGCGCCGGGCCGCGCGCAGCTTCGCCGCCTCCTCGAAAATATCCGTATGGGCGGAAAAATACATCGACCGCCTCGGCTCGAATTCATCGATATCCAGGCCGCGCGCCAGGGCGCCGTCGATATAGGCCATTTCCTCGGCGAAACCGACGGCGATTTCCTGGGCCGCGCCGATGCGGCTCTCGCGCATGTCATAGGCGTTGGAATAGCCGGAATGAAAATGCGGCATGTTTAAGGTGCAGTATTCGATTATATCGACGGACAGCTTCAGGGACAGATCCAGCGGATTGGTGATCTTGCCCACGGGGCCGCAGAAATACAGATGCAGCGGGTTGTTCGATATGGTGCCGCGCAGGTCCGCCGGCGACAGCCCCCGATCCAGCGCCAGGGCGACATAGGCGGCGAAGACCACCGGGCACTGGGTGCCGCCGGGCAACAGCACGGTGGAGACCTTTTCGATCGGCACCCCGGCCATCAGCAGTTCCATATCCTCCAACGACGAGATGGAAACGCCGCAAATGCCGATCTCGCCCTCGGCCATGGGGTGGTCGGCGTCCAGGCCGACCATGGAGGGCGTATCGCAGATCACGTCAAGGCCGGCCACGCCTTGTTCGATCTGGGTCTTGAAGCGTGCGTTGGTTTCCTCCGGCGCGCCATGGCCGACGACGGCGCGGCGCGTCCACAGCCGGCCCCGGTACATGTTCGCGTGAATGCCGCGGGTATAGGGCGGCTGCCCGGGATCGCCCAGATCGGCGGCATAGTCGGTGCCGCCGTTGCGGGGCCCATAGGCCGGCTCCAGCTCGAGCCCGGACCAGGTTTTCAGGCGCTTGGCCTTTTCCTTGTAAGCCTGGCTCAGCCGTTCCGTCTCGATCTCACTCATGGCACCCTCGCCTCCACAAGGCAGGGCCACCGCCGCGCAATTGCGCTCGGGCTCAGGGTCTTGGGTCTTCGGTTCCGCGGTTCGATGGCGCCACCATGTCCCAGAATTTTGCCCGAGGCGATGCAATCGTAGAGCCCTTGCAGCGGCAAGAAAAGCGCATTTGCGATTTCCCCATTTCCCAAACCTCCCCAAACCTTCCCGAAACCAATATCAATTGAAACGGCGAACAGGTCGATCTTGCATGCGCGGGGGATCGACGGCACACTGTTGGCGACCGGCAAAGCCGCCCCTAAGGCGAATCAGAGAGCGGCGGCTTGGTCACGCCATATTCATCCCGATTGAGGCAAAGGAGGGTCGCACGGGCATGACCGAAACGAAAGAAGCGGACGATTTCCGGGCCCGCGCCAAGGACTGGCCGCGCGGCAACCGCTACGAGGACTTCACCGTCGGGCGCGTCTTCAAACACCATTGGGGCCGCACCATCACGGAGAGCGACAGCGTCCTCTTCACCACGCTAACGCTGGGTTACAACCCGATCTACTTCAATGCCGACTATGCCCAGGCCCATGGTCACGGGCGCCTGGTGGTCAACCCGCTGCTGGTTTTCAACACCGTGTTCGGCCTGACCGTGGAAGACCTGAGCGAGGGCGGCGGGCCGTTCCTGGGCGTCGATGCCTTGAGCTATCCAAAGCCGGTCTATGTCGGCGATACGGTCTATGCCGAGAGCGAGGTGATATCGGCCCGGGAGACCGAGAGCCGGCCGGAATACGGCATCGTCACCTGGCATACCATCGGCCGCAATCAGGATGACGAAACGATCATCGACTACACACGGACAAATCTGGTGAGGAAACGCACATGAACATGGACAGCGGCAGCGCCACATCGGCCGACGGCATGGGCTACATGACCGACGAGCGCATTTTGATTCGCGATACCGCGCGGGAATTCACCATGAAGGAAGTCCTGCCCGTGGCCAACGAGCTCGATCCCGTACAGGGCATGATCCCCATGGAGCTGCGGGACAAGATGGCGGAGATGGGTTATTTCGGCATCACCACGCCCGAGGAGCTTGGCGGCATGGGCCTGGGCTGTTTCGAATACTGTCTGATCGCCGAACAATTGGCGCGGGGCTGGATGTCCGTCGCCTCGATCATCGCGCGGGGCAACGGCAGCTTCCTGCGCCGGGGCATCATGCGCGGCAAGGAAGACGATCTGCCCGAGGAACAGCGCGACATGATCCGCCGCGCCGTAACCGGTGATTTCCTCGCCGCCGCCGCCCTGTCGGAACCGGGCACGGGCTCGGATCTGGCCTCGATCTCGTGCCGGGCCGAAATGGCCGGCAACGAATGGGTCATCAACGGCAACAAATACTGGTGCACCTTCGCCGACGGCGCCGACTACATCATGCTGTTCGCCCGCACCTCGCCGCCGCCGTCGGCCGATAAGCGCTTCCTGGGTATTTCCGCCTTCGTGCTGCCCAAACCCCGGGGCGAATTGCCCAATAATTGCCATGGCGCGCCGATACCGAAAATCGGCTATTTCGGCTGGAACACTTACGAATTGTCCTTCCAGGGTACCCGCGCGCCGGCGTCCGCCCTGGTCGGTGAGGAAGGTAAGGCGTTTTACATGCTGGCCAGCGGGCTGGAGGCGGCGCGGGCCCATACGGCGGCGCGCTCGATCGGCCTGGCGCAAGGCGCCCTGGAGGATTCCATCGCCTATGCCGAGGATCGCGGCCAGTTCGGCGTGCCGATCACCGAGTTCCAGGCGATCCGCTTCAAGATCGCCACCATGGCGACGAAGATCGAGGCGGCGCGGCAGTTGCTGTACTACGTCTGTAACGAGATCGACCAGGGCCGGCGTTGCGACAAGGAAGCCTCGATGGTGAAGTATTTCGCCTCCGAGATGTCCGAAGAGGTCACGTCCGAGGCGATCCAGATCCACGGCGGCGCGGGCTATACCAAGCTGCACGCGGTGGAACGCTATTGGCGGGATGCGCGGTTGACCAAGATTTTCGAGGGCACGTCGGAAATTCAGCAGCGCATCATTTCCGACGTCATCCTGGGCAAGTCGAAAAGCGATGCGCGCATGGTCGCCCAGGCCTTCGCCGAGCAATACGCCTGAGGGGAATGGTGACATGAAATCATCCGAACTGACTTCGGCCAACAACTACTTCGAGGATTTCGAGGTTGGCGCCGTCTACAAGCACGCCCGTGGCAAGACCGTGACGGAAATGGACAATGTGCTGATCACCAACATGGTGATGAACACCGCCGAGGGGCATTTCAACGAAGACCTGATGCAGCGCGCGGCACGCGGCATCCCCGGCTTCGACACCCGCATCGTCTTTGGCGGCATCAATCTGTCCATGGTGATCGGCCTGGCCAGCCAGGATACCGGCGAACAGGTGCTGGAAGAGTTGGGCATGGACAAGATCCGCCTGAAGGCCCCGGTGCACCATGGCGATACCCTGTATGCCTTTTCGGAAGTGCTTGGTAAGGAAGACGGCGGCCGCGACGACGCCGGCGTCATCACCTTCAAGCATTACGGCGTCAATCAAAAGGACGTGGTGGTCTACGAGGGCGAGCGCCGGGCGTTGATGAAGCGGCGCTCCCACTGGGGCGACAAATGAACCTTTCCAACTCCGGCTTTGGCGCCCTGAACGGCCTCAAGGTCATCGATTTGACGCAAATGCTGGCCGGGCCGTTTTGCACCATGATGCTGGCCGACCAGGGCGCCGAGGTGATCAAGGTGGAACCCCTGGACGGCGATATGACACGCTTTTCCGGGCCCTTTCACGCCGATGACCAGGAGCAGCATTTCGGCGGCTATTTTCAAAGCATCAACCGCAACAAGAAGAGCATCGCCATCGATTTGAAGTCGGCGGAAGGCAAGGAAATATTCAGACGCCTGATCAAGGACGCCGATGTCCTGGTGGAAAACTTTCGCCTCGGCACCATGGACCGTCTTGGCCTGTCCTACGAAACCCTGGCCGAGATCAATCCCCGCCTGGTCTATGGCACCATTCGCGGCTTTGGCGACAGCCGCACCGGCGAAAGCCCCTATGCCGACTGGCCGGCCTTCGATGTCGTGGCCCAGGCCATGGGCGGCATCATGGGCATCACCGGGCCAACGGCGGATCATCCCATGAAGGTCGGCCCCGGCGTCGGCGATACGGTGCCGGCGATGTTCATGGCCTTCGCCCTGGTCTCGGCGGTGCGGGAGGCGGAACGTTCCGGCAAGGGGCAGTTCGTCGATGTGGGTATGTACGACGGCGTCCTGGCGCTTTGCGAGCGCATCTTCCATCAAAGCTCCTATTCCGGCACGGTGCCGGTGCCCGAAGGCAATGCCCATCCCCTGCTCTGCCCGTTCGGGATGTTCCCGGCCAAGGACGGCTGGGTCTCCATCGCCTGCCCCCGCGACAAGTTCTGGGAAATACTGTCCGAAGTCTCCGGCCATCCCGAATGGGCCCACGACCCGCGCTATGAAACCAACGTGGAACGCACGGCGCGGAACGAGGAAGTGGTCGCCATGGTCTCCGCCTGGAGCGAACAACACACCAAGCGGGAATTAAGCGAACTGCTGGGCGGCAAGATACCCTTCGGTCCGGTGCAGACGGTGACCGATATTCTTGATGATCCCCATGTGGAAGCGCGCAACCTGCTGGCCGAAGTCGAACATCCGGGCCTGGCGGATAAAGTGGTCATCGCCAATACGCCGATCCATATGAGCCGGACTCAGGGCGGCGTACACCGCCGGGCGCCGAAATTGGGCGAAGATACCGAGGCAATTCTGAAAGCCATCGGCTACAGCGGCGCGGAAATTGAAAACCTGAGAGAGACGGCACGGATTTCGTGACCCGTCCCCAGATAACATGGTGAAAGAAGGAACGAGATAATGAGCAAGATCAAACGGGCGCGGCGTTGCCAGCTTTCGATCCCCGGCAGCAGCGAGAAAATGATGGCCAAGGGCTCCGGCATGGACGTCGATCACATCTTCCTGGACCTTGAAGACGCCGTCGCCCCGGCTGCCAAGCCCGAGGCGCGCGGCAAGATCGTCGAGGCCCTGAACAGCCACGATTTCGGCAAGAGCGTGCGCTGCGTGCGCATCAATGATGTGGAAACACAGTGGTGTTACAAGGATATTATCGAAGTGGTGACGGGGGCCGGCGAGAACCTCGATACCATCATGATCCCGAAGGTGAAGTATGCCCATGACGTGAAATGGGTCGACATTCTGCTCAATCAGATCGAGATGGAGATCGGCCTGAAAAAGAAAATCGGCATCGAGCTGCTGATCGAGGAAGTCGAGGGGATGCAGAATATCGACGCTATCTCCACCTCGTCCGAGCGGCTGGAGGCGATGGTGTTCGGCATGGGCGATTATTCCGCCAGCCAGGGTATCAACGTGCGCGCCATCGGCGGTGATGGCGGCTATCCCGGGGACATCTGGCACTACCAGCGCCATCGCCTGGTGATCGCCTGCCGCTCCGCCGGTATCGATCCCATCGATGGACCGTTCGGCAACTTCAAGGACGACGAAGGCTACCGCAGGGAATGCACCCGTTCGTCGATTCTCGGCTGTGTTGGCAAATGGGCCATCCATCCCGCCCAGGTGCCCCATTCACAGGAGATCTATTCCCCCGATCCCGACGATGTCGCCCACGCCCGCAAGATCGCCGCCGCCTATGACGAGGCCGTGGCCAATGGACAGGGCGCGGCCCAGGTGGATGGTACGATGATCGATGCTGCTTCGGTGCGCATCGTGCAGAACACCATCGACAAGGCGGATCTGTACGGCCTGTAGCGTCCGCCAACATCCGCGGAGGCAGTAAAACAGCGGGGCGGCACTGGTATTCGGCGCGATAGGCCTTATCCTTGATGTTGCCGCGAGGTTGTTTGCGTCCAGCGCGGGTACGTTTGCCAGTTGAGGAGGGTCGGGCCGATGAAAATGCATTTCGCCGATATATGGGAAACCGTTGCCGATACCATTCCCGACAGCGAGGCTTTGGTCCACGGCGCGATCAGGCGTAGCTGGCGCGAATACGAAGATCGTGCCGCGCGTCTGGCGGCGTGCTACAGCGGCCACGGGCTCGCCCCTGGCGCCAAGATCGCGGTGTTGGCGCATAATTCGCCGGAGCATTTAGAGGCGCATTTTGCCGCCTACAAGATCCGCGCCATCCCGATCAACGTAAACTACCGCTATTTCGAGGACGAACTGGTCTACCTGTTCGACAATGCCGATGCGGAGGCGGTGGTTTTCCAGGCCCGCTTCGCCGAGCGTCTGGCGGCGGTTCGTGGGCGCCTGCCTAAGCTCAAGCTGTTTATCGAGATCGCCGACGGCTCGGGCCTGCATCTGGACGGCGCGCTCGACTACGAAACCGCGATCGCCGGGGCCGCGCCGGCGCGCCGGATCGAACGTTCCGAGGATGACCACTACATACTCTATACCGGCGGCACCACGGGCATGCCCAAGGGGGTCATCTACCGCCAAGGCGATTTCGCCGCCGCGCTGATGCTGGCCTTCGGCTGGCGCGGGCTGGAGCCGCCGGAGAACGGCGAACAGTTGATTGCCGCGATCAAGGGCCTGCATGCCGCCGGCGGTGCCGTACGCAGCATCCCGGGCTGCCCGCTGATGCACGGCACCGGCATGTGGATCTCCGCCATCGCCTCCCACAATATGGGCGGCTGCGTCATCACCTTCGACAACCAGCATTTCGACGCTGGCGAGCTGTTGACCCTGGCGGCGGCGGAAAAGGCCACTGACCTGGTAATCGTCGGCGATGCCTTCGGCAAGCCGATGCTACAGGCGCTGGAAACCGGAAAGGCGGCAGGCAAGGCCCATGAACTGGACGCCATGGTGATGTTGATCTCGTCCGGGGTCATGTTCTCGCGTGAGGTTAAGCAGGGGCTGCTGCAACATATCGATTGCAACATCATCGATGCCGCCGGCTCGACCGAGGGCGGCATCGGCAGCTCGGTAACGAACCGTGAAACGCCGGAGAGTGAAACCGCCCGCTTCGAACCCAACGAAAACACCAAGGTCTTCACCGAGGACAACCGCGAAGTCGTGCCGGGATCGGGCGAGATCGGCATGATCGCCAACGGCGGCGTCTGCCCGTTGGGCTATTTTAAGGACCCGGAAAAGAGCGCTCTGACCTTCCGCGAGATCGATGGCCACCGCTATAGCTTCCCCGGCGACTTTGCCACGGTGGCGGCGGACGGCACCCTGGTGCTGCTCGGGCGCGGCTCGAACTGTATCAATTCCGGTGGCGAAAAGGTCTTCCCCGAGGAAGTCGAGGAAGTGGTCAAATCCCACCCCTCGGTCTACGACTGTCTGGTGGTTGGCGTGCCTGACGAACGCTTCGGCGAACGGGTTACGGCGGTGACTTCATTCCAGGCCGGTCAGGCGCCGGGATCGGAGGAACTGATTGCCTGGCTGCACGGCCGGATCGCCGGCTACAAATTGCCCAAGGATATCGTCGCGGTTGCCGAAGTGAAACGCGCCGCCAACGGCAAGGCCGACTACAAATGGGCCAAGCAGACCGCCGTCGCCGACGCGTTACTCTGACCCTAATCCGACCCTAATCCTGCAGGGTCGCGGCGAGGCGTTCAGCCGCGTCAGCGTAGTCGCGCATGAAATCGTAGACCACCGAGCGGGCCGATTGTTCAACGTTCATGAGCCCGACGGCCTGACCGACGTAATAGGTCGCCAACTCCTTCGCGCCCTCGTGGCCGGTTGCCGCCAATTTATCGATTTTCTCCATCGCCGGCCGGCTGAGGACACCCTGCAGCGGCATCGGCAGCGGGTCGGGCGCGGCGGGCGCGCCCCAGGCGTCGGTCCAGGCGGATTGCAACTGCCGCGTCGGCTTGCCGGTCCGGCTGCGCGAGCGCACCGTGTTGCGGGAACCCGCCGCCAACATCTTTTCCTTTACCGTCGGCGTCGTCTCCGCCTCCGCCGTGGTCAGCCAGACAGAACCGGTCCAAACGCCCGCCGCGCCCATCGCCATGCACGCGGCCATCTGCCGGCCCGTGGCGATGCCGCCGGCGGCCAGCACGAACATCTCCGGATACGGTTCGATCGTTTCCAGCACCTCGGGCACCAGCACCATGGTCGAGATCTCGCCGCAATGGCCGCCGGCCTCGGTGCCGGAGACGATCAGAACATCGACCCCGGCCTCGGCATGCTTGACGGCGTGTGCGCGTGCGCCGGTCAGCGCGCCGACCGCGACGCCGTTGGCCCGGGCCTGTTCCATCATGAATTCCGGCGGCACCCCCAGGGCGTTGACGATCAGCTTGATGGGATGGGCGAAGGCAACATCAAGGAGCCGTCCCGCACCTTCGGGACGGAGGTTCTCACCGTACCGGCCATCAGCCGCCGGATCCCACAGACCATCAACGTCGAGTCCATGGCGTGCCAGCAAATCAGTGATATAGGCGCGGTGTTCGGGCGGAATCCGGGCTTCGATCTCGGCCGGCGACGGTGTTTCACCCTTGGCGACGATCTTGTTGGGAATAAGCAGATCGACCCCGTATGGCTTGCCGTCCACATGTTCGTCGATCCAGTTGAGTTCGATTTCCAGGCTTTCCGGCGTGTGACCGACCGCCCCCAAGACGCCGAACCCGCCGGCGTTTGTCACCGCCGCGACGACATCGCGGCAATGGGTGAAAGCGAACAGCGGAAATTCGATTCCGAATTTGTCGCATATTTTCGATTTCATGATCTCTCCAATCAACAGCAACGGGCACTCAGGGCAGGTTTGGCACCATGACGAAGATTGTCCGGCAGCCTCCCTCGTGGGGCAGAGTGTAGCGCCGTGCCCATACCGAATCCATATGCGCCGTTGATCGGTGCGATAAACGGATAAGGCGGGAGACTGCGCTAGGATTTCTCCGTCATGATATTGGCGATCGTGGCCGCCAGGATTGTCCGCGAGAACGGCTTGCGCAGCAGCTGGCTGCCATCTTCGGAATGTCCGACATCGCCGACGACTTCCTCGCTGTAGCCCGTGGCGTACAATACCTTGAGCCCGGGCCGCCGGGTCCGGGCCCGTCGCGCCAGATCCAGGCCGCTTAGCCCGCCCGGCATCACGACATCGGTAAAAAGCAGGTCCACCGGCACCCCAGCCTCCAACACGGCCAGGGCCTTGCTTCCGTCTTCCGCCTCGATCACTCGGTATCCCAAGTCGGTCAACTGCGCCGCCAAGGACTCCCGGACATCGAAATCGTCCTCCACCAACAGAATGGTGCAGTCTTCCGTCGTCACGTGGGGCAAAGCCGGGATTGCCGGGACAGGCCGTGCATTGGAAGTGTCGAAGGCACGGGGCAGGTATAAACGCATCGTTGTGCCGCGCCCCAGTTCACTTTCGATTTCGGCAAAACCGCCTGACTGCCGGGCAAAGCCGTACACCATGCTAAGGCCAAGGCCGGTACCCCTGCCCACATCCTTGGTGGTGAAGAATGGCTCGAAAGCGTGGTTTGCCTCGTCCTCCGTCATGCCGGTGCCATTGTCGGAAACGGCAAAAGCTATGTAGTCACCCGGCGCAACATCGTCATGACCGTTTGCCATCCGTGCATCCAGATGGATATTGCGGGCGGAGAATTCAATAATTCCGCCCACCGGCATGGCGTCGCGGCCGTTCAGAGCCAAATTCAACAGGGCATTTTCCAGTTGGCCAAGATCCGCCTTGACCAACCAGAGATCCTGTAGTTGTCCAAGCCTTACTTCAATTGTTTCGCCCAGCGTCTGTCCCAACAATTCCCTCAATCCGGACAATACGTCCCGCACCGATAATGTCCCTGGCGCCAATGGCTGTTGCCTGGAAAACGCCAACAGGCGGCTGGTCAAATCCGCGCCGCGCCTGACGTTCCTGACGATAGCCTGGACGCTGTCGGTATTGCCCGTATGGGGTCGAATATCATCGACCAGCAGATCGATGTTGCCCGCGATCACCTGCAGCAAATTATTGAATTCATGGGCGATACCGCCGGTCAATTGGCCAACGGCCTCCATCTTCTGGCTTTGGACAAGACGCTCCTCCGCCTGTTTTCGTTCGGTAATGTCGACGTTTGTGGTTTCGAGATAGTCCAGATCGGGAAAGTAGCTCGTCGACAGGCGAATCCAGATGACCGAGCCATCCTTGCGGGTGTGCTGCACCTCCAAATCACGGCTGCCGCCGGTCTCCAGCCCTTCGGCTTGCATGCGTTCGCGGGCGGCCGGGTCGACCCAGCGCTCGCTGGGCGTCACCTCGGCCAGGATTTCCTCGCGGTCCGCATAGCCGTAAATCTTGGCCAGGTAATCGTTGGCCTCCAGCAATTCGCCATCGCTGATCCGCGTCCGGGCCAATCCGACATGGGCCCGATTGAACATCTCCAGATATTTCTTGTCGTTTTCCCTGAGCTTCTGCTGTGCTTCCACGTATTCCGTGACGTCCGAAGCGCTGCCCCTATATCCCAGAAACTCACCATCACCGCTAAAAAACGGCATACCGGAGGTGCGAATCCATTGCTCCCTGCCGTCCGGGTCGCGCCGTTTGACGATCAGATCGCGAATGGGCTGCCGTGCCTCAATGGCATCCAGAAAAGGCTGCCAATCGTCGCGATTGTAGAGTTCTTCTATGGTCGCATCGACGGTCGTGCCGAGATAGTCATCGGCCCTGCGGCCAACTTTCTCCTCCAGGACATCGGAAACAAAGGTGTAGCGCCTCTCCGTATCGATTTCCCAAAGCCAATCCGAAGACGCCGCAGCATGTTGGCGGAAACGGGTCTCGGTTTCCCGAAGTGCCTGTTCCGCCATTTTCTGGGCCGACACGTCGGTGGCGATACTGACGATACCGCCGTCCGGCATCCTCTGTTCGTCGATCAGAAGCCAGAGACCATTCTGGCGCTCCACTTCGAACAGGCCACGCGGGTTCCGATGGCGTTGCAGGCGCTCCTCCAGCCAATCGCCCTCCCGCCCTTCGGCGTCCGGATAGCATCCCCTGGCAACGCCGGCACGCAGGAACGCTTCGTATGACGTGCCTGGAACCAGCAAATCCGCGACGGCCCTGTTGACGTCCTTGAAGCGGTCATTGCACAGCACCAGCCGGTCATTCGAATCCCAAAGGATAAATGTTTCGTGCAGGCAATTAATGCCCTGCTCCAACACCTTAGCTATTGGATCTATCGCACTATGCAGCGTGATTCCCCCCCGTTGTTCGAGCTACAATCTTGGTCCCCATACCAAAGCTTGCGAACAAATGCTCCACCAATCCGACGCTGAAACGATCGAATCAGCGCATCATAGGTCCAATATATGTCAAAGTTCTTACATTTTCAGGTATGTGGTAGGCGTAGGCCCAAGAAACAACTATTCCGCCGCCTTGATGGCCTCGTCAGCCCAGTCCAGGGGGCGGCCCAGACGTTTTTCCAAACGACCGGCATTGGCGGCGTCCAGGCGGACGACCAGCCACACGGCGGCTTCATCGTCCCGCCGTTCGACAATCTCGCCAACCTGATACAGCCAGGCCAAGGTAGCGCCATCATGATGCGGCACCGAGACCCGCACGGGACGGTCGTGCCGGCCGACCTGGCGGCCAATTACGTTCAGAATCTGCTCGCAGCCCTCCCCACTGATGGCCGAGACGGCAACGGCAAGAGGCGCACGCTCCACCAGGTTGGCGACGCGCTGACGGTCATCCTCGCCGGCTAGGTCCATTTTGTTGTAGACCTCAATCATATTGTCCCGCCGCGGGCCGTCCACACCCAGGTCCGCCAGAACGGAAAGCACATCCTGCTTTTGCGCTTCGCTGTCGGGATGAACAATATCGCGGACATGAACGATGACGTCGGCGCCCAATACTTCTTCCAAAGTGGCCCGGAACGCCGCCACCAATTGGGTCGGCAGGGCGGAGATGAAACCAACCGTGTCGGAAAGTATGATACGCCCGCCGCGACCCGGTATTTCAACCGCCCGCATGGTCGGGTCCAGGGTCGCGAACAACTGATCTTCCGTCATCACCTCGGCGCCGGTCAGCCGGTTGAACAGCGTCGATTTTCCGGCATTGGTGTAACCCACCAGGGCAACCACGGGATAAGGCACATCGCGCCGTGTCTTGCGGTGCAATTCCCTGGTCCGCACCACCGCCTCCAACTGCCGGCGCAAACTGACCACCCGGTCGTCGATCATCCGCCGGTCGGCCTCGATCTGGGTCTCGCCGGGGCCGCCCACCGTGCCCAGGCCGCCGCGCTGACGCTCCAAATGGGTCCAGGAACGCACAAGCCGGCTGCGTTGATAAGTCAATTGCGCCAGTTCAACCTGCAGCCGGCCTTCCTTGGTTCGGGCCCGGTCGGCAAAAATCTCCAGGATCAGCCCGGTGCGGTCGATAACCTTGCAATTCCAGGCGCGCTCCAGATTGCGCTGCTGGATCGGCGTAAGGGCGGTATCCAGCACCGCGACCTCGATCTCCTCGGCCTTGATCAGCGTGCCCAGTTCATCGACCTTACCGGTTCCGAACAGGGTTGCGGGGCGGGGCCGGTTGACCACGACGACTTCGGCCACGATCACAGCCAGACCAATGGCGCCGGCCAGGCCCACGGCCTCGTCCAACTGCCCCCGCGGCAAACGACCGGCGCCGCCGGTGGCCGTCTTCAACTGTGGATGAACAATCAGTGCCCGGCCGGCGCTGTCTTTACTGTCTTCATCGCTGCCCGGGCTGCCCACGTTTACGCATCTTCCTCGGATGGGTCATACAATTGGACCGGCTGCGCCGGCATGACGGTTGAAATGGCGTGTTTGTAAACCAGTTGAATATGGCCGTCGCGGCGCAGCAGCACGCAAAAATTATCGAAGCCTGAAATGAAGCCCTGCAACTTGACGCCGTTCACCAAAAACACAGTGACGGGAGTTTTCGCCTTGCGGACGTGATTGAGGAATACATCCTGTACGTTTTGCTTATCGTTCGCCATGTCTGGCTCCATTTTGTTCTGCCCCGCCGCCCATTAAGCGCAGGCAGCTTGGCAATTCATTATTGGGATGCCCGTTTGGTTGGTGCCCTGGCGGCATCCGACGGCTACAGTACGACGCGACACACTACAATCGATTGGTGACCGGAACCTTACTTCGAATCCGATTACATTACTCATTACCTCAGATGGGGTCCATTAGCTATTCGGCAAGCGGCAAGTTCATGACGGACATTTGATAATGCGGTTTAGGGCGCCGTTTCCGCCATAAAATCCACGTATAACTGCCGTAATGCCAAGGTTTGGCTGCCTGGCCGGCCGTTCGCCAATATGCTCTCATCGATCCGCACGATGGGCGTTACGAAGGCTGTCGTTGAAGTTAGGAATGCTTCCCGGGCCGATTTGGCTTCCTCCAGACTAAACGGACGCTCCTCCACGGTCATGCCCTCGGCCTTGGCCAAGGCGATCAGGCGACGCCGGGTGATACCGTTCAAAATGGCATTTTCAACGGGTCTGGTGACCAAACTGCCCTCATTGTTGATGATCCAGGCATTGGTCGAGCCGCCTTCGGTAACAAACCCCGCACCGTCAACTTGCCAGGCCTCGTATCCGCCCTGACTGCGCGCCGCCTGTTTGGCCAAAACATTCGGCAACAGGGAAATTGATTTGATATCACAGCGCTCCCAGCGGATATCGGGCTGCGAAATCACGGCGACGCCTTCATCAATGGTCTTGGCCGGGACAGGCGGTGTACGCCGCGCGGTCACGACCAGGGCCGGGCGGACCGGCGGATCGGGAAACGGGTGATCCCGGCGGGCTACGCCGCGGCTGATCTGCAGATAAACAATGCCGATTGAGAAACGATTGCGGCGCACGGTCTCGTTGAGCACCACATTCAGGGCGGCGGCCGACATGGGCATATCGATCTGTAATTCCGCAAGCGAACGCTGCAGGCGCTCCATATGCCACTCGCCATCGATCAGCGCGCCATGACGCACGGCGATCACTTCATAGACGCCATCGGCGAATTGATAGCCCCGATCCTCGATATGGACGGCGGCCGACCCATGGTGCAGATAGCGTCCGTTGACATAGGCGATACGGCTCATGGCGTTTCTTCTCTTTTCATTCAGCGGCGCCAGAACGCCGGGTTCAACAGACTCAACAACGCCAGCAATTCAACGCGGCCGGCCAACATACCCAGGACCAGGACCACCTTGGCGCCATCACGCATTTCCGCATAGGCCGGCGCCTCCGGCGTCACGGTATGCAGAAATGGACCGGCATTGCTGACCGCGACAACAGCGGCGGCCACCGCGGCTTCCGGCGCCAGTCCGAAAAACGCCATGGCCAGGGCGATTGCCGCCAGTACCAGAATTAGCAGGAAGAAGAAACTCCAGACACTCCAAACAGCCGCGTTGTCGATCCGCTGTTTACCCAAGCGCAGAACACGGATGCCGTGGGGATGGGAAAGGCGCAGCAATTCACGCCGCGCCTGCTTGAAAAGCACGGCAACGCGCATTAGACGCATGCCGCCAGTGGTCGAACCTGCCGCTCCACCGACCAAGACCAGACCGATAATCAAGATTGGTGCCAGGACCGGCACCAGGTCGTCTCTCGCGTTTATGCCCGGCTGGGGGAGTGCATTGGTAAAACCGGTCGTGGTCAGGGCCGAAATGGCGGTAAATACGGTGCCGCGAAATCGACTGACAAAATCCCCCTGCCCTTCGCCAATCAGAAACGCCACAACCACGGCGAAGACCGCGACCGTTATGACAAGGGTCAGGTAGAAGACCTCGGTATTTTCGCGGAAAGCCCGGAACCGGCCATTAAAGGCGGCCCAAAGCAAAGTGAAATTCATCGCGCCCAGCAACATGACCGCCATCAGTACGAGTTCGATGATGGGGTCATCAAATGTAATGATGCCGCCATCGCGGGTGCTGAAACCGCCCGTCGATATTGCTGAGAAAGCATGACATAGACCATCGAAGGCGGACATGCCCGCCGCCCATAGCGCGACGGCGCCGAACAGGGTCAACAGCACATAAATCCAAAACAAATCCTGAGCCGCCTGCAGCATCCGGGCCGGCAGGCTGGCGCCCTCCCCCCTTGGAAGCGCACTTTGAAAGGCTTCCATGCCGCCGATGCCGAGCTGGGAAATCAGGCTTACGGCCAGAACAATCGTCAGTAGTCCACCGCCCCATTGCAACAGGGCGCGCCACAACAAAATAGCCGGCGGCATGTTTTCCAAGCCGTCGAACACCGTGGCACCGGTCGTGGTCAGCCCTGACATGGCCTCGAAAAAAGCATCAATGGGGCGGCCTGGCAGGCCGGAAAAATGCAACGGCACGGCGGCGAACAGCGCCAGCACCAGCCAGATCAGAACCAGGAACATGAAGCCTTCGCGCTTGCCGAAGTTTCCCGCCGCGCGCCAGGTGGCGAGGGCGAAGCTGGCGCCGAAGAAACCGCTCAACACGGCGGACGCCGCGAAGGTCCAGGCCAGCGCCGTATCGCCATCCAGCAATGCCGTCAGGGCCGGCAGCAGCATCAGCGCGGCCAACAACACCACGCTCCAGCCAAGGCAGTGAAAGACGCTGGTAAAGGACATAATCGGGGCCCTGCCTCTGCCGAACCGGTGCTCAGAAAAAATCGAGGCGGACGGAAAACATCTTTTCGACTTTCTTAACGACGTCGGCCAGGGCGAAAATCACGACCCGGTCCTTGACCTGAACCACCGTGTCGCCACGGGGAATGATCACGCTGTCGCCGCGCAACACACCGCCAATAATGACGCCGGCGGGCAACTTGACGTCACGCAGAGGCACACCGACCAGGGGCGAGGTCTCCAACGCCTCCGCCTCGATCACCTCGGCGACGCCGTCGCGCAGGCTATGCACCGCCCGAATGCGTCCCCGGCGTACATGCTGCAAGATCGTCGAAACGGTTGAAGCGCGGGGATTAACCACCGCATCAATACCCAGCGAGGCCAACAACGGACCATAGCCGGCATTGTTGATCAGGGTCACCGCCCGCTGGCAGCCATACCGCTTGGCCAATAGCGAGGCCAGGATATTGACCTCGTCGTCGTCGGCGACCGCGACCACGGTTTCCGTGTTGGCGGCATTGGCCTCGATTAAAATATCGCTGTCCAGGGCATCACCGTTGATGACCACGGCGCGCTCCAGATGCTCGGCGACATGCTCGGCCCGTTCACGGTTCAATTCCACCACCTTGACCCGCACGGCGGGATTTTCCCGTTCCAGGCTCTCGGCCAGAAACAGACCGATATTGCCGCCGCCCACGATGATGATGCGCCGGGCTTCCTTCTCCTCGTGTCCGAACAGGCTCAAGGCGCGGCTGACATGGCCCTTGTCTGAAACAAAGAAAATTTCATCGCCGACCAACATCTGGTCGTCGCCCGTGGGCACCAGAAGCTGGCCGCCACGGTCGATGCCGACGACAACGATATTGAGATCGGGAAACAGCTCGGTCAATTGCCGCAGCGGCGTATCGACAATGGGGCATTCGTCGGTCAGGCGCACGCCGATCAGGCGCAGCTTGTCATCGCCGAAGGGGATCATGTCAAAGGCACCGGGGACTTCCAGGCGCCGTTTGGCGGACCGGGCCACTTCCATTTCCGGCGAGATGATAACGTCGATCGGCATATGATCGCGGCTGAACAGGTCCTGCCAAATGGGCCGCAAATAGCTTTGCGCCCGCACCCGGGCGATCTTGGTCGGGACGTTGAACAGGGAATGCGCCACCTGACAGGCCACCATGTTGACTTCATCGGCGAAGGTGACGGCGATGATCATATCGGCGTCCTCGGCGCCAGCCGCCTCCAGCACATCCGGCTGCGAGGCGAACCCGACCATGCCATGGACATCCAGGTTGTCATTGATGCGTTTGACCAGATCGGGCGATTGGTCGATCACGGTCACGTCGTTATGTTCGCCGGACAAGTGCCGGGCGATGTTGTAGCCGACCTGGCCGGCGCCGCATACGATCACCTTCATGATCTCATAATCCCTACAATTCCCCTCGGGTCCCGGTGGGCCGCCCGATGGTTCCCTATGGCCGCGTTGGCACCCCCAAGGATTTCAATTTTCGATGCAGGGCGGAGCGTTCCATGCCAACAAACTCCGCGGTCCGCGAGATATTACCACCAAACCGGCCAATTTGGGCCATCAGGTATTCCCGTTCGAATATTTCCCGGGCATCACGAAGCGGCAATGCCATCACCTCGGTCTCGCCGCCATCGCGCATCGCCGCGGGTGTCGGCGCGCTGATTTCCATCGGCAACATATCGATGGAGATCGTCGCCTCGTCGCCCTGGGCCATGATCACAAGATTCTCGACGATATTGCGCAGTTGCCGGACATTGCCGGGCCAATCGTGGCGTTGCAGTGCCGCCATGGCATCGGCCGAGACCTGACGCGGCGACAGACCCAAGGTCTCCGCCGAACGGCTCATGAAATGATCGACCAGAAGCGGAATATCCGATGGCCGTTCACGCAGCGGCGGCACCGTCAGGGGCACGACGTTGAGACGGTGGTACAAATCCTCGCGAAAGCGCCCCTGGGCGATTTCCTCGCGCAAATCTCGGGTGGTGGAGGAAATCACCCGAACATCGACATTAACATTGTCGCTGCCGCCAACCCGCTGAAAGCTTTGATCGACCAGAACGCGCAGGATCTTGGCCTGGCTTTCCAGGGGCATATCGGCGACTTCATCCAGGAATAGCGTGCCGCCATGGGCGGATTCGATAACCCCCACGCGGTCCGGTGCCGCGGTGGCGCCCTCGACATCCGTGGCCTGGCTATCCTGACCCTCGACCCCGAATAATTCAGTCTCCAACCGGTCGGGCGCCATGGTCGCCGCGTTCAAGACGACGAATGCGCCCTGCTCCCGGTTGGACAACGCGTGCAGGGCACGCGCCACAACCTCCTTGCCCACGCCCGCCGGTCCGCTGATCATTACGCGGCTGCCCGTGGGCGCAACTTTTTCAATGGCCGTCCGCATTGCGGCAATAGCCGGACTGCGCCCGATAACCTCGGTCTCCGGACCAGCGCGCCGGCGCAGGTCGCGGTTTTCCCGGGTCAGTCTGGCGGCCTCGATAGCGCGCCGCACAATCAACAACAAACGGTCGCTCTCAAACGGTTTTTCGATGAAGTCATAGGCGCCGAACTTAATGGCATGCACCGCCGTTTCGATATTGCCATGACCGGAAATCATGACGACCGGCACTTCGCCGTGTTGCGCCCGTATTTCCTGCAGAATTTCGATGCCGTCAAGTTCGCTGCCGCGCAACCAGATATCGAGAATAACCAGTGACGGCCGGCGCGCGGCAACAGCCGCCAACGCCTGTTTGTCCGTGCCGGCCAGGCGCGTTTCATAACCTTCATCGGACAGAATGCCCGCGATCAAGTCGCGGATATCCGCCTCATCATCAACAATCAAGATGTCACGCGCCATTAACCGACCCCATGCTTTTCCTCCGCCGTATCATTATTATCTTCTGTCCCCTGACCCGTGGCGCCGGCGATGGGGAAGCTCAAATGGATCGACGCGCCGCCCCCTTCCGCATCGTCCAGGCGCATGCGGCCCCCGTGCTCTTCCATGATTTTTTTCACGATCGCCAATCCGAGGCCGGTGCCCCGTTCCCGATTGGTGACATATGGCTCGGTCAGGCGTTCCCGGCCTTCTTCGGGCAGGCCGATACCATTGTCGCGAATATCCAAATGGGTGCCGCGTCCATCGCTCGAAATCGAGACTTCAATGATGCCGGATACGGCCGGCGGGCCGTCCAGATCCATTCGCGCGGCAATCGCCTCTTGGGCGTTTTGCAACAGGTTGGTCAACAGCCGGTTCAGATGCCGCGCATCGCAGCGGATCGACGCCGGCCCCTCCGGCAGGCGCATCCGATAGTCGATATCCTTGTGCGCGAATTCCTCCGCGAACACCGCCGTTCGCACGATCTCGTTCAGATCGTCGATCCGCATTTCGGCCGCCGGCATCCTGGCGAAGGCGGAGAATTCGTCGACCATGCGGCCGATATCACCAACCTGGCGGATGATGGTGTCGGTGCACTGGGTGAATACGTCGGGATCGGCGGTGATTTGTTTCAGGTATTTGCGTTTCAGGCGCTCGGCCGACAATTGGATCGGCGTCAGCGGGTTCTTGATTTCATGCGCAATGCGCCGGGCCACATCGGCCCAGGCGGCGGTGCGCTGCGCCGTGACCAACTCCGTCACATCATCAAAGGTAACGATGGCGCCGGAGCGTTGATCAGGGCCGCCGTCGTCGGGCCGGTTACTGCCGATCCGCACCATGAAGGTTCGCCGGTGCCCCTTGCGGATAAGCGAGACCTCGCCCTCGACAACTCTGCCAGGGCTGATGCGGGCCTGTTGCAACAACGGCGCCATTTCCGGCACCGCTTCATCGAACGGCCGGCCGGTCAACGCCTCCACCTCCGTTTCCAGCAGGGCGGCGGCGGAAGCGTTGGGCAGCGTAATCACCCAGTCGCCATTCAGGCCGACGACGCCGGCGGAAACACCGCTCAATACCGCTTCCGTGAACCGGCGGCGATTGTCCAACCGCTGATTACCGGCAACCAGTTCCTCCCGCTGTTCCGCCAGTTGACCCGCCATGCGGTTGAAGGCGCGGCTAAGCGAGCCGATCTCGTCATCACTGTCGCCCTCTTCAACCCGGGCGGAGAGATCGCCTTCTCGAATCCGTTCCGCCGCCACCATAAGGCCGCGAACCGGTCCGACCAGACGGTTGGCGAATGTCAGGCCGAGCCAGATCGCCGCCATCAACAGCATCAGCGCGACGACGATAAAAATCAGCGCCGAGGTCAATTGAATGTCGGTGCGCGCGCCTTCCAGCGCTTCATACTCCCGCACCACCGCACGGGCGCTTTCGACATGGTTCAGAACCACCGGATCGACGAAGCGGGCAACGAACAAATAGGCGTCCAGGAAGCCGTCCAGGCGCACCAGGGCGCGGACCTGATCGTCCCGGTCGCTCTCGAAGATGACCGGATCACTGCGGGAGGTCGCCGCGATGCGGTTCAGGGGCAGCTCATCCAGAGCCGCGCTGACGCTAAGAAAAGTCCGGCCGAGAACAGCGCCGTTGCTGTTGAAAACCGTCGCCTCGCTCAAGGCGCGGCGGGAGGCCTGGATCGCTAGAAACCGCGAAAACTGTTGTTGCTTGCCGCGCAGCCTGGGCGCCATCCGGTCGACATCGTTGGCCATGGCCAGGATGTCCGCCCGGATGGTGTGGCGATGCTCGGCCACGTAGGCCTCGGCCACGGCCAGGGACTCGCCAACCGCGGTGCGGACCCGTTCACTGAACCAGGATTGCATGCCGAGATGAAAAAACACGGCCGAAAACAAGGCCACGATAATCGCCGGCGTCACCGCGACAAGGCTGAACATGGCCACGAAACGGGTGTGCAGCCGGGATCCGGCGGAGCCGGCGCGCCGCGCCACCCACAGGCGCACCATGTGCCGTGCGATCAAGGCGCCAAATGACAGCACCAACACCAGATCGATGATCAGCAGGATCAGGACGACCCGGGGGTTGGGCGTCTGCGGCGCCGAACCGGTCCAGACGATATAAGTGGTAACGCCGGAGGCCATGGCGGCTAGTGCGAGGGCAACCGCCAGTTTACCGCTCAGACCGACTTCCCGCGCCCAAGGCACGAAGTTCTCGGTAAAGGCAGCTTCAAGGCGACTGCGGTCTGTTGTTTCAGCCATGGTTTTAGCGGGCTCGGTCACACATAGAATCTGTTGTAATTATGCATCAGTTCAGGCCGCGCACCACCTGAATATCCAATTCCTTGATCTTTTTTCGCAAGGTATTGCGGTTCAGGCCCAAGAGCTCCGCCGCCTTGATCTGATTGCCCCGTGTCGCCGCCAGACACAACTGGATCAGCGGCCGTTCAACCTCCCGCAACACCCGGTCGTACAGGCCGGCGGGCGGCAGACTATCGCCGTGGGCCTGGAAATAGCGCGCCAGGTGCAGTTCAACCGATGCACTGATATTATCGCCGCCGGTGGGAGCTTCACCACCGTCGTGATCAGAGTTGCCGGGCACCGCCGAGATCGCCGCCAATTCGGCTTCCACCACGGCCTCTTCAATGACATCCTCTGGATAGAGCGCCACCAGGCGCTGGATCAGGTTTTCCAACTCACGCACGTTTCCCGGCCAGTTGTGCAGGCGCAGCCGCTCCAGGGCGCCGCGCGTGATGCGCTTCGCCGGCAGTCCCGCCGCCTCGGCCTGGGTGAGGAAATGCCGCGCCAGATCGGGCACATCCTCGGTCCGCTCGCGCAGCGGCGGCAGGCGCATGGGGACAACGTTCAGACGATAGTACAAATCCTCGCGAAACAGGCCCTGTCGGATCAGTTGCCGCAGGTCCCGGTTGGTCGCGGCGACAATACGGACATTGGCCTTAATCGGCGTTCGGCCGCCGACGGTGCTGTATTCACCCTGTTGCAGCACGCGCAGCAGGCGGGTCTGGGCCTCCGCCGGCATGTCGCCGATTTCATCAAGAAACAATGTCCCGCCCTCGGCCAATTCAAAATGCCCCGGGTTGCGCGCCGTGGCGCCGGTGAAGGCGCCCTTTTCGTGGCCGAACAGTTCACTTTCGATCAGGTCCCGTGGGATCGCCGCCATGTTGATGGCGACAAAGGGTCCGTTTCGCCGTTTGCCGTAGTCGTGCAGGGCGCGGGCGACCAATTCCTTGCCGGTTCCCGATTCACCCGAGATCATCACGGTCAGGTCCGTCTGCATCAGGCGGGCCAGGGTACGGTATATCTCCTGCATCGCGGCGGAGCGGCCGATCACCGGCAGGCTTTCCCCGCCCTCGTCCACGCCGGAGGGACGGGTGACGTGCCGGCTGTCGGCCAGGGCCCGCTGCACCACGTTGATCAATTCCTTGAGATCAAACGGCTTCGGTAGATATTCATGGGCGCCGCGCTCGGCCGCCTTGATCGCGGTTAGTATGGTGGATTGCGCGCTCATCACGATGACCGGCATTTCGGGCCGCGCCTTCTTTATCCGCGGCAACAGATCCAAGCCATTTTCATCCGGCATCACCACATCCGTGATCACCAGATCGCCCTGGCCGTCGCCGATCCAGCGCCACAGCGTGGCCGCGTTGGCGGTGGAGCGGACCTCGTATCCGGCCCGGCCCAAAGCCTGATCCAGCACCATGCGGATGGCCTTGTCGTCATCGGCGATAAGGATCGTTCCCCGGCTCATGATTTACTCACTCTCATCCATTGGCAACATGACGCGAAATTCGGTGCCTTTCGCGACTTCGGCGCACTCAACGACACCGCCGTGGTCGTCCACCACCTTGGCAACCAGGGCCAGCCCCAGGCCGGAGCCCTGGGCCTTGTTGGTGACGAAGGCATCAAACAAATAGGGTCTGATATCGTCCGAAACGCCGGGCCCGTTGTCGTGCACCGCGATTTCGATCGGCAGCTTCATGCGGCTTTGCGAACCCGGCACGGTAAGGCGCAGGCCATGGCGGTAGGCCGTGCTCAAGGTAATCTCCCCGCCCTTTGCCGGCACCGCCTCGGCCGCATTCTTGATCAGGTTCAGGAAAACCTGAATCAGCTGATCGAAATTGCCCCGCACGGGCGGAATGGACGGATCGTAATTTTCCTGAAACCGGATGTCCTTGGCAAAACCGCTTTGCGCCACCTGACGTACCCGCTCCAGAACCCGGTGGATATTGACCGGCTGACGCTCGATCGGTTTATCCGAGAACATCTCCATGCGTTCAACGATATCGACGATACGGTCGGTTTCATCACAGATCAGCCGGGTCAGCACACGGTCATCGCTGTCGGCGTTCTGCTCCAACAGTTGCGCCGCGCCGCGAATACCGCTCAACGGGTTCTTCACCTCATGCGCCAGCATCGCCGCCATGCCGGTGACCGAACGGGCCGCCCCGCGATGGGTCAATTGGCGGTCCATCTTCGAGGCGATGCTGTTTTCCCGCAGGGTCAGGACGATGCAATCGGGGCTCTCCACCACCGGCGAGGCCGTGACGTCAACCAGGCGCGGACCGAGGCGGGGCGTGCCGAGGTCAATGCCGTATTCCGAGATCACGGCGGCATTTTGCCGGGCCTCCCGCACCAGGCTCTGGGCCGGGCTGCCGAAGGGCAGCAGATCACTTAGCCGGCCGCGGCAAAGCTGCGCCGCGCCAGTGGCGAAAAACTGTTCCGCGCCGGGATTGGCATAGCGAATAGCATCGTTCTCATCCAGCACCAGAATGGGATAGGGAAAGGTATTGAGAATGGTTTCCGATGCCAGGCCGCCGGCCAGCTCCTTGGGGGTCGCCATCACGCTGCCTCCCCCGCCATCGCCTGGGCGTAGAGATCGCTGAGTTCCCGAATAACAGCATTGCTGTCGCCCTGGCGCAGGACGCCGCGCCGCTGATCCTTGGCGACGCCCAGGCGCTCAAGATAGCGGTTGATATGCTTGCGGGCGATGCGCAGGCCGCGCCCGCCGCCATAATGCTCCAAAATCGCCTGGTAATGCCCGATGACCGTATCCCGCTGGAGCGCCAGATCCGGATCCGGCAACAATTGACCGGTCGCCAGATAATGGCGCACCTGGGCCGGAAACCAGGGCCGGCCAAATGCGCCGCGCCCGATCATCACGCCATCGGCGCCCGAGCGTTGCAGGATATCCGCGGCATCGGCCGGGCTGACAATATCGCCATTGGCGATTACCGGGATATCCACCGCATCCTTGACCTTGGCAATGAAATCCCAATCCGCCTTGCCGTCATAAAACTGGCAACGGGTGCGGCCGTGCACGGTAATCATCGCCACGCCGGCATCCCGCGCCCGCCGCGCCAGACTCGGTGCGTTGCGTTCCCCGTGGTCCCAGCCCGTGCGCATCTTCAGGGTCACGGGGACGTCGACAGCTTCCACCACCGCCGCGATCAGGCGTGCCGCCAATGCCTCGTCCCGCATCAGTGCCGAGCCGGCGCTTCCCCCGACAACCTTCTTGACCGGACAGCCCATATTGATGTCGATGACGTCGGCGCCCTGGTCCTGGCATAGGCGCGCGGCCTGGGCCATGGGCTCGGGCAGGCAGCCGGCCAACTGCATCACCCTCAGACCCTCGTCCGGGGCCCACAGGGCACGTTCCCTGGAGATCCGGCCGCCGCTGACAACGCCGCTGGAGGCAATCATTTCACTGACCGTGAAATCAACACCAAAGCCACGCACCAACCGGCGAAATGGCAGGTCGGTGATGCCGGACATGGGCGCCAGAATTACCGGCTGTTCCAGTCGGCTGGGCCCCAAACGTATGCTCATGAAATAGGCACCTAGGCGAATAAGCAAAAATTGCTCAAATTTCAGGCAACCTATGCCAAACCGACGTCGATTACCACGGAAAAATTGGCGAGACCAACGGGCGTGCGAGGCATTCGGAAATATGCGTCAAACCGGGGTCGGCTCTGCCGCCAACGGCCGGCCGGTTAGGGTGCGGCGCGGTCGTGATAGTTCACGCCGATTTCGTCCAGTTCAGCCTGTTCCACCCTGGCGGCGATCTGTGCCTGGCGCTTGGCTTCGCGCTCCAGGGCCAGCTCGAATTTCTTTGCCTCGCGGAATTCTTCGGCCATCTTTTCGTTGATCCGCTCAAGGGCGCGGGAGACTTCAGCAATGGACTCGGCCAATTTGTCCCGGCGTGTTTCGATGCCCTTGGAGTAGGATGCGAAGTCGGTCATGGCCATTTCGCTTAGGCCAAGCGCGCCCTTTTCCCGGTAAAGTTCCTCCTCGAGGGCGCTGTCCTGTTGCATGAATTCGGCCCGCATCGCTTCGATTTCAATCGCCTTGCGGCGGTGTTCATCCATGCGAAAGCGGTGCATCCGCGCCAGCGCGTCGAAACCACGGACATTCATCTATTCGCGCCCCGCCATCAGAATTGTCGCCAATTGATCATAGCCCTCGGGCAAGGAACAGCCGTGATCCTTGTCCTGGCGCAGGAAGTCCTCCAGGGCGTCATGATAGCGGATCGCTTCGTCCACTTCCGGGTCCGAGCCGGCCCGGTAGGCGCCCAGCCGGATCAACTCCTCCATGTTCGCATAGGCCGCGATGAGACGGCGGGCATGCTGGACCAGGACGTTTTCTTCCTCGCTGTTGCAGCCGGGCATGGTCCGCGACAGGCTGCGCAGAATGTCGATGGCGGGAAAACGCCCGCGCTCGGCGATTTCCCGGTCGAGAACGATATGGCCGTCCAGAATGCCCCGCACCGCATCGGCGATCGGCTCGTTATGGTCGTCGCCCTCGACCAAGACCGTGAAAAGGCCCGTAATGCCGCCCTTGCCGCTACCGGGTCCGGCCCGTTCCAGCAGCCGGGGCAGTTCCGAGAACACCGATGGCGTATAGCCTTTCGAGGCCGGCGGCTCGCCGCCCGAGAGGCCAATTTCCCGCTGCGCCATGGCGAAGCGGGTGACACTGTCCATCATGCACAACACGTCGTGGTCGGCGTCGCGGAAATATTCCGCCAAGGTCAAGGTCATATAGGCCGCCTGGCGGCGCATCAGGGCGGGCTCATCGGAAGTCGCGACGACGATCACGCTGCGCGCCAAGCCTTCGGCGCCCAGATTGTCCTCGATAAACTCCTGCACCTCGCGCCCACGTTCGCCGATCAGGCCGATCACCGAGACGTCGGATGCCGTATACCGGGCCAGCATCGACAGCAAAACCGATTTGCCGACGCCACTGCCGGCAAAGATACCCATGCGTTGCCCGCGGCATAGGGTTACAAAGGTATTGAGCGCCTTGATGCCCAGGTCGACCTTGCCCCGCACGCGCTGCCGCGAATGCGCCTGGGGCGGCACGCCGCGCAACGGATATGCCTGGTTGCCGCGCGGCAAAGGTCCTTTTCCATCAATGGGTTCCCCCATTGCGTTAACAACCCGTCCCAACCAGCGTGGATTGGGATAGACCATGGGATTATGTTCGTCCACCAGGGCCCGGCAGCCCATGCCGACGCCATCCAGATTGCCGTAGGGAAGCAGTACCGCCGCGTCATTGTGAAAGCCGACCACTTCCGCCATGACATAGCGGCCGTCGCGGGTTTGCACGGAACAGCGCGAACCGACGCTCAGCGCCGCCTGTGCGCCGTGGACCTCGAGGGTCAGCCCTCTCACGCTCCCTACTCTGCCGTATACTCGATGCGATGGGATTTGTTCAATTTCGTTTAGGGCGGTATGCACGGGACTCTTTAACACACATGATCCAATCAGGATTGATTAACTGCATTTTTGGCGGTTAGCCTTAAGTTTCGGTAAAGGCCTGCGGAAAATTACGAAAAATCTTGCTTCCTCGCTTTTGTTAATGGTTCATTAACCTAGTCCGGTTAACCTTGGTTAACGATCAGTAGACGGGAGGACCGATATGCGGGTTTTGCTCATCGAAGACGATACAGCCATGGCGAAGAGCATCGATCTGATGCTGCAGGGCGATGGTTTTAATGTATACGGCACGGATCTTGGCGAGGAAGGCCTCGATCTTGGCAAGATCTATGACTACGACATCATTGTGCTGGATCTGAATTTACCGGACATGCACGGTTATGACGTTCTGAAGAAACTGCGCGTCGCCAAGGTGGAAACGCCGATCCTCATCCTTTCCGGCATGTCCGAACCGGATGACAAGGTACGGGGCCTGGGCTTCGGCGCTGATGACTATATGACAAAGCCATTTGACAAGCGTGAGCTGGTGGCGCGCATTCATGCCATCGTGCGGCGCTCGAAAGGGCATTCACAGTCGATTATCAAGACCGGCAAATTGACCGTCAATCTGGACAGCCGGGCGGTCGAGGTCGAGGGGCAGCGTCTGCACCTGACCGGCAAGGAATACGCCATGCTGGAGCTGCTTTCCCTGCGCAAGGGTACCACCCTGACCAAGGAAATGTTCCTCAACCATCTCTATGGCGGCATGGACGAGCCGGAGCTGAAGATTATTGACGTCTTCATCTGCAAACTGCGGAAAAAGTTGGCCAACGCGACCGGCGGCGAACATTACATCGAGACTGTTTGGGGGCGCGGCTATGTGCTGCGGGATCCACCCGCCGATGAAGAAGCGGCGGCCTGAGGCGGCACTTTAATAAGTGACAAATTGGCAACCAAAATTGATTGAAAACGGCCGCTTTTCGAAGCGGCCGTTTTTTATTGATCGAAGATTGAATGTAAATCCCGGAGCAATAGTGGTCCACGGAAGCGATCAGATAATCTGATTG
>CAZVYX010000058.1:0-33506 GCA_964631725.1 uncultured Rhodospirillaceae bacterium | reverse complement strand
ACATACTTCTCGGTCTGGGCGTTGAAGCCCCAGTTGGTGTCCTTGCTGTCCATCACCTTGGAGGCGACAACGGCACCATCGACGCCCGCGTTCTCGGCGATTTGCCGGATCGGAGACTGCAGGGCACGGCGGATGATGTCGATACCGGCCTGCTGGTCATGGTTCTTGACCTTCAGCTTATCCAGGGACCGGCCGGCATAAACCAGCGCCGCGCCGCCGCCCGGAACGATACCTTCCTCGACCGCGGCCCGCGTGGAAGCCAGGGCGTCATCGACGCGGTCCTTGCGTTCCTTAACCTCGACCTCGGTCGCGCCGCCAACCTTGATGACGGCAACACCGCCGGCCAGCTTGGCCAGACGCTCGAACAGCTTTTCCTTGTCGTATTCCGACGAGGTTTCGTCGGCCTGCGCCCGGATCTGGCTGCAACGGGCGGCGATGTCGCCCTTCTTGCCGGCGCCGTTGACAATCACCGTGTCTTCCTTGGTCATGGAGACCCGCTTGGCGGTGCCCAGCATATCCAGGGTGACGCTTTCCAGCTTGATGCCCAGGTCTTCCGAGATCACCTGACCACCGGTCAGAATAGCGATGTCTTCCAACATGGCCTTGCGCCGGTCGCCAAAGCCCGGGGCCTTGACGGCGGCAACCTTCAGACCGCCGCGCAGCTTGTTCACGACCAGGGTCGCCAGGGCCTCGCCCTCAACGTCCTCGGCAATGATCAGCAGGGGCCGGGCCGACTGCACGACCGCTTCCAGGATCGGCAGCATGGGCTGCAGCGAAGTCAGCTTGCTTTCGTGCAGCAGGATGTAGGGATTTTCCTGCTCGGAAACCATCTTCTCGGCGTTGGTGATGAAATAGGGTGAGAGATAGCCCCGGTCGAACTGCATACCCTCGACCACATCCAGCTCGGTATCGAGGCTTTGCGCCTCTTCCACCGTGATGACGCCTTCGTTGCCAACCTTTTCCATCGCCGTGGCGATCATCTCGCCGACTTCCATCTCGCCATTGGCGGAGATTGCGCCGACCTGGGCCACTTCCTTGCGGCCGGAAACCTTCTTGGCGCTTTTCTCGAGCGCGGCAACAACCGCATCCACGGCAATATCGACGCCACGGCGCAGGTCCATGGGGTTCATGCCGGCGGCAACCGACTTCGCGCCTTCACGCACGATGGCCTGGGCCAGCACGGTGGCGGTGGTGGTGCCGTCGCCGGCAACTTCATTGGTCTTGGATGCGACCTCGCGGAGCATCTGGGCGCCCATGTTTTCGAACTTGTCCTTAAGCTCGATTTCCTTGGCGACGGTGACGCCGTCCTTGGTCACGCGGGGGGCGCCGAACGATTTGTCCAGCACCACGTTACGGCCCTTCGGGCCCAGGGTCACCTTGACCGCATTGGCAAGGACATCGACCCCGGCCAGCATACGGTCACGCGCCTCCGTATCGAATTTAACTTCTTTGGCAGCCATGCTTATTGGCCTCCTTCTGGTTGGATGTCAGGCAAAGAGTAGATGGGAAAAAAGGCGCCCCTTAGGCCGCCTTCTTCTTACCCTTCTTGGCCTTCTTGGCGGGCTTGTCATCAAGCACGGCCATGATGTCGGATTCGTTCATGATCACCAGTTCCTGGCCATCCAGGGTGACCTCGGTGCCGGACCATTTGCCGAACAGCACGCGGTCGCCGTCCTTCACGGTGAGCGCAACCCGCTCGCCCTTTTCATCGCGGGCGCCGGGGCCGACGCCCATGACAATACCCTGCATTGGTTTTTCCTGTGCCGTATCGGGAATGATAATTCCGCCGGCGGTCTTGGTGTCCTCATCGGCGCGCTTGATCAGCACGCGGTCGTTCAGCGGACGAAGCTTCATGGAGTCCTCACAGTCGCTGTAGGTTTCAAAAAAACGGTTTCACAGATAGCGGTTTCGCTGATTTCAGCCGCCAAGGGCGCTTGCTAGCACTCTATTGCGGCGAGTGCCAGTGATTTAGGCGAGGCGCGGCCCCGGTTCAAGTACTTCTTTTCCATCAGCGCCAGGAATGGCTGCCGGAAAATTGTTAGCCACCTCGCTTGGTGAGTGCCAAGTAATTGAATTTGCACGACTTTCAATGGATCGTTAAGATATTCATGGGATTATGTACAGAATCGGGGAGGTGGTTTGATGCGCGTAAAAGGAGCACCATCATGGCCACGTTAAGAACGCAACTGGATGGCTATCGTTTGACGACGGCGGAAATTACCTATCGCCTGCCGGACTGGCCGACCCTGCTACAGACCTATCTATGGCAGGAATACGATCTCGCGCCGCGCTTTCCCCGCCTGCATGAATTCCTCGCCTTTTGGGAAAAGAACCTGGATGGCCCCCTGCATTCCGTCCGGGTCGCCTCGGCCAAACTGGTCACGCCGTCGCAATTCCGCCACCTGGAAGCCGACAAGCTGCTGCATTAGGGCGTTTTTCGATTACGGCTGAACCGCTCGGTGACCCGAAACGACCTTATTCGTAACCGGGCGGCGCCTGGAAACCGAAGATTTCATTTGCCGTCAGGCGGCAGAATTCGATCGCGGTCTTGTCCTCGCCTTCCGCCGCCACCGCCTGCAGGCCCAGGGGCAGGCCCTCGGGGCTCTGTCCGGCGGGAGCAACGGTGGATGGCAGGTAAACCATGTTGGGATAACCGGCCCAGAACATCTGATCCACGCCGCGCTGCTGTTTGCCATTGACCATGATGGTGCGGTCGTGGCGTTCGCCGGCCTGATCATGGGGCCAGGCAGGCGACACCGCCGCCGGGCAAAGCAGGATATCCCAGTCCCGGAAGAACGCCGCCCAGGCGTGGCGCATGACGGCCCGTTCGTTGTCCAAATCCAGCCAATCGCGATGCGGCATCACCACGCCCCGCGCCATACGGGAGAGATAGCTGCCGCCGTCGATCTCGGGATCGGCGGCGACCTGCCCGAAATAGTCCAATTGCGCCGCCGTGGCACTGCGCGAGGTGGCGGCGCGGAGCAACAGAATATAAAGCTCGAAGGCCCGCGCGGTATCGACCTTCGGCCGCGCCGTATCGCTGACCGTGGCGCCGGCCCTGGCCAGGGCATCGGCCACGCCCTGCAGACAATCCTGATAGGATTGCTCCACTTCAGCCGACGGGTCGGACAACATGACCGCGACCTTGAAATCCTTCAGCGCCTTTTTCCGCGGCGGCGGCAACTCCAGCCGCCAGCCGGCCGCGGCGAACCGGTCCGGCCCCGCCACGATATCCAACGACAGGGCCAGATCCTCGGCACTGCGCGCCAGGGGACCGACGACGGCGATATCGGGATGACTAAATACGCCGGGCAGGGCTTGGCCGTCGCCCGGCACGATGCCAAAGGTCGGCTTGTGCCCGAAAACACCGCAATAATGCGCCGGATTGCGGATGGAGGCGCCGATATCGCTGCCCGCGTCCAGTCCGGTCAGGCCGGCGGCAAGCGCCGCCGCCGAGCCACCCGAAGAGCCGCCCGGCGTCAGCGACAAATCCCACGGGTTGTTGGTCGTGCCATGGATTTCATTGAACGACTGCCAATCGGCCAGATTGATCGGCACGTTGGTTTTGCCGAAAATGTTGGCACCGGCGGCCAGCAAACGGTCCACCAGCACCGCATTGCTGTCTGGAATATTGTCCTTCAGCTCCGGCCGCCCCCAGGTGGTCGGGCTGCCCGCCAGATTGAAGGACTCCTTGATGGTCATGGGCAGCCCATGCAACGGCCCCCAGTCCTCGCCCCGCGCCAGGGCTTCGTCCGCCGCCCTGGCCCGCGCCCTGGCGCCTTCCACATCCATCCAGATGATGGCGTTCAGTTGCGGGTTGTACTTTTCCACCCGGCCGAGGAAATGATCCAGCAGTTCCACGGCGCTGATCTCGCGCCGCTTGATCTTGGCGGCCAGTTCGGAGGCGGTGGCGAAATGCAACGGGGACATGGCAGTCTACTCCAGCTCGATGGTGCCCGGTGGCTTTGAGGTGACGTCGTAGACGACCCGGTTGATGCCGCGCACTTCATTGATGATGCGGGTGGCGGTACGGCCCAGGAAGTCGTGATCGAAGGGGTAATAGTCCGCCGTCATGCCGTCGGTGGAGGTCACCGCCCGCAGGGCGCAAATATAATCATAGGTTCGCTGATCGCCCATAACGCCGACGGTGCGCACGGGCAGAATGGCGGCGAAGGCCTGCCAGATGGCATCGTACAGGCCGGCCTTGCGGATCTCATCGAGATAGATGGCGTCGGCACGGCGCAGAATGGCAAGTTTTTCGGAGCTGATTTCCCCGGGACAACGGATCGCCAGGCCGGGGCCGGGAAAGGGATGGCGGCCGACCAGGCTTTCGGGCAGTCCCAGGGCGCGGCCCAGATCGCGCACTTCGTCCTTGAACAATTCGCGCAGGGGCTCGACCAGATCCATGTTCATGCGCTCGGGCAGGCCACCGACGTTGTGGTGCGACTTAATGGTGGCCGACGGCCCGCCGGACGGCGAGACGGACTCGATGACATCCGGGTACAACGTGCCTTGGGCGAGGAAATCGGCGCCGCCGACCCGCTTCGCCTCTTCCTCGAATACATCAATGAATGTGGCGCCGATGATCTTGCGTTTCTGCTCCGGATCGGAGACCCCATCCAGCTTCTCCAGGAACAGATCGGAAGCATCCCGATGTACCAGGGAGAGGTTGTAATGCTCCTTGAAGAGCGACACTACTTCCTCCGCCTCGCCCTCCCGCAACAGGCCGTGATCGACAAAGACGCACGTCAACTGCTCGCCAATGGCCTCGTGCAGCAGGACGGCCACGACGGAGGAATCCACGCCGCCCGACAGGCCGCAAATGACCTTGCCGCCGCCGACCTGCGCCTTGACGCGTGCCTCCGCCTCGTGGCGGAAGGTGGCCATGCTCCAACTGCCTTCACAACCCGCCACCTTGTGGGTGAAGTTGCGCAACAGCGCGGTGCCGTCGGGGGTATGGATGACCTCGGCGTGAAACTGCACGCCGTAAAATTGCCGGGCATCGTCGGCGATAATGGCAAAGGGGCAATTATCCGATGTACCGACGACGCGGAAGCCGGGCGGGATTTCCATCACCCGATCACCATGGCTCATCCAGACCTGATGCCGCTCCCCGGTTTGCCAGAGCCCCTCGAACAGGGCGCAATCGTCGTTGATTTCCACAAAGGCCCGGCCGAATTCCTGATGGTCGGAAGCTTCGACCCGGCCGCCCAACTGATCGCACATGGCCTGTTGGCCGTAACAAATACCGAGCACGGGAATGCCCATCTCGAACAGGCTTTGCGGTGCGCGCGGGGTGTCGCTTTCGGTGGCCGATGACGGCCCGCCCGAGAGGATCACGCCCTTGGGCCGGGCCGCGGCCAGGGCCTCCTCGCCCTTGAAATAGGGGACGATTTCGCAATAGACGCCGCTTTCACGCAGGCGGCGGGCAATCAACTGGGTGACTTGGCTGCCAAAGTCGAGGATCAGGATGCGATCGGTCATCTGTTCTGTCATGGGGCAGCTTTACG
The DNA here is from genome assembly GCA_964631725.1 of uncultured Rhodospirillaceae bacterium. Classification (GTDB taxonomy): domain Bacteria; phylum Pseudomonadota; class Alphaproteobacteria. The sequence goes on along the minus strand of CAZVYX010000058.1, from coordinate 27,996 downwards.
ACGGCGCGCGACCCCACGGCAAGCAACTTTCAACCAGCCACCATGAAGTGCCCTATTTCGGGCGATGGGCGGCGACGGCGGCTTTCAGATCGTCATATTCCTGGCAGCCGAATAAGCAGATTCGATCCAATGCCGCCAGATGCTCCTTGGCCTTTTTCAGGTTGCCAACCGCCAAATAGGTCTCGCCAACATATTCGTGCGCGCCCCGGTGTTCGGGATCCATCTCAAGGGCGGTGGCGTAATGTTTGAAGGCCTGATCGTACCGGCCCAAACCGCGATACGCGAAGCCCAGATAGTTGTAGGTGTCGGCGGTGGCCGTATTATCCGCCACCTCGCCTTCCAGAAGCTTGATCGCGCCCGCCCAGTCCTTGGCGTCAATGGCCGCCTTGGCCGGCGTATCCCAGGCGCCGCCGGCGGCCAATGCCCACGGCGCGCATAGGGTCATGGCCAGAATACAGGTCAGGATGAGTTTCATTATGTCCCCCACGGTTTTTCATGGTTGAGCCCCCACAATAACCTTGGGTGCCCGCACGCGCATATCAAGTGTCCGCGCGCCGTTCCAATATAGCCACGAAAAACCCGTCGGTACCGTGCCCCGCCGGCGTTAGGCGCAAATAGGCGCCGTCGCGGACATCATTGGGGCACGCGGTATCCAAAACCTCGTCCCAAACGCCACTGATGGGTAGAACCCCGAAACCGGATTGTTCGCCCAAAAAACTCTCGATCCGGTCTTCGTTCTCCTCCATCAGCAGCGAACAGGTGGCGTAGATCAGCCGCCCGCCGGGCGCCACCAGCGGCGCGGCGCGGCGCAGAATTTCGTCTTGCAAGGCGCTGTATTGGGATAATTTGTCCGCCGTCAGACGCCATTTGCTTTCGGGATTGCGGCGCCAGGCGCCGGAACCGCTGCACGGCACATCCAACAGCACCCGGTCAGCCTTGCCGGTCAGATTGGCCAGGGCCGCGATGGCGGCGGCATCGGCCAGGGCATGGACCTGGATATTCCGCGCGCCGGCCCGTTGCAGGCGCGCCCGCAGGGGGCGGAGGCGTTGCGGCGCGCTATCAAAGGCGAAAATCTGCCCCTTGTTGGCCATCCGCGCTGCCAGACCCAGGCTCTTGCCGCCGCCGCCGGCACAATAGTCAATCACCTGCTGGCCCGGCCGCGCGTCGCATAGCAGGGCCACCAGTTGCGAACCTTCATCCTGAATTTCGATCGCGCCGCCCTGGTACAGCGGGTGGCCGGTCATGGCCCGGCGGCTGTTCAGGCGCAGGGCGGTGGGGGCAAGGGCGCCGGGTGTCACCGGGATATCGTCCGCGGTCATAGCTGCCATGAGGTCGTCCCGGCTAGATTTTAGGGTGTTGGCGCGCAGATCGACCGCCGCCCGCCCCTGCATCGAAGCCATCTCGGCGCCGAGGTCCGCACCGAAACGACGGGCCAAAGGCGCGTGCAGCCATTCAGGGTAATTGCCCACGACCCAGGCCGGAGCTTCCGTCTTGTCCTGCCGCGACAGTTGCCGCAGGGCGGCCTGTTCATCGACGTCCAGATTGGCGGGACAAAACCGCGCCGCATCAAACAGGGCGGCGACGCCACTGGCCCGCGCCTCCAAATCCCCATTCGCTTCCGCCATCAGATGCGCTAGGACCAGGCGGCGGCTGTCCCCGCCGCCGGCCCGCCAGGCATATTCGCCCTGCCGCCGCAGCACATCGTAAACCGTCTCGGTCACGGCCCGGCGGTCCTTGGAACCGGCGTAGCGGCGGCTGCGAAAATAATTGCCGACAAGGCGGTCGGCCGGCGCCGTGGCCCCGGCGGCGGTGATCTGATCCAACAGCTCGATGGCCGCCTGAACGCGGGCGCCGGGTATCATCGCCGCCCTCCGTCTAGGACGGGTTCAGGGGATAGTTGGGCGCTTCGCGGGTCAGGGAGACATCATGCACATGGCTCTCCCGGAAACCGGCCTGGGTAACGCGGACGAACTCACATTTGGTACGCATGTTCTCCAGATCGCCATTGCCTGTATAGCCCATGGCGGCCCGCAGTCCGCCGATCAATTGATGAATAATGTCGGACGTTGGCCCCTTGTAGGGCACGCGGCCTTCCACACCTTCGGGCACCAGCTTTATGGCGTCGCGGATTTCTTCCTGAAAATAGCGGTCCGCCGAACCCCGCGCCATGGCGCCGAGGGAGCCCATGCCCCGGTAGGACTTGTAGGAGCGGCCCTGGAACAGAAAGATCTCGCCCGGCGCCTCCTCGGTACCGGCCAGCAACGAACCAATCATGGCGCAGTTGGCACCGGCGGCAATTGCCTTCGCCAGATCGCCGGAATACTTGATGCCGCCGTCGGCAATCACCGGTGTGTCGTTTTTCTGGCAAGCCTCCACCGCTTCCATGATCGCGGTCAACTGCGGCATGCCGACGCCGGCCACGATGCGGGTGGTGCAGATGGAACCGGGCCCAATGCCCACCTTCACGGCGTCCGCGCCCGCGTCCATCAAGGCCTTGGCGCCGTCGCCGGTGGCAACATTGCCCGCTGCCAACTGCGTGTAGTTACTCAGTTTCTTGATCTCGTTGACGCTGTCGAGGACGCCGGCGGAATGGCCATGCGCCGTATCAACGATAATCAGATCGACGCCGGCATCGATCAACGCCTCGGTCCGGGCCAAGCCATCACGGCCAATCCCGGTGGCGGCGGCAACGCGCAGGCGGCCCTGCTCATCCTTGGCGGCGTTGGGGTAGGTCGTCGCCTTTTCCATATCCTTGACGGTAATCAGGCCGACGCATTTGTAATTCTCATCCACCACCAGCAGCTTTTCGATACGATGCTGGTGCAGCAGGCGCTTGGCCTCGGCGCTATCGACCCCATCACGCACGGTGACCAGGTTTTCATGGGTCATCAATTCCTTCACCGGCTGATTCTTGTCCGTGGCGAAGCGCACATCCCGGTTGGTCAGGATACCTACCAGCCGGCCGGAGCCTTCCTCGACCACCGGAATGCCCGAGATCCCGTGGTAGTCCATCAGGTTCAGGGCATCGTTCAGGCGCTGATCGGGATGGATCGTCACCGGGTTGACCACCATGCCGGCCTCGAACTTTTTCACCCGGCGCACTTCCTCGGCCTGTTCCTCCACTGTCAGGTTCTTGTGGATGACGCCCAGTCCGCCCAATTGCGCCATGGCGATGGCCAGTCGGTGTTCCGTCACCGTATCCATTGCCGACGACAGCAACGGGATACCCAACGGAATGGCCTTGGTGACATGGGTATTGGTCGCCACCTGATTCGGCAGGACGGTGGACTCGGCGGGCTTCAGGAGAACATCATCGAACGTCAGTGCCTCGGTAATTTTCATATTGCCTCTTGCCCCCTAAAAATGGCGCGCACTATGCCATGCCCGCCAAGACAAAAACAGGGCGCATTAAGCGCCCTGCGGTGGAAATCCTGTGTGCCATCGAAATCATGCGCCGGACCGCTCTGCCTCCGCTTCGGCTTCCATGTCGCCGGCAACGAATTTGTCGGGGTCGTCGTCGTACATCGCCGGATAGTGTTTCCGGAACGAGGCCTTGATGTCGTCGAACGGCGTGTCCGCGAAAGAGCCATGTTCGGTAATATATTCCATGTGCTTGTTGCCGGCGACATCGAAGGGATGGAAGATCGAATCGGTACGGCCATCAAACTCCAAGGGCAGGGTGCCAAACTTTTCACATAGACTGAGGTTGAAGGCCGGCGTCGCCTTGACCCATTTGCCTTCCAGATAGACCTCGACAAAGCCGTGATAGACGAACAGGTCCGTCCCCATCAATTCGACCATGCGTTTGGAAGCCATATGGTTGCGCACATCGGCGAAACCCAGGCGGGCTGGAATGCCCAGGACTCGGCAGGCCGCCGCCATCAAGGCGCCCTTGGTGATGCAAAAGCCGTTGCCCCGCTCCAAGACGGAGCTGCCCTTCATGCCGTGCTCCGTCATCTCGACGCCATAGGGGTCGTAGCGGAAGCCGTCACGCACGGCGTAGTACAGCCGCACGGCCTTTTCCAGGTCCGTGCCCGCCCCGCCGCCCGCCTGACGGGCAAACTCGATCACCGCCGGGTGATCACTGTCGACGAAGGTTGCGGGCTGCAAATAGGGTTGAAAATCCTCGATCGGGTCTTTTTCGCTTGAAGTCGTTTCACTCATGAAGCTGCTTTCTGGCATCGGTTTGGCAACCATATAACGCAAAAACCGCCGCGCGCCTATGCCCTAAAGCTTATAAGTCCCCATCGCGCTCATGGTCGCGCTCATGGTCCCGTCCGTCAGCATCGGTGGCGCCGCGATAGCCGGTGGCCACCACATACATCTCCGCCGAGTCGGAGCGGGAGGCCTCGGGCTTGGCATGGCGGACGGTGGCGAAGTCACGCTTCATCGCTGCCAGAAGTTCCTGCTCCGAGCCGCCCTGCCAGACCTTGGCGACGAAGCCGCCGCCCGGCGCCAGCACGCTCCTGGCCAGATCCAGGGCGGCCTCGGCCAGGGCGATGATACGCAGGTGATCCGTGGCCCGGTGCCCGGTGGCGGGTGGCGCCATGTCGCTCAAGACCAGATCGGCGGGCCCGCCCAGGGCCTCGCGGATAGCCGTTTCCGTTGCCATGTCGGTGACGTCGCCGACCAGGGTCTGGGCCCCGCCCATGGCATCCATCTCGGTCACGTCGACGGCCAGAACCTTGCCCTTCGGCCCCAGGGCCGCGACCAGGACCTGGGTCCAGCCACCCGGCGCGGCGCCAAGATCAACCGCCGCCAGGCCCTTTTGCAAAAGGCCGAATTTCTCGTCCAGTTGCAGCAACTTATAGGCCGCGCGGGAGCGGTAGCCGTCTTTCTTGGCGGCAATCACATAAGGGTCGTTCAACTGCCGTTGCAGCCAGCGGGTGGAGGATGTCTTGCGCCGCCGCGCCGTGCGCACCCGAACCGACAAGTTCCGGCCCGACGGCCGGGATTTGCCGCCACGGCCCTTGCCGCCGCCCGCCGGCGGGGTCATGGCGCGGTGCCGTCAGAGCGCCCGCGCGCCGCGCGCTGCCTATCCCAACGCATCAGCGACAGCAGCAGGCCCTCGCGCACGCCACGATCCGCCACCCGCAACCTCTCACAAGGCCAGGTCCGGCGGATCGCTTCCAATATAGCGCAGCCGGCGACCACCAGATCGGCCCGGCCACGGCCAATGCACGGATGCGCCGCCCGCTGTTCCAGGTTCATGCCCCGAAGTTGCTCGGCCGCGATACAGGCATCGGCAAAGGACAGCCACAGGCCATCGACTTGGGCGCGATCATATTTGGCCAATCCCAAATGTACGCCCGACAGCGTCGTGACCGTGCCCGAAGTTCCGATCATCTGCACCCCGCCCTGGCGCATTTCGGCATTGATACCGTGGGCCGCCTCGAAAGTGCGAAAATCGCATGCCAGGCGCTGGACCAAGGCTTCGTATTGTTCAGGATCGAAATCGCCGCTGCCGTGATCTTCGGCGATGCCGACCACGCCATGGGGCAGTGAGGTGACGGCGACGGGCTTGATCCCGGCGTCTGGGTCATGTTCGGCCCAGATCAGTTCCGTACTGCCGCCGCCAATATCGAAAACCAGGACAAAGCGCGTTTCCCGCTCCATCAAGGGTCGGCAGCCGGCAATGGCCAGATTGGCCTCTTCCTCGGCCGATATGGTCTCCAGATGCAGGCCGGCTTCCCGTTCCACGCGGCCGAGAAATTCATCGCAGTTGTCCGCTTTTCGACAGGCCGCGGTGGCGACACAGCGGGCCCGGGTCACCCGGCGGCGACGCATCTTGTCGGCGCAGATTTGCAATGCGGCGATGGTCCGATCCATGGCCTCCGCCGACAGACGCTGGCTGCCGTCCACGCCTTCGCCGAGACGGACAATGCGGGAAAAGGCATCGACCACCCGAAACCCCTGATCGGCGGGCCGGGCAACCAGCAGCCGGCAGTTGTTGCTGCCCAGGTCGATCGCGGCATAGGTATGCTCACGCGAACCTGTCTCCGCCGACCCGCCCCCGCGGTTCTTTCCACTTCGTGTTGACACCGAAGCCGCCGTCCCTGACTTTTTTTGTCGTTCCTTTGGCCCTAACTTGACCGCTTGGCGGGTTCCTTGCAATAGGCAGGGCGCCGGGCGCCGGCCTCGACATCCGGTTGACATCCGCGCGGGGTCTAAATAGGTTGCGCCAAGTTTCCGTGTCTGGGACAATTCCGGGCGCGCGGCCCTTGTTGGGGACTCGTCTAATGGTAGGACAGCGGACTCTGACTCCGTAAGTCCAGGTTCGAATCCTGGGTCCCCAACCAACTCCAAAATCTCTTGAAAATCAGTAGGTTACGATCGAACTTCCAGCCGGTTTAGAGGCCTGGCCGGTTGATTGATTTGACCAGGCCCCCAGGGAAAACCTCTGATAGACCCTTCGTTTTCGGCGGGTGCTCGATGGCGCAACGTACATGCTGGTTAGGCGCCTCTCAATGGTTCGCTGACGGACATGGCGAATCGATAATGTAGCAATCGTATTTCAATTCGGCTGAAGAATTATCCTCCGGCGTACATACACCGTTGAATCAGTGCAGAAGCCGGCCCGCATAGTTTACGATAGCCACACCCCGCCAAGCCGTCACCGCGTCGCATGAGTTCACCCATCAGCCGTAATCCAAGCCGTTCCCAAACAGCCAGCACCACGTCCAATGGTTTGTTGTGCATGATCGCCGGCACATTTCTGTTGACCATGCAGGACGGCATCACGAAGTGGCTGACGTCGGACTTTCATGCCGGCGAGATCATGTTCTATCGCGGGTTTTGGATGTTCCCCGCGCTGGCCGAGGCTGCTCAAGGAAGGCGTGGTCATGAGCTATTCCGGCTCTTTCAGACGATAGCCCAGGCGGTGCATGCATTGCGAATAAAGCTTGCCGCGGATCGCTTTTTCCTGCAGCGAAATGGCCTGGCGCGCGGCACCGGCGCTATCGCGGACACGGCCCGCGGATGAGCGCAATTCAATCTGCGGCGCCGCGCCGACGCCGCGCTTTTCAATCTCCACCCGCGCCTCGATTGATGCGCCCCGGAAGCAGGTCGAGGACACCTGTTCAAACATCGCCGGGCTGCCGCCGGCCTTGTTCCACACCGGTTCCTGGGCACAGGCTGTCAAAACCAGGACGGCCGCCAGCGTGGTCCATCGCATGCGCTATTCTCCACTATCCCTCGTTCCGATGTATCCGCCAGCACATTATGCCATGGACCGGGAAGGCGCCGAAAGTGCTATGGTGGAAGCAGTCAGGCGACCCCATGAACGCGCCGTCAGTGCGCGGTGTCGCCACGCGTATCGCCGCCCCACCACCATCCGCCATCACATGGATGCGGCATAGGAGGAGAGTTCGAGATGTTTCACACTGAAATTTGCGATCTGCTGGGCATTCGCTATCCGATTCTGCAAGGCGCGATGCAGGGCGCCGGCGGCCCACGCCTGGTCGCCGCCACATCGGAAGCCGGCGGTCTGGGCATCCTGCCTACCTTCGGCGGCACGGAAGAGGCCCTGCGCACCGATATCGAGGCGGCACGTGCCCTGACGGACAAGCCCGTGGCGGTCAACATCACGCCCATGGGCCGCGCCTTTACCGAATCGCGGGCCCGCATCTGTGTCGAGATGGAGGTGCCCATCGTCACCACCGGCCGGGCCGATCCCGGCGAGGACGCGGTCGGCATCATGAAGGAGGCGGGGATCACCGTGATCCCCGTGATCCCTTCCGTGGCGCATGCCCTGCGCGTGCAGGACGAGGGCGTGGATGCGGTGATCGCATCGGGCAGCGAGGCGGGCGGCCATGTCGGCGGCGTGGCGACCCTGACCCTGGTGCCCCAGGTGGTCGATGCCGTGGATATTCCGGTACTGGCGGCTGGCGGGATCGGCGACGGCCGCGGCTTCCTGGCCATGCTGGCCCTGGGCGCGGTGGGGGTGCAGTTGGGCACGGTCCTGATCGCGACGGAGGAAGCGGCGGTGAACGATTGGTACCGTAACACCATCCTGGAAATGAAGGCCACGGACACCATTGTCTCGACGGTTTTGACCGGCGCCACCGTGCGCTGCATCGCAACGCCCGAGGTCCGCGCCTTTGAAGAGGCCCGGCTGTCCGGCGCCTCGAAGGAGGAATTGCAGCGGCTGCGCCAGGCCGCCCGGCAAAACTATGGCCATTCCGACAAGCAGGAAAAGGGCAGGCGGGATCAAGGTACCGCCGGGCAGGTCGCCGGCATGATCACTAGAATCCGGCCAACGGCGGAGATTATCGAGGAAATGATCCGGGACGCCGCCGCCCTGAGCGCCGCGTTGGCGGGATTGGCACAGGCGTCGGCCATGGCGGCGGAATGATTGGGTGCTTTGCCGTCATAACAATTCGGTAACCGAAACCGCGATAGACTGTTTTCTTTAGGGATTTGCCACGGTCAACCAGGACCGTTAACTTGTGCAGTAATGAAACCGCGCATACTGCTTATCGTTCACCAGGAAACCTCCACCCCGGGCCGGATCGGCCATATGGTGGAGGAGTTCGGCTTTGAACCGGTGATCTGCCGGCACGCCTGCGGCGACCCCTTGCCCGAACATTTGGACGACTATGCCGCCTCGGTTCTGTTCGGCGGCCCGATCAGTGCCAACGACGATCATCTGCCCTATATCCGCAACGAAATGGACTGGCTGGAAGTGCCCCTGCGCGCCGACAAGCCGTTTCTGGGAATATGTCTGGGCGCACAAATGCTCTCCCGCTATCTGGGCGGCACCGTCGATGGCCATCCCGAGGGCTATCACGAGATCGGCTTTTACAAGGTTACGCCCAGTCCAGACGGCAAGGACCTGTTTGACGAGGAAAACTATTTCTATCAATGGCACAGCGAGGGCTTCACCCTGCCCAGCGGGGTTGAGCATCTGGCCGGCAGCGAACTGTTTCCCAATCAGGCGTTTCGCATTGGCAACCTCTATGGCGTGCAGTTTCACCCAGACGTCACCGGTGAAATGCTGATGCGCTGGAGCACCAAGGCGGCCCACCGCATGGTTCTGCCTGGCGCCCAGGCGCGCGACCGCCAGCATGCCGGCCATGCTGCTCACAACGATCAGATCGAATGCTGGTCCCGGCGCTTTTTCAGCCACTGGCTGGCGCCCGTGCGCGAGCAAGTCGCGGCGCCGCCGCTTGCCATGGCCGGCAGCGACTAGGCGATTTTTTCTTGATCTGCCGGCGGACGCGGCAGGCCATAGGCGGCCAGGGTTTCGCCGTAATAGCGGTCGGTCTCGCCGAGATAACCCATGCCGAGTTTTTCCATGACCCGGCGCGAGGCATGGTGTTCGGATCGGGTAAAAGCCTGAATTTCGCGCACCGCCAAATTGGCGAAGCCCCAATGCAGAACCGCCGTCGCCGCCTCCGTCGCCAATCCACGGCCCCAGTGAACCGGCAGCAGGGCATAAAGCAATTCCACGGCGCTAATCCGATCAGGCAACAGGCGCAGACCGCAATAGCCGATAACCTGGTTTTCGCCAGCCCGACCATCCCCGTCGTCCGTTTCCCTGAGTGCGATTGCCAAGGCGCCGCAGCCGCCGTCCCGCCACTCATCCTGACTGCCGGCAATAAAACTTGCGGCGAAATTGGCCGCACCCTTTTGCCCTAAACGGCCCAGCGCCAGGTATCGCCGCACGGCATCATCGGCGAATAATGCGGTCATGACGGCCTGATCGCCCGCGACCAAAGGACGCAGCCTCAAACGGCCTGTGGTGAGCTCGATTCCCATCCTGACGCCACGCTACAGCAAAACGCCGGCCTTCACGATCAATTGAGCAAAAAACCACGCAAACACCCTTTCAATCCGGCCAAATCGACCCCATATTATGACCAATTCCAGCCGGACGCCATGCCGAGGACCGACGGCGTCAGGTTGGATGATGCCCTTATATCAGGCATCTAGGGCCCCGCCCGTCGCATATAGCAATGCCCCCTCCTCTCCGGCAGCGACAGCGGGGCCCATCGCTGAATCCATGATTTTTTGCTCAGGCCGATAACCTATCTCCCCGTTACCGGAGCATTGCAGGCGATCCGCCGATTGGTTCCGCGCCAGGGAGTGGATGTCTTTTGGGGCTAGGACGGTTAACCCGAAGGTCACATTTTAGCTATAAGATTGAAGCGCGATTGGCTAATATTGCACCTGGACTACGCGGATGGGTGCATAGATCGCGATCGGGGGATTAAGGGGAACCAGGATGGATCTTACGCAGGTTTATGAAGAACCGGCACGCCGGCCAGGCTGCAGGCGTGGGGAAGCCCAGGCATCCGAGGGATTCTGCCGCCAATGTGCCGTGCAATCGCGGGCATTTTGCGCCGTGCTGGACGATGCCGCCCTGGCCCAGTTGGAGGCGCTGCATACCCTTTACGAATTGGCGCCGGAGGAAAGCCTGTTCATGGAGGGTGACCGGGCCGCCTCGTTCTTCACGGTCTTGAAGGGCAGCCTGCGTTTGTCAAAATTGCTGCCCGACGGACGGCGCCAGATTACCGGCTTTGTCCTGCCAGGCGAATTCATCGGACTTTCCCCCAATGCAAGCCACGCCCAGAATGCCGAAGCCCTGGTGGAGGCCAGTCTGTGCCGTTTCTCGATCAGCGATCTCGAGCGTATCGGTGCGGAAAATCCGGCCATGAAAAACCGGCTGCTGGAGATGACCAATACCAGCCTTGTGCGGGCGCAGGAGCATATGCTGCTGCTCGGCCGCATGACTGCCCTGGAAAAGATCGCCTCTTTCCTGTGCAATCTGATTGAGCGGGCGGCCGCCGCCAACCTGCCTAGCGAACCCTTGGCATTGCCCATGAGCCGGGCCGACATCGCCGACTATCTCGGCCTGACCATCGAGACCGTGAGCCGCACTTTCACCAAGTTGAAGACGGACCAAATAATTTCACTACCGGAACATAATCAGGTCGAGGTCGGTGACATGGAAAGCTTGGTCCGGCTGGCCGAGGGCTAAAGCCTAATAGCCGGCGGTTAAGGCGCCCAGACTGCGCGGGTCGGAGGCGCCAAAAAATCCGGCACCACCGGGAATTCGCATGACGGACTGGACGCTGCCGGCGGCCCGTGACGGCGTTGGATTGTGCCCACGTTGGCGCAGGAGCGCCAGGGTATCGGGGCTAAGGCCACGTTCCACGAAAAGCTTGTCCGGCAGCCATTGATGGTGGATGCGCGCGGCCGCCGTGGCCTCGGCGATATTCATGCCGTGGTCGATCACGTTGAGCAATACTTGCAGCACCATTGTGATAATGCGGGAGCCGCCGGGGCTTCCCGTGGCCAGCAGCGGCTTGTCCTCCTTGAAGACAATGGTCGGCGTCATGGAACTCAAGGGCCGCTTGCCCCCCTGGATCGCGTTGGCCTCGCCCCCGACCAGACCAAAGGCGTTGGGAACGCCGGGCTTGGCCGAAAAATCATCCATCTCGTTATTCAACAGGATGCCGGTGCCCGGCGCCACGATCCCGGTGCCGAAACTGAAGTTCAGGGTGTAGGTATTGCTGACCACATTGCCGGCATTGTCCATCACCGAAAAATGCGTCGTCTCGTCGCTTTCGTAGGGTGCGGGATCGCCGTGACCGATCTCGACCGAGGGCCGGGCCGCATTGGCGTCGATCTTGGCCGCCAGCAGCCTGCCATAGGCCTTGGCGGTCAAGCCTTTGCTGGGAACGGCCCAAAAATCCGGATCGCCGAGATGCTGGGCCCGGTCCGCATAGGCCAGCTTCATGGCCTCGGTCATCAGATGCAGGCCATCCGCGCCATTGTGCCCCATTTGGCGCAAGGGATAGCTCTCCAGCATGTTCAGCATCTGGATCAGGTGCACACCGCCGGAAGACGGCGGCGGCATGGAGGCGATGACATGGCCGCGGTACGTGCCCATCGCCGGCTGGCGCCAGATCGGCCGATAGGCGGCCAGATCGGCCATGGTTATTAGTCCACCCTGGCCCGCCATTTCCCGCGCGATGGCCTTGGCCGTCTCGCCAATATAGAAATCCTTGCCGGCGGTGTCAGCAATGCGGCGCAGGCTTGAACCAAGATCCTTTTGCACCAGGGTCTGGCCCACCCGATAGTGCCCGCCGTCGGGCTTGAAGAATATGGCGGCGCTGGCCGGCCATTTCGATAGACGTTCCCGCCGCTTCGCCAGGCTTCGCGCCAGCCCCGGCCCAACGGTCAAACCTTGTGCCGCCAGCGTGATCGCCGGGGCCATGACCTGCCCCAACGGCAGAACACCAAATCGGCGGTGCGCCGCCACCAGGCCGGCGACGGTACCGGGAACACCCACCGATTGATGGGAAAAGCGCGCCTTGGCCTTGTCGACGTTGCCGGCCTGGTCGAGATACAGATCGCGGTGCGCCTTGGCCGGCGCCATTTCCCGATAATCCAGGGCCAGGGTGGCACCGCTGCCCCCATGGTGCACCAGCATGAACCCGCCGCCGCCCAGATTGCCGGCGCGGGGCAGCGTGACGGCCAGGGTGAATCCCACCGCCACGGCGGCATCGATGGCATTGCCGCCTTGGCGCAGAATATCAACACCAACCCTGGTGGCGCGGGCTTCCTGGCTGGCCACCATGCCATTCGCGGCATAAACCGGATGATGGCGGTCCTTGTTGGAGATGATCGCCGCGCTTTGCGCCTGCACCACAAGCGGGCAGAGCAGCAGAAACAGTACGGCGAATTTGGCGCGGAGGCGGCGGGTCACAATGGCGGCCCCTGGCCGTCAGCTGCCGGCGGCGTTGGGCCGGGGTATGCCGATTACGGAAAAACCGTTATCCACGTTCATCACTTCGCCGGTCACCGCGCTCGACAGATCCGACAGCAGATACAGACCGCTGTTGCCGACAGCCGCCAAATCCAGGCCGTCGCGCAAGGGCGCATGCTCGCCGGCGTACTTATGCACATAACGGCCATCGGCGATGACGGCGCCCGCAAGGGTGCGCATGGGCCCGGCCGAGATGGCGTTGATACGTACATTGTCCTTGCCCAGATCCTCGGCCAGATAGCGGACAGAGGTCTCCAGCGCCGCCTTGGCCACGCCCATGACATTGTACGACGGCATCACCCGATGGGCGCCAAGGAAGCTCAAGGTCACCATGGCGCCGCCGTTGGGCATCAGGGCGGCGGCGCGGCGCGCCAGATCGGTGAAGGAAAAGCACGAGATGGCCAGGGTCTGGACAAAATTCTCCCGGGAGGTATCCACGTAGCGGCCGCTCAATTCGGCGCGGTCGGAATAGGCAATAGCATGGACCAGGAAATCCATGCTGCCCCAGCGCGCCTCGATCGCGGCAAAAAGCGCATCCAGGCTGTCGGCATCGGTGACATCGCACGGCATCAATAGCTGGCAGTCCAGGGAATTCGCCAAAGGCTCCACCCGCTTCAGGAAACCGTCGGTCTGATAGGTCAAGGCCAGTTCAGCACCGGCGCCATGCAGGGCCCGGGCGATACCATAGGCGATGGAATGGTCATTGGCGATGCCCAGCACCAGGCCGCGTTTGCCGGCCATGAGCTGCCCAGCGGCCTTTTGATCGTCGGCGACTTCCGTCATTTCCACCCCCTTACAGTCCCGCCTTATCGGGTCTTGTTTTGCCTACCGTGCAGGACACTAGCCCTCGAACCTGTCGAAGATCAAAGTGGCATTGGTGCCGCCGAAGCCGAAGCTGTTGGACATCGCGGAAACCATGCCGGCGTTATCGATACGCTCGCGGACCACGGGCACACCTTCGAAGGCCGGATCAAGGTTGTCGATATTGGCCGATGCGGAGATGAAATCACCCTGCATCATAAGCAAGGTGTACACCGCCTCGTTGACGCCGGCGGCGCCCTGGGCGTGGCCGGTCAGGGACTTGGTCGACGCGATTGGCGGCATCTCGTCGCCGAAAACCTCCCGCACCGCCCGCATTTCCGGTGGATCGCCCACCGGGGTGCCGGTGCCATGGGCGTTGATATAGCCGATCGGTTTGCGCGTCGTCGCCAGGGCCTGGCGCATGCTGCGCACGGCCCCGTCGCCCGACGGCTGAACCATGTCGTCGCCGTCGGATGTGGCGCCAAAGCCCGTCAGTTCGGCATAGACCTTGGCGCCCCTGGCTTTGGCATGTTCGAGCTCTTCCAATACCAGCAGTCCGCCGCCGCCTGAAATGACGAAGCCGTCCCGGTCCACATCGTAGGGCCGGGAGGCGCGTTCGGGCGTATCGTTGAATTTCGACGACATAGCCCCCATGCCATCGAACAATACAGACAGGGTCCAATGGAGTTCCTCGCCACCGCCGGCGAACATAAGGTCCTGTTTGCCGAACTGGATCTGCTCCGCCGCGCTGCCGATGCAATGGGCCGATGTGGAACAGGCCGAGACGATGGAGTAATTCAGGCCCTTGATCTTGAACTGGGTCGCCAGCACGGCGGATGTGGTCGAGGACATGCAGCGCGTGACCATGTAGGGGCCGACCCGCTTGGCGCCTTTTTCCCGCGCCGTATCCGCGGCCCAGACCAGGTTCGATGTGGATGCCCCGCCGGAGCCGACAATGATGCCCGTGCGCTCGTTCGAGATATCCGATTGCTCCAGCCCGGAATCGGCGATCGCCTGTTCCATGGCGAGATAGTTGAATGCCGTACCGTCGCCCATGAAGCGCAGGGCCTTGCGGTCGATATGCTCGGCCAGATCAATCTTCAGCGTGCCCGCCACCTGGCTGCGGAACTTGTACTCCGCATATTCCGGCGCGGCGACGATGCCGGAGCGGCCATCCCGCAGCGATTGGGCGACCTCTTCCTTGTTATTTCCGATCGAGGAGATGATCCCCAATCCGGTGACGACAACCCTTCGCATGGCAACCCCTATGACAACGTCCTACGACGGCTTCCACCGGCCCGGCCAAAATACCGCGGCGGCCAGACGGCGGAAAATTACATGACTAACTGAGCCCGCGGCTTAGGTGAACAAGGCCACCCGCAAATCTTCGGCTTCGTAGATGACCTCGCCATCGGCCCTGGTCACCGCATCCGCCACGGCCAGCACCAGACGGCGATTGACCAACCGTTTTACGTTGATTTCGAATGATACCAATTTCACCGTCGGCAGTACCATGTCGGTGAATTTGACCTTGCCGCAGCTCAACGCCCGCCCCTTTCCGGGCAGACCGTTCCAGCCCATGAAAAAGCCCAGCAATTGCCACATGGCGTCCAATCCAAGGCAACCCGGCATGACCGGGTCGGACTCGAAATGACAGTCGAAGAACCACAGATCAGGCCTGATATCCAATTCCGCCGTGGCCTGCCCCTTGTCAAAGGTGCCGCCATCCTTGGTGATCGAGGTAATCCGGTCAAACATCAACATCGGCGGCAACGGCAGACGGGCGTTTCCCGGCCCAAAAAGGCGGCCGTGGCCGCATTCCAGCAAATCATCCAGGCCATAGCTGGATTTCGGTTCAAAGGAAAAACTATCAGTCACAAGCCAATGCCATCCGCCAGTTGATACACCAAATCAAACATTTCCCGCAGAATCGACCGCTCGCGGCGCTCCCGGGACCGGGCAGTCTACCTGAAATAAGCGCCGCGACAAAACCGAAACAGCCGGAAATTCAGCGAATACCTGGATTATTACTTGTTCAAGACGAAAACGGGGCACTATTGCACACCTTGCCATTTTCGCGGATCGCACTATGATATTATGTGATTACATCATGACAAAGCCGCGTACCGCACGACATCTTGCTTGTCTAAACTTATGCTTAATTTATGGTCGTGTATTCCATGCGTTATGAAACTATGCGGAATGTTGGCGTTAATTTGAGCTTGACCTAACGATAGGAACCCAGACCATGGTTGAATTGCAACCTGACTCGGAAGCAATGAAGAGTTTGCGCGCCGTGGGCTTGCGCCCCACGCGGCAGCGCATGGCATTGGCGCGGCTGCTATTCGGCCATGGAAACCGTCATGTAACGGCGGAAAGCCTGTACGATAGTGCACAGGGCGCCGACATCAAGGTCAGTCTGGCGACGGTCTATAACACTTTGCACCAGTTCACGGCCGCGGGCCTGCTACGGCAGGTGGTCGTCGATTCCTCGCGCAGCTATTTCGACACCAATGTCGATGAGCATCATCATTTCTATTTCGAGGACACCGGTGAAATTACCGATATTCCGGGCGATTGGATAAACTCCTTCGCCCCCACCGGTTTGCCCGACAATATGGAACTGTCCCGGATCGATGTTGTCGTCAGGTTGCGTAGCACATCCTAAATTAGGATCATTCTAAAAAAGCTTGACGTCGAGACCCATTTATCCATATGGATAGTTAACACGCGGCTTGTTGAGGTTTGCTGTCGTGGCGTACCAACATGGCCGGTTTTGCCGCGTGGGTTACGCTCTATTCGAATACGAATTTCGGCGCACCGCTAATTGCGGTCCCCATTCGGTCCCCAATTCGGTCCGGGGACCGGCAGCCGAAGCAGAATGTGAACAACAAGATTGACGAGACAACGAGGAGGACAGGATATGTCGCTTAAGGGAAGCAAAACGGAACAGAATCTGAAGGACGCCTTTGCCGGCGAAAGCCAGGCCAACCGGCGTTATCTGTATTTCGCGCAAAAGGCCGATATCGAAGGCTACAACGACGTCGCGGCGGTTTTCCGCTCCACGGCGGAGGGCGAGACCGGCCATGCCCACGGCCATCTTGAATTCCTGGAAGAAACCGGCGATCCCGCGACGGGAGAGCCCATTGGCCCCACCGCCGCGAACCTGAAGGCCGCCGTCGCCGGCGAAACCCATGAATACACCGATATGTATCCCGGCATGACCCGCACCGCGCGGGAGGAAGGTTTCGACGAAATCGCCGATTGGTTCGAGACCCTGGCCAAGGCCGAGAAAAGCCACGCCGGACGGTTCCAGAAAGCCCTGGATAACCTGGACGACTAGACACCGGGTTATATGTTAGGAAGAAGGGGGCACCCGGTCGGGGGTCCCCTTCTTTCAGGCTCAAATTATTTTTTAGAATTATTCTAAATATGTATAGTTGGAGACGAGCGGCATGAGCAAGGAAGGCAGCCTGGAGGCCCCTACCCGCCATCCCATTCCCTGGACGGAGCCGGAATTTCTTGACCCGGGCAAGATCGATGCGGAGCTGCGCCGGATCTTCGATATCTGCCACGGCTGCCGGCGCTGCTTCAATCTCTGCGATTCCTTTCCCAGTTTGTTCGACTTGATCGATGACAGCCCGTCGGGCGAACTGGACACCGTGCCATCGGTTGATTTCAAGGCGGTGGTGGACGCCTGCACCTTCTGCGACATGTGCTACATGACCAAGTGCCCTTACGTGCCGCCGCACGAGTTCGATCTGGATTTTCCCCATCTGATGCTGCGCTACCGGGCAGCGGAGCATGCCAAGGGCCAGGTTGGTTTCCAGCGCCGACAGCTGGCCCGGACCGACCGCAACGGCAAATGGGCCGCCAAGGTCTCCGGCCTGGCCAATTGGGCCACGGCGGAGGGTAATTTCGGCATGCGCAACATGCTGGGCGATCTGGCCGGCATTCACCCGGATGCCGCCCTGCCGAAATACCACGGTAAAACCTTCGCCGACCGGGCTGGCGAGATCCCCGCCCTGAACACCGCCGCGCCGGGCGATGGCCGCAAGGCGGTGATCTATGCCACCTGTTTCGCCAACTACAATGAACCCGCCATGGGCATGGCCGCCCGCTCGGTCCTGGCCCATAACGGCGTTGCGACCGAAGTGGTCTACCCCTCCTGTTGCGGCATGCCGTTGTGGGAACAGGGCGATCTGGAAGCGGTGGCGGCGAACGCCCGCAAGGTCGCCGGCGAGATGGCGGCGTGGATCGAGGCGGGCCATGCCATCATCGCCCTGGTGCCGTCCTGCGCCCTGATGCTGAAGACGGAATGGCCGTTGTTGCTGCCCGATAACGAGGATGTCCGGCGCCTGGCCGCCAATACATATGACATCACCGAATATATGGTCGCCCTGGCCAAGGAGGACGGCTTGGCCGACGGCCTCGCCCCCCTGGGCGGCGATGTTACCCTACACTTGGCCTGCCATGCGCGGGCGCAAAACATGGGTGCCAAGGGCGCCGAGATGCTGCGCCTGATCCCGGAGACCGAGGTCACCGTGGTGGAGCGCTGCTCCGGCCACGGCGGCGCCTGGGGCATCATGAAGGACAATTTCGAGATCGCCTTGAAAGTCGGCAAGCCGGCGGCGCGGCAGGCCTTGAAGGCGGATAATCCATGGGTGGTCTCCGAATGCCCCCTGGCCGCGACCCATCTGCGCCAGGGCATGGCGCAATTGGCGGATGAGGTGCCGCGCACCGTGCCCCACCCCATCATACTGCTGGCCCAGGCCTACGGCCTGGCCGACGAGGACACGACCGCATCATGAGCGCCAAACACCGCATCGACCGGGGCGACATTATTCCCCTTGAGACCTATGGACCCGAACGCCCGGAACGGCGCCGCGCCATCATCGCCTACAAGCGCCCCCGGCGCCTGGAGGTCGGCCCCTTCGCTGCCCTCTATTTCGAGAACTACACCACCATGCTGTCGCAAATTCAGGAGATGCTGTGGATCGAAAAAGGCGGCGAGGAACAACTGGCCGACGAATTGGCGGCCTATAACCCGTTGATCCCGCAAGGCCAGGAGCTGGTCGCCACCTTGATGTTCGAAATCGCCGACGAAACCCGCCGCGACGCCATCCTGTCCACGCTAAGCGGCATCGAAGATGCGGTCAGCCTGGAGGTTGCCGGCGAGAAAGTCAGGGGGGTGGCCGATGTCGAGGACGGCATCGAACGCACCAGATCGGACGGCAAGACCTCGTCCGTGCATTTCCTGCACTTCCCCTTCCAGCAAGCTCAAATCGCCGCCTTCCGCCAACCCAACGCCCGCATCATCGCCGCCATCGAACACCCGGCCTATGGCCACATGGCCGTGCTGCCCGAAGCCACCCGCGAGGCCCTGGCCGGAGATTTTGATTAGCCGCAACTTTGCCTCGTCAGCACACTTGTGCCAGTCTTTGCCACGTCTGGATCACACCAAACCACGCAGACGAGGTCTCAATGGCGAATTTTGTTCTTATTCATGGCTCGTTTCAGGGCAGTTGGATTTGGCAGCCGACGGTGAAGCTGTTGCGCGACGCCGGACATACGGTGCATGCGCCGACCATGGAGGGCTGCGCCGAGCGGCGCCACAACCTGCACGGCGGCATCACGGCGACCACCATGGCCCGCGAAGTCGCCGAGATGCTGTTCTATGAGGACCTGGACGAGGTCATTCTGGCGGCGACATCGTCGGGCGGCATCGTCATCTCCAAGGTCGCCGAAATGGTGCCGGAGAAGATAAAACGCCTGGTCTATATCGACGCCCTGGCGCCGCAGCCCGGCGAGACCGTCAAGGACATCGTCATCGTGGCGCCGAACCAGCCGCCCAATGATGAGACCGAATTCGCCGCCGGACCAAATCGGCAAGGCCTGGCCGACCGCCTGTTCGCCGATCTGGAACCGGAACTGAAGGAATGGGCCCTGGACCGGGCCACCCTGCACCCGAAAGCCGGCTCCTCCGCCGATCTGGACAAGTTCTGGGCCCAGTCATGGCCGGCCACGGTGGTCTATTGTACCGGCAGCGTTAATCCCTCGGAAGCGCACCAGCGGCGCACGGCGGACAAACTGAACGCCGACTGGCTGGAAATGGATGCCGGTCACTACCCCATGCTGAGCCATCCCGACGAGATGACCCGGTTGCTGTTGGACGAAGTGGCGAAGTAACTACTCCGCCGCGTCCGCCGCCGCGCTGGTATCCAGCCATTCCGGCCGGTCGCCGCCCAACACCGGCGTGGGGCGGGTCCAATGGGGCTCCGTCTCCGACAATTTCAGCACCGGACCGACGTGGCGCAGGGGACCTTCTGCGGTCTGCGAGTCCATGTGCAGTTGCGCCAGTTCCGCCGCCGATAGATCCTTGCCCGGCTCCACCGCGCCGGTCTTGCCCTGTTGATGGATGAACATGCCGGAGCGGCAGAGCGAGACCCGGACGTGATAGCTGCCGCCCTCCCGCGCCCGGCGGGCCAGGGCCAACAGCACACCATAGGCGCCCAGATAACCGATGGTGTAGTCACACGCCGCCGCCGGCAACAGTGCCCTACATCACCGGTGTATTCCATTTGTCCGCCGCCGTACATATCTATGCCGGCGACTTCGAGACCTATAGTAATTACGAAGAACAGGTCCGCGGGCTCGGCCCATTGGATCACGCAGTCGCGGTAGTTGATCTGGC
This sequence comes from uncultured Rhodospirillaceae bacterium, assembly GCA_964631725.1. Taxonomy (GTDB): domain Bacteria; phylum Pseudomonadota; class Alphaproteobacteria. The sequence goes on along the minus strand of CAZVYX010000058.1, from coordinate 7,726 downwards.
GCGGGTGCATGATTACCTTGGCGCCTTCGCCAAGGCGCGGCAATTGCCCATGCTGAGCCATTCAGCTGGGATGACCCAACTGCTCTTATTTGAGGAGGAAAACTAAAGCGATAGTTTCAGAGATCAGGATAGTGTCGAAAGGCTATGACCTAAAGTCTTGATTTTGAAGGGTTAGCCCGAAAATATCGGCTCGAACGCATGCATCGATTTATCAATTGCCTCATCAATTCTTCGCTCGGTCGCTTCCGATAGCCAGACTAATTTTTTGCGCCTGTCCTTCTTTTCCGTTCTGTATCCTAAATAACCATAATCAATGGCATTCGTGACAAATCTGGATGACCTGGATGGGCTTAGGCCCTGAACAAATTGAGATGCTTTTGTTATCGGAATTTCCAGCCTGTTGTCGCCTTCATACTGTTTCTGCAATAGCCACATCTGGGCAAGAAAACCAAAATAAGCCGGCTCCATCTTTGGCAGCTCATCTGGAGAAACCGTTGTCGTTGGCGTTTCGTCCATAACGTTTTCCCATGGCAAAAGTATGCCAAAGCACTGATTTATATATTCTATTTTCTTCTTGAGATCGTAGTTCATTTGGAACACCAAGATCGAAATACCGCTGCAAATCATATTAGTATTTATAGTCGAGCTTGTCTATATCGAAATTATCTTCAATGCCATTATGTATGCCGCATTGGCAATGAATGTCATTTGGGCAAAGAAAGTGTTTGACATAACGATCTGTATCATGCATAAAAGATCCAACAGACGCAATTTGGTCTGGAAACAAAAACCATCGCAGGGAGAGATCTGATGTTCAAAACCAGTATTCGAACGACGAAGACGGCAAGAAAGCTGGTCACGGCACTTGCCTTAATAGCGCCCCTGGCCATTAGCGCCGGCGCTATCAAAACTGCCGAGGCCAGCCCGGAGTGGCTTGCCAATGCTACCTGGTGCGCCAACAATGGAAATCAACCATCCAGTCTGCGCCATATGGCGGCGGGCACGCCGGATGGCTTGCGTGGACCAAGGTCCGCCGCCACGATGGTTGCGCTAGCACGTGATCGGGCCAGGAAAGGCCAGAACCGGGAGGCTATGGATTTTATGCTGGCCTGCCAGGCTCACAATGAGCATGCGAAGAATGTCTTCCGTGCCAATGAGGGCGAATTGCTCAGTTGGTTGCGCGGCTAAGAAGCCCAAACGTCAAGATTCAAACTTGTCGTTTCAATTGTGAACAACCGCTCCGGGAAACCGGAGCGGTTTCTTTATGCGCTTTGCTTTAACGCCACCGCGAATTTCATAATCAGCAGAGGCAGCTACTCTGCGGCGTCAGCCGCCCCGGATGTTGCTTTCATATCCAGCCATTCCGGCCGATCACCGCCCAACACCGGCGTGGGGCGGGTCCAATGGGGCGCGGTCTCGGACAAATTCAGCACCGGACCCACATGACGCAGGGGACCTTCTGCGGTCTGCGAGTCCATGTGCAGTTGCGCCAGTTCCGCCGCCGATAGATCCTTGCCCGGCTCCACCGCGCCGGTCTTGCCCTGTTGATGGATGAACATGCCGGAGCGGCAGAGCGAGACCCGGACGTGATAGCTGCCGCCCTCCCGCGCCCGGCGGGCCAGGGCCAACAGCACACCATAGGCGCCCAGATAACCGGTGGTGTAGTCACAGGCCGCCGCCGGCAACAGGGATGGCCGGTCCAAGCCTTCGGTGCCGCCGTCATGGCAGATGCCGGTCATGGTCTGGGCCACCTGTTCCCAACCGGCACGGTGGCTGAACGGGCCGTCGGCGCCATAGCAACTGATCGACAGATAGACGATACCGGGGCGTGTTTCCGCCAGATCTTCCGGGCTGAAGCCCAGGCCCTGCAACATGCCGGGGCGGTAGCCCTGGGAGAAGACGTCCGCCTCCCTGACCAGCGCCTTCAGTTGCGCCGCGTCATCCGTTTCCTTCAGGTTCAGGAAACAACTGCGCTTGCCATGGTTGGTATCCATGACGTGTTCCTTGATCTGAGGCAGATGCTCCGCCGTCACCATCAGGACATCGGCGCCGTTCTCGGCCAGGGTCCGCGCCGCGATGGGGCCGGCCAGGATGCGGGTCAGATCAAGGGCGCGGATACCGCTAAGGGGCCGGTCGCCTTCAGGGAAAGGCTCGGGGTCGCTGTTACCGATCTTGATGATCTCCACAATAGGCTTGCCCGAGAGGACCTGACCATGGGGCGTCGCCAGCCATTCCTCGTTGGAGCGCACCATGCCGCCGCAGGTTCGCGCCTCGTCGATCGCCGCCTCCAAATCCAGGGCGTCCCATTTTGCCACCGCCGCCGCGACCGAGGCCCCATTGGGTTCACAGCCAAGCAGCGCCAAATTCCGTTTCTGCAAATGCGGCAGGCCGAAGTGGGGCAGCACCCAGCGCCCGTCCTTGGTCGGCCAGGGCTGGGTGATCTCGAGCATCTTTTCATGCATCTTGTTGACGACCCGATGATAGACGCCGGAGGCATCGGGCTTTTCCATATAGATGGAGCTGCGCAGGGTCGCCGCCGCCCGCCGGACATCGATTTCAACATTTTGCCGCCGCCCGGTTTTCAGGGCCCAGATATCGGACACCGCGACGCCGATGCCGGCCAGCACCGAGGCGCAGGTCTCGGATATCTTGAAGCGGGAGGAAAATACCGGGTCCGTGCCGGTGATCGTGACCTCGCCATCTTCAGGCATACCCTGGCCCCGGATATCCATGACTTCTTCAAACGATGTCTTCACGCCCAATTCCTTTCGGATTTTCCATCGGCAATACGCCGCATTCTACGATTTCCGCCCATAAAGCGACAGTTCCACGGCCTCGAACTCCACCTCGTTACTGAATTCCTCGTCTTCCATGAAGGCGGCGGTGGCGTAGTTGGTCCGCAGCATCTTGCCTTCCGGGCCACGGGGCAGATCGTCGGTGGGGCCGTATTCGGCTTCCAGTTCGGCGACCTCGGCCTGGTTCAGCTTGGTCAGTCTGCACGGCGCACCCTTCATGTGGGGCACGCCCTGTTCAAGGTCGATCAGGTCAGGGTCTTCGTCTTCGGTGATCAGGGCATCGGCGAAAGACCACATGCCGGACATGTTCTCCAGCCCCGGCCTGGATTCAGGCTTCCACCAACCGTGCGGTACCCGCACCAGACCCCTGGGCATGGAAGATCGGACGAAAACCCGGCCCAGCATGGCACCGGTCATGGTCTCGACCCGGGCCCATTCGCCCTCGCCCAGGGCCAAATCCTCGGCATCCTCGGGGCTGACGAAAAGCGTCGGGTCCTGGGCCCGGCGGCGCAGTTCCGGTACATGGCGGTGGCCGGTGCGGTAATACTCATCATCGGGCAGGCCGATAAACATGGCCATGGGATAGTCCGCATCCGGCGTGGCGGCCTCCCGGTAATAGGGCAGCGGATCAAAGCCCAGATCGTCCAGTATCGAGGACGACAGCTCCACCTTGCCCGAGGGCGTGGCAAAACCAGTTTGCAGATATTTTCTCTCGCCATTGTCCATTTTCGGCAGGCGCTTCGAGGCAATGGTCTCGGCCCATGTGGTATCGGCCGGCTCCAGACGATAATCGAAAAGTTCCTCGGCCGTTTGCCAGGGGAAATGGTCGCCCAGGCCCATGCGCTTGGCCAGCTCGTGCCAGAAGTAGACGAAGCTTTTGCATTCGCCGGGCGGTTCCATCGCCTGTTCGGAGATCCCGGCCATCATCGAGGGACGCTCCAGCCAGGCATCGCCGGGCAGGACATAATCCGCCAACTGCGCCGTCGGCGTCAGGGCATGTTCGTAGGCAACGATTAGGTCCTGGTTCATCAGACCGTCGTGAATGCGCTGGGTATTGGCGAACGACATATGGGTGTTGTTGGCCAGGGCGAAGAAGGCCTTGATGGGATAGGGGTCGCCCGTCGCCATGGCGCGGAAAACGGCCATGGGATGGGCCATGTAGCAGCCCGATATCAGGTTGGTGAAACGATGGCCCCAAACGCGTTCCGTCGCATCGGCCAAGGGCGCCATGCCACGATGGGTGAAAACGGGGAATTCATCGGCGCCGAGCTGTTTGGCCTTTTGCCCCTCGGACAACTCCCCGTGCAGCTCAATCTCGGATTCGGACCGGATGCCGGGATTGAAGCCGGTAAACATCTCGCCGCCCTTGATGTCCAGATTGCCCGTCAGCGCGCGCAGGGCGCATTGCAGCCGGATGGCGGAGGTCGAGGAAACCTGTTGATCGGTAATCGGCGACCAGGGGATCACGGAGGGGCCGGATTGGGCATACATGCGGGCCGCCTCCCGGATCAACTCCGGCGCGACGCCGGTGATCTGGGCCACGCGGTCGACCGGGTATTCGCGCACCCGGGCGGCGAAGGCATCGAAACCAACGGTCCAGTCGCGCACGAAATCCTTGTCGTAGAGTTCCTCTTCCAAAATAACATTCAGCCAGCCCAGGGTCATGGCGGCGTCCGTGCCGGCCCGTAGGGGCAGCCAGATATCGGCGGCCTCGGCATTGCCGCTCTTGCGCGGGTCCAGCACGATCAGCTTGGCGCCATTGGCTTGCGCCATGCGGATGGATTTGTACTCCAGGGTCCAGCTATGGCGGCGCGGATCGTGGCCGAACAGAACGATGCACTTGGAATTGAGGATATCGCCGCGCGGATACCAGCCATAAACCATGCGGTTGACGGCGGCGGTGTTGCCCATGCAGTAGGCCACGCCGGAGATATAGTTCGGCGTACCCAACAGGTTCATGAAACGGCGGGAGAGGCCATTGTCCAGGCCCAGATTGGCGTTCGAGGCGGAAACGGCAAGTGCTTCAGGGCCATATTGATCGACCACTTTTTGCAGACGGGCGGCGATGTCGTCCATCGCCTCGTCCCAGCTCACCTGTTGCCATTGCCCCCCGCCCCGTTCGCCGGTGCGCTTCAAGGGGTGCATCAGGCGGTCGGGGTGGGCGAAGGACTTCGGCGCATAGGCGCCCTTCATGCAGATCACATCCTTGAAGAAGGGATGTTCCCGCGTCGTGACCTTGACCACCCGGCCATCTTCCACCTTGGCGGCCAGGGGGCAGAAGCCATCGCAACTGCTGCACACCACCGATTTCAGATCCTCGTCCTGCCCGATCTGCCTGTTCATCCGTCCTCTCCCTTGGCACTGAATTACCTGCATGCCCGCAAAAACAGGATCTGTCAAAATTGGCGGGCGGTTTTTTGCATGCCATTTGCCGCCCGCATCTTTAAGTTTAATTTCATGTTTGGCTGCAAATTTATCTCTGTCGCGAGAATCTTGCGCGGAATGGATCATGAAAGGCGGCGGGGGTGACACGCTCCAAAACACAAAAAGGGCTGCTCCGCTTCCTGTCGCTGATTGTCGATTCGGTTCGTGATCTGGCGCCGATCGTAGTCGTGGTCGCCTTTTTTCAACTCGCCGTGCTGCAACAACCCATTCCCAATCTGGGCGGCATCGTTGTGGGCCTGATCTTTGTCCTGATCGGCCTGACGCTGTTTATCCAGGGCCTCGAAATGGGCCTATTCCCCATTGGCGAAGCCATGGCCGATGCCCTGGCGCACAAGGGCAGCCTGTTCTGGCTGCTCGCTTTTGCCTTCGCCCTTGGTTTCGGCACGACGGCGGCGGAACCGGCGCTGATCGCCGTGGTTGCCGAAGCGGCCAAGGTCGCCGCAGCAGCCGGAGTTGTGGAGCCCACCGAAGCAGCCCAGGCGGACTATGCCTTCTATCTGCGGGGCACCGTGGCGTTGTCGGTCGGCGCGGCATTGGTTCTTGGTGTCTTCCGTATCCTCAAGGGCTGGCCGATCCAGTATCTGATCATCGGCGGCTATCTCTGCGTCGTTGTGCTGACCTTTTTCGCGCCGGCGAATATCGTCGGCATCGCCTACGATTCCGGCGGCGTCACCACCTCGACCATTACCGTGCCCCTGGTCACCGCCCTCGGCGTCGGCCTGGCCACAACAATTCGCGGGCGCAATCCCATGATCGATGGTTTCGGCCTGATCGCCTTTGCCTCCCTGTCACCAATGATCTTCGTCATGCTGTTCGGCATGCTGTGGTCGGCGTTGGGCTAGGGGCGGGACGGCGGCCATGGATATCCTGACCCATCTGTTCTGGACTGCCCTGGCCGCCGGCCGTGATGTCCTGCCCATCGCCGCCGTCCTGTTCGGTTTTCAGTTCCTGGTGATCCGGAAACCCCTGCGGCACCTGCGCACCATCATCATTGGTTTCATCTATGTCGTCATCGGCCTGACCTTTTTTCTGGTCGGCCTGGAGCAGGCCCTGTTCCCGCTGGGTGAATTGATGGCCAAACAACTGACTGACCCAGCCTTCATTCACGGCGCCAACGCGGCCGGCGCGATCGCCGAGGCCGTGCGCTGGCAGGATTACTACTGGGTCTATCTGTTCGCCGCCGCCGTCGGTTTCGCCGCCACCATCGCCGAACCCTCATTGATTGCCGTCGCCATCAAGGCGAATCAGGTTTCGGGCGGTGCGGTGGGCATTTGGGGCTTGCGCATCGCGGTCGCCATCGGCGTCGCGGTCGGTGTTTCCCTGGGCACATTCCGTATCGTCACCGGCACGCCGTTGCATTATTACATTGCCGCCGGTTATGTCATCGTGATCATCCAGACCATACGAGCCAACCGGGCAATCATACCGTTGGCTTACGATTCGGGCGGGGTGACCACGTCCACCGTCACTGTCCCCCTGGTGACGGCGTTGGGTCTTGGCCTGGCGACCACCATATCGGGCCGCAGCCCGCTGCTGGACGGCTTTGGTCTGATCGCCTTTGCCTCGCTGTTCCCGATGATTACCGTCATGGGGTACGCACAATTCGGCGAATGGTTACGCAATCGCCGCCGAAGGAAGGAAGAAACCAATGAAATTTAAGCTGATTGTGGCCCTGGTTGATGACAACCACACGGACGCCATACTGGATGCGGCGCGGGAGGCGGGCGCCACCGGCTCGACGGTGATAACGTCGGCCCGCGGCGAAGGTCTTGTGCCGGAGAAAACCTTCCTCGGCCTGAACCTTTCGGGTCAACGGGATTTGATCCTGTTTCTGGTCGCCGAACAACTGGCCCGCGATATCTTGGAAGAGATCGCGGTGGTGGGAAAATTTAACGAGGAACACGGCGCCGGTATTGCTTTCCAAGTGGAAATAGAGGATGCCGTGGGCCTGAAAACACAATTGAAAACCCTATCACATGAAATCGAGGATCAGTTATGAAGTCGATCCCCCATATCAAAGTCGGTGAGGTGATGCGCACCGAAGTGCACACCATCGATCCCATGACCCCCGTACGTGACGCCATGCGCGTCATGGCCGAGCATGGCGTTAGCTCCCTGGTGATTGAACGGCGGGACGACCAAGATGAACTTGGCCTTGTCGTGGTCTCGGACATCGCCACCAAGGTCATTGCCTTGAACCATTCGCCCGACCGGGTCGACGTCTACGAGATCATGTCGAAACCGGCGTTGACCTTGGATATCGCCATGGATATCCGCTATGCGGTGCGCCTGTTGGGCAACTTCGGTCTGTCGCGTGGCCTGGTGGTCGATCATGACCGCAATTTGGTCGGCATCGTCAGCATGCGGGATATGGTGCTGGCCTATGTGGAGCACGAAGCCAAGACTGTCGAGGCCTGAACTGAAGCTAGCCCATTTTCGAATTTCAACTACCCACCCGCACCCCCTGCCCGGCCACCCACAGGGTA
>CAZVYX010000057.1:0-35997 GCA_964631725.1 uncultured Rhodospirillaceae bacterium | reverse complement strand
GATACAACATCGAGTCTGTGCCGAATTTATTAAGATTTTGTTAGGATATGCACCCGATTTCCACTGGTACACTTTGGCGGCGGGCAATCTCCAGTTGGTCAATTGCATCTATCCGCCGCGCAGAACCGTCGCCGCCTTGGGCGCGAAATAGGTCAGAACACCGTCGGCGCCGGCCCGTTTGAAGGACAGCAGGCTTTCCATCATCACCCTCTCGCCATCCATCCAACCGCGTTCCGCCGCGCCGGCCAGCATGGAATATTCACCACTGACCTGATAGGCGAATGTCGGCACGCCGAACTCATCCTTGACCCGGCGCACGATGTCCAGATACGGCATGCCCGGCTTGACCATGACCATGTCCGCGCCCTCGGCCAGGTCCAGGGCGATCTCGCGCATCGCCTCGTCGGAATTGCCGGGATCCATCTGATATGTCTTCTTATCGGCCTTGCCCAGATAACTACCCGAGCCCACGGCATCGCGGAATGGGCCATAGAAGGCGGAGGCATACTTCGCCGAATAGGCCATGATGCGCACATCATCGTGGCCGTTGTCGTCCAGGCAATCGCGGATGGCGCCGATGCGCCCGTCCATCATGTCCGATGGTGAAATGATCTGGCAGCCCGCCTGGGCCTGGACCAGAGCCTGCTGGCACAGCACCGACACCGTTTCGTCGTTGACCACATAGTCGTCCCGGATCAGGCCGTCGTGGCCGTGGGAAGTAAAGGGATCAAGGGCGACGTCGCACATTACGCCGACTTCGGGAACCGCCTGCGCGATGGCGCGGACCGCCTTGCAGACGATATTGTTGGGATTGGTCGCTTCCTCGCCCTCGGCATTCTTCAACTTCGGCTCAACGGCGGGAAACACCGCGACCACGGGGATACCCAATTCCGCCGCCTGCTCCGCCGCCCTGACGATGCCGTCGACGCTTAGGCGATTGACTTCGGGCATGGAGGGCACCGGTACCGCTTCGTCCCGGTCATGCACAAACAGTGGCCAGATCAAGTCGTTGACGCTCAAGGCGTTTTCGGAAACCAGGCGGCGGTTCCAATCATCCCGGCGGTTGCGGCGCATACGGGTGCGCGGGTATTGGCCATGGGGCCGCGCTGTTGTTTCAGCTTCGGCCGCTGGCCGTTGCTTGCCTGGATTGACCTTGGCTATTTCCGCCATTGTTGGGTCCTCGCACGATTGTCCGTGACTGCAAATTGATGGCGGCAGTGTACCGCGACACGACCGAATGATCTAGGCGTGCAATGTTCCCAGGCGCCATGTTATGTAGGGACAATTGCGGATTGCGAAGCGGAGATAGAGTGGTGGATGGCATCAGCGTAAGCGGGCGTGAAGCGGTAAAAGCCCCTGGAAAAGCACCGGCCAAGAAGGCCAAGCGCGCCACGAAGCCCGTAAAAAAGGGCTTCAAATTGAAAAACCATATCCGCTTTGTCACCGCGACCTCGCTGTTCGATGGCCATGATGCTGCCATCAATGTGATGCGCCGGATGATCCAAGGGACGGGCGCGGAGGTTATCCATCTCGGCCACAACCGTTCGGTCGACGAGATCATTTCCGCCGCCATCGACGAAGATGCCCAGGGCATCGCCATCAGTTCCTATCAGGGCGGTCATATTGAGTTTTTTCAATACATGATCGATCTGCTGAAACAACGTGGCGCCGGCCATATCAAGGTTTTCGGCGGCGGCGGCGGGGTCATCGTCCCCGAAGAGGTCCGCGCCCTGCATGCCTATGGCGTTTGCCGCATCTACACGCCCGAGGACGGCCAGGCCTTGGGCCTGCCGGGCATGATCGAGGACCTGGTCGGCCGCGCCGATTTCGATCTGGCGAAGAAACTGCCGAAATCCCTGGCCAAGCTGAAAAAGGGTGACCGCGGCGCCCTGGCCCGTTTGATTACCGGCCTGGAAGCGGGGACCCTGTCCAGGGCCATGCGCAAGGATTTGACCGCCTTGGCCAGGAAAAGGGTTGCGGCGAAAGCCGGCGGTGTGCCCGTGGTCGGTATTACCGGCACTGGCGGCGCGGGCAAATCTTCGTTGACCGACGAAGTCGTGCGCCGCCTGCGAACCGACCAGCCGGATATGAAGATTGCCATCATCGCGGTCGATCCCTCGCGCCGGAAATCCGGCGGCGCCTTGTTGGGCGACCGCATCCGCATGAATGCCATCGACAACTTTCCCGGCTCGGGCTCGGTCTATCTGCGGTCATTGGCGACGCGCGGTTCGGGCAGCGAATTGGCGGCCTGTCTGCCGGGCGCCATTACGGCTTGCAAGGCGGCCGGTTATGATTTTGTCCTGGTCGAGACGTCGGGTATTGGCCAGGGCGACGCCGCCATCGTGCCCTTCGTGGACCTGACGATCTATGCCATGACGCCGGAATATGGCGCCGCTTCGCAGTTGGAAAAGATCGATATGCTGGATTTCGCCGATCTGGTGGCGATCAACAAATTCGACCGCAAGGGTGCCAAGGATGCCTTCCGCGATGTGCGCAAGCAGTATCAGCGCAACCACGAACTGTTCGATCAGGCGGTGGCCGAGATGCCGGTGTTCGGCACCATCGCCTCCAAATTCAACGATGACGGCGTAACGGCGCTGTATCACGGTATCCTCGCCGCCCTGGCGGAACGCGGCACGGGACAATTCTCGTCCAGCCTGCCGGACAACCCGAGCAAATGCTCCTCGCGCCAGGACTTCATCGTGCCATCGGACCGGATACAATACCTGGCCGATATTGCCCGCGGCATGCGCGCCTATCACCGTGCCGTGGCCGACCGCTCCGCCGCCGCCCGGGAGCGTCAGCAGTTGCTTGCCTCGCGCGATATCCTGGCCAAGGGCGGTGCGCCCAAGGCGCAACTGGGCCGCATGGAAAAACTGGCGGCCGATCGTAACAAGACGATTGGCGAGGACGGCGTCGCCATGCTGGCGGCCTGGCCGAAGACGAAAAAGGCTTACGCCGGTGACGAGTTCGTGACCAAGGTGCGGGGCCGGGAAATCCGCAGCCAGTTAACTTCCACCACCATATGCGGCACCGCGATTCCGAAAGTAGCCTTGCCGCGCTATGAAGATGACGGCGAATTGCTGCGTTGGATGATGCTGGAGAACCTGCCGGGCCATTATCCCTATACCGCCGGCGTCTTTCCGTTCCGGCGCGAGGGCGAGGACCCGACACGCATGTTCGCGGGCGAGGGCGATCCCTTTCGCACCAACAGGCGCTTTAAGTTCGTTTCCAAGGATAGCCCCGCCAAACGCCTCTCCACCGCCTTCGATTCCGTTACCCTGTATGGCAACGACCCGGATCCGCGCCCGGATATTTACGGCAAGGTCGGCAACTCCGGCGTTTCCATCGCCACCCTGGACGATATGAAGGTGCTCTACGACGGGTTCGAATTGTGCGAGCCCTCGACCTCCGTCTCCATGACCATCAATGGCCCGGCGCCGACTATTTTGGCGATGTTCCTCAATACCGCCATGGACCAGCGCCTGGCGGCGTTCGCGGCGGAGAAGGGTCGGCCCGCCAAGCCCAGGGAGGCCGCCAAGATCCGCGCCTGGGTGCATGAAAACGTGCGCGGCACGGTGCAGGCGGACATCCTGAAGGAGGATCAGGGCCAGAATACCTGCCTGTTCTCGACCGAATTCAGCCTCAAGGTGATGGGCGATATCCAGGAATATTTCGTCGCGAACAAGGTTGCCAATTTCTATTCCGTCTCGATCTCGGGCTATCACATCGCCGAGGCCGGCGCGAACCCGATTTCGCAGTTGGCCTTCACCCTGGCCAATGGTTTTACCTATGTGGAGAGCTATCTGGCGCGGGGCATGCAGGTCGATGATTTCGCGCCCAATCTGTCCTTCTTCCTCTCCGCCGGCATGGACCCTGAATACACCGTGCTGGGCCGGGTGGCGCGGCGCATCTGGGCCGTCACCATGCGGGAACGTTATGGCGCCAACGAGCGCAGCCAGAAACTGAAATACCACACCCAGACCTCCGGCCGCTCCCTGCACGCCCAGGAGTTCGCCTTCAACGATATCCGCACCACCCTGCAGGCCCTGGTCGCCAGCTATGACAACACCAACTCGCTGCATACCAATGCCTATGACGAGGCGATAACCACGCCGTCGGAAGAATCCGTGCGCCGGGCCATGGCGATCCAGATGATCATCGGCAAGGAATGGGGCCTGGCGAAGAACGAGAACCCCAATCAGGGCTCCTTCATCATTGAAGAACTGACCGATCTGGTTGAGGAGGCGGTGCTGCAGGAGTTCGAGCGTATTTCGGACCGCGGCGGCGTACTTGGCGCCATGGAGACGGGCTATCAACGGGGCAAGATCCAGGACGAGAGCCTGTACTACGAAACCCTGAAACATGACGGCAGCTATCCGATTATCGGCGTCAACACCTTCGTTTCCCCCGAACCGCCGGCGGAAAATTCGACGCTGGAACTGGCCCGATCGTCAGAAAAGGAAAAGAAGTCGCAATTGAAGCGCCTTGCGGCTTTTCATAAGCGCCATGCCAAGGAGGCACCGGCCATGCTGGCGCGCCTTCGGGAGGCGGCGCGGAACGACGAGAACGTGTTCGCCGTACTGGTCGATGCGGTCCGGGTCTGTTCACTGGGCCAGATAACGAATGCCTTGTTCGAGGTTGGCGGACAGTACCGGCGCAATATGTGAGGTGTACGCGGCAAAACCATGAAATGGGGGGCGGGTCGATGCGATTTGCTATATTGGTTGTTGCTTTTCTGTTTCTTTTCAGTGGCTTGGCGATGGCGGGGCCGCATGTTTGCGCCGATGCCGTGGCAGCCGGAATGGCGCAATTGAAGCTGAGCCGGGAACGGATCAGCCGAACGGTTTTTGTTGATGTCCGCGATGGCGGTTGTTGCGACCATTTGGTCGGCTATGAAGCCTGGGCCGATCTGAAACAATGCCGGGGCAGCGTGGTGGTGAAGTTGTCCCGGAACTGCGAGATCGAAGAGACTTACACCCGGGGGGCCTGCACCATTTCAGGGCTCAAGAATTTCCGCTGAAACTTGATGCTGTGGTAGCGGTAAATTTAGGGCCTGGGGGCTCCGGGATCACGGATTGGTCCGGATCGGCATGACGACGGTGAATACGGTGCCCACGCCAACTTCGCTTGCGACCCTGATCTCTCCGCCATGGGCCTCGACGGCGTTCTTTGCGATCGAAAGGCCCAGGCCCGTGCTTTTCTCGCCGGCCGTGGGACGGGGGCTCAGCTTCTCGAATTTGCCAAAGATTTGACCCAGTTCCGCCTCGGGAATGCCGGCTCCCTTGTCGGCGACCGTGATCTCGATGTTGGATTGAAGCAACCGGCTGGTTACGGCCACATTCGAGCCCGGTTCGGAAAATTTGATCGCATTCGACAAGAGATTATCGATGACCTGGCCGAGCCAACTCGCATCGAACAGGCTATCGGGGACGTCAGCGAGGTGCGTATCAACTTGCAATTTCTTCGCATCGGCGATCGGTCTGATGATATCAACGCGCTCGGCCGCGAGAGCCGACAGATTGCCTGCCGCAAAATCCAGTTTCAGCTTGCCGCTTTCGATGACGGCGATGTCGAGCAGATTGTTGACCAGCGTCAGCATCTGCTCGCTGACGCGGTAGATGGCATGCAGGAAGTCTGTTTTTGTCTGCTCTTCCAACTCCATGTCGACAATCATGTGGCTCATATTTCGGATCGCACCGATTGGATTTCGAAGATCATGCGCGGCAATGCCCAAATGCTCGTTCTTCAGTTGATTCAGTTCCTTCAGGCGTTCTTCGGCCTCAGCCGCTCGCTCCAAGTGAAAATCTCCGGCCTCCATGCGGACCAGCAACAAGCCAACTGATTCGGCCAAAGCCTCAATATCCGGGCTAATGCCGGGCCGTCCCGCAAGACCATACAGTTGATCCATGGCGGCCAAATCGCCTTTCGCGATGGCGTGAATGATTTCAGCCAGAGCCGTGAAACCGCCGTCGGTGGGCGTGTCATGTCCGTTTGTGTCGCTATCGTTCATATTTCCCGCTCAACCTATCGTTCAATTCCGGCAACCATCCGCGCAAGTGGCCGGGGCGTCAAGCGGGCAGTATAGCCGGAGACTAATAAATCCAAATATTATCACTATTACCTTTTTCGTATTCAATAATGGTAGTGGGTATTACCGAAAATTGTCCAAATAAGACGATAGAATTTGATTTTTCTGATTATCAATATACATGTAATAGAAGGTGGTTATCGTTGGCAGTAAACCGATTCTAATTGAGTAATTGCGAATATTTTGTTGTTTTCAATGACGATTAGCAACTAAGATCGCGCGCAACTGGAGGCGTACTCGGCAGCAAGTAATTTGTCGAGGTGGGATTGGATATGGCTCGAATACTGGTGATTGAAGACGACAAGACGCACCGGCGAATTATTCGCGAAATTCTCCTATCGCAAGGACATGAAACGGACGAAGCGTCGGATGGTGCGCAGGGTATTCGCATGCAGCAGGAAGGCGGCTTCGACCTCGTCATAACGGATATTTTGATGCCGGAAATGGAGGGGATTGAGACCGTGCGGGAATTGGTCCGCCTCGATCCCGCGGTCAGGATTATTGCCATCACGGCCTACCAGGAAGGTTATCTTGAGGCGGCCAAGAAATTCGGTGCCATGGCGGCATTGGAAAAGCCCTTCAAGCCCGATGAATTGATGGAAGTTGTGAACAGTTGCCTCAAAGGCAGCGCCTAGTTACCTGCGGCGGCCCCAGGGCCGCCCTTCATCCCTTGTCCGATCCGAATATGCAGCCCTGAATGAATGCCAGCATCAGGATCGGCCAAAAGGCCAGGATCACAAACCAATTGGACGGCGTCATTGCATGTCCGGCGTGCATATACCTTAGTCTCAAGAAGCCGGCCCAAAACAGACCAACGACGCAATAATTGACAAAATACTCAATCACGTTCCAGCCACCCCAATCCAGGCTAGATTAGCATGCGGGCGGCGAGGCGAAGAATTGGCTTGGTGTCCAAATTGGACACCAACCGATGATTGTTTTTCTATGTTGATACAATATCGCGGTGGATCTGGATCGTGCTGATTGCCAGATCCGAGGCGTGATACAATCCGTCCTCGTTTCGCACCACATAGCGCTGGCGGACCAGGTCGCTTAGTCGGCGTATCACGGACGAGCGGGGAATTTGTGTTGCATCGGCAAGGGAAGAGGCGTTCATGCCGCCGCCCGATTCCAGCTTGCGGGCGACAAGCATGATCAACAGGCTGCCTGTCGGACGGTCTGGGAACAGCATCGTGTTGGCCCTGACAATCCGCGTCAGCAGTTCGGCATATTCTTCCAGATCCTTGTTCACGTTTCCCTGGACACCGTTACCAGTTTCTCGACCGCGCCATCTTGGAACAGCGGCAAGGTCAGTTTTTCGTACACCACCCGTTGATCGTCGAGCATTCCGTCCACGAAATGCGCCATGGGTTCGCCAAGCTCCCGCGTCGTCCGGAGCGAAGGCGCTATCAACGCGGTGTAGCCAGTGTCGGGAATATCACCAAACCGCTGTCCTACGAAAGAGTGGTTGGCAAGGGAATTAAAGTCGGAAGTGAAGGCCTGGATGATCCAATCCAAGGGATCTTCCGATGCGGTGACGTGAACGATTGTCGCGCGGTGGCTGATAATCTGCATCAGCGGAGCGAAACCCAGGCGGCCTATTTCATAGCGGCCGCCGGCCGTCACCCGCAGCCATTGGCCATGTAGTTGCGCTAGGTCCGCGCATACCTCGTCAATTTTGATTTCGTCACATTGCATCTACGGCATGCCTAGGACGGGCTCATGGCCTTAACCCTCGGTCCCGGTGATCCGCCGGTAAGGCGCGGTCTTCAGCGTATCGCCGGCGAAAGCCTTGACCTGGGCCGCGAAGGTCTTGAAGAAATCCTGTTCGAACAGATGGGCCTGGGTTTCGGCCTCGTCCCAACGGCCGATATGGACCCGCCCCGGTCCGTCCCCCTTTATGTTGACCTGATAGGAAAACCGGCCCCGCAGGCGTGGATCCGCGTCGATGGCCCGCACAAAGGCATCCGCCGCCGCCTTCCATTCCCCTTCATCCCCTGAATAGTCATACTCGATCACGATACCCAGCATATCCTGTCTCCCCATTACGATTTCAGGTTACGAGCCAATGATAACCGGCTCGATGGTCTCAAGCATCCAACGGGCGATCGCGGTCATCCGGGCGTCCTGGTGTTGCTGGCCCATGACCTGCACGCCGACCGGCATGCCGCCGACGCTCAATAACGGCATGCTGACGCAGGGCGCGAACAGCATCGATGTGGGCGTGTTGAAGATGGCGTCTCCGGTTGGGCGCGCCGCCAAGGGCTGTCCCTGAGTATCGCCTGGCCAAAGCGGTGCCGGGCCGGGACAGGACAAGGTAATCGCCGCGTCGGCCAGCAAGCCGACGGCCTCATGACAACTTTGCGCCGCTTCCCGTGCCAGCAAAGCGGCACGGTAGTCGTCGGGGCTCATGGCTTCGGCTTGGGCCAGACCGGCCTTCAGGCGGTCGGAGACGAATTCGCCTTTCTGATCTACCAGATTGCGATGGCCCCAGCGATTTTCCCATCTCGTGATGGTATTGCAAATGGCGGGTGCTTCGACGATCGCCTGCTCCAGCTTTTCGACTAAAAGGTGGCCTTTTCGGCGCAGCAAGGCGACACCCGCCTGTTGCAGGTTCTCCAGCAAGCCCTCGAAAGCCGTTTTGGAGGCATTGTCCAATATTTCCCAGCCGGCGGTTTCCAGGACGATCAGGCGTTCCGGCTTAACCGGCGCGGGCGGTGTATCGGGGCCGAACAGGCCCAGGCAGCCCCTGTCGCCGCCGGCCCGCCGGGCGATCTCGATCGCCGTTTGCCACATATCCTCGATGC
The DNA here is from genome assembly GCA_964631725.1 of uncultured Rhodospirillaceae bacterium. Lineage (GTDB taxonomy): Bacteria > Pseudomonadota > Alphaproteobacteria. Next base: position 27,099 of record CAZVYX010000057.1, on the reverse strand, counting down.
AGCCGGCATGTACGCCATGGGTACTCATGGAGGTCGCCTGGCGTTCGCCGCGATTAATGCCGCCCTGGGTCGGTTTCAGGGCGACATTGCCGCAATAGGCCGCCGGGCGGATGATCGATCCGCCGACCTGCGTGCCGATGGCCGCCGGCACCATGCCCGCCGCCACCGCCGCCGCCGAGCCCGATGATGAGCCGCCCGGCGTGCGTGTGGGATCAAAAGGATTGGTCGTCAGGCCCGGGTGGGTGCCGCCAAGCTCCGCCGTGACCGTTTTCCCCAACACCACCGCGCCGGCCTGGCGCAGGGCCCAGACGGCGGCGTTGTCGTTCTTCGGGAAATTGCCGGCATAGGCTTCGCAACCCATCTGGGTCGGCATATCCTTGGTTTCCAGCAAATCCTTGATACTGACCGGCATGCCGTCGATAGCGGAAAGGGGGCGGCCATCCTTGTAGCGTTCGCCGCTGGCATCCGCCGCCGCCCTGGCGCCGTCTTCGTTCAATGCGGCATAGGCCTTCACTTCCTGTTCACGCTGGGCAATGGCCTCCAGACAGCGTTCCAGATAAGCCCGTGGTGTGTCGGTGCCGTCGCCGAATGCCGGAACCGCGTCGTGAAAGCTCCGCGCCTTGAAGGTTCGTGGATCATAGGTTGACATCTAATTCTCCTCGCCGGCTATGCCCGTGGCGCGCAAATCCGCGATTTCGTCCGCGCCGAGGCCCAGTTCAGCCAGTATTTCATCCGTGTTCTCGCCCAGGCCCGGCGCCGGTTTGTGGCTCGAAGCGGGGGTGGCGCCGAATTTCGCCGCATGGCGGGCCTGGCGCACCGGACCCGCGACGGGATGTTGCGTTTCCATGACCGTCTGGTTGGCCTGAATTTGCGGATGTTCGATCAGTTCCGTCCGGGTCAGAACCGGCGCACAGGCGACACCCTCGGCGTCCAGGCGTTCCAACCAATGGGCATTGGACTTGGTTTCCAGAACACTTTGCGTCAGGGCCACGCGCTCGTCAAAATTCCGGTCGCGCAGGGCAGGTGTTGTGAAACGCGGATCCTCCAGCCAGTCGGGCCGTTCCAGGGCGCGGGTCAGGCCGGACCATTGGGCGTCCGTCATGACCGATACAGCCATGTGACCGTCGGAGGTGGCATAGATCAGATCGTTGAAAGCCGAGACCCGATGCTGTGGAAACGGATTTTCGACAAAAGTCTGTCCGCCCATGTCGGACGACCAGAGGAATTGCATCATGGCGTCAAGCATATTCAGGGTTATATGCTGTCCCTCGCCGGTGCGTTCCCGGGCCAGCAGGGCCGCCGTGATGGCCTGCGAGGCGGTCAGCGCCGTCACCTTGTCCGGGACGACGGTTCGGACCAGCCGGGGCCGCAAGTTGTCGCCGCCGCCCTGGACCGAGGCCAGGCCGGACACCGCCTGGATGATCGGGTCATAGACCGGTTTGTGCACATAGGGTCCCTTGTCGCCGAAGCCGGACATGGAAATGTAGATCAGTTTCGGCGCCAGGGGACGCACATCGGCCTCGGCGATACCAAGACGCTCGACCACGCCGGGGCGAAAATTCTGCACCAGGACATCCGCCGAGGCGGCCAGGCGGTGCAGGACATCACGCCCCTCGGGCCGCTTCAGATCCAATGTGATCGAACGCTTGTTGCGGTTGTTGTTCAGGAACGAGGCGGAAAAGCCCCCCTGCCGGTTGGCGGTCGCGCGCACATGATCGCCGCTGCCGCGAATTTCCACCTTGATGACGTCAGCGCCCTGATCGCCCAACAACATGGTGGCGAATGGGCCGGCAACCATGGTGGTCAGATCAATTACCTTGTAGCCGCTCAATGGTCCGGTCACGAATATCCCCAATTCTGGCCCAATGCAGAGCCCCTTCTATTTAGTCCAAGTCGGATTGCGTCGATTTTCTGGCCAGATCCTGCCGAAAGCCGCGCCGAATAGCAACATCGGTCAGATTTTGCCGGGACGCCATTTCCCAGGCGGCAAATCTTTCCTTGCCGGCAACGCCGTAACCGAAAGATTACAAAAAATAATTCAATAGAAACAACATAGTAGATGGATTTTCGCTTTGCGCCAATTGGCATGCTTCTTGCTTCTTCCCTTTCGGGTGCAAAACGCACCGGTCCGCAGAAGCGGGTTTACCTAAGAAATGGGAATATTGTCATGGTTCTTTCAGTCAACACAAATGTTGGCGCCATGTTGGCGCTGCAAAACCTCTCCAAGACCAACGCGGCCATGGAGAAAACGCAGTTAGCTATCACCACCGGCCTTCGGGTCAGTGGGCCAACACAGGACGCTTCGTCATATGCCATCGCGCAAAACATGCGCGGCGACATCTCGGGCCTGAACTCGGTGAAAACCGCTCTGGCCAATGGCGAAGCAACCGTCAACACAGCCATTACGGCTGGTCAGTCAATTTCTGACCTGTTGACGGAGATGAAGGCTAAGGTGGTTCAGGCGAACCAGGCCGGTCTCGACTCCGCGTCGCGGACCTCGTTGCACAACGACTTTGTGGCGTTGCGCGACCAGATCTCGACAATCGTGGCCACGGCCGAGTTCAACGGAACCAATCTGGTGAACGGCAGTGCCGGCGGAACTTCGGTTCTGAGCACGGTCGATGGATCAACGATCTCGGTATCCGCGCAAAAGATGGATGCCACGACCTTGGCGATCCAGAGCCAGGTGCTGAACACTTCGGCTGGTGCGGCGACCGCGCTGACCGCGATCGATACGGCGATTACGTCCGTCTCGGATAAGCTCGCGGCGCTAGGTTCGGTAGCCAAGCGGATTGAAGTGCAAAGCGAATTCACCGTTAAGCTAACAGATATTCTGAGAGCTGGCGTTGGAACCTTGGTCGATGCGGACCTGGCGGAAGAGAGCGCCTCGCTGCAGTCGTTGCAAATCAAGCAACAGCTGGGTGTGCAGGCTCTGTCGATCGCGAATTCCGGCCCGCAAGCGATTCTGTCCTTGTTCGGTTAGTAGGGGGACACGGGGTGCACCGCACGGTGCGGTGCTACCCCGGCCCCTTATTAATCCGGCCGCCCGCAAGACCAAATTCCCGAAAAGATAAATCCTGCCCGGAAAGCGATCGTTGTCGCCCGACCGGCGCCGCGATCGAGCCGCGCCCGTAAGTCCCGGCCTTGCCCTTGACGGATTGCCCGGCGGGCCTGATTTCCACCCCGAATACAATTTTCTCGGCGGCCCGCCATAGCTATGTAAATTCTGCCTATCCGGACAAACTTGCCCAGCCGGATCATTGCGACCAGAATATTCCAAATAAAATTTATAAATAAATTCAATTAGTTATGAGGGTATTTTTTAATTTCTGGGTTGGCATGCATCTTGCAATTCACTTGGTAGGCATAAGACGCCGTTAGATTTGGCGGCGCACAAGTCCGGGACTTAGGAGGATTACGGTATGACTCTTTCGGTTAATACAAACATTGGCGCGATGGTCGCGCTGCAGCACCTTGGAATTACCAACGGCGCCATGGAGAAGACCCAGTTGGCGATTACCACGGGTCTCCGGGTGAATGGTCCAAAGGACGATGCCTCGACTTACGCGATTGCACAAAATATGCGCGGCGATATCGTCGGTCTGGGCGCGGTGAAGACGGCCCTGGCGAATGGCGAGGCTACTTTGAACGTCGCCATTACCGCCGGCCGCTCGATCTCCGATTTGCTGACGGAAATGAAAGCCAAGGTGGTGCAGGCCAATCAGGCCGGTTTGGACGCGGCTTCCCGGACCGCCCTGCACAACGATTTCGTCGCCCTGCGGGAACAAATTGCAACGATTGTTGCCACGGCGGAATTCAACGGCACTAATCTGGTAAACGGCAGCGCCACGGCGACTTCAGTGCTGAGCACGGTCGATGGCTCGACAATTGCCGTGTCGGCCCAGAAACTGGATGCCACGAGTTTGTCCATCCACAGCACTATTCTGAACACCTCCGCCGGCGCGGCGACCGCCCTGACCGCCATCGACACGGCGATCACCAACGTTTCGGACAAATTGGCGGCCCTGGGTTCGGTGGCCAAGCGGATTGAGATTCAGTCGGATTTCACGGTCAAATTGACCGATATCCTGAAGGCCGGCGTTGGATCCCTGGTCGATGCGGATCTGGCGGAAGAAAGCGCCAAATTGCAATCGTTGCAGATCAAACAGCAGCTCGGCGTGCAGGCCCTATCGATCGCGAACAACGGCCCGCAGGCAATTCTGTCCCTGTTCGGCTAGCCGCAGGCGCGAAGCGAAAGGCAAATCTGATGGATTCTCTCGGCGGTGCTCTCATGTTGCCCCCACCCAGCATCAGGGTGGACCGAAAAAGGCGGTTGCCTATAGGCGATGTTGGACGAACCCGGCAAATTCTGCTTCGGGCCGGCGGCAATTCCGCCCAGTGGCGCGATCCAGGCACCGGCGCCGACGCCAACAATTTGCTAGTGCATCTCAATTCCACACGAGGCTGGGCAATAAGTGCAGCCCTTGCCGGGTAGCCGCTCCGGATAGCCCGGTTCCCATCGGCGGCCCGGCAGAATTTGCCCGATCTACCGGGCAATCTTTGCCCACTCGGCAATTTTTGCCTGCCCTCCGGGGCGTGGTTAATTTCCCTAAACTATTAATATTGCTGCGATTCAACGGCTTGTTACAGGCCGTTTTTTCCCTTGTTTGGCACACAAATTGCACTGGTACGGGCAGGCGCAAAACGCGCCGATCCGCGTAAGCGGGTAAACCTAGAATAAAGGAGATAGAGATGCCTCTATCAGTCAACACCAACCAAGGCGCGATGCTTGCATTGCAGAATCTCGCCAAAACCAACAGCTCAATGGAAAAGACGCAGCTTGCGATCACCACCGGCCTTCGGGTTAGTGGACCGAAAGAAGATGCCTCTTCCTATGCTATCGCGCAAAACATGCGCGGCGACATCTCCGGCCTGAATTCGGTTAAGACCGCGCTGGCCAACGGTGAAGCCACCATCAACACGGCCATCACGGCCGGTCAGTCCGTTGCGGACTTGTTGACGGAAATGAAGGCCAAGGTGGTTCAGGCCAACCAGGCCGGTCTCGACTCCGCGTCGCGGACCTCTCTGCACAACGACTTCGTGGCGTTGCGCGACCAGATCTCGACCATCGTTGCTACGGCCGAGTTCAACGGAACCAATCTGGTGAACGGCAGTGCCTCGGCGACTTCGGTCCTGAGCACGGTCGACGGTTCGACCATTGCGGTCTCCGCACAGAAGATGGATGCCACGACCCTGGCCATCCAGTCTCAGGTGCTGAACACTTCTGCTGGCGCGGCCACTGCTCTGACCGCGATCGATACGGCGATTTCGTCCGTGTCCGATAAGCTGGCGGCTCTGGGTTCGGTGTCCAAGCGCATCGAGGTACAGTCCGAGTTTACCACCAAGCTGACGGATATTCTGAAAGCTGGTGTCGGCACCATGGTCGATGCGGATTTGGCGGAAGAGAGTGCCAAGCTGCAGTCGTTGCAGATCAAGCAACAGCTGGGCGTCCAGGCTCTGTCGATCGCGAACTCCGGTCCGCAGACGATTCTGGCGTTTGTTCTAGTAGGGACCTTCGGAGGCGGCGTCTCGGCGCCGCCTCCATCCTTACAGGTCGGTCAAGCCGCCTAATTTCTCGGAGGCCCGGCCGGCGGGCAATTGAAAAATTGCTGAACGATCCAGATCGAATGACTTCGGAGTGTGCAAATGACTATGCAAGGTTATCAACAGGCCTACCAGCAGGTGCAAAATGTCACGGAAAATCCGCGGCAGACCGAATATCGGATATTTGCCCAGGTTACGGCGGCCATGATGAAGGCGGAACAACAAGGTCAAGCGGAAGTCGTGCGCGCGGTGCATTGGAACCGCCGTCTATGGCTGACGCTGCAGGCCGATTGTGCGTCGGAAAGCAATGGCCTTCCCGATGCCCTGCGGGCCGGAGTTATTTCTCTGGCCATTTGGGTGGATAAGCATTCACGGAAAGTGCTGAAACGAGAGGCCGACCTGCAGCCCATGGTCGAAGTCAATCGCAATATTATGGAAGGATTGTCTGGCTTATAGAATTAGACGTCGTGGCCGGTTCGTCGTGCGTGGCCGGCCAATGACGCAGAGATCCGGCAAAACCGCCGGTGTAGCGTGGGAGAATGATATGGCGCAAATATCCATGTCGAACCCACTACCACCACCTTCAATTTCAAAGGTGGTTCGGCGCGAAGACGAAAAAACGGCCGCTGACCCGGTTGTCAAAGTAGCTTCCGCCGAGAGCAGCGCGCCTGAGAAGCAGAAGCCGGAAGGCGTTTCAAGTTCCAAGTTGAACGAACTCCAGCAACTCACCGAACAGGCGTTTGCCGCCGATGACCTAAGGCTGTCGATAAGTTTTGAGAAGTCGATTGGCCGTTTCGTCTACCGGGGCGTCGACCGGGAGACGGGTGAAGTGGTTCGGGAGTATCCTCAAGAAGAGGTTATTGAACGGATCGCACACTTAAGGGAAATCGCCGGCATTACTATCGACCGGAAACTATAGTGTTTCCGGAGTGGTGACGACACGCACAAGAGGGGCCGGTGTTGGCCTCCAGAGTAGAGACGGCCGGAAGAAGGGAATATGTTATCCGTTCTTCCGGCCGTCGCCTTTTTGGCAGAGCGTCGAACAACAGCCAAAATGGTGTGCGGCAAGCTCCAATACCGCCGCGGGGTGACGTATTGTGGTGACGTTCAGACGACCTGGTTCAATGCCAGGGAAACGGGCTTTGCATTGCGGTTGAAGGGCGTGCGGATATTGGCGGTCTGGTCGTAGCCTTCGACCGGCCGCTGTTTGGCGGAGACTTCTTCCGTGATCGCCTTCAACATCCGATCGGTTACCGATTTGGTGGTTTGCACCAGACGGCGGTGCTCTTCCAGAACCTGCTGAAAGCGCTTGGTCGCGGTCTTGAGGCGGTTGATTTCTTCCGGCTCGGCACGGGACAGCAGGTTTGGATTGGCGTTCAACTCCGCCATCTCGCGCTCGTAGGCCGTGGCCAACTCTTCCTTTTCCGCCGCATAACCCGCCAATTCGTGCGGCTGGCGATGCAGCAGAATTTGATTTTCCTTTGCCATCACATCGTCCAGCCGCGAGGTGATATCGGTCAGGGTATCGATTGCCTTACGCGTCCGCATTGCCGGTGCTCTCCTGTAATCTGATCATTTCACGATAGACGGCGTCGGCAATTCCGATGCCGCCGTTGCCGCCAATAATTTTGCCGTATTCCTCGTTCAGCAAGGCGCGGAACATGCCTTCGCCCTGGCCGCCGCCGAACGGGCCGTCGGTCTTGACCCCGGCGAACATGTCATCCAGCGAACGGGAAATGAAGAAGGCTTCGAAATCCTTGGCGGTGCGCCAGGCATGTTGCTTGGCGGCGCTGTCGTCGCTGGTGGGGATCTGCGGCTTCGGGATTGTCTGTCCCGGAAGGTATGGGGTGATGCTTAGGCTCATTGTACCAAGATCTCCGCTTGCAAGGCGCCGGCCGCCTTGATGGTTTGCAGAATTGCGATCAGATCGCGCGGGCCGACGCCAAGGGCGTTCAGGCCGTCGACCAGATCGCGCAGGTTGACACCCGGTTTCAGCATGGTCAGGCGCCGGTCGCTGCCGTCATCAATTTCGATATCCGTGCGGTCGACCTTTTCGGTGTTGCCGGCGCTAGCCAGGGCGCCCGGCTGCGAAACCTGTTCGCTTTCCGTGACCCGCACCGTCAGATTGCCTTGCGCAACCGCAACTTCGTTGACCCGCACGCCGCCGCCCATGACGATAATGCCCGAGGCTTCGTCGATCACGACCCGGGCGGTCTGATCGGGTTCGACAACCAATTGCTCGATCTCGACCAGCATGTCGAATATCCGGCCTTCGAAATCGTTGCCTGGAACCAAGTCAATCGTTGTGGAATCCATGGCGCGCGCCACTGGACGGCCGAAATGGGCGTTGACCGCCTGTGCGACCCGGCGGGCCGTGGTCAAATCGGGGTTTCGCAGGGCGATGGAAGAGGTTCGCAGCGATGCCAGATCAAAGGGCACCTCGCGCTCGATTATGGCGCCGTTGGAGATCCGCCCGCCCGTGGGCACGCCCTGGGTTACGGTACCGGCCTCGCCCTTGGCCACGAAGCCGCCGATCGCCACCGGTCCCTGGGCGACGGCGTAAACTTCGCCGTCGGCACCTAGCATCGGCGTAACCAACAGCATACCGCCCTGCAGGTTGGAGCTGTCGCCCATGGTCGAAACCACCACATCCATGCGCGTGCCGACACGGGCAAAGGGGCGTAGATTGGCGGTGACCATGACCGCGGCCACGTTCTTGGTATTCAGGCTGGTGTCTCGGGTGTTGACGCCCAAGCGTTCCAACATGGCTTCCAGGCTTTGTTTCGTAAAGGGTGCGTTGCGCAGGCTGTCACCGGTGCCGTTCAGGCCGACGACGAGGCCATAGCCGATCAGAAGGTTGTCGCGTATGCCTTGAAAATCCGCGATATCCTTGATCCGGGATGCGGCGTTGGCTGGGCTGACCGCTGCCGTCAGAAGCAGGCCGGCGAGTCCCAGAATTGCGCCCAGCCATATTGCGCCGGGGCGCCTGACTGGCCGACGTGTTGGATTTTCGAAACCGCTCTTCATTTTTTCCACAACCCGCATGCTCATAACTTGGACAAATTCTCGACACGTTCCCTAGTGTATCCACCCATTCCCTTGCGAAAAACATGCCAGATCCTAAAAATAAAGTTATTCTGTATAATCAATGGTTTGCCGGAATTCTGCCATGCGGCGGGGCGGCTGCCGCGGCAGATATTGCCTATGCGCGGACGCTTCTTGCCGTGAATATTCTGCCCCCGCCGGGACGTTGTTTTCGCAGGCTTAACGAAGTATTAACGCCAAATGATCATGGTAAAGGCTACTGGGAAGGCGCAAGCCGACCGGAAGGATTGTTCGAGCTATGAAAATTTCGGGTTCCGGATCCATACGCTCCAGCGCTACCCGCCGTGCCGAGCGCAAAGGCGGGCAGGGCAGCGGCGCGACGTTCCGTATTGATACTGGCGAGGCGGTGGAAGCCTCCAGCCAGACGGGCGTGGCCGGCGCGGTGGCGGGTGTCGGTGCCCTATTGGCGCTGCAGGAAGTGCCCGATGCAGCCGAACAGCGCCGCCAGGCGGTGCACCGAAGCAGCGATATCCTCGACGAATTAGAGCAATTGCGCTTGGGCCTGCTGACCGGCGGCATACCCAGGCCGCGTCTGCAGCGGTTGATGAATTTGCTGCGCGACCGGCCAGGCGAATACGCGGACCCCCGACTGGACAGCATTATTGCCGACATAGAAGTACGGGCGGCAGTGGAATTGGCTAAGTTGGAAATGACAGAAATAGCGCGTGAATAGAATTTAATTCTACTCATATGAGTGAAAACTGGCCGATTTCCGTGCAATGAAATTTTTTCGTTAAGGTTTCTTGATGCCTCGGGCCGAGATGGCTATATTCCGCCCGGTTCTTAATAGCCATCTATATCAACAACCTTTGAGGTCGCTTCATGCCGGAAGTCAATCTTCCTTCCAACTATCGGCCGAGCCAAAAAGAAAAGTTTATGAGCCCGCGCCAACGGGAATTTTTTCGGCAACGTTTGCAAGGCTGGCGCGACGATATCCTCCGGGACGCCATGGGCACTATTCAGAATCTGCAGGACGATGACGGCCAGGCGCCGGATATCGCCGATCGGGCGACGACGGAGTCCGAACGCTCCATCGAATTGCGCACCCGTGACCGCCAACGCAAACTGGTCAACAAGATCAATGCCGCGCTGGAACGGATTGAAGATGGTTCTTATGGCTATTGCGATGATACCGGCGAGCCGATCAGCCTGAAGCGGCTGGAGGCCCGACCCATCGCCACCTTGTCGATCGAGGCTCAGGAGCGCCACGAGAGGCGGGAACGGGTTTACCGCGACGAATAAATACCAGACTTGGCCTGGCTCCGGTTTCCCGTCGAGCCGGGTGATCGACTTTCCCGGTTTGGCGTTTGTGCCCGAAAATTCCATGGATTGCGGTTTTTGCCACTATTCATTCCGAATTCAGACAGGAAAAAAGGGGCCAATCCCCGGACTGGCCCCTTGGTTTTCGATGTTTCCCGTCCCGTGATCAGAAGGGGAAGATGACGTCGAACAGTTGTTGGCCGTAGCGTGGCTGCTGCACATCGGACAAGACGCCGGCGCCGCCATAGGCGATGCGGGCTTCGGCGATCTGGGTATGTTTGACGATGTTGGAGGCTGAAATGTCTTCCGGGCGTACGACGCCGGTGATGGTCAGTAGCCGCTTTTCGTAATTCACCCGCACCTCTTGCGTGCCGGAAATCACCATGTTGCCGTTGGGCAGAATTTGCGTGACGATGGCGGCGACCACCAGGCTGACGGATTCACTGCGGCTGATGGAGCCGGTGCCGGTTGCCGACGACTTTGAACCGAGGCTGGCCAGGCTGCCGGCGGTGACGGCGGACGGCAGGATCTTGCTAAGCGACCCCTCGTATCCAAGCAAATTGGTAATATCCGAGTCTTCGGCGCTGTCCCTGGTGCGGGCGGTTTCGTTGTCCAGGGTGGCTTCATCTTCGATGGTGATGTTGACGGTTAGAATATCACCGATCTGCGAGGCCCGCTGATCCTTGAAAAAGGCGCGGGCGCCGGGCCGCCAAAGGGAATTCGGTTCGTGCAATGCATGGCGCTCGCGCGGCATGGGCAGGACCACGGGCTCGTATTTCCGTGCCTGGACCGGATTCTTGATTTGGCTCATTTTCGGCTCGCTGCCGATATCGACCACGCGGTCGACGACATTGCAGGCGCCCAGTAAAAGAGCCGCCGCCGCCAATGCGGCGATGCGATGCGGGTTCGATTTACGCTTCATGGCGGCCATGTCTTGATACTCCATCACTTATTCACCGCGACGGCGATCCGCCGACGCAATTCGACACGTACATTGTTGGGAGTGATTACGCTGGCTTCCACCGTGCGTTTGCTTTGCATATTCATGATCCGGATGATCTCGCCCTTGGAGCCGTCTTCGAGCGCCCGGCCGGAGCCGGTCAGGCTGAGGCCGCCGCTTTTCAGGACAACCGTGACCAATGCGCCCTTGGCAACCATGATCGGGGTTCGCAGGTCCGATGGCTTGAGCGGTTGATTTTGGCGCAGGTTGCGATTGGCGGCCATACCGACGACCTGATCAATCGTCTCAATCGCGTCGTCACCGAGGGCGCGGATGTTGAGATCGGTCATCTTGAGATCCGAACGGCTAATTCTCCGGCCCTTGCGGATGCTGCGGCCAAGCACCGGTACCCGGGCGACGAAATCGACGCGGCCGCGCAACAGCAGGCGCTGGGTCTCGTCATTTGAAATTTCGCTATGGATATAACCGCTGAAGGAGCCACCGTCGCTATCGTAGTTCAGTTCGTCAATGCGCAGCCCGCCGCCTGCGTGGGGACGCAGGACATTGGCCCGGAGGCGGGTCAGGCGGATCTTGATGCGTCCAAGCGCGCCCTGCTGGCGAAATTCCCGACGCAATAGTTCGATCACCTCGCCCTCGCCAACGATCGCGCCGCCGCGGCTCACGACCGCTCGGCTGCTCATGCCCGCGGGACGCCATTGCAACCCATGGGCCCGGGCGATGGCGACCAGATGGTCGGCCTTATAGGTGGCGCTGCGCCCGGGCGCGGGGGCGGGGCCGATTTCCTGACCGGCCAATTCGCCGACGCCCGTAAACAGATCGCCCAAGGTAACGACATCGCTTTCCACGGTCGCCTGGGTACGCAGGCGCGCCTGGCCCAGGGCGGTTTGGGTAAATGACAATGCCGCCAGGAATACGATGATGGGGATGATAATGGGAACTGGGCGTTTCACGGAACCGCTCCTACCTCAGATTAGCCATTGTCCGCAGCATCTCGTCCGATGCGGTAATGACGCGGGAGTTCATTTCGTAGGCCCGTTGCGCCGTGATCAGGGAGGTGATCTCGGCCACTGGGTTGACATTGGAAGTTTCCAGGAAGCCTTGCAGAACCGTGCCATAGCCGGGGCTGCCAGGCACCCCAGCGGTCGCCGGGCCGGACGCCGGCGTCTCCATGAACAGATTGCCGCCCTTTGCTTCCAGGCCGGCGTCATTGAAGAAGGCCGCCATTTCAAACTGTCCGACCACCGTGGGATTGACGGTGCCGTCAACCTTGACCGAGACTTCACCATTGCCGTTGATGCTGACATCGATCGCGTCGGTGGGAATGGTAATCCCCGGCGCGACCACGTAACCGTCGGCGGTGACCAGCTGTCCATCGGCGCTTACCTGGAACGAGCCGGAGCGGGTATAGGCATCTTCACCACTGGGCAACGTGACCCGGAAAAAGCCCTTGCCCTGAATGGCCAGGTCGTATGTGTTGTCGGTGCTTTGCAGGTTGCCCTGCTCGGAGATCCGATAGACTGCGGACGTTTTCACGCCGGTACCAACCTCGACGCCGGCGGGCACAACGGTGCCCGTGTCCGATGATTGGGTGCCGCTGCGGCGCAGGTTCTGATACAGGAGATCCTGGAATTCCGCGCGCTGGCGGCGAAAGCCCGTGGTGTTCATATTGGCGATGTTATTGGAAATAACTTCGACGTTAAGCTGTTGCGCCAACATGCCGGTCGCTGCGATGCTTAAACTTCTCATTGCTTGGTATTCCTTATGACTAAACGTCTAATCATGAAAACTGATCTACACGCGGCCCAGCGATTCAATCGCCTCGCCCAACAGGTCGGCGTCTTCCTGCATCAGGTTCGCCGTCGACTGATATGACCGCGATAGGTCGATCATCTTGGTGATTTCCTTGATCGGCAGGACATTGGATGTTTCCAGCATGCCTTGCATGACCATGACCCCTTCGGGCTCGATTTCAAGTTCTTCCGTCTGATACAAACCGGAACCGACGGGGCTTAACTTTTGTTCATTCTCAAAGCTGACGATCGCCAGTTTGGCTAGCGGTCCGGTACTGTTGGAGATGGTGCCGTCGCGGGCGATTTCGAATGTGGTATCTTCTGGCGTCACCACAATCGGCTTGCCCTTGTCATCGAGCACCGGAAAACCTTCGTCGGTGACAACTTGACCTATGGCGTCCAGGCGCAGATTGCCGTTGCGCGAGTAGTACAGGCCGGTGTCCGTCTCGACGATCATATAGCCGCCCTTGGTGATGGCGACATCCATTGGATTGCCGGTCGGTGTGAACTCTCCCTCGGCCAGATCGCGCGACGTACCATAGTCCCGCACATAGGAGATGGAATCGCCTTCCACCGTGGTTTCGAGATATTCCTCGAACAGGACGCTCTCGGTCTTGTAACCGGTGGAGTTCATGTTGGCCAGATTGTTGGCGATGACCTCCATCTGGCGCTGCATGGCCATTTGCCTGGATAGAGTTATGTAACCTGTTACTTCGGGCATTCTTGCCTCATCAAATCCATTGTGGTTTCGGATCGGTTTCGTATTTCATCGACCACTACCATGCACGTGTCGTGCCAACTTTCACGATTAATGAAATCAATGGGTTAGGCGCGGTTCAGACATTTCCGGCCGGTTTTTTGGAGTGCAATTGCAGGCTTTGCCCGGCAATAACTGCCGCTTGGGCCGCGCGTTAAACAATGCTCGCGAGGCTTCAACGTCTTGTTAACTAAACTTCCGTATTTTTATCACCATTGAATAGCCAAATCGGCGAGGGATTGGGAACAGGCATGTCTGACGCGGATGTTGCCGAGACGGAAGACTTGGAAGAAGTTGAGGCTGCTGAAGGCGAGGGCGGCGGCAAGAAGAAGCTGTCCGGCAAGAAGCTGGTTCTTTTCATTGCGCTGCCGCTGTTGTTGCTTTTGCTGGGCGGCGGTGCGGGCGCCTACTTTTTGATGTCGGGAGATGACCAGCAGGCCGAGGGCGCGGCCCATGGCGAAGGCGGCGAAGGCACGGACGGCGAAGGTGGTCCGGGAGCCGGGAAAATCGTTTTCTATGATCTGCCCGAAATGCTGGTCAATTTGAACTCGGGCGGCAAACGGGCCAGTTATCTGAAGATCACCGTGGCCCTTGAACTCGAAAACGTTGAAGCCGTACCCAAGTTGGAAGTGATCATGCCGCGTGTCGTGCACAATTTTCAGGTCTATTTGCGTGAATTGCGGCTGGAGGACCTGAAGGGCTCGGCGGGTTTGCTGCGGTTGAAGGAAGAATTATTGATCCGTGTGCAGCGATCTGCCGGCGCGATCAAGGTGAACGATGTTCTGTTCAAGGAAATGCTGGTGCAATAGAGGCTGGTCGGATCAGTCACGAGACCGGTGGGGTAATCTGGTCCGAAGGGCGATAGTCGGGGGGTACGCTATGACGCGGGTGGTGGAGTTAGTATGATTGATGAAGCGCTAGATGGTGACGATGACGCCGTGGACGATGATGATGTCGCCGCCGAATGGGCCGCCATGGTTGAAGATGATGGCGATGGCGATGGCGACGACGACGATGTCGCCGCCGAATGGGCCGCCATGGTCGATGACGACGATGGCGAGGATGATGACGATGCCTCCGGCGCGGTAAACCGCGTCCTCAATCAGGATGAAATCGATAGTCTGCTGGGCTTCGACGCCGACGGCGACGACGACGGGCAGCGCCTTGGCATTCGCGCCATTATCAACAGCGCCCTGGTTTCGTACGAACGCCTGCCCATGCTGGAGGTGGTATTCGACCGCTTGGTCCGGGTGATGTCCACGTCCCTGCGCAATTTTACCTCCGACAACGTCGAAGTATCCCTGGACAACATCACATCCATCCGCTTCGGCGACTATCTCAATTCAATTCCCTTGCCGGCGATGCTAACGGTATTCAAGGCGGCGGAATGGGACAACTACGGCCTGATGACCGTCGATTCATCACTGATTTATTCAATCGTCGACGTCCTGTTGGGCGGCCGCCGAGGCACGGCGGCGATGCGTATCGAAGGGCGACCATATACCACCATTGAAATTTCCCTGGTGGAAGAAATGGTGCATGTCGTTCTGGCGGATCTGAGCGCCTCGTTCGAACCTCTTAGCCCGGTAAATTTTGTCTTTGACCGCCTGGAAACAAATCCGCGTTTCGCCACTATCGCCCGCCCGGCCAATGCCGCGGTGCTGATCAGGTTGCGGATCGATATGGAGGATCGTGGCGGCCGCCTGGAGTTGCTGCTGCCCTACGCCACGCTGGAACCGATCCGCGAACTGCTGTTGCAGATGTTCATGGGCGAAAAGTTCGGCCGGGACGCCATTTGGGAAAGCCATCTGGCGACCGAGCTGTGGTCCACGGATGTCGATGTCGAGGCGGTCCTGGAAGAGCAGTTCCTCAGTATCGGTGAAGTCATGAACCTGGAGGTGGGCAATACGATGATGTTGAACTCCACCGCGGATTCCACCGTTCAGCTTCGCTGCGGCGGCATTTCGTTGCTGGAGGGCAAGATGGGCCGTGTCGGTTCTCACGTCGCGGTCAATGTTACCGACGGCATGTCGGGCGAGGCCGTTTGATGGATTTGCCTTTGCATACGGAACTGTGGCTGGACGGCCTGGTCGCCATTCTTTTGTTGGTCACGGTCGCCTATTGCCTGATGCTCAACCGCCGCCTTAGCGCATTGCGGGGAAACCAGGGGGAAATGCGCAAAATGCTGGCCGACTTTACCGCCGCGACCCAGGCGGCGGAAAATAGTGTCAACCATCTGAAATTGGCCAGCGACCATGCCGGCGCCGCGCTGGATCAGAAGATAAGGGATGCCAGGGCATTGGCAGACGAGTTGGGCTCGATCAATCAGTCCGGTAATCGTCTGGCGGAACGGATCGAAAGCGGCTTGGTCAACCGTCCGGTCCCGGGGCGGCCGGGTGCGGAAGGCCGTGGGGTGGAGCTGCGCAAGGGCGGCGGCGGCATGGATAAAGCGGCGAAATTGGTACAAGAGGCGGAAGAATTGCCTGGGAAGCTGTCGGAATCCGAACGGGAATTGGCGGAGATACTGCGTCAAGCCCGGTCATAAAATGCCGGCGTAGAGCGCTGGCGGCCGCTGGGACGGTACGGTTCGACCTGTCGGTGAAACATTAAGGCTGTTGGGTACGTGTGATGTTTGGAAAAATTCGGGTTTTGCCCGTCGTCATTCTCGCCGCCATGCTTTTGCTGGGCGTCAAGGTCGTGGAGTTGCGCCGGGGCGTCGCCGACATCGGTTTTCCGGTTGCCTGGGCTAAGAGTGAAGACGGCGAGGGCGCCAAGGCGAAGAGCGCCTTGAGCAATGAGGAGGGCGCCAAGACGCCAGGGCCCGTCGACGAACCCGCCGAGGCGCCGGCGGCAAAGGCGAAAGCAAAATCCGGCAAGACGGACGATAAGAAAGTTGCCTCCAGGCGCAAGATCGCGAAAAAGACCTCCTTTACCCCGGCCGAGGTCGAAGTGTTGCAAAAGCTATCCGGCCGGCGCGTTGAGCTTGAACAGAGGTCCAGGCAAATGGCCATGCGGGAGAAAATCCTGCAAGCCACGGAAAAGCGTATTGATGGCAAGATCGGCGAGCTCAAGAAACTTGAAACCCGCATCAAGAAGCTATTGCTGCAGCACGACAAAGAGACCGAAGCGCAGATAAAGAGCCTGGTCAAGGTCTATGAAAGCATGAAACCAAAGGATGCCGCGCGGATCTTCGAAGAACTCGAAATGGAAATTCTCCTCAACGTGACTGAGCGTATGAAGGAAGTGAAAATGGCCAAGGTTTTGGCCGCCATGAGCCCGGCCAAGGCCAAGACCTTGACCGTGAAGCTGGCCACGCGCCGGCGTTTGCCGAAGACCGGTGGCTAATTCGGCGGTTAACCCGGGTGCTGCCGGGCGCAAATCTTTTTTGCATGGGTTCAGCCCGTGGTTACCGAAAATTAGGAAAATTGCGCCATTCTTTGTTACCACTTTTGGCAGGAGGCGGTTGGACCCGTCCGTCTGTGATCGAAATAGCGAATTATGTCAGAGCAGTCACATTACGAAATATTGTCGGATAATGGGCGTAGCTGGAACGTAGAAGCCATTGTCCCGAGCAACAACGAAGCGGTTGAGCGAGCCCATGACGTAAAACGTCTTCAGGGCAGCAAGGCCGTCAAAGTCGTGCATGTTTCGTTCAACAATGAGGCTGGTGAATTCCGCGAACATGAAGTCATGTTCCTCGGCAACCGCCGCAGTTCGGTGCGGAAATACGGTGACGGCCTCGACGCCGGCGCGCCCTGTCATTCCCTGGAACACCTCTATTCGCTGCAGTCGCGGCAGGCGATCCGGCGCGTCATGCGGCAATGGCTGGATGCCCACCGCATCACGCCGGTGGAATTGCTGCATCATCCTGAGTATATCAATCGCTTCGAGGGCTCGGGCTCGATGCTGCAGAGCGCTGTACAGCGCGCCGCCATGGCCCAGGCGGGCGCCTACAATCAAGACGTCAAGGTCCGTCAACGCGAGCTGTATAATCTGGTGGATCAAGCCAGTGCGAAAGCCAAGATTTTGTGGCGGGCGGAAAAATGCCCGCTCATCCATAATGATGATCTCGATGAACTTGTTGCCACTTTGGCCGAGGAAAAGGACAAGGACTATCTGTTCTGCGCCTCGCTGACCAATTGGCTGCGGCGCTTCCAATCCGGCCAGGAGAAATTCATCGCGCTGCTGGAAATGGCGACACGGTCCAAGAAGCCGGCGACCACGGCGCACCTTGATGGTTTTCTGACGGATTTCTTCGAAGATGCCAACACCGTGGCGAAACTGATCGGCAATCAACATACACTGGGCGATGCGGTGCTGCGTCTCGCGGATTTGGTGAACCCAAGCTCGGCGCCCTTGTCGGTGCAGCAGCAGTCCGAGGCGCCGGAGACCTTTGCGGCGAACGCGAATTCGTCATCGCAGCAGACGGAAAAAGTGAAAGACGAGATCTATAGCGATGCCGATGCTGATGAAGCGGACGAGCCCGAGCATCCGGCCATGGAAAAATTCCGCGAGGTATTGCGGCGCGGGCGCTTTCCAAAATGCCGGCAAACCCTGATCCGGCGCATTGATCAAACCCTGACCGGCCCCCGCTCTCTAACCAGCGGCGGCGTCCTTCCGGATGCCCAGCTGTTGGCGCGGCTGCACCAGCGCCTCTGCGACGAGGATGGCAATTTTGTCATGGGTTCGGATATGGAGGAGGCATTTACCCAGCGTTCGCAGCGCTATATTAGCGGTGACGCCGTAGGGCGCATGTTGGAGGGGGTCAGCGATCCGATCCAGCGGGTGTCGATTCTTCTCGATGCGGTACAGGGTATTTTCGGCAAATCATCGCGGCAACGCATCGGCGACTATATTGTGGCGGTGTTGAAGGAACCTGCAAATCAAGAGGCGCTGCGCAATCCTGCCAATCCGCCCGCGGTTCACATGCGGGATCTGCGGACAATCCAACGGCGTATTCTGGAATCCGGCCTGTCCGAGAAGCAGTCGGAAACGACATCGGAAATACTGGACGGTGTATGCGTGGATTTGCTGGAGCGGGCCCAGATCTTGTCGAAGATCGCCGCCCGGTCTTCGAACAGTATCGATGAATGCATATCAATTTTGAAGCTATGCGCCGCCGGAACCTTTACCGAGGGGCGGGCACTGGGGCAGGCGCATGCCCGGGCCGCCGTGGTTCTGCGCTCGCCAGGCTTTGCCGAGGCTTTCCTGCGCCGGGGCCAGGACAAGAAACAGATGCAGGAAATGCTGCTGGAATTGGAAGAGTTGATGACCAAGGCGGGTATCCAGGACGTGCCGCTGATGGGCGCCATGGTCGCGGCCCAGGCCTAGATCAACCCCGTTCCAGACGTGAACGGAATTCACCTCCCGCGGGCCCGCATTAAATCACCGTTAACCCTTTTTGTTTAGATTTAACTAAGAGAAAAGTCACGTTTGGGGATGGTAATGCTGCTGGGGCATGCGCCACCAGTGGCTGCGGAGGGTCTATATGAGCGCGCAACCGGTTTTGCCGAGTCTTATCGAAACGATCGAGGAAATCCGCCAAGCAAGTGGCGGCCCCGTCGCGGTTGATGATGTCGCGGGTATCGTGACCTCGCTGATGACGTCCATCCAGGGTGATTTGTCGGCCAACGATCTGCGGGCGCACCGGGAATTGGAAGAATTGGTAAAGTATATCCATACAGCCCGCGCGGAGATCGCCGCCATTCGGCCCGACAGTATCCGCGAGGAGGAAATTCCGACCGCCCATAGCGAATTGGATGCCGTTGTTCTCGCGACGGAAGAAGCCACGGGCGTATTCCTGGATGTGGCGGAGCAGCTTGAAACCATGGCCGATCGGCTGGGTGGCGAGGACGGCGAAAAGCTCTATGACATGACAACCAGGATGTATGAAGCCTCCAATTTTCAGGACATTACCTCGCAACGGATCACCAAGGTGGTGACAACCCTTGACTATATCGAGGCCAAGATAGAACGCCTTTCGCGCATTATCGATGGCAAGGAGGTGGCGGACGAAGACGCCCTGTCCAAGGAAGATCTCGATTTGCAGGATGATCGTCCCGACGCCGACCTGCTGCATGGTCCCGATATGCCGGATCAAGCAAACAGCCAGGATGATATCGACGCTCTATTGGCGAGCTTCGATTGATGAATTATGGAGCAACCGTACCAGGTTCATAGACATGCCGGGGTAGAGCCCGGAAACGGCGGGATAGGGAACCCGGGGCCGGGCGCTGGTTCGGACCCGAGGCCGGAGCCGCGGGATGACCACGGCACGGTGGTTCTGATGTCGCTCTATCTGATTCTTGTCGCTTTCTTCATCATGCTCAACTCCATGGCGCAGTTGGAGGAGTCCCGCATCGAGGACGCCATGGGCAGCGTCAAGGCGGAGTTTCGCAATGAACTGGCGATCGCCGATGCCGGTCCTAATGTCCTCAGCCGCGATGGCCTAAGATCGATCGTGGAGACCTACCATGACGAGTTGCGCCAGGTGTTTCAGGATAATCTGCCAATCGACCATGTGGATCCGGTGCAGCGCGGCGATATTCTGAGTTTCGCGGTTCCAACCGATGATTTGTTTCGCCCCGATGAAGTTGCGGCCCGGCCGCGGGGGCGTGCGTTCCTAGACGCCATGGCGGAAAGCTTAAAGCGTTCCCGGCCCGGTTTGCGGGCCGAAGTCGAAATGGTGCTGGGCACTGGCGTTGCGTTGCCCTCGAGTGATGGGGAGGCGGCGGCTTTTGAGTTGCACCGTGCCACCTCTCTGGCGCATGCCCTGCGGCGGCGCGGGGTTGGCGCGGCCGCGATCCGTTCCGGCCTCGCCCCGGGCGATCCCGGGCAAATCTCGTTCATATTTCAGGTGCGCGAGATAGAAACCGCGCGCCGGACATTTTCCGAACTCGTGGTGCGGCAATGACAGATCATGCCAGCACGCCATCCCGGCGCTCGCCGTCGCGCACTTGGATGATCACATTTGCCGATCTGCTCTCCCTGATGCTGGCTTTCTTCGTGCTGCTGTTCGCCATGTCGAAGGTTGAAATCGATTCTTGGAAGGCATTGGTCGAGGCATTCTCGAGCCGCCTGAACCCGTTGAACCAATGGAGCCGCCCGTTGTTGGAGACCGAACGGGCGTCGCCAAAGCTGTTTGACGAACGGGTAGTCGACCTGGACTACCTGGCCGGCGTGCTGCAGGCGAAAATGAGCGACAGCGATATCTTGGGCCAGGGCATTTTGCATCGCCTTGATGATAGCCTGGTGGTTTCACTGCCTGGCGACATGATTTTTCAGCCGGGACAGGCGCGGCTGCGCACCGCCGCGCAACAGGCCATGGTATCCCTGAGCTCAACCTTGAAACTGGTCGGCAACAGCCTGGAACTGGTTGGCCATGCCGAAAGCGCGCTGCCCGACGCTGGTACCCCCTATGCTTCGAAATGGGATTTGTCGCTGGCCCGCGCCCTTGCCTTCGCCGATGCCTTGCGGGCGGCGGGATACGGTTATTCGGTAAAAGTGCTTGGCGCCGCCGATGGCGGGGCTGGGGATGTTTCCTCCGAGCTGCCCGAGGCCTTGCGGCAAAGCCTGTCGCGCAGGATCGATCTGGTGATCCGCGAAACCTCGGCCGAGGGGGGCGACAATGCGCAATAGTCCCGGTCGCGGCAAGAGCAGAACAGTCCTGGCCGGCATCCTGTTGCTGGCGGCATTGTTGATTACGGCGGTGACGGGCCAGGCCGCCTTGGCCGCGACGGCGGTGAAGGTTCGGGCCGGTGTTCATAAGAATTATGCCAGAATTGTCTTTGACTGGCCGGTGCCGGTCACCTACACCACCGATCTGGGCAGTGACCGCCTGAGTATACGTTTCTCCAAGCCCTTGACGGCAAAATTCGGCGCTGTCCGCCGGCATCTGGACAAGTTCGTCAGCGGTATCGCGCTCTCCAAGGATGGCCGCTCGGTATCGATGAAACTGCTGCGGCCGGTGCGCCTGCGCGACCGTGTTATCGATGGTGTTCTGGCGTTTGATCTTGTCGTCAAGCCAAAGAACAGCGCCGCTAGCAAGACAAGCGGCAAGAAGCCAACGAAAAAAGCGGCAAAAAAGGCCGGCGCCAAATCGTCGGGAAATCCGCCAAAAAAATTATCCGCCAAACCCAAGAAAGCCCGTCCCGCCTACACCGAAAGTGTCGTTGTCAGGGCCGGCGAACACGGCAAGCACAGCCGTCTGGTTTTCGATTGGCGGCGCAATGTCGGATATTCAGTGGTGTTGAGCAAGGATGGCCTGAGCGTCGCATTCGCGCGCCCCGCCAAATTCAATCTACAGGAACTGCAAAAGGATCCGCCGCAATATATCCGCGGCGCGACGGCGGCGACTGATAAGGATGGCGCGCGCGTGACCTTGCTGACCAAGGTCGGCGTCAGGTTCCGCCATTTCCGCGCCGGCACCAAGATCGTGTTGGACATCTATGCGCCGAAGCAGAAAAAGAAGGCCAAGGACGACAAGAACCCGCTGACGGCGATTGGTCCGGCCCGGCGGGTGCCCAGCAAGTCCATGTTGCGCGCGGCACAGGATCATGGCGTGACCGAGATCGTCAAACTGGCCGCCAAGAAGGCAAAGAGCGGGCCGAAATCGCTCCTTGGCAAGGACAAGAAGGGTGACGCCGGCGATGACGGCGAAGGCGGGCAGACAGCCGATGTGGGGATCGGCGAATTGCATGATGTCAAGATCGCGGTGGACGAAGACGGCAATGATCTGAAGTTGTCGTTTACCTGGGAGCGGGCGGTTCCAGCGGTGGTGTTCGAGCGTTCGGGCTACGTCTGGGCCGTGTTCGGCCGCCGCGCCGCGGTTGATGGCCGGCGTCTGGCCGGCAATGATTGGATCAGTGGCGCCAATCAGATACGCAATGAAAATGCGACCGTGCTGCGCCTGAAGGTGCGCGCCGGACTGTTCCCGGTCATGCAGCGGACGGGCAGCCGCTGGCTGCTCACTTTGACGCCGTCGCGCGGCGGGCCCAAGACCCTGCTGTCGCCCGTGGCCCAGCCTTTCCACAAGAATGGCCCGCGGGTCTTCATTCCGGCGAAGGATTCCGCGCGTCTGGTACGGATCTACGATCCGGAGGTCGGCGATGAGCTGTTCGCCGTACCCATGCTGGATTCGAGCGCCGGCATACCGATCAACCATGTCTATGCCGAATTTCGGCTGCTGCCCACGGCGCAAGGCTTGGCAATCCGCTCGGAGATCGACGATCTGTTGATCCGGGCCGCCCGCCATGGCGTGGTCGCCACGACCAAGACCGGCCTGGCCCTATCGGCATTGGATGCTAATTCCGAGCAGGCCGAAAGTACCTACGCCGCGTCCATGAAACGGCCGATCATGCATCTCTATAGTTGGCGCGGCGGGCGCGAGGAGAACCACAAGGAATTCGATAAGTTTCGCAAGTCGCTTCTGCTCCGGCTGGCTTCCGCCCCGAAGGCCGGACGCAATAAGGCGAGATGGGAATTGGCCAAGTACTATCTCGGCCAGGGTTTGACCTCGGCCGCCGGTGCAATGTTGCAGTTGATGGAGGAGAGTGACAGCCGCGCCGCCAAGGACCCGCGCTTCAAGGCCGTGCGCGGTTTGGTCCGTCTATTCCAGAACCGCGTGGATGACGCCGAGAGCGATCTTTTCAACGTCAATCTGCGCCTATATCCCGATGTTGCGCTATGGCGCGGCAGTGTCCTGGCCCGCAAGGGCAGCTTTGACGAGGCGAACCGGCAATTTGCCCTGGGCGCGGCGGTGCTGCCCGATCTGCCCGAGAGCTTCCGCTCCCGCCTGTTTGAGGATTGGGCCGTGGCGGCGGCCGAGATCAATGACAAAGCCAGCCTGCATGCGGTCGCCCAGAACTGGCGGAAATTGGAAAACTCGCCGCGGGTGAAAACCGTTCTGGAATACCTTGATGGCGATGTCGCCCTGCGCGAGAAGGACTACGAAAAGGCCGAGAAGCATTTCCGGGCGGCGATCGCGGCCGACTACCGCCCCTACGCGGCGCGGGCCCGCCTGGCCTTGATCGATACCGAGAGGGAGCAGGAAAAGATCGATGAGGATCAGGCGATCAGCCGCTACGAGCGCCTGCGGTTCGCCTGGCGCGGTGACGGCCTGGAGCTTGAGCTGGTCAACCGGACCGTGGATCTGGAGCTGGCGAAGCAGGATTACGCCGCCGCCCTGGGCCATATGCGCGAGGCCGTGTCCTATTTCCCGAAGGACAGGACGACCCAGGACATGGCCATCCGCATGAAACGGGCCTTTGTCGATCTGTTCCTTAACGGCAAGGCGGATAGTCTCTCTCCGGTCTCCGCCCTGGCATTGTATTTCGAGTTTAAGGAGCTGACTCCCCTGGGCAAGCAGGGCGACGCCATGATACAGCGCCTGGCCGACCGGCTGGCGGATGTCGACTTGCTGGACCGGGCCGCGCGGCTGCTGGAACATCAGGTTAAGTACCGCCTGCGCGGGGCGGAAAGGGTCAAGGTGCAGACGCGTCTGGCGGTGATTTATCTGCTGGATGCCCGGCCGGAAAAGGCGCTCGATATCCTGCGCAAGGGCAGGACGCAGAATTTGAGCGATTCCCTTCTTGCGCAGCGCCGTTATCTCCAGGCCCGCGCCCTGGCGGAGTTGGATAAGATTGATGAAGCCCTTGCCCTTCTTGCCGCTGATACCTCGCCGGCGGCGGAAATGCTGCGCGCCGGTATCTACTGGCGCGGCCAGCGCTGGGCCAGCGCCGCCGAAACGACGGAAAATTTGCTGGGTAACCGCTGGCGCGCCATGGACGTTCTGAACCCGATCGAGCAGAGCCAGGTGGTGCAACTGGCGGTATCCTATTACATGGCAGGTGATGGTCAGTCGCTGAAAAGTCTGAACCGCCGCTATGGCGACAAGATGGCGAAGGGCCCCCACGCCGAAACGTTCCGTGTCCTGACCCACAAGGTCAACCAGTCACAAACCAAATTCCGCGACCTGGCGGGCCAAATCGCCCGCGTGGCGGATCTCGAGGCCTTCATGGCTTCGTACCGCAACAAGGTCAAGAACGGCGGCCTCAGCGCTATAAACTAGCCGCCTGCCGGCGTGCGACAAGCAAGCACGCGTTGAGCTGGATCACCGGTGCATCGTCCTGATTGTACAGCAGATGATCGAAGGTCATGATGCCCCGGTCGGGTTTGCGCATGGAGCGCCGCGCATTACTGACCACGGCCTCGAGGCGAAGGCAATCGCCCGGCCGCACCGGGGCCATATAATGGACATTATCAAGGCTGAGCGTGGCCAACTGGGCCAAGCCTTCTTCGGCCTTGAAGCGCAAATAGTTCCAGAAGGCGAGGGTCTGTGCGCCCGACGCTACCAGGCCGCCGAAGATCGAACTGGCGGCGGCGTTTTCGTCGATATGATAGGGGCGTGGATCATAGCGTTCGCCGAAGCGGATGATCTCGTCCTGCGTTACCTCGAGAGTACCGGCGGCCAGGGTATCGCCCACTTTCAGATCATTGAAATAGATCAAATCCGTCGCCATCACCTCTTCCCGTGACCAAGTCCGACAGGGCCCGATAGGTGTTGATTGCGACCGTGACAGTAACGAGTTTTCCCCGGATTTGGAATTCCTTCCTGAGTTGGCGGCGGGAATGCGCGGCATTTCGTCTCAGACTATCGCCGCGTGGGGCAACCGTGCGCATCTATTTATTGATACTCATCGTGACAAATATGGGAGAGACGTCATGGTCGAATCTAGTGCGCAACCGCTTTCCGCCTGGTGGCCGAATATTGCCGATCCCCTGCGCCGGTTTGGCACGAAGGTTTCGGACTATTTCAGCCCGGCATCCGATGCCGCGGCGACCAACGAGGCCTATATCGTCGAGGTTGAACTGCCCGGCGTGAAGGAAGAGGACATTGCGATTGAGCAGCATGGCAACATGCTGGTGGTGAAGGGGCACAAGCACACATCCCGCGAGGAAGAGGACAAGAACTATTACTTTTCCGAGCGTACCTATGGTGCCTTTCAGCGGACCTTCAGATTGCCGGCTGATGTGGAAGAGGGTGGTATCGAGGCCACGGCGGCGGATGGGGTGTTAACCCTGCGTCTGCCCAAGCGCAAAAACGCCGAGGCCGCGAAACGTACCATTCCCGTGCAAAAAAAATAGCCTCGAACGAGGCCATGCCGGCCCGGCAAAATGCCTTGCCCAGGGAAGCGTATTTATTGACGGCGTTGGTGCCGCGTAATGGGGTATCCTGGCGGGCATGCCCGCCGATCCGCCCGCAATAGATCCGGTTTCCGACAGTTCCGCGCCCCGCCTAGCGAAAATATATCGTGGTTGGGTGATGACGGCCGCGTGCTTCGTGATGGCGTTTTTCGCCTGGGGCGTGGGCTTTTATGGCCATGGCTTCTTCATCGCGGCGCTGCGGGCGGAACGGGGCTGGTCCACCGGGGCGCTATCGGGTGCTGTTGCTTCGTTTTGGTTCGTCGGGGTGCCGGCGGCGCTGGTCGTGGGTAGGTTGCTTGACCGGCATGGGCCGCGCTGGATCGTTCTATACGGGGCGCTGGCCATGGGCGGCGGCGCCATTCTGGTTGGGCGGGCCACGGAAATCTGGCAGATTTTCGTACTGTTCATGTTTATGGGCTCGGCCTATCCGGCATTGGCGACGGCGGCAATCAGTGCTTCGCTGGTACCCTGGTTCGAACGGCGCCTGGGCCTTGCCCTTGGCCTTGCGCTGACCGGCGCATCGGCGGGCGGGATGTTGCTGCCGCCCTTGCTGGTGCATTTATCGGCCGTACTGGGGTTTGACCGGGCCCTTGCCTGGGTGGGTGTTGCCATCATCGCGTTGGTCGTTCCCCTGGCCTTGTTCGTTTTGCGCCGGCCCCGGCATGATGATGAAACCGCCGGCGAGCGCGAGCAGCCGGCGTTGGAGGTGGGAGAGACCGCGGGCAAGGGGATGCGGGATTTCCTGGCCGCGCCCGCGTTTTGGCGCATTGCGTCGGCCTCTACCCTGTCACTGGCGGCTCAGGTCGGCTTCCTGATGCACCAGTTGCCGGCGCTGGAAGCCGGGCTGGGCCTTTCCGGCGCGGCCTTTGCCGTTAGTCTGACGGCGGGCAGCGCGGTCGCCGGACGGTTCGTATTGGGTGGTTTGAGCCATCGTATGCCCCTGCCGATTTTGGCTTCCGGCTGCTATCTGGTGCAGGGCGCCGGGATCGTGCTGCTGTTGTTGGGGCAGGGCGCGCCGGCGCTCTATGCCGGTGCCGTACTTGCCGGGCTATCAGTGGGCTGTATCGTCATGCTGCCGCCCCTGTTGTTGAGCCAGGCTTTTGGCGCCAACGGTTACGGCACGGCCTATGGCTTGACCAACGCGATCATGTTTCTTGGCGCCAGCACGGCAACCGCCGCCGTCGGCGCACTGTACGATATGAGCGGTGATTTTCAGATGCCGTTCGCGCTCCTGGCGCTGATGCATCTTGCCGCCGTGGCGGTCATCATGTGGCGTCGGCGGCGGGCGGTGTAAGTTTCAGCCGAAGCTTTTTACCAGGCTGGATGTAATCAGCGCCCAGCCGTCGACCAGGACGAAGAACACCAGCTTGAACGGCAGGGCGATCATGATCGGCGGCAGCATCATCATGCCCATGGAC
>CAZVYX010000056.1:0-36037 GCA_964631725.1 uncultured Rhodospirillaceae bacterium | reverse complement strand
CGGCAACGGTAATGCCAACGGTCAGAACGGTAACCAGGGCAACGGTAACGCCAACGCCCAGGGCAATGGCAATAACGGCAATGGCAATGGCAACGGAAATGCTCAAAGCCCGGAATCCGAGTCCGCGCCGGAACAGGCTGCTTCGGGAACCGAGCCGCAAGCACCGCAGCCGGCGGCTGAGCCCGCACCTGAGGAGCCCGCCGGCAATGGCAACAATGGCAACGGCAATGCCAACGGCCAGAACGGCAACCAGGGCAACGGCAACGCCAATGCCCAGGCCAATGGCAACAGCGGCAACAATGGTAATGGCAACGCCAACGGTCAGAACGGCACCCAGGGTAACGGCAACGCCAATGCGCAAGCCAATGCCAATGCTAAAGCAAATGTTCAGGCAGCAGCCGAGGCCAGGACCGAGGCGGTTGAGGCCGCCGACGAAGCCAAGACCGAGGCCGTTGAGAGCGCTGAAGTCGAGAAGGCTCAGGCCGAGCAAACGGCCGAGCAGGCCTTGGAGCAGGCCACCGGAAATGCCGAGGAGGCGCTGGCCAATGCCGTAAGCGCCGCCGATGCGGCGCAGAATGCGGCGGCGCAGACAGCCGCCGAGGCCCAGGCGCATGCCGAACAGGTCGCCGAGCAGGGATCGGCGCAGAAGGCTGCTGCCACGTCGGCGGCGGACGATGCCAAATCCCAAGCCGGGCAGGCCGCCAACAATGCCAAGACCCAGGCCGAACAGAGCAACGGCCAGGCAAAAGGCCAGGCCAAGCAGGCGCATGATGCGGCAATGGATCAAAAAGATCAGGCGATGCAGGCCGCCGACGATGCAAAATCACAGGCCGTAAGCGACGCCGACGCAGCCAAGGCGGAGGCCGAACAGGCCGCCAATGATGCCGAGGTTCAGGCCGGACAGGTCGCCGACGCGGTGCAGGCGCAGGCCGAACTGGCCGCCGATGAGACGCGGGCGCAGGCGATGCAGGCCGCCGATGATGCCGAGACGGAGGCCGGGCAGGCCGCCGATGCGGCGCGGACCCAGGCGAACCAGGCCGCCGATGCGGCACGCGGACAGGCCAACCAGGCTGCCGACGATGCCGAGGCAGAGGCCGGCCAGGCCGCCGATACAGCGCGGACCCAGGCCATACAGGCCGCCGATGCGGCACGCGGACAGGCCAACCAGGCCGCCGATGATGCCGAAACGGATGCGGTCCAGGCCGCCGATGCGGCGCGGACCCAGGCCAATCAGGCCGCCGATACGGCACGCGGACAGGCCAACCAGGCCGCCGACGATGGCGAAACGGAAGCTGTACAGGCCGCCGATGCGGCACGGACCCAGGCCAATCAGGCCGCCGATGCGGCACGCGGACAGGCCAACCAGGCCGCCGATGATGCCGAGGCACAGGCCGTACAAACAGCCGACGATGTGCGGGCCCAGGCCAACCAGGCCGCCGACGATGCGCGGACCCAGGCCGTGCAGGCCGCCGATGACGTAGAGGCCCAGGCCGTACAGGCCGCCGCGGCCGAACAGGCCCAGGCGATACAGGTCGCCGACGACGCGTTGGCCCAGGCCGAGCAGGCGGCGGACGCCACGGTGGCGCAGGCCGTGCAGGCGGCCGATGAAGCGCCTTCAGCCGAAGAGGCGAAAGCGCAGGTCGAAGCGACCCACGAACAGGCATTGGAACAGGTCAATACCGCCTACGAAGCGACCAAGGCGCAGATCGAGACCGACCACGAGACGGCCGTCGCCGAGGCCGACGCGACCTTGCAGGACGACATCGAACGGGCGAATGAGGAAAGGGGTCGAAGGAAGAGAAGGGCCCTTAAGAAAGCCGATGAGAAACATGAAGAGGCTCTGGAAGCTGCCGACGACACCAAGGCGGAGGCGCTGCAGGCCAATGACGATGACAAGGATCAGCAGATTACCGCCGCCGACGATGCCAAGGATCAGGGCCTGGTCGAGGCCGAAGAGGTCGATGCGGTAAAGGACCAGCTTCTGGCCGATGCCGAAGACGCCAGGGCCGCGGCCATTGATGTCAAGGCCGAGGCTGCGGCGGCGCACGAGGCAGCCACGGATCAGGCCAACGCAACCTACCAGACGGCGACGGCGGAGGCCGCGCAGGTCGCCACCGACGCCAAGGCACAGGCGGACTCCGACCATCAGGCCGCCACGGAGCAGGCCGAAACCACCCACGGGGTGGCGGTAGCGGAAGCGGCGCAAGCGGCAACCGATGCCAAGGCACAGGCCGAAACGGCGCATCAGGAGGCCACGGACCAGGCCACGGCGGCGCACGAGACGGCGGTGGCGGAGGCCGCGCAGACGGCAACCGATACCAAGGCGCAGGCGGACTCCGACCATCAGGCAGCGACCGAGCAGGCCGAAACCACGCACGGGGCGGCGGTAGCGGAAGCGGCGCAGGCCGCCAACGATGCCAAGGCACAGGCGGACTCCGACCATCAGGCGGCGACCGAGCAGGCCGAAACCACCCACGGCGCGGCGGTAGCGGAAGCGGCGCAGGCCGCCAACGATGCCAAGGCACAGGCGGACTCCGACCATCAGGCGGCGACCGAGCAGGCCGAAACCAACCATGGCGCGGCGGTCGCCGAGGCGGCCCAGGCCGCCAACGATGCCAAGGCACAGGCGGACTCCGCCCACGAGGCCGCGACCGAGCAGGCCGGCGCGGAGCATCAATCGGCAATCGCCGAGGCGGCGCAAGCGGCCAGCGATGCCGCGGCACAGGCGGACTCCGCCCATCAGGCCGCGTCCGATCAGGCCGAAACCGCACATCAGGCGGCAACGTCCGAAGCCGAAGCGGCGGCTGACGAAGCAACGGATACCAGGGATCAGGCCGTTGCGGCGGCCGATGCCGAACTGGCCCAGGCCGTCGAGGCCGCTGACGAGGCCATGGCCCAGGCCGTGGCCACCGCCGATGCGGCATTGGCGGATGCGGTCGCGGCTGCCGATGCGGCCACGGACCAGGCCACGGCGACAGCCAGCCAAGCCAACGCCAATGCCAACGCCGCCGCCGAAGCGGCGGGCGGCCAGAAGGCGCAAGCCGAAATGTCCGCCGAGGCGATGACGGTTCAGGCCCAGATGGAATACCAGGAGGCCGTTGATCAGGCCGAGGCATCCTACCAGCAAACCGTGGATCAGGCCGAAACGGCACACCAGGAAGCCACGGATCAGGCCGAGGCGGAATACCAGCAGGCAACGTCCGACGAAAATATCCAGGTTGACCTGAATATGGGGGACGTCGTAGTCGATGACGGCAGCGGCGACAGCCAGGTGGTGACCGTAACCGGCGTTCCCGAAGGTGTGCAGTTGAGCGAAGGGAGCGACAACGGCGACCGAAGCTGGTCCATGACCGTGGTCCAGCTCGCCACTCTGGCGGTCGCCATTCCGGCGGCTTCCAGTTTCGCCGGCGAAGCCTTTGCCCTGAACATCGAGGTCGAAAGCCAGGATGCCGAGGGTGAGGTCGAGCAGTTCATCGAAGTTGAGATCGACGCGACCGTTGAAGCCGGCCAGGTGGAGATTGTCCGCAATCTCAATGGCCCCGAGGCCGCGCAAGCGGCGCAGGCGGCGGCGAGCATAGCCGTCCAGAACCAGGCTGAAGCGGCGGCCGCCGAGGCGGCCGAGGCCGAGGCGCAGAACGGCAACAACGGCAACGGCAACGAAAACGGTGATTCAGGCGGCAACTCAGCGGCCAACCGGAGCAACAACGGCAACGGCAATCAGGAGGCCGCGGAAGAAGAGGCAGCCGCTGAAGCCGAAGTGGTCGAGACCGTGGTCGAGGAAACCGCCGCCGAACAGGCAGCGGAGGCGGTGCAAACGGATGTGTTGTCCGAGCCCACGGCCGAAACCGTCACCGAGACAGTCACCGAAACCGTGACCGAAACCGTGACCGAAACCGCCAGCGAGGCCGACACGACGCCGGTACAAAACGCGGCGGCGGCGGCTTCAAGCCCTGCCAGCGGCAATTCCACGCCTGACGTCTCGGCGCCGGATCTGACCGCCGCGGCGGCCAGCGGCAACGAAGACAGCGCCATCACGCTGGATATCTCCTCCGACCTGGTCGACGGCGATGATTTGAGCGTGGTTATCTCCGGCGTGCCCAGCGGCGCCGTGCTTTCCGCCGGTACCGACAATGGCGATGGCAGTTGGACCCTGACGTCCGACCAGCTTTCGGACCTGACCATTACGCCGGCCGGTGACGACAGCAGCGACTTCTCCCTGACCGTGACAGCCACGGCCAGCGACGGCAACACCAGTGCCTCCAGCGTGCAGACACTGGACGTCACCGTTGACGCGGTGGCCGATGCGCCAAGCCTGACGGTGGCCGATGCCGCCGGCAGCGAGGACGCGGCGATCGCCTTGGATCTGTCATCGGCGCTGAGCGACAGCTCGGAAAGCCTGTCAGTCGTGATCTCCGGCGTGCCCACAGGCGCTTCCCTCTCCGCCGGCTCCGACAATGGCGATGGCAGCTGGACCTTGACTTCGGCACAGTTGTCCGGCCTGACCGTCACGCCGGCCAGTGACGACAGCAGCGACTTCTCCCTGACCGTCACCGCCACGGCAACGGACGGCTCCGATACGGCGCAGAGCGTCGGCACGGTCGATGTCTCCGTCACCGGCGTGGCCGATGCGCCAAGCCTGACGGTGGCCGATGCCGCCGGCAGCGAAGACACGGCGATCGCCTTGGATCTGTCGTCCACGCTGAGCGATAGCTCGGAAAGTCAAAGTATCGTGATTTCCGGCGTGCCCACGGGCGCTTCCCTCTCCGCCGGCTCCGACAATGGCGATGGTAGCTGGACCCTGACCTCGGCCCAGTTGTCCGGCCTGACCGTGACGCCCGCCAGCGATGACAGCAGCGACTTCTCCCTGACCGTCACCGCCACGGCAACGGACGGTTCCGATACGGCGCAAAGCGTCGGCACGGTTGATGTTTCCGTCACCGGCGTGGCCGATGCGCCAACCTTGCGGGTGGCCGATGCCTCCGGCAACGAGGATACGGCGATTGCCTTGGATCTGTCTTCCGCGCTAAGTGACAGCTCGGAAAGTCAAAGCATCGTGATTTCCGGCGTGCCCACGGGCGCTTCCCTCTCCGCCGGTTCTGACAATGGCGACGGCAGCTGGACTCTGACCTCGGCGCAGTTGTCCAGCCTGACCGTGACGCCTCCCAGCGATGACAGCAGCGACTTCTCCCTGACCGTCACAGCCACGGCAACGGACGGTTCCGATACAGCGCAAAGTGTTGGCACGGTTGATGTTTCCGTCACCGGCGTGGCCGATACGCCAACCTTGCGGGTGACCGATTCCACCGGCCAGGAGGACACGGCGATTGCTTTGGATCTGTCATCCAGCTTAAGTGACAGCTCGGAGAGCCTGTCCGTCGTGATCTCCGGCGTGCCCACGGGCGCCTCCCTCTCCGCCGGCACAGATAACGGCGACGGTAGCTGGACCCTGACCTCGGCGCAATTGTCGGGTCTGACCATCACCCCGCCCAGCAGCGACAACAGCGACTTCTCGTTGACCGTTACGTCCACATCGACAGACGGCAGCGACACCGCGCAAAGCGTTGGCACGGTCGATGTTACCGTCACCGGCGTGGCCGACGCGCCGACCCTGAGCGTGGCGGATACGTCCGGCGACGAGGACACGGCGATCTCGCTCAGCGTCTCTTCGGCCCTGACGGATAATTCCGAAACCCTGTCCATCGTGGTCTCCGGCGTGCCCACGGGCGCCACGCTGTCCGCCGGCACCGATAACGGCGACGGCAGCTGGACCCTGACTTCGGCCCAACTCTCGGGTCTGAGCATCACCCCGGCCAGCAACGACAGCGATAACTTTACGCTGACCGTGACGGCCACCTCGGACGATGACGGCGATACCGCATCAGTGGTCGATACCATCGATGTCACCGTCAATCAGGTGGCCGATGCGCCGACCCTGAGCGTGGCCGATACCAGCGGTGACGAGGATACGGCGATCTCGCTCTCCGTCTCCCCCGCCCTGACCGATAGTTCGGAAAGCCTATCCATCGTGATCTCGGGCGTGCCCACGGGCGCGACCCTGTCAGCCGGCACCAACAATAACGACGGCAGTTGGACCCTGACTTCGGCCCAGCTCTCGGGCCTGACCATCACGCCGCCGAGCAATGACAGCGACGACTTCTCGCTGACCGTTACGGCCACCTCCACGGATGGCTCCGACACGGCCTCGACGGTGGATACCATTGATGTCACCGTCAATCAGGTGGCCGATGCGCCGACCCTGGGCGTGGCAAACACCAGTGGTAACGAGGATACGGCGATTTCACTCTCCATCTCCTCCACCCTGACCGACAGCTCGGAAAGTCAAAGCATCGTGATCTCGGGCGTACCGACCGGGGCGACCCTGTCGGCAGGCACCAACAATAACGACGGCAGTTGGACACTGACTTCGGCGCAATTGTCGGGTTTGACGATCACACCGCCCAGCGATGACAGCGACGACTTCTCGCTGACAGTTACCGCCACGTCCACGGACGGTTCCGACACGGCCGCGACGGTCGATACCATTGATGTCACCGTCAACGCGGTGGCCGATGCGCCGACCCTGAGCGTGGCTGATACCAGCGGTGACGAGGATACGGCGATCTCGCTCTCCGTCTCCCCGGCCCTGACCGATAGTTCGGAGAGCCTGTCCATCGTGATCTCCGGCGTACCGACCGGGGCGACCCTGTCAGCCGGCACCAACAATAACGACGGCAGTTGGACCCTGACTTCGGCCCAGCTCTCCGGCCTGACCATCACGCCGCCGAGCAATGACAGCGACGACTTCTCGCTGACCATCACCGCCACCTCCACGGATGGCTCCGACAGCGCGTCGACGGTGGATACCATCGATGTCACCGTCAACGCGGTGGCCGATGCACCGTCGTTGACCGCCAACGGCGTCAGCGGCAGCGAGGACACGACGATCACCCT
Organism: uncultured Rhodospirillaceae bacterium; assembly: GCA_964631725.1. GTDB lineage: Bacteria > Pseudomonadota > Alphaproteobacteria. The sequence goes on along the minus strand of CAZVYX010000056.1, from coordinate 29,086 downwards.
GGATCTGGCATCGTCGCTGACCGATAGCTCGGAAAGCCTGAGCGTGGTGATCTCCGATGTCCCGGCGGGCACCCAGTTCTCCGCCGGCACCAACAATGCCGATGGCACCTGGACCTTCACCGCCGCCCAGCTTGTGGGCCTGACGGTGACGCCGGTGGCGGACCGCGACACGGACATCACGATGACCGTGACGGCCACCTCCACCGATGGCGGCGATACGGCGCAAACCGTGGAGACCTTCACGGTAACCGTTGCCGCGGTCGAGGATGATCCCGACGACATCACGCTCAGCGCCGATGGCGTCGACGAAAATGTCGCCAACGGCACCGTTGTCGGCACCGCAACAGGCGCCGATCCGGATACCGGCGAGACCTTTACCTACAGTCTGACGGATAACGCCGGTGGACGCTTCGCGATCGACGGCAGCAGCGGCGAGATTACCGTTCTCGACGGCAGCCTGTTGGACTTCGAAGACAGCATGACCCACGACATCACCATTCGGATCACGGATTCCGACGGCAGGACCTATGACGAGGTCAAGGCCATCAGCATCAACGATCTGAACGAAAGCGGTGACACCTACCATGCCGCGGTGATGGAGAACGGTCCGGTCGGTTATTGGCGCATGGCGGAGACCTCCGGCACCACCATGACCGACGAGTTGGGTAACCACGATGGCAGCTATCACAACCATACTTCCGGTATCGGTGACACAGCGGATGCATTCGCCAATATCAGCAGCATCACCACCGACTTCGAAGGTCAAAACGACTATAACAAGATCAACGATTCCGATATTTTTGAACTGACCGATGGTTCGATCCAGATGTGGTTCAATACGGACAGCCTTAGCAACAGGCAAACCCTCATCAGCCGCGATCCCAGCGGCGCTAACCCCGGTGACTTCTATCTTGATGTTAACACTGACGGCAGCATCACCTTCAGGCTGCGGGACGACGACGGCGGTACGCTAACCACGTCAACAAATCTCGTCAGCACCAATACCTGGTATCAGTTGACCCTGACCTTTGGCGCCAATGGCGCGGAGGTCTATCTGGATGGCACCTCGGTCGCCAGCGACGCCGGGGTCACCGCCGGCATCGATGGCGGTAGCACCTATATAGCAGTGGGCGCCTATACCGGTGGCTCCGACTTCTTCGACGGGCAAATCGCCGAATTGGCGTTCTTCGACACCCAGTTGTCGGAAGCCGCGATCGATGACATGTATGCCGCCGGTAACACGGGCACCGATTCGGTCACCCTGACCTCCGGTGACGATACCAACTACGGCACCACCGGCGATGACCTGATCGAAGGCGCCGCCGGTGCGGATCACATCACCGCCAGTGACGGTGATGACCGGTTGTACGGCGGCGACGGCGATGATTACCTGGGCGGCGCCAACGGTGCCGATCTGTTGGTCGGCGATGCCGGCAATGACGAGCTCCGGGGTCAGTCGGGTGCGGATACGCTGGTCGGCGGCGACGGCGACGATGAACTGCACGGTGGCGAGGGCGGCGATATCCTAATCGGCGGTGCCGGCAACGATACGGCATCGTACGCCACATCGGGCAGCGGCGTGTCAGTCAATCTCAGCACCGGCGCCACATCGGGCGGTAACGCGGCCGGCGATACCCTGACCAGTATCGAGAACCTGACCGGCTCGGATTATGCCGATACCTTTGTCGGTAACGCCGATGCCAATATCTTCACGGGCAATGCCGGTGACGATATTTTCCAGGGTCTGGGCGGTGCCGATACCATGTATGGCGGTGACGGCAGCGATACCTTCACCATCGGCGAGGGTGGCGGCAACGATATCATCGACGGCGGCGCCGGGAACGGTTGGACCGATAACATCACCTTGCAGAACGCGGACAGCTCGTCGGTCGGCTCCGGCTGGACCCTCAGCCTGACCTCGGGCAGTGAAACCAACGATGACGGCAGCACCAAGACCTTGAGCAGCGATGCCGCCGGCACCATCACCCTGGAAGACGGCACCGAGATCGCCTTCCAGAACGTAGAGAGCATCGACTACTAACGCATATCGGGTTTAACCAACCGCGCCCCGTTTCCAGGATCCCTGGAGACGGGGCGCGGGCGGTTGGGCGCTTGCGTTTTGTGCCGGTGCGGTGGCGGATGGCCAAATTGGCTCAAAGACTGGCGGCCAGGCCTGTCAATTCGCGCAGGCCGTCGATCGTCCGCCGGCCGTACCAGGACAGGTTTCGGCCTTCGACGATATCGATCTTCGGCTTGCTGCCGATACCGTACTCAAGCTGAAAATCCTGCAGATCCTCGTCCTCGAACTGAAACGGATCGTGGCCCAGCAGAACCAGGTCGGCCCGTGCCAACAGTGCCTGGTCAATCGTGACCTCGGGATAGGGCGGCTGTGGATTTCGGCACATGGTCTGTAGGCCGGCCAGCGCCAGCATGTTGGCGGCATAGGTCCCTTCGGCGACGGAAATCCACGGGTTCTTCCAGGTCAGGTACAAAACATTCCTGACCGGATTGCCGGCCGCTACCTGCCGTGCCGCCGCGATTTCCCGTTGCAGTTCCCCGGCCAGCGCCTCGGCCTGCCCGGTAGCGCCGAAAATCTCCCCCATCAGGTCAAACAGCGTCAGATTGTCTTCCGGGCCGGCGCAATGGGTGACGACGACCTCGACACCCAGGTTGACGACATCGTCGATCACCGATTGCGCCGTATCTTGAACGTTGACCAGGACGTGGCTGGGGCCCAGCTCCGCCAGCTTCATGAGATCGACCGTCTTTGGGCTGCCGACCACGGGCAGTTGCGCCGCCGGATCGTAAGCTTCGACGCCGCCTGAACTGCGCCCGACCAATAGCGAATCCAGGCCGAGATCGAACACCAATTCGGTCAAGCTGGGGACCAATGATACGATCCGCGCACTTGAACCCGCGTGGGCATGCTGTTTACCGGCGGCATCCGTCAGCACCCGGCGCTCCCCTGTTTAATGACGATACGTGTACGATGCATAGCAAGACGAAATCGACACGGCAATACCCCCCGGTGCATTGCAACCGTGGCTAGGAAACCGTCCGCTGCGGCAAAACCTGTTCGCCGCCCCGCAAGTGCGCATGCGCCGCCAGGGCGGTCTTTTGCGCCACGCTGAGGCAAGTCGCCACGGAAGGGCCGGCGAAATAGTTTCCGGTCAGGAACAACCCGGGCCGGCGTTCATGGGATTGGCTCAGGTCCGTCACCAGACCGCGGTGGCCGGCGGTATATTGCGGCAGCCCGACCGGCCAATGGCGCACTTTCGCCGCCACCGGCTCAGCGGTCGTACCGATAAGATCGGCGAATTCGCCGCGTGCCAGTTCAAGCAATTCCGGGCCCGGAAGCCGCGCCAAATGCGGCGCCCTGACGCCCCCGACATAGGCGGATACCGCCACATATCCTTCCGGCGCGCGGCCCGGAAACATGGTTGAGCTGAACTGACAGCCCAGAATATCGCGTCCTTCCGCCTCCGCCGCCAGGAAACCCAGGCCGTCCAGGGGATGCGCGACATCGCATCGGCGGTAGCCAAGGAAGACCACCGCCAGGGGCGGCGCCTTGATGTTATCGGCGGCGGCGGCGCCGAGGGGATCTACATCGGCGAGCAATTGCGCCGCCACATGGGCCTGGGTGGCAACGACCACCGACCTGCCGTGCAAGCGGCCATCGCGGCCCAGGTCAACGCTGTAGCCGCCCGGCGTGGCCGAGATCCCGCGCACCGTGACACCGGAACGGATGCAATCGCCCAGCTCCGCCGCCAGCGTACTGGCCAATGTGGCGATCCCGTCACGCCAGGAGAACAGCCGGCTGCCCGGCATCTTTCCGCCCTCGCGGCGGCGGTGCATGATGCCCAGGGTGACGGAGCCGTATTTCTCCTCCAACGCCACCAGCATGGGAAAGATTGCCGCCACTGAAAGCTCCGAGGCGCGGCCGCCGCCATAAATGCCGGCGACCATGGGATCCATCACCCGCTCGGCGAATTCCCGGCCAAAGCGGCGAACGCAGAACTCCATCACCGACTCGTCCGCGCCGGGACTGCCGTGGGGCACCAGAAATTCCGCCAGGATGCGCAGCCGGGCCCATGGCGAAAGATAACCGGCGGTCAGAAATCCCAGTGGGCCCATGGGGATGCCGGCCAATTCGCCGCCCGAAACCAGATAGCGCCTCCGGATACCATCGCCCAGACCGCAGCGCAGATCTTCCAGGCCCAGGTCCCGGGAGAACTCGTTGGCGGCGGGAACCAGGGCATTCATGGTCGAGGGCCCATGTTCCATGAGAAAGCCGTCAAAATGTTCCGAGACCGCGCTGCCGCCAAGTTGCGCCTGCCGCTCCAACAGCACGACGCGGTGGCCGCGCTGCCTGAGGCCATGCGCCGTGGCCAGGCCCGATACGCCGCCGCCGATGACAATGACGTCCGTGCTCACGACGAATCCCGCCCCACGGCAGGCCCCGGTGATGGTCTTCCGCCGCCAAAACGATGTTTCGCCACCTTGGCCAGCTCCGCCATCACCTCGGCCGTGACCTCATGGCCCCGGTCGGCCCGCACCTGGCTTTCGGCGCGCTGGCGGACAAAGCGGCGGACAAACGAAGGTATCCGGGCCAGCCATGCCTCGGCCTCGGGCGTCCAGTGAATGGCATCGCCCGCCGCCTGAAGAACTTCGATCACCGCGCCGCCCTGGGGCTCGTAAGCGCATAGGAAATCCTCGCCCATCAGATCACCACTCCGGGCCAGGGGCCGCGCCCGGCAGCCGCCGCAGATTTTGCTGTATTCGCAGGCGCCGCACCGGCCCTTCAGGTCGGGTTGGCGCAAGGCCTTGAACTGCGGCGCATCGCGCCAGATCTCGGCAAAGCCCTGCTGCCGCACCGAGCCGACCTCGTCCTCGATATAGGGACAGGCGGTAACACCGCCCATGGGCGTGATGCGGCAATAGCGGCTGCCGGCCAGACAGCCGCCGGCCTCGTAGCCGTGCGCCGCCGTGATCGGCCAATCGGGATCAAGCTCCCAGGCCATGCGCTTAAAATGGGGCGCGCATTTGGCGCGGATCATAATCTCGGTCTCCTGCCGGGCCGCCGCCGTCAAGCGGCGCATGACCTGCTCGTAGGTCCGGGCCGAAATATTGGTAACCTTTTCGCCGCGTCCCGTGCAGACAAGGAAAAAGACATTCAGGACGAAGGCGCCGACGTCCTTGGCGAAGGCGATCATATCGTCCAGTTCGTGGGCATTGTCGTCGGTCACGGAGAAATGGATCTGAAAGCGCAGGTCATTGCGGCGGCAGGCATCGAACGCCGCCATCGCCTGCTCCCATGATCCGGGCAGGCCGCGAAAGGCATCATGGGCCGCGGGTTCGAGGGAATCCAGGCTAATGCCAACGCCCTGCAGACCCGCCGTCTTCAGGGCGTCAATCCGTCGATCGTTCAGGCCCAGGCCGTTGCTGCCCAGGACCGACATCAGGCCGAGGCCGTTGGCATGGCTGACCAGATCCGCCAGATCGGCCCGCAATAACGGCTCGCCGCCCGTGAAGACGACCATGGTCTCATCGCTGAGGGCGGCAATATCGTCGAGCAGGCCCCTAACCTCCGCCGTGCTCAACTCACCACTGTCATCGCTTTCCCGGCTGCCGGCATCAAGATAACAATGGGCGCAATTCAGGTTGCAGCGGCGCGTCAGGTTCAGGGCGACCAGGAATGGCGCATCAGGCGGATCGGTTACAGCATCCATTCTGTCCCCCTTTCCTGTCCCCCTGGCGGCCTAGTTCTTGTACTGGTCGGGCGCGCCCTCGGAATGAAAGCCGCCGATGCCTTCCCAGGACTCGGACGCCTTGTCGATAGCGGCGCCGGTAACCTGATCCAGGCCCATTTCGCGGGCACAGCGTTCGATCTCCAAAACCACCATGCCCCGGATAAAGTCGGGTATACGTTCGATCCGGGCGGCCGCATCCGGGGCCCAATCCATTTCCGCCTGGCGCTTGGCCGAGCCTTCGCCCCAGCCGGCGTATTTCTCCACCACCAGATCCAGCGTGACGGTTTCAACACCTTCCGACCGCGCCAGGTTTTCCACCCGCTGGCGCGTCATGTCCCGCATGAAACCTTCCGGCACGCGGGCCAGGCGTTCCTCTGCCTCGGCCGTCCAGGGCAGCGGCGCATCGTCCGAGGAGGCTGGCGCCGCTTCCGCCGTCTCCTCGCCTTCAGGGACGGGACACATGGCCTTGCGGGCCTCGGCCACGCCTTCCTCGGCCAGGGCCAGGGTGATATCGCCTTCGCCGCGCTCCAGGGCCAGATCCTCAATCCCCGCCTTGACGGTCTCGCGGACCATTTGCGGCACCTTGGCGACCCGTGCCAGGGCCGCCGCCGTCCAGTTCGGGCGGTCACTGTCGGCCAGATCAAGGAACGGCGTCACGTGCTTGGGCATGACGTTTTCGGCATGATCGCGGCGGGCCCGCTTGATGGCGCGCAGGCGGATATTATCGGCCACGGCGGCGTCCGCCACTGTTTCCAGCAGCTTCGCGGCCGCCTCGCTCCAGGCCAGTTCTTCCTGTTTACCGGCATCGTTGCCGGCAAAACCGGGCATGGCCTTGCCCATGACCTCGTCGACAATGTCGGAGGTCACGAAGGTATGGCCCAGTTTCTGGGTGTGGCGCAGCACCATGCGCCGGGCCATGTCGCGAACGAATTCCGGCGCGCGGGAAATCTTCTTTTCCGCCTCAACGCTCCAGGACACGGTTTCTTCCGCCACCACGTCCAGGGGCGGTGTGTAATGGGTTTGCGTCAGCCACATATGGCACGGGGCCAGGCGCAACAGGTTTTCCGCGTTGCCGCCGATGTCCAGTTCGTCGTCCGCATGCACGCCGGTCTTGCCCACCACCAGCAGGGAGGCGCCGACCTCGTTGACATAGTCCAGAATGGCCTTGTAGGGCTTGCCGTCCAGCAGCTTGGTCGAAATCTTGACGCCCAGATCATCGGCGATGGTCTCGGCCACTTCCAGGTGGGATTGGTAGATTTTCGCGATGCCGTCGTCGATCAGCTCTTCATGCAGTTGTTCCTGCTCCTTGAAGCGGAAGACCTTGCCGGCTTCCTCGCTGAGCACGCCGGCGATCTTGTTGAAGGCGACATAGTGGTAGTAGGGATCGTAAGCCGCGACGGCGAGGACTTCCGCGCCGGTTCTGGCGGCGAGGTCAAGGGCTGTCATCAGCCCGCCGTAGGCCAGGGGCGAGCCATCGATGCCGACCACGATGGGGCCGTCGCCGACCGCGCGGTTGGGATCGCGAATAACAAAGGTATCGATGGGCGAGCGGCGCACCACGCGCTCCGCCACGGTACCGATGATATTGCCCGGCACGGCGCCAACGCCGACCGCGCCCAGGGCCAGAACATCGAAATCGCCGCTGCGGGCGGCCTTCACCACCTGGCTGTAGTTCTTGCCTTCCGGGCTGAGGCGCTTGAAGGGCACGTCCGCCGCCTCGCATGCGGCGGCGCCGGCATCATGATAACTATCCGAGATGATGTTGAGGCCGCGGGTGATCAGATCGTCATGCACCTCGCGCTGATACCCCATCTCCTGCTCTTCGAGATAGCGTTCCGGCAGGCCGCCTTCCATCATCTTGAAGCGGCGGTCATGCAACAGAGCGGCATAGGCATGAATGCCGGTGATCACGCCATCGGCGGATTTGGCCAGGCGAATGGCCTCGTCCAACGCCTTGTTGGCATGCTCGGACGCATCCAGGGCGACCAGGATACGCGCCAGGGAGACCGGCGCGGTATTCGCCGTCTGATCATCATTCAGCGTCGCGTTTTGCGGAACCATCGATACGGTCATGTTGCTGTTTTCCTTGCCTGTGCACGGCACATTACCCCAAGCCGGCAGGGTCTACCATCGGCTTTGGCCGCGCATTGATCCCCATCAAGATTTCTTGTGTCGCCGAACGGCCCCAATCAGACACAACAAAACCCCAGTCACGAATATCGCGGCGTGAAACGGCTCAACCGCGAAGCTGCCCCGCCATGACAGCATCATGTCGAGGGTGCCGAGTATAACCAAGATAACGCCAAACAGCCGGATGATGGCGCCCCGGTTGCTAAAGGCCGCCGGCTCCCCATCGTTGGCTTCCTTGGCGATCATACACCGCCGCCCGCGCTCTTGGCCGCCGCGCTGCGGCCCCACCACAACAGAATACCGCCGATCAGGATCACCACGATAATGCCGGCGATCATCGGCTTGGCGCCGGTGCTGGGCTTCAACAGCAGCCAATACCAGGTCGTCATGGACGAGGCCGTGCCAACCTCGCTGTTCGAGCCATCCCAGGCGAAGAACGCGACGGGCACGAAACGGCCCTCCTCGAACTGCAGATCCTTGTCGGTTGCGTCCGTGCTCAGGGACCGGGTCATGACGACGCGCCAGGTGCCGTCCTTGTAGCTGCCCTTGGCCGTCAGACCGGCGGCGGCGGCATCACGCTCCTCCTGCTCGGCGATGCCCATGGCATCGAGAATGGCGATGCTTTCCGGCTCCTCCGTGGTGCCGGAGGACCAGCGCCACAAATTCACCGGCTTGGCCGCATTGCCCATCAGGAAATATGGCTTCTCCATGCCCGCGGGAATGGTCATGGGCAGCTGCACGGCAACGGCATCCTCCGACAATTCCTCGTCGGCGATGCTCGCCGCCTTGGCATCGCCCGGAATGCTCTTGGTGCGGTCATCCCATTCCAGATGCAGCGCCACCTTGCTGTCGTTATACAGGGCCCGAACACTGATCGTGTCGTTCGCGGTCTTGAAGAACCTGTCCTTGCCGACGATTTGCGGCACCATGAAGAAGGTCGACGGTGGTGCGGCATCCCAGGCCGCATCGTCCGGCGAGGCGGGTAAATCGCCCTCGACCCGCGAGGCCTGGATAACCGTGTTCTCCGGCCGCACGACCTTGCCGTTCTTGGCCAGGGCGGCGACGTAATTGGCCACGTGCCAGCGTTCCTCGACACTCAGCTTCTTCTTGCTCTTGGGATCGGCGAAGGAGGGCATTTGCGTCGTTGGGATACCGGCCGAGATGCGGGCGTAAATATCCTTCGGATCGGCGCCGGACCGGTAGGTCCAGGGCTTGGTCAGGTTGCGGGGCCAGGTCCGCTCGCCATTATCGTTCTTCAGCTTCTTGATGGCATCGCCCTTGCCTTCCTCGCCGTGGCATTCCGAACAACGCTCGCCGTCATGGAACAGCTTGTCGCCGGCCGCGATGCTCTCGGGCGATGACTGCACCTGGGTACCGTAGTCGACCTGTCCCTCGGGCGTGCCCTCGAGCTCCGCGAAGACCTTGATATAGGCGATCACATCCTGGATTTCCGCCTCGGTCAGAATGTCGCTCCAGCCAGGCATGGCGGTGCCCGGCATGCCGTCCCGGATCATGCGCAGCAAATCCGCGTCGTTGGGCAGATCGGCGTCATGGGCGGAGGTTTTGAACTTGTACAGGCCAAGGGTGAAATCGCGCGGTGGCGGGTTCAGGTAGTCCGCCGCCGGTCCCAGGCCGTCACCCTCATCGCCATGGCATTGCAGGCAGCGTTTCTCGTAGACCGCCTCGCCCTTATCGGCGTCAGCGGCCTGGACCGGCCCGGCGGACAACGCCAGCAGGCCAGCCGTGGCTACCGCTATGAAGATTGTCTTCATCATACCGCTACCCATCATTCATGCTCCCAGGATCGCGGCCTGTGGCCGGTATAGTCGTAGAGGAACATGATCACCTGCCAGACCTCCTCTTCCTTGAGGAAGTCCTGCCAGACCGGCATGGAGGAGATCCACGGCGCGGCCTCCTGCGGCAGGCCGGGCCCGCCGGTGGTGATGCGCCAATACAGATAGGATTCCTGCAACTGGGCGATCGTGCCCACGTCCTGGAAATTCAGCGGCGTCGGATTCAGGCCGTCGGCGTAGGGTCCCCTGCCATCCAGTTTGTCGCCATGACAGTACTGGCAGTTCTCGATGTAGACGGCGGCGCCCTCGTTGATCATCTCGCGGAACTGCTCGGGATCCTCTTTCTCGAGCTTGCGGTAAGGATTGACCAGCTTCAGCAGATTGACCCGCTTGCCGTAGATCTTGGCCGTCGTCGGCGGCGCGGGATGAATGGTGCGCAGTTCCAGCGGCGCCTCGAAACTGGGCTGCATCTGCCAATAGGTCCCGGCACCGGCAAGCAGGGGAACAATGACGAAAACGATATTGCGGATCAGGCGCTTGGAGGGATCCTCCACCATCGCCTTGATGGGCGCGACCAGTTCCGCCGTCTGCTCCTCATCATAGGTGAAGACCATGAAGACACCGGCGGTGACGAAGAACATGTACATAATGATCAGGCTGGCCGGGATCACCGCTTCGAGAATGATATCGAAAACGACGATGAAGCCGAAATATACGCCGACCAGGACCAGTACGGCCTGCAGCAATCTGGGTATTCTCATTGCCGCTGCCTCCTCACTTCAACTCGACGAGGAAGTCCAGCAGGACCTCCAGTTCGGTGACAAACATCTGTTCGCCCAAGTCTTCCGGCATCATGTCCGCCTCGAAGCCCTTGGCGATATCCGCATTGGGATTGAGCAGCGACCGGCGCAGGTACTCCCGGTCATATTGGGCGCCGATCTTGGACAGGTTCGGTCCGACCTCGCCGCCCTCGCCATTGATCATATGGCAGGCATCACAGGTGAACTGGGCCATGATCGCCTTGGGATCGCTCAGGGCCTCCCGCGTCTCGGCTTCTTCCTCTTCCTCAGCTTCGCCGACATCCGTGGGGATCTCGACCGTCACTTCCGCGCCGGCCTGGTCCTGCAGATAGGCAACGACGGCGGCGACCTCCGCCTCCGACAAGCCGATACTGCCGGCGGCCACGTTCGGCATGGGGCTTTCGGTATCGTTGGTGCCCTTCTTGCCAAAACCGGCAACGACGAAGGCCGAGGGCTCTATCAGGGACTCGACCAGATAGGCCTCCAGGTCTTCCGCTTCGCCCTCGTAGCGGGGATCATCCCCGCGCTTGGCAAATTCCTCGGCGATGGTCCCCAGCATCGGCGCCCGGCCCAGCTCGTTGTGGCACAGGGTACAGGTGCCCTTGCCCTGGAAGGTCCTGTCGCCCAGGGCAATGAACTGATCCATGGTCATGGAACCAAGGTCCAGCTTTTCCTCCTTCGGCGGCGGCGCCGGCTCAATCTGCGGAATGCCGTAGTTCGAATAACCGGCAAAAAAGCCGATGGTCAGAAGGGTGAAGGCGACAACGGTAAGAAACTGTTTCATGGCCGCCTACTCCTTCCAATAGCCCGAGGGCAGCGTCTTGTTGCTGCTGACTTGAGCTATCCAGAAGACGAAGATCACCATGGCCATGAACAGGATGGCGGCAACCGAAACCACGTTCGCCGCGTAGCCCAGGGTTGGCGTAAAGGCGTCGACCGAGGCGTCACGCATGATATCGAGCACGTGCCAGTGCTGCCGGATGCCGGAGCGGATATAACCCATCAGCCCCATCAGCCAGGTAAAGGCGACCGCGAGGAGGAACAAGGCATACTGGGCCCGTCCCGGTATGCGTCCCCATTGCAGGGGCGCGACCTCCTTGGAGTTCTTGTAGATAAAGGAATCCAGGGTGATGGACCCGACGATCACGACCACCGTGGTCAGGACCTGCGGGATCGAGGCCGCGACCTTGTAGACGGTGTTGGTGAAGTAACCGTGATAGATGCCGAGGAACATGATGTTGAGAATGCCGGCGGTGAACAGCGCCACCTGAATGGCGTTGCCGGCGTTGACCCAGGATACCGTCGCCACTTTGTTGGCGCGGCGGTAGAACATGAAGCTGAGCGCCGTGAAGATGATCATCACGTTCACCGCCGTGTTCTTCGCCGGCATGATGCCGAGGGGCCCGAGGATCTTATGATGTGGTCCGCCCAGGGCCTTTAGCTCTTCGTTGGTAAGCACCAGGGTATGGGGCGTGAACCAAACCAGGAAGGCGCCGACCAGGACGATGGCGATATACTTGATGTACTTGGTATAGCGCTTGGCCCCATCGCTGCGGCCCATGCCGCACCACAGATAATAGTTGGCGGAGAGGAACAGGGTACCGATCAACACGGCCTGAATGATAAACAGCCAGGCGAAGATGCCGCCCATCAGGGTGATGCCCATTTGCTGGCTGTAGAGGTACATCTCGGCGGCCAGGTAATAACCGGCGAAGGGCAAGGGCAGCAGGGCGCAGATGGCGATGAAATTGGCGTTGTAGCCCATCCAATCGTAATGCGCCCGCTCCTGCTTGGTACCGGCCGTCAGGAACTTGAACGCGGCGTAGGCGCCAACGATCGAACCGCCGTAGGCGATGTTGGCCACGAAGCGATGGATGTTGATGGGGTTCCAGAGGAAATTGTGCATCGCGGCCCAGGTATCACCGCTGAAGACACCGGCGGCATCGACCCCGGCGGGGCTCATCATGAAGGTCAGCCACGCGTTGGCCAACAACATCAGGGTCGTGCCGACCGCGTTCAGGGTCAGGCCCAGGGTCAAATGCACCCACTTCTTGAAACCGCCCTGGAGCCAGTGCCAGCCGTAGTAATAGATATACAGGACGGCGCTTTCCGCGAAGAACAGCAGGGCATAGTAGAACATGCTCTCGGAGAAGATGGTCGAGAGATAGCCGAACAGATGGGGATAGAACAGGATCAGCGAGAACAGCAGGCCGCCGCCCAGAATAGCCGTCAGGGAATAGGCGGTGATGGAGACCTTGATGAACTCGTAGGCCATGTCGTCATAGCGTTTGTCCCGCGTGCGCATGCCGATGACTTCGATAATGAAGACAAAGATCGGCACGGCCAGGACAAAGGCCGCGAACCAAAGATGCAACTGGGCGAAGATCCAAACCGTGACCCGGGCATTGACGCCGGCGATGGTGGGATAATCGGCCGCCGTGAGTTTCGGCGCCGGCGCATAGGGCGAGGCTTCCGCTTCCCCGGCCGCTTGTTCGGATGCACCCTGTTCAGGTGTCCCCTGCTCCGCCGCCAGGGGGCCGAATTGATCGAAACCGGTAAAGGTCAACAGCAGCAGGGCGAAGATAAGTCCAAACAGCACCAGGGCCGGCGCTCTTCGCAGCGGTCCTTTTTGGGAACGTTCTTGCGGACGAGGTTCAGTCATTTTGCTCTTGGTCCCTCATCCATCACTGCTGAAAAATCAGGCTCAGGCCCTGCATGGCCATCACCGCCGTGTCGAGCAAAAGGAAGCCCGCCACGAAGGCCACAAAGGCGGCAACGAAGGGCACGAAATAGCCTTTCATGGTGATGATTCTCCTCTATCCGGCAATCTCATCTAGGCCTGTACGAACCACCAGAAGAATGCCGCCTGCAACACCAGTACGGTGATAAACAGGGCCGGGCCAGCCCAGGGGAAGCGTTCCTGCCCGTCTGATTTCTCGGTCATGCTTCAAGCGCTCATTCTTGTCGGGGAAAACAGAAAATTTTGATCCGAAACAATGTACATGGCGGCCATCCTCGGATAGGCTGCCGCCATGTCACAATCCAGAAAACGCATCGCCGACATCGTGATTTTCGTCGGAATGGCCGTCAACGTCGTGGTCATCGCGCTGATTCTCTATTTCTACGTCTTCTAGCTCCACGCCTTTCAGACTAACGTCTTTTGGCCCTTGACGTCTTTGCGTCGCGGGTTGCTGCGTCCTTTGGTCGCAGCCGGCGCTGTAGCCGGAAGAGGTTTGCCTAGCCCTGCTTGCCCTTGCATTGGCACAGGACGCGTATGTGCTTGATCAAGCCATCGACCTGATCCGCCGTCAGGGTCTTATTCCAGGGCGGCATCATGGGCGATTTCGAGGCCGAGGGCCCGCCGTCCATGATGACGTTCTTCATGTCCGCGTCGGAGAGCTTGTTCATCTCCTTGGCGGCGGTGAAGTTGCGTGGGCTGACCGGAAAGTCCTTGGTCACGTTGGGACCGTCACCCTTGCCCGTCAGGCCATGGCACTGAGCGCAGTAGAATTTATAGACCTTTTCCGTCTCCGAGGCGCTGGCGGTGGCCACGGCCATTTGGGAGGCAAAGGCGAGCGAGGCAGCAATTATCAGCAGTTTTTTCATGATCGGATCCTCCCTTTATTTCTTTTTCTTCTTTTTCTTGGGCTTAAAGCTGGCGACATGGCGTGAAACATTCAGCATGTCCTTGGCGCTTAGCAGACCGGCGAAAACCGGCATCATCTTCACCGGCTTGAAGACTTCCGGCGTCATCATATAGGCCAAAATCCAGTCGGGATTGAGGCGCACGCCGGCCTCTACCAGAGAAGGTCCGCTGCGCCCGCCGGAGATCTTATTCTTCCGGCCGGCGTACTGGTGGCAGCCGCTACACGGCATTTTCTTGGTGAAAACCTGCCGCCCCTTGGCGTTCTTCTTTGCCTTGACCTTACCTGCGGCAACGCCGTCCGAGGTCAGGCCCATCAGGAAATCCGCCACCGCGGCCGCGTCACCGCCCGACAACTTCGGGTGATCGCCGGCGTTCTCTTCCGTCATGGAGTTGTACTTCATGGGCCGAATCGGCTTCGGATCGGCCAGCCATTTGCCCAACCAGGCTTTCTGGAATTTGGAGCCGGCATACCATAGCTCCGGCCCCTTCTTGGCCAATTGGTCGTCGATGGTTTTTTCCTTGGCCGGCCCATCAGTGTAATGGCAACCGTCGCAACCCTTGGCCGCGAAGACTTCCTTACCCGTGGCCGCATTGGCCGAACCGGCCGACGCCACGGCGAGCACAAAGGCCGCGCCGAATATCACCGCAAGTGCGTGCTTCATGACAATTCCTCTTCCAAATCTCCGACGATCGGGCTTAAACACCCTGTTCCGCCGGCTCTTTTTCTTGTTCTGCTTTCCGCATCAGCCAAATTCCCAGCGCACCAGCGACCAGAAATGCCAAGACGGCATAGACGTATACACTCATCGGGGTCGGCGCTTCAAGGAAGACGTAATGCCAGGTGCTTAGGCTCATGATCAAACCATGTTCGCCATTGGAGCCATCCCAGGCGTTAACCGACATGGGAACGAATATGCCCCGTTCGAACTGAACGTCGTTCTTGTCGCCGCTGTTCAGGGGCCGTTTCATGACCACGGTCCAGCGGCCCTGATCCCATTTTGCCTTGCCCATGACCTGCTGGCCGTCCTCGGCCTGGGGCTTGATGGGCTGTTTCCAGCCGCGCGCATTGCCTTCCTCGGTACCGCGCTTGCCGGCGGCATCCTGATCAGCCTTCCAGACCCACATGTGCACCTGATCGGACGAACTGCCGCGATAGAAGTGCGGCTTCTTCGTACCCTGGGGCGCCTTGACGGGAAACTGCAACGCGACCGAATCGCGGAAGGTCTCCAGGGCACGGGGGATCATGTCGTTGGCTTCAACATAGGAATTGAAAGCGCCGACCTTGGATAATTCAGCGGTATCGAATTCCTGGGCCTCGTCATGCTTGACGTCCATGAAGGGATCGTCCCAGGTGATGCGAAAAGCGATGTCCTTGTCGTTGAACAGGGCCTGTATGGTGACCATTTCGACGCTGGGGTTCTGCCAGCGCGGCGCGGCGACAACCTGTCCGGCCAGGCGTATGTCCATGGGCGCGGCCCCGTCCCAGGCCGCATCGGCGGGGTCTTCCGGCAGTTCGCCGGCCACCGGCAGGGCCCGCAAGGTCTGATGACTGGTCCGCTGATACTGCAGGGATTTGATGTAATTGGCCAGGTTCCAGCGGTCGTCCTCGTTCAGGGATTTGACGAAGGACGGCATCGGCGTGCCTGAGATGCCGGAGGTAAAGCGCATGTAAATGTCTTCGACCTCGCCACCGGCCTTGATCTTCCAGGGATGGGTGACGTTGCGGATACGGATGGGGAAGCCCCAGTCATCCTTGCGGAATTCCTTGTTGCCGTCGCCCCGGCCCAGTTTGCCGTGGCAGCTCCAGCATTTGGCCTTCTCGAACACCGCCTTACCCTTGGCCACAAGCTCGGGGCTATAGGCCGGCTGGTTGGCGGGCAGGGCGAGAACCTTGCCGGTCTTGACCGGGTCCAGCTCCGGATCGTCGAATTCCTGGGCGAAAGTCTTGATGTAGGCGATCACGGCCCAGCGGTCGTCCTCGCTCAAGCCGTTCTTGAACAGATCGCTGTCAAAGGATTGCATCGCCGTGCCCTGCAGGCCCCGGCTGACGGTGCGAAACATGTCCTCGTTGGTCGGCAGCTCGCCGCTTTGCGTGGTGCGGAACTTGAAGGTGCCAAGGGTGAAATCGCGCGGCCGTGGGTCCAGGTATTTTGCCGCCGGCCCCTCGCCATCGCCCAACAGGCCATGGCAGAAGCTGCAGCGCTGGAAATAGATCCCGCGGCCCTTTTCCAACAGTTCGTCCGTGGCCTCGGGCATCGGTTTAGAGGGCGTGAAGGCGGCCTGGGCCGGTGCCGACAGCCAAACAGGCGCCGACAGCCAAACGAGCGCGAGAGCGGCGATGGCGGCGGCGTGGAATTTAATATTGCTCCGCATCAGTGGCTCTCCGGTATACGCGGCGTCTTTTGGGCCAGGTCATACTCGGCCAGAATGATCCGCCAGCGTTGATCCTCGGTCAGGCTGAGCTTCCATTCCGGCATCGCCGAGTCCCAGGGCGTCGCCTCCGTCGGCAGCCCGGGACCGCCGTTGGTGACGCGCCAGAAGGTATAGCCCTCGACGATGGTCTCGATCGTGCCGTTGTCGGTGAAATCGATGGGGCGAAGCTTGAAGCCATCCGCCATGGGTCCGTCGCCCGCGACACTGTCGCCGTGGCAGGCCCGGCAGTTCATGGCGTAAAGCGCCCGGCCCTCGAACAGGTTCTTCTCCAGCAACGCGGCTTTTGCCACCGCTTTGTCGATACTGCCACCTTCGAGTTGGCCGACCAGTTGCTTCATGGCGCTGCCAGGGAAGAATTCCAACGTGTGATCAGGCTCGGTCTCATCGGCCCAGCGGTCGATGTCTTCCTGGACCTGGGCGATGAAGACGACTTCGTCAGCCTTGGCCTGTTCGACGAAAGCGTCGACCTGGGCCTCGGTCGGATCGGCGACTGGGTTTTTCTTGGCCTCGAAGCTTTTCGGGAAGTTGGATGAGGGATGTTGAATACGCAGCGATGACGGCACCTCAACCTTCGGCACGACGATCTCGTAGACCTGCCAGCCGATGACCGCCGGAATGGCGGTCAGCACGACCGCGCGCAGGGCCTTGGTGTAGCCGCCGCGCAGAAGCTTCTTCACCGGGCGCAGGAAATCCGTCAGGCCTTCCTCCGAGAATGTCACATACAGGAACAGCGCGACGATCGTCAGCACCATGTAGAAGAACATCAAGGTGCCGGGAACCGGCAGTGGGAAGGGCAGCGAGGTTATCTCCCGCGACATGGCCGGAATGCCCCATTTCACTAGGGCATAGATGACAAGCAGGGTCAGCACGACCGATAGGAAGCTGCCAATTCTCAGTTTCTTCATGGTTGGTCGCCCATCGCTGGATTATTCATGACTTGCCTCATCGGATCCCCGCCTATTCCGCCGCCTTGGGCTTTTGCAGCATCAGGAAAGACAAGATGTCCTGGTAGTCCTTGACCGTCATCGCCTCGGACAAATCATCGGGCATGACGCTCTTGGTATCGTCGATCTTGATTTCCTTGATATCTTCCTTGGCAAGGGTGATCACGTCGCCGTTGGCCTTGGTGATATCGATTTCTCCGCCTTCGTCGCGGGTCTTCAGACCGATGGTCTGACGGCCTTCCTTATTGATGGCGACATAGGTTTCAAAACCCTTGGTTATGGTTTTGGTCGGCTGCAGAATGGCTTCCGAGATGAATTTCAGGCCCTTGGCGGCGATGCCGTCCAGGGCCGGGCCGATCTCGTCGCCCTCCTCGGCCAGGATGTGGCATTCCGAACAATTGTCCTCGTAGACAATGGCGCCGGCGCTAGGATCGCCGCCGCCGGCTTCCGCCGCCGCCGAAATCTTGGAATAGAAGGCCGCGGTTACCTCGCTTGGCATGGCATCGATGGCTTCCATGTCAAGATCGCCGCCCAGGGACATCAGGTAGGCCACCACCGCCTTGATCTCCTTCAGGCTCAAGGAGATCGGCGGCGCATAAACCACCGCCATCTCGTTCTTGTAGCCATTAACCACGTAGGCGCCGGGAGACGCCATGCTCTCGACCATGTAATCAACGGCGGTAAATTCAGTACCTTCCTTCTCCGACCGTTCCTTGGCTCGTTCGGCCGCGCGGGCGCCCATCGGCAGCGGGAATTTCTCGCCGAACTGGCCGTGGTTCGGGCCGCGCACGGCGCTACCCTGGCCGCCGACACTGTGGCAGGTGAAGCAGCGGCCCTTGCCCCAATAGATCGCCTCGCCGCCCTCGGGGCTGACATCAACGGCGGCGGAGGTCTTGCGTTCACCGCCCGTCAGCTCGGTAATGGAATAACCGATCCAGAGGTAGACACCCAACACGATCAACAGGAATGGAAAGACCCGGGTAATTGTCACGTTCATGGCATCAATCCTCCGACTTCTTGGAGGCGACACCGCCTAGCCAGAACATAAAGGCGCAGCCGATCATGAACAGCAGCACGGCGCCGCCGACCTGCTGGGTCATGACAAAATTGCTTGGCGTATAGGCCCATTCCGAGGTGTCGCGCATGACGCCGAAAATGTGCCAATCACCGCGCAGGCCGGAGCGGATAAAGCCCATCAGCCCCATGTTCATGGTGATCACGAAGGTCAGCAGCAACAAGGCGTACTGTGAACGCACGGTCATCTTGCCCCACTGCAATTCGCCCAGGGACTTGGCCCGCTTGAACAGGAAGGCATCGATGACCGAGACCAGGATCAGGCAACTGATCAACTGCATGAACTGGGCCACGGCGACGTTGCGCAGCACCGGCGAGGCTTTCTCCATCACCACGAAACCCCAAACGCCGAGGAATATGGTCACGTTGAACGCCGTTACTGCCAGGTAAATCACCTGGCCGATCTTGCCCTTGTCCATCAGGGCCAGAATGATCGCCACGACACCGGCAAAGCACTCAAAGACCAGCAGATAGCCGATCATGCGGATGTATTCGGCGCGGTCGGCGGGCAGGTCCAGTTCCGCCGGGTCCATGCTCAACATGGTCACGGCATACTGGGCCACCAAGGCGATCGCGGCGCCACCGATAACGATAATGGCGATCTTGGCACCCTTGCCCTGATCCCGGATCGAGACCGCGTCCACCATGTTACCCCGGCGGTACAGCAGGAAGCTGAAGAAGGTCGCCAGGATGATCAGGTTGACCACCGCGTTCTTGGCCGGCATCAGCCCGAGGAATTTCAGCACGGGATGGTACTGGCTGCCGGCCATCTGGCCCACCTCCAGAGAGGTCAGCGGCAGGTTATGAGGCGTCAGCCAGATCGCGAATGAGACGATTAATGCAAACAGTATGTATTTGATGAATTTGTAGTAGCGTTCAGCGCCGGGGATGCGGGTCATGCCGCTCCACAGGTAGTAGTTGGAGATCACGAACAGCGAGCCCACCAGCATGGCCTGGATGATGAAGGTCCAGGAGAAGTCGCCGCCCATCATGTTGTTGCCCATGACGGCGGATGTGGAATAGACCTCCCGGCCCAGATAGTAGCCGGCGAAGGGCAGCGGGATCAGCGCCGCGATGGCGACGAAATTGGAGATATAGCCCATCCAGTCGTAGTGCGCCTTGTCCTCGGCCGTCTTGGCGCCGATGAATTTGACCGCCGCGTAGGCGCCGGCCACCAATCCGCCAAAGGCCAGATTGCCGAGCATGCGGTGAATGGCGATCGGCGTCGCCAGAATATTCTCAAAGGCATTCCAGACCGTGCCGACAAAGGCACCGTCGCCGTCGACACCGGTCGGGCTCATCATGAAGCCGGCCCAGGAATTGGCCAATTGCATGATCGCGGTGCCGAAGATATTCAGCAGGATGCCGATGAAGATATGCGTCGTTTTACGGTCGCGGATAATCCAGAAGCCAACCGCCAGGGGCAGGATATAAAGCAGGAACATGAACCACTTCGTATCGACCCGCATCTCCGGGCCGATAAGGCCCATCAGGAAGGCTAGGCCGCAAGCGGCGGTGACCAGGGCAAGGCCCTTGAAAACCAATCGCGCGGGCTTGGAGAACAGCCCGCCGCCCTTTAGCCAACTCCAGCCGTAATAGTACATATACAGCGCGAAGGTCTCGCCAAAGAACAGCAGCGCGTAGAGGAACATGACGTCCTTGAAGATGCCCGCCATGTAGCCCATGAAGGTCGGATACAAGGTGAACAGGGCAAAGGCCAGCAGGCCACCCAAGGCGGCTGTGGTGGCATAAGCGACGCTTAACAATGAGGTGAATTCATAGGCCAGATTGTCGAACTTGGGGTCTTTATTACTGTTGCCGACAACCTCGATAATTACCGCGAACAGCGGCACGCCCAGAACGAAGGCGCCAAAGAACAGATGCATTTGCGCCAGGAACCAGACCAGGCGCCTGGAATCGATGCCCATGAACTGCCGGTAGACATTCTCCTCCAAGGCAAAAGCCGGGCTCGCGGCGACGGTCAGGCCCAGCACGACCAAAGCCGCCAGGCCCACCTTCCCGGCCCGGGCGCCCAACCACCCGGAGCCGAAAATGCCACTCCATTTTCTTTGTGCCATCGTCCGCTTCCCAGCTTTCATGGATCAGTTCGCGCCACCGCACCAAGACTGGTGCAAGGGTTTACTTGGCGTCGGAATAGGTGAAGTTGACTTCCGCCGAACCCTTGGCGGCCACCGTGATCTTGGTCTTCTTGACGCCATAGCGGGGATGCCAGGCTTTCAGGGTGTACTTGCCCGGCGGGATGTTATCGATGCTGAATGAGCCGTCATCGCCGACCACGACGGCATAGGGATGGGTCGGCGCCATGATGAAGCCGAACATGAAGTTATGGGCCTCGCAGTTGATGCCGATATAGGACGACCGCCGCGGCTTGATCTTGTCCTTGATATCGCCCGGATCAGGCTGGCCGAAGTTGAACAGGGTTTTCTTGACCACCCGGCCCTTTTCCACGCCGATCAGCTCACGGGCGTTGATGTTGTGCAGCACGCCGGCGTCGCTGTTGCGGATGACGATCGGTCCCGGCCTAACGACCTGGGCCCAGGGCGTGAAGGCGCAGTCCTTTTGATTGACCAGATATTCGCCCATCTCTGGCTTGGCCCATTTCTTGCCCGCCTTGATCTTGGAGATGAAGACAAAGGCGCCGCGCAGGGCGCCGTCCTTGACATCAACCCAGGTGACCGAGCGCTCGCCCTTGCCGCAAACCTCGGGGTTTTTGGTGATCAGGATTTGTTCGACGGCATCGGCTGGCAATGCACCTTCGAAGCTGACCTTGCCGGTGACGGCGCCGCCGTCGGCGACGGCCACTTCCTTGTACTTGCCCCGTTTCGCCGCATCAGCCGGCATTGCCAGGGCCATGCCGGCAATAACGCCAAGTGTAAGTCCGATAATGGTCTTGCTGGATTTCATAGGAATTCCCCTCTGTTATCCGTGTTCGTATCCATGTCTGTCCGCTCCGCGACCGTATCGGTCCGGAGGGGTTGTGAACAATTCAATTCCGCCAAGGCTTCGATGGCCACAGCCCATGTCCGCCTGCGCGCCTCGTCATGAAGCACATCCATAAACAGTGCCGTGGCCCGGGGTCCATCAAGGTCCCGCAACAGCCGCGCGGTGCGGTTGCCGTGGTAGCCCTCGAACGAAAGCGCGAAATCCACCAAGGGCTGAACCGCGTCTTCACGTCCCGTACCCGCGACGGCTTCGGCCGCACTCTGGCGGACCGCCGGATCGGGATCGTTGAGCAGCGCGCCGATACGGACGGCGGCCTCACCGCTGACGCCGTTCAATTTGGCCAGCGCGCGGATGGCCTCCTGACGCAGGAAGGCATCGCCATCGTCGAGGTAGCCCGTCAAAAGACCCACGACCTGTTCGCCCTCACACGCCGCCAGGGCACGGATCAGCAACAGCTTCATGTCCCGCTCCGCCGCCGTCATCGCGGTGACGATGGCATCCTCGACGTCGTCCGGGAACGGCCCGGTCCTCTCGCCGATGCGCACCAGGGAATCGGCGGCGGCAAGGCGGACTTCACCGTCATCGGAGCCCAACGCCACGGCCAGTTCTTGCGCCACCTGCACTTGATCCACATCGCCCAGAACCCTGGCCGCGAAACGGCGGATATCCTCGTGCAGAACCACTTTCGGCACCAAAGAGACACGCTTCTTGCGCTTGATCTGCTTGGCCAGGGCAAGGCGTTCCATGTCGGTGGGCGTCAATTCGACGCCTTCCTTGGGCAGGTTCAAATGGTCGCCGGCCTCCGGCGTATCGGCCAGAATCGCATTCATGGTCGAAGTTGGAAAGGCGCCGTCACCCTCGTCCTTGCGCAGTTCCGCCGGGGCCTCTCGGGCCGCTTCAGGTTGCGGTACGTCCCCGGCAGATTCTGATGCGACTTCAGGCCCATCTTCCGGCTCATAGGCACCGTTCAAGGCCGACAGCAACGCCTCGCTGGCTGCATTGGGCCACATATCATCGCCACGGGCCATGCGCGCCAGAGCCGACATGGTTTCCAGGCGGATCTGCCGGGCGTCATCATCGATCACGCCGACCAGCGCCTCGACCGACTGCTCACCGCCGGCCTTGGCCAGGCCCTGCAAGGCCCCCAGGCGGGCATCGACGGAACAGCCATGGTCGGCCAGCAGTGCGCTCAACTCGTAGCCGGCCACCTCCGGCGCCAGTTTGGCAAGGGCCTGGGCAGCGGCAACAACAACGGCATCGTGGTCATCATCAAGTTTCGCCCGCAGTGCCGATACCAGCAGCTCGTCGCCGGGGCCGTCATAGACCTCGGCCAGGGCCGTCAAGGCCGCGACCTGCACATTGGCCGAGAGATCACCGATCAAGGCGCGCAGGCGGACCTGTTGATACTGGCCATGCAGCGTCGCCGCCTCGGCCCGGACAGCAGCGTCGGGATCTTCCATGAACCGGTTCAAGCGGGCATCACCGGGGCGCCGTTTCGCCAGCGCCCGCAAGGCCGCCGCGCGCACCGATGGGGCGGGATCGGCAAGGGCGCGGGCCAATGGCGCCGACGCCGCTTCCTCGTCAGAAGCCGCCAGAGCGGCCGCGGCGCGCCGGCGCAGCCGGGTCGAATCCTCACCCAGATATCCCTCCAGCGCGTCGATCCCCGGCCGGCCCATGCGCGCGAAGGCCTTAAAGGCGGCTTCCGTCATGTCCTGGCCGCCCTCGTCCCGCATGGCCTCGACGATGTCGGGCACGGCCTCGCCGGCATTGAGATCGGCCAGGGCCTGAACCGCCTTGACCTGAATATCAACCCAGTCGTCCCAGCCGCTGGAATAGAACTCCTGCTCGTCCCAGTTAATCTCCTCGTCCCGCCCCTTGACGATACGCCGGAGCCAGGGGATGACGTCCTGCTCTCCCAGTTTCGCCAGGGTTTCGATCGCCGCCACTTTGACCTCGGCGCATGGATCGCCCAACAGATTGTCCAGCAACTGCCGGCCGGACGCGGGATCAGCCAGTTCCGACAGCGCGGTCGCGGCATCGGTACGGACGTCCTCGTCCTCATCCAGCAAGGCGCCGATCAGCGGCTCCACCGCGCGGCGATCACCAATCCGGCCCAGGGCCTGCGCCGCCAGGCAGCGGTGAACATCGAGGCCACTGCCCAGAATCTCCGCCAATGTCCGGCATACGGACGCATCAAGCGCCATGGTTTCCGTTTCGGCGCCCGGCGAGGGGCGACCGTGTTGCGATTTCCGGGATTGGGTCGTCATATTTAAATAACCAAATTCTAATATTTTATAGTCATTCCAATTAGCAGCTCCAAACGCGACGCGGGCCCGGCTGAACAAAATGTTCAGACCCGGGCCCGCGGTGCGATCAGATGATATCCCTCGGTGCGAAGGACATCGACCGGAAGGTGTTCTTGTAGGGCGATTCACCGATCTTCTTCACATTGGCAACACCCATTTTGTAGTTGTAGTTGCCACTGATCCAATCGACGACACGGCCTTCCAGGGCATTCGCAGGCTGCGAAGTATGCAGGAAGTCCATGAAGATGATGCCCTTCTTGATGTGGCGCGTGACCATGGCGACGCCGGTTACGGCGGCCCTTGTCAGTTCCACATTTCCGGCCTTCATCTGCCCGGAGAAGGAATAGTCGCTTCCCTCGACACCCAAGGTGGTTTCCTTCAGGTTGGGCACACGGTCGGAATAGACCATCAACATATCGCCATTCTCGATGCCGCGCGCCTTGGCGTCATCGGGATGGATTTCAACGTAGTTGTCCGGCCAACGCTGAACGATGTAAGGCCGGCGCCGATCGTCGAAGCCCGACTGCCAACGTTCGTTGGTCCGCCCGGAGGTGCACCACAACTCGTTGCCCTTCGGGCTCATCCATTCCCAATAGTCCGAGAACAGGGACCATGGGGATTTCTCGATGTTGCAACGGCCGGTCTGACTGTTGAAATGGGTCAGCTTCTTGTTGAACACGTTACCGGCCGCGGGGCCCGTTTCGGGCAGCTTGCGGGTGGTATCGTGCAGCCGCTTGGTGCCAACCAGGGTGCCGTCATCCTCCATGTAGACGGGGCCCTGGATGCCGTTGGTACCGAACTCGCTCAACTTCTGATGCAGGGTCTTGCCTTCGCGGTGGGCCGCGACCTTGATCATGTTGAAGTCCTTGCGGCTGCCGCGCGAGAAGCGGGCAGATTCTTCGGCCACATCGTTGGAATTATTCCAATCGAAGCCGTCGAAGCCCATGCGCTTGGCCAGTTGGGCGATGATCCACCAGTCCGGTTTAGCCTCACCCGGCGCGTCATAGAATTTGTTATAGGTGCGCAGACGCCGCTCGCCGTTGGCCCGCATGAAGGTGTCTTCACCCCAGGTGGCCGCCGGGAAGATGATATCGGCGTAACGGTTGCCGATCGGATCGACCAGATAGATATCCTGGTTAACCACCACCATGCCCCCTGAATCGGCACGCCGCTTCAGGGTGTCGATGATGTCCTGCTTGTCGTAGGAGCGCACCTGGTGGGGATTGGCGACGGTCAATTCCTCGAACCGCTTGGCCAACTGCTGGCTGCCGCACATGGACTGGATCCAGGTCGTGCCGATGACATGGGCGAAACGCGTATGCCCCGACATTGTCCAGGTATCCGTATCCAAGGCCCGGCGCCGACGCCCCGGCACCTTCATGGGCGACTTGTTGCGGGGATACTTGCCGCCGCGCTGGCCGCCACGCTGATGGCCGCCGGCCCGGCCGACAACCTGGCCCGGCCTGCCGCCGGCACCGACGGTAATCGCCAGGGCACTGATGGCCATGGTATTGCCGGTGTTGTTGGACCAATAGAAGCCCTTCTCGATCATGATCGAGGTCTTGGGCCGCTTGCCGGCTTTGGGCTTGGCCATCCATTCAGCCGCCGTCAGGATCTTGTTGACGTCGATCCCGGCAACCTTGGCGGCGTTCGCGGGCTTGAACTCGTCCTGCGACAACAGCCATTTCTTCCAGTCATCAAAGCCTTTGGTCTGGAACTTGCCCCAGGTGGTGCGCCATTGCCATGGCGTGTTCCGGGTGCCCTGGCCAAAGCCCGAGGAGGAGCCCCACTTGTTGTTAACCCAGTCCTTGATCCATTCGGAATCCTGCCAGCCGGCCTCGACGATGACCCGTGCAATGGAATTGACCACCAACAGATCCGTGCCGAGATTAACGTCGAGCCAGAGGCCGCCGTTCTTCTCCGCATAGGCCACGCCGGCGGTGCGGCGCGGGTTCATCATGATGCACTTCTGACCGTTCTGGATGCCCTTCATAATCCACTGGGTCCAGAGGATTGTCTTGGTCTCATACGGATCGGTGCCGCAGACCAGCAAGGTCTCGGCGTTCATCCAGTCTTCGTAGGCCGGGCCGAAATTGTCGAAACCGGCGTCACGGAAGCCCGGCGTCGAGGAGACATCGGACGGCGTGTCATGGAAGGTGAAGTTGGCCGTGTTGACGTGGCGCAACGCGTACTTGGAAATGGCGTAAGTGTTCTCGATATACTGATACGAGAAGGTCTTGACGCCGAAGGCGTTGGAGCCGTGCTTGGTCCGCACGTAGTTGCCGACCTCGGCCGCCACATCCAATGCGAAGTCCCACGGTACCGGTTGCAGGATACCGTAAATCCGCATCATCGGCGATTTCAGCCGGTCGCGGGTCGGGGACTGTGGATTGTAGCATTTCTGCGCGATGCAGCCGCCACGCAGACTTGAATCGCCATCGGTGTTGACGAACTTCGTGTCCTTGTCGGGGATGATCACAACATGATGCGGTTCGCCGTTGTGCAGCACGATGTTGTGCTGGTTGGGCGCCACCCAGGGTCCAAGGGTTTCGACCGGGAAATTGGCCCCGAAGGCGTTCTCTTCGGCCTTGGGTCCGCCGTCATGGCCACCGGCCACGGGCCAGCGGTAGACATTGTAGCCGCAAGCGACAATGCAGTAATCGCACGCGGTGGTGATGACCTCTGCATTCTTGGGCGGGAGAGGCACATTGGTTTCCGGAATGTAATAAGGCGTAGACATTACTCTATCTCCTATCCCTGCAGGTTGTCATAGCGGCCGAAGATCAGACCGAACACGCCGACGGCATAAATGTCGTCACCGTCAAGCTCGAGCAGCACCTGCGGCAGGCTCTGATAGGCCTGGCCGGAAATCAGGATGCCGTGCCGCGTCAGATCGTAGGTCGACAGATGCAACGGACAGGCGCCAAGGGACTTGGTATCGCCCTTATAGGTGTCCGACAGATCGCCGCCCTGATGGGTGCAGAAGTAGTTGAAGGCAACCACGTCCTTTTGCGGCCCGATCCCGCCGCCGGCTTCGGTGCCCATCTTGACCACCATGGACGCGGCGTAGGCGCCGCCGTCGGGATACTCGAAACCGATCGGCTGGTCGGTTTTCAACTCACTCAACTTGGCGATCTTCTTGCGCGGGTAGGTCGCAACCATGGCCGGAGCCTTGGCGGCCGCCGGTCCGGCATTCACCGTGACCATGACCGTCGCCGTTGCCAGACCGGAGGAAAACAGCATCTTCCGCCGTGAGATCAGGCATTTACCCGCCGGGTGATCCTTCTTCGACGGCAATTTGCGCGCGCCGGGTTCAGGCATCTGTATTTGATTTGTCATTTGTTGGGTACCTTCAATTCGTCGTTGCAGGCAACGGTGCGTAGGGCGGCAGCTTCGGCGTCGCCATCTTGATTTCCGGGCCACTCAGGGCTTCCAGAAATGCAATTAGGTCAGCCTTCTCTTCATCCGTCAGGCCAAGCGGCTTCAACAACGGCGTCTTGTTGCTGGCCAATGTGCCATCGGTGAATTCGTTGCTGCCGCCGCCGTCATTGTAGAAATCGACGACTTCGTCGAAATCAAAGAACGAACCGGCATGCATGAACGGTGCCGTGTAGGCGGTGTAACGCAGCGGCGGCGTGCGGAATTTGCCCATATCGCGCTTTTGCTTGGTGCGATAGTAGAGGCCCGCATCGTCCTTGATCTTGCGGTACAACTCCTCCGTGACGCCCTTGGCGTACTGTTCATAACGGAACGTGACCTGCGCCATGCCGTTGTCCAACCATTCCTCGGCCCTTGGCAGCCCGAGGTTGTAGTACTTCTGGTCGGTCAGCAGCGGCCCGTTGTGGCACTCGATGCAATTGGCCTTGCCTTCGAAGAGTTTAAGGCCGCGCACCTGCTGTTCGTTGAGCGCCGTTTTGTCGCCGCGCATGTATTTGTCGAACGGCGTGTTGTCGTGGATCAAGGTGCGCTCGAACGCCGCCATGGCCTTCCAGACATTGTTGACCTTCGGCCAATCATCACCGAACACCTTGTTGAAGCGCTTGACGTACTCGGGAATGAAGGCGAGGCGTGCCTCCACCATGTCCCGCTCGCCATTGCCCGAAACCGCGCCGAGCGCGGCGCTGGGGGCCTGGTTCTCAAGCGACTTGGCCGAACCGGTCCAGAACAACTTGCCCAGATAGGCGGAGTTGATCACGGTCTGGCTGTTGCGCCAATGGATCACGCCTGGATAGCCGCGCGAGAGGGGATCATTGAAGCCCCAGCCCTGCTTCGGCGCATGGCAGTCGGCGCAGGAAACGGATGCGTCGCCGCCAATACGGGAATCGAAGAACAGCAACTTGCCGAGTTCGATTTTTTCCGCCGATTGCGGATTATCCTTGGGAACCGGTACTGGCGGCAGTGCGGCCAGCGGTGGATTGACATCGGCCGAGGCAGTGGAGCCAAGACCGAAAGCGATCGCGATGACCGCGAGGGATAGTGTTTTGCCCTTTTTCATAGCCCTGCTCCTAATTCTTCTTCTGCAGCCAGTCTTCGATCGCCGTGTAGTTCACGTTGATCTTGTCTTTCCAGACGTGCTCGGGCCCGGTCAGGGCATCGCCCGACAAGGCTTCCAGGAAGGCCACCAGATTGGACCGCTCTTCCGAACTCAGGCCCAGCGGCTTCATGCGCGCATCCTTGTTGGCATCGTTGCCGCCGCCACGATTGTAAAAGGCGACCACCTCGGCCAAGGTCTTGATCATGCCGTTGTGCATATACGGCGCCGTCTGCTTCAACTCGCGCAGGGTTGGCGTCATGAACGTACCGACATTGGAGCCATCGGCCTTCTGTAGGCGGATATTGGCGCCCACATCGCGGCGGTGGTTCATGTAGTTTTCAAGGCCCATGAATTTGGCGAACGACACGTAGGTGACGTGGCGCAGGGGATTCGACCAGATATCCGGATTTTCCGGCGCGCCCGTGTTGTGCGGCTGATCGTCGGTGAAGCGGGGCCCGGAATGACATTGCGCGCAACCGGCCTTGCCCTTGAAAAGATCAAAGCCGCGTCGCGCCGCATCCGACATCTTGCCGGTATCAAAGGGTGCGCCGCGCGAGGTCAGGGTTTTCAGATATTCCGGTATCGCCTTGCGGATGGAACCGTTGGAAGGCTCGCCATAACCGGCATCCTTGAACATCTGTACATAGATCGGATCCTGTTTGACCCGCTCCTGCATCATGCGCATGTCCATGTTCATGGTGTAGGTCTCGGT
>CAZVYX010000055.1:0-36159 GCA_964631725.1 uncultured Rhodospirillaceae bacterium | reverse complement strand
CCCTCCCGGCCACCCAATGAGTATGATCCCGTGGGTGGCCGGGAGGGGGAGCGGGCAGGCCGGGTGGTTCGACGATAGTCGGAAAGGCCCTGGGTGAAATCATGATGGATGCAAAAAGGAAACGCCGCGGATGAAAATCAGATCGGTTGAGGCAAACTGGCTGGAGGTGCCGATCCCCGAGGATCGGCAGCATACCTCCGACTTCGGGCGCATGCGGTCCTTCAACACGGTGCTGGTGCGGATCGAGACCGAGGGCGGCCTGGTCGGCCACGGCGAAGCCAAGGCGGGCGTCGGCAATCTGGGCGACGGCAAGGCGTTGGTGGCTCTGATCCAGGATGAATTGGGAACGCAATTGGTGGGCCGGGATGCCCGCCGTATCGCCGGCCATTGGGAGGAGATGTACAACGGCAGCCGGACCCATTTTGCCATCGAACGGGGCCACGTCTTTCCCGCCCTGGGCCGGCGCGGCCTGACCATTTCCGCGATCAGCGGTATTGATATCGCCCTATGGGATATCCTGGGCCAGTCGCAGGGCGTGCCGGTCTGGCAGCTACTGGGCGGCAAATGCCGGGATGATCTGGCGGCCTATGCCTCGGGCGGCTGGGCCCCGGCGGAAAGTATCGGCGAGCAATTGGCGGGCTATATCGAGGGCGGCGGCTTTGGCGCCGTGAAGATGCGCGTCGGGTCCGCCGACGGCGATGCCAGGACATCCGCCCAACGGGTCGCCGCGGCCCGCAAGTATCTGGGCGACGATGTGGGCATCATGGCCGATGCCCATGGCACGTTTGATTGCGCCGAGGCCAAGCGTTTCTGCCGCCTGGTCACGGACTATGACCTGGCCTGGTTCGAGGAGCCGGTGACGGCGGATGACATCCCCGGCTGTGCCGAGATCCGGGCCAGCACGGATATCCCCATCGCGGCCGGCGAGAGCATCTTTACCCGCTTTGACTTTCGTGATTTGGCCCTGGCCCGGGCGGTCGACATCTTTCAGCCTGATCTGGCCATTTGCGGCGGCATTACCGAGGCCATGCGTATCGCCGCCCTGGCCACCAGCCATCAGATCCGCCTGGCGCCGCATATGTGGGGCGGCGCGATCATGTTCGCCGCCGGTCTGCAAATCTGCGCCACCGCGCCGGCCGCTTTCACGGTGGAATATTCCCTGGGCCACAATCCGCTGATGCATGATCTGGTGGCAGAAAACTTCCCCGTTACGAATGGCCGGATCGATATCCCCGACCGTCCGGGGCTGGGCCTGACCATCGACCCCGGTTTCGTCCAGGCCTATTCCGTGGAATGAACATTCGACAGGAGCGCCCGTGACAGCAGATAGCATGGGTCCACAAGGTTCGCGTCGAGGCCTGGTCATCGTTCTGAGCATGGGCGTCGCGGCGGCCTGTCTGGCGCTGTCCCTTGCCTATATCTCGCTATGGCGGGGAGATAACGATGGCTTGAACCATGCGGTCGGCCGCGATTTCATCAACATGTGGACCGCCTCGCAATTGGTCGAGGCGGACCGCACGCTTGAAATCTTTGACCAGGAGAAATTCCTGGCGGCACAACGGCAACATATGGGACCAAAGTTCCCATTTCATTTCTGGTCCTATCCGCCGCACGCCCTGGTGCTGACCGAACAGCTATCCAGCCTGCCCTATCGCTGGGCCTTCATCCTGTGGACGCTTTGCGGCCTGGGCCTGGTGTTTTATGCTGCCCAAAAGTTTTGGCCGGGCAAATTCGCACCCTGGCTGCTGCTCTTGGCGCCGTCCAGTTTTGTGAACGTTTTTCTCGGCCAAAACGGGTTTTTCACCACCGCCCTGGCCCTATCCGGCTTCGCGTTGCTGCCCCGGCGGCCGGTTCTGGCGGGCGTGATGTTTGGCCTCATGACCTTCAAGCCGCATTTGGGCCTGATGATCCCCGTGGCTTTGCTGGCCATGCGGCAGTGGCGGAGCATCGTGGCGGCGGCTCTGACGGCGGGCCTTTTCATCGCGGCCTCCGCATGGATGTATGGCAGCGAAGCCTGGTGGCAGTTCCTGCAGTCCACCCTGCCCCATCAGATGCGCTTCATGGCCGAAGGCAACGGGCCGTTTCAATGGATGATGCCAGGCTGGTTCATGGCCGGACGCATTGTCGGCCTGCCTTTGTGGCTCAGTCAATTGGTTCAGGCCATCGCCGCCGTAACCGCCGCCGTGCTGGTCTATCGGGTCTTTCGTGGCGGCGGTGAATGGCATCTGAAAGTGTCCTTGCTGTTCGTCGCGACCCTGGTCGCCAGCCCCCAGGGTTTCAACTACGACATGGGCCTGGTTTCAGTGGCGTTAGTCTGCCTGGCAGGTTTGGCGTTCGAGAGCGGCTGGCGGCGCGGTGAGCTTTCCATCGCCGCATGCTGCTGGATCCTGCCCCTGATCATGATGCCTCTAAACGCCGTTGGCATCCCCGTCGGACCGCCCCTGTTGGCGGGACTGCTGGCCTACCTGTACCGCCGCTGGCAGATGGACCTCGAACCAGGCCGCGACATCAGCTAGGGCGGGATGGGTCAGGGCCCGGGCCAGCAGGCGCCACAAGCGCGGCATGTACTCCAGATAGCCGGGTTTTCCCTGATCGGCCAGCCGGGTGAAGATGGCGATAACCCTGACATGACGCTGTGCCGCAAGCACGGCGTAGGATGTTTCGAATGCGGCTTGGTCAAGTTCGGGAAACGCGGCGCCATAGCGGGCCAAACAGGCAGCGGTGATCCCGGCTGGGACATCGCGGCGGGCATCCTGCAATAGAGACACCAGATCATAGGTCACGGGGCCGATACCTCCATCCTGGAAATCTATCAGGCCGCAAGCCCGTACGCCGTCCCGCTCCGGCAGCCGGAACAGATTACCCGCATGAAAATCCCGCAACAGCAACGATTGCGGTACCGCCATTGCGCGCGCCAAAGGCGCCCGCCAGGCGGCCTCGAAGCCGCGAACGGCCGCTTCGTCGAACGTATCAAGGACGGTCGGCGGATAGATCTCGCAGAACAGCATGGTTTGTTCGAGAAACAGGTTCCGGTCATATTTCGGCAGGGCCGTTCCGGCCGGACCGGCGAAGGTCCGGTGCAGATGGATCAATGCGTCAACGGCAAGTTCGTACAATGGCTGGGCGTCCGCGCCGCCGTCCAACAACGCGGTATAGGTATCGTCGCCAAAATCCTCGACCAACAACAAGCCATGATCACGGCCGGCGGCCAAGATCCGTGGTGCCGACAGGCCCACGTCATGCAACAAACCGGCGATCAGGACGAAGTCATCATGGCGCTCTCCCGGCGGGAGCGTCGCCAACAGGGCGCGGCGATCCCCCTGGACCAGCCGTTCGTAGCGCCGGGTCGAGGCATCGCCGGCCAAGGGTTCGCGATTGGCCTCATGCCAGCCCTCGGCAGCCAGGAAATTCGTCGCCTGATCCGGGCTCACCATGGCCCTTGCCAGCGCTCCGCCCCTGGTCCCGTGGCACACAGCTCAAGCCACCGACCGACACCGTCGTCGCTGTCGGTCAGATGAATTTCAATCCGCGCCTCGGGCAGCCAGGGTCCAAGACGGTCGGGCCATTCGATCAGGCAAATGCCGTCGGCAAAGGCGTCCTCCAGGCCCAGTTCAATGACCTCGTCAGGGCTGCCCAGACGATACAGATCGAAATGCCAGACCGTGCCCGGCGCCGTGTCATAGGTCAGCAGCAGATTGAAGGTTGGGCTGGGGATCTCTTCCTCGATACCCAGGGCGCGCAGAAAGCCGCGGGCGAACGTGGTTTTGCCGGCGCCCAAGGCCCCGATCAGGCAAAACACATCGCCCCGCCGGGCCAATTTCGCCACGGCTGCCGCCGCCGTAACCGTCGCGGCCGCATCCGGCATGAAGCGTTGCGTTGTCGCGGTTCGGGAAATACTCAATCCCCATCACCGGCAGCCGAGACAATTTCGGCGCTGGTCTGACTGGGCGGTAGAAAACAGGTCACTGTCGTACCTTCACCCAAGGCCGAGTCCAATTGTACATGGCCGCCATGCAGCTCAACAAAGCTTTTGACCAGGGACAGGCCGAGTCCAACGCTGCGCTGACGATCAGTCGGCGCGGCCTGTTGGAATTTTTCAAACACCAGATCCTGATCGGTCTGACTCATCCCGATGCCCTTGTCGGCGATATACAAACCAACCATGTCGTCCTGGCGAATGGCACCGATCTTGATCTGGCCGCCAGCATTGGAGAATTTCAGGGCGTTGCTCAACAATCGATACATGACCTGCTTGATCCGCCGCTCGTCGCCTTCAATGGCGCCGAAATCGGCTGGGCAATCCAAAACCAGATCCAGCTTTTGCCTGGCTGCCGGTTCCCGCGCCAAGGTCATGACATTTTCCAGCACCTCGTGGACATCGAACAGATTGACATCCAATTCCATCTTCCCGGCTTCGACACTGGCGAGATCGAGAATGTTGTTGATCAGGTCCAGCAGCTGGTTCGACGACAGCAGAATATCGGCGGTGTACTCCTTTTGCCGCTTGTTCAAGGTGCCGAAGAATTCGTTGCCCAGGACCTCGGTAAAACCGATGATGACGTTCAACGGCGTACGCAACTCGTAGCTGACATTGGCGAGGAATTCCGACTTCAACCTATCGGCGGCCTCCAGCGCCTCGTTCCGTTCCATCAGGGCCATCTCGACATTCACACTGTCGGTCACGTCGACATATGTGAACAGGGCGTTGCCGTCAGGCAGCGCGACCGTTGCAAAATCTATAACCGTGCCGTCGCGCCGGTGCATGCGGCCCTTCTTACTTTGCCGCGTGGTCGCTTGGGCGATCAGCGTTTCGCGCAACTTGGGCCAATCCCGGGTATCGGCAAGAGTTGCCCGGGCCGTTTCGATAACATCGGAAATATGGGGTTCGCCAACCAAATTACTTTCATCCAGCTGCCAAATTCGGGCGAAAGCGGAATCTGCCAGTTTCAGACGCCCATCGCCGCCATAAACGGCAACCCCCTCATAAAGATTATTCAGGGTTTCCTGCTGCACCGCGATCAATGTGTTGTATGAACGCTCCAATACCAGGCTGTCGGTGATGTCCTCCGCCAGGAACAGCAACCCGCCGAACGGATGCGGCGAAATCACTTCACGAAAGACCCGGCCATCGGGGGCGTAGATAATGTCCTCGCGGGTCTCCAACAGGTCGGTGTACAGGCGCATGAAGCCCTGTTTGTATGCGGGAAAGTCGGTTTGTTCAGGAATCCGCCGGCCTTCGCGAAGTTCGTCGAGGACCTCACCATGGGTCGGGCCGCGGTTGAGCCAGTCCTCTTCGAACTGCCACAATTCGGCATAAGCGTTGTTGTAATAGGACAGCCGTTTTTCCGGACCGAATATCGAGATGGCGGTGGAAAGGTTGTTCAAGACCTCGGCATGCGCGTCGATATGACGGCTCAGTTCGACCTCGGCCTCTTCAACATGCGTGATATCCTGAACGAAGCCGATAATGCTCTTGCCGCCCGAGGACGGTGTTTCGGTAACCTCCAAAGTGCGGCGTTGACCGCCGACCACGAAATGGCGGCCTTCACTGTTGCTGTTGCCGTCGCGCTGCACCTGCTCCGCCAGAGCCTGCGCTTGATTGGGTATCAGCGGTGTTTCGATTTCAACACCGCCCGCGGCGACGACTTCATCGACGGTGGCGTTGACCAGATTGGCATAGGCCTCATTGCACCAGACCATGACCAAATCCGCATTCCGCCGATATACGGGAACGGGCAGGTCCGCCAACAGCGCAACATATTTGTCGAGCGCCTCCGATGCCTCGGACAATTTCGCTTCGTTCCCTTGGCTGGTCGCGCGGGCTTGCAGGGCCTCATCGGGTATCTTGCGCAGCCAGACGATCGCCGCGATGACATCATCACCGGAGCCGGGCCGGCCGCGACCCTCGATAATGGTTTCGCCATCGGCGGTATTCAGTTCATGGACAAAGGCTGTCCCGTCTTCACGGAGATGGGCAATTTTCTCCAGCAGTTCGGAATATTCGTCAGCCGCGACAAAAGGCGAAAGCTCCTCCAGCGAAGTCATTTTCTCCTGGGGCAGATCGAACAAATTCCGCAAGCCGTGGGACCACAAAGTACCGTCGGCTAGCCAGGCCACGAAGCCGCCGTCGCTCAAGGATTCCAGGGAACGAAACCGGGCACGTGACGCCGCCGCCGCGCTGCTAGCCTCGGCCAATTGCCGCTTGCTTTTCTGGCCAAGTCGCCATGTCACAAGGGCCAGGGCAATTCCCAGCCCCGCAGCCACGGCAAACAAAGTGGTCAAACCCACCATTGCCCTTGCTATTGCCCCTTACGCGATTCGTCCGCACCGGAAGCTTAAGCGCCCCTTACCGGCAAAACAAGCAAGGCGGCGCCCGGATGTGTTTGTCCTAGTAGCGGTAATGCTCCGGCTTGAACGGGCCCTGTTCCGTGACGCCGATATATTCGGCCTGTTCATCGCTCAGGGTTGTCAGATGCACGCCCAGCTTATCCAGATGCAGGGCCGCGACTTTCTCGTCGAGAACCTTGGGCAGGGTGTAGACCTTGCGCTCGTAGTCGGCCGATTTTTCCCACAATTCGATCTGCGCCAGCACCTGGTTGGTGAACGAGGCACTCATCACAAAGCTGGGGTGACCGGTGGCGCAGCCGAGGTTGACCAGGCGCCCCTCGGCCAGAACGATCAGGCGGCGGCCATCGGGCATCTCGACCTCGTCGACCTGAGGCTTGACGTTGTGCCAGGGGTGATTGCGCAGGGCATCGATCTGAATCTCGCTATCGAAATGGCCGATGTTGCAGACGATCGCCCGGTCCTTCATGGCCCGCAGGTGGTCAATGGTGATGACATCCTTATTGCCGGTACAGGTGACGAAGATATCGCCAATCGAGGCGGCCTCCTCCATGGTCACCACCTGGTAGCCTTCCATGGCCGCCTGCAGGGCGCAGATGGGATCAATTTCCGTGACCATGACGCGGGCGCCCTGGCTGCGCAATGATGCAGCGGAGCCCTTGCCCACATCGCCAAAGCCGCAGACGACGCCGATTTTGCCGGCCATCATCACGTCGGTGGCGCGCTTGATGCCGTCCACCAGACTTTCCCGGCAGCCATAGAGATTGTCGAATTTCGACTTGGTGACGGAATCGTTGACGTTGATCGCCGGAACCGCCAAGGAGCCGTCCTTCTCCATCTCATACAAGCGGTGCACGCCGGTCGTGGTTTCCTCCGACAGGCCGCGCACATCCTCCATCAGTTCGGGGTATTTCTCGTGCATCAGCCCGGTCAGGTCGCCGCCGTCATCCAGGATCATGTTCGGACGCCAGCCGTCGGGCCCGATGATGGTCTGCTCTATGCACCACCAGAATTCCTCTTCCGACTCGCCCTTCCAGGCAAAGGTCGGGATGCCCGCCTCGGCCATGGCGGCGGCCGCCTGATCCTGGGTGGAAAAGATGTTGCAGGAAGACCAGCGCACTTCGGCGCCCAGGGCGATCAGGGTTTCCATCAGCACCGCCGTCTGGATCGTCATATGCAGACAGCCGGCAATCCGGGCGCCGGCCAGAGGCTTCGATGCACCGAATTCATCACGCAGCGCCATCAGGCCCGGCATTTCGGTTTCGGCGATTGTGGTTTCCTTGCGGCCCCAATCGGCCAGGGAAATGTCGGCAACCTTGTAGTCGGTGAACGTGCTCATGGATGGTCTCCCAATCTTCCTCAGGCTCAATGCGCCGGGCGATCAAGGCGCCGAATGCAGGCCTATGTGATGGCTGAAAATCGTAGTTGTTGAAATCTGGAGGCTATTTAGCAAACAGGGCGCATGGATGCAAGCATAAAAAAATCTTTATATGTTTAATCGTTCATTTACTTTTCGTTTTCTGGCGTTTGCCGCTGTGAGAGGGCAAAAACCGTGCCGCTCAACGCCAGGGCCGCCATCCACCAGGTTTGCCAGATGCCAAAACTCAAGTGCGCGACAACAAACCCGACCAGCAGGAGCCCCGTTGCCGCCGCCCTTTCATGATTGCTTGCCAATTTCCCGGCCCGGCACCAGAGAAGCGCCAGGAATGCCGCCGCCAGAACAGCGCCAACACCGCCCAATTCCAGCCAAATTTGCAAACTGGCGTTGTGCGGATGAACCCCCATGACGTTGCCGCCGCCGGGCAATTTGGTATCCCCGCCGGGGATCCGCCGGGCGGCGTCCATGCCCCAGCCCAGGAGCGGCGCCTGGCCGATTTTCCCGGCCGCGAACTCCCAGATATGCAAGCGGTGCAGGGCGGAATAGTAACTTTCACCGATGTGATCCGCCCATTTGTCCGGGGTCAGCAAGGTCGCCGGTAGCAGAGGCGCCGCCAGGACCCCGGCCACGATCAGCACCGCCAGAATTCGTTGCAGCCAGGGGCCCAAATACCAGGCAATCGGCACGATGATAAACGCCACCGCCATTGCGACATGGTTGGAGTTCGAGACACCGGTGACGACAATGACACCCGTCGCCAGAATCGCAATCAACGGCCAAACCCGGCGGCCCGACCGCCACAAGGCAAGCGCCGCGGGCCAGGCCGCCAGCAACAGCAGCGCCTCGGCCCGGTTCAGAATGGTCTCGTCGAACTCGTTACGCCGGTCCTGCAAGTCATAGAGCCATCGATGCGCGGCGGCACCCGACAGACTTTCAAGGCCCAACAACACGGCCGAGAGGCCAAAGCTCAACAACAGCGCTTTGCGCAGAGGCGCATGGTCGTCAAAGGACAGGTCCCGCAGACCATCCAGCAAGAGCAATGCCGAAAGCAGCACGCCCACCAGTTTCGCGAATGTCATCAGCGCGGCGGGCGTATCAAGTGCCCATAGAACCGACAGCAGGGACCAAAGAGCGATCGCCCCGGCCACCATCGCCATGCGCCCCTGGAAGGGCCGCCGGATCTGCCCCAAGCGCAAGCGCCTGAGCAACAGCCAAATACCCATGGCAAACAACAATGGCGCCAATGCCTTCGGCGCGATCACACCCACCGGCGCGTACAGGCATGCCAACAGAAAGAACGGCCGGGCGTCAGAGTTTGACATCAGGGCCCTCCGCGCGCGGCAAGACCGCGTCATAGGTCGCCATGGTATCGGCGACGAAGGCCTCGACCGTGAATTCGTCCAGGGCCCGTTGCCGCGCCACCCGACCCATCGATTGGCGCAGCGCTGGATCGTCCAGCAATTTCCCAATCGCCGCCGCCGTCGCCGGACCGTCGCGGACCGGCACCAGGATGCCGCTTTCACCATGAGCCACGACTTCGCGGCAGCCGGGCACGTCCGCCGTGACGATGGGCAGGCCACAGGCCGCCGCCTCGATCAGACCGCGGGGCAGGCCTTCGCGGTAGCTGGGCATGCAGATGATATGAGCTTGGCGCAGAACGCCGGGCATATCGGTCCGGAAGCCCCACCATTCGACCAGGCCCTCCGCCTCCCATGCCCTGATGGTCGCCTCCGCCACGTCAGTGGGATTGGCCGGATCGCGGCGCCCAACCAGGACAAACCGCGCGCCGCTGCCCGCCTCCTTCAGGGTTCTGGCGGCATGTACGAACTCGTGCACACCCTTGTCGCCCAGGATACGGGCGGGAAACATCACCACCACGGGTCCGGCGGGTGGTTCGCCTGGGGCAAATTGGTGCATGTCGACACCGCAGCCCTTGATCATCACGGTTGTGGCTTCACGGACCAGGCCATGGTCGGTGAACATCTTCAAATCATCGGGATTCTGAAAAATCACCCTGGCGTTTCGATGCCCCAGGGCAAAGCGGTACAGGGGCATGATCAGGGCCCGGATGATGCGGGCCGGCCAATCATCGCGAATGAACAGAAATCCCATGCCGGTGATGGCGTGCACCACCGCCCCAACCCCCATCAGGCGGGAGACCAGACCACCGAAAATTACCGGTTTCATGGCGACGTGATGCACCAGGTCGGGCTTGATCAGGTGGACCAGGCGAAAGCAACGGGCCAGCAAGCGTGCCTCGCCCCACAGGCTGCGGCCGCCCCGCTTCAATGGCAGGTCGTGGTAATGCAAGCCGCTATCGCGAATAACATTGACCGGACCATCCTCAAACGGTGCGGCCACATGCACCTCGTAGCCGGCCGCTCGCGCCGCCTGGGCCACCGGCAGGCGATGGGTTGTAAAAAACAGCGCTTCGTTCATCAGAAACAGCAACCGCGGACTGTTCGTTGTCTGACGCTTCGTGGCGCCGTTCATGGCTTCTGGCCATCCAGCCAGGCCTGAAACATCAGGATATCCCAAAGGTGATGCTGCCAGTTGCGCCGGCCTGAAAGATGCTCCTCCCAGGTGCGGCGAATGGGCTCGGGATCAAAATAGCCATCACCGGCTAACCGGTCCGGTGCCAGCAAAGCCTCGGCCCAGTCCCGCAGGGGACCACGCAGCCAATCGTGGATTGGCACGGCAAAGCCCATCTTTGGCCGCTCGATCAATTCCCGCGGTACATGGCGGTAGAGCACCTGGCGCAATAGGCGCTTGGATTCTTTGCCGTCCAGTTTCATGGCGAGCGGCAGGGACCAGGCGAAATCCACCACCCGATGATCCAGCAGAGGTACTCGAGCCTCCAGGCTAACGGCCATGGCGGCGCGGTCGACCTTGGTCAGAATATCGTCAGGCAGATAGGTCATGGCGTCGAGATACATCATGGCGTGGGCCGGATCAGCGAAA
This sequence comes from uncultured Rhodospirillaceae bacterium, assembly GCA_964631725.1. Classification (GTDB taxonomy): domain Bacteria; phylum Pseudomonadota; class Alphaproteobacteria. The sequence continues at coordinate 25,475 of CAZVYX010000055.1, read as the reverse complement.
TCAAGACCTTCATCTCGCGGCAAGTCGCCGGCGCGGTCCAGCACCATGGCCTCCGCCGCCTGCCAATGGGCGGTCAATCCCTCATACATCTCGGCCGCGTCGCGGGCGTGCAGGACGCCCGCCAATTTATGTAGTTTGTCGCCAGGCGTGCGTTGACCGACAAATTCCGCCAACCGGTCCCATTGATGTGGCGGCAGAGCCGTCAACAGCATTGCCATGGCCGCCTTGACGGGCCCAGGCAGCCAGCCGGTTTTGCCAACAATGCGCCGCACCCACATATGGCGGTTATAGCCGGCGAACATCTCGTCACCGCCGTCGCCCGACAGCACCACCGTAACTTTTTCCCGCGCCATTTTCGAAACCAGATAGGTCGGAATCTGAGATGAATCGGCGAAGGGTTCATCGTACATTTGGCCCAAGCGCGGCACCACGTCCAATGCATCCGCCTCGGATAGATATAGCTCGTGATGATCAGTGCCCAGATGCCTGGCAACGGCCTTTGCGTCCTTCGCCTCGTCGTAGCCGGCATCGCCGAAACCAATGGAAAAGGTTTGAACCGGGCGATCGGATTGTTGCTGCATCAGGGCGGCGACGGTTGATGAATCGATGCCGCCCGACAGGAAAACGCCCAGGGGAACGTCCGCGATCATGCGGCAACGAACCGCCTCCGCCAAAATCCGCTCCAACTCCGCTGCCGCATCCTGTTCGCTGCCTTGAAATTGATCCGCCTGGCCCCGTTCCGCTACCTGACGCAGCGACCAATAGGGTGTCAGTTCAACCTCGCCTTTCGGGCCGCAGCGCAGGATCGTGCCGGCCGCCAGCTTATGAACGCCGTGGAATATCGTCTTCGGTGCGGGCACACAGTTTCGTTTCAGATACAGCGCCAAGGCATCCCGGTCGATTTCGGCCTGAAATGCCGGGTGGCCGCGCATTGCCCGCAGTTCCGAGGCAAAAATCAGATGCCGGCCAAATTGGCCGTAATACAGCGGCTTGATCCCCAACCTGTCGCGAACCAGGTACAGCGTCCGCTCCCGCCGGTCCCATAGGGCAATGGCGAACATGCCGACGAAACGGGCCACCGCCGCCGCAAGACCCCATTCGACGATCGCGGCCAATATCACCTCGGTATCGGAACGACCATTGAAATGGTGCCCCTTTTTCGTCAATTCCGCCCGCATTTCCGGGAAATTATAGACCGCGCCATTGTAGACCATGACATACCGGTCATCGTGGGAAATCATGGGCTGGGCGCCGGTTTCGGAAAGATCGAAGATCGCCAAACGGCGGAAGCCAAAGGCGATGCCCGCCTTCGCGTCGATCCATTGGCCGTCGGAATCCGGACCGCGATGAACCAGGGTATCGGCCATGGCCCGGGTTTGACGGCCCAGGGTTTCCGCCGGCGTGGCGGGTTCGAATTCCAGCGATCCGGTCAGGCCGCACATCTAGCCGCCCTCCGACAGACCAAGGCAGGCAAAATCAACACCGGGATAATGCCGCGTCAGGTTCCTGATACGGGTCTTTTGCGCCGCGCTTAGTTCCCGCTCCCCGCGCCCAGCGACGCCCTTGTTGAGCCGGCTGCCCTCTCCCCTTGCCTGGATGAGCGCCTGATCAATGGCGGCCTCATCCACCGTCAAGCTATGAAAAGCGAGGACCCGCCTGACCACGTCCGCGCCGTCTTCGATCAGATCTTCATAGCGCAGCCAAAGGCAATCATGCTCCGCCTGGCTCCAGTCAGCGACAAATCGGATGTACCAGGGCAGCGCCAGATCGATCACCATATCCAGGCGCGCGGCCCGGTCCCGATCCATGAAATCCTTGGGCACATTCAACACCGGTGTATCCGCCGATTCCCGCTCCAGATGGTCCGTCAGGCTGACCGTGGCATCATAGACATTGCGGGTCAGGATCGCCGGGCTGATGGCGAACCGCCCCAGCAATTCCAGGTTCGGCGCGCTCGGCCGGGTATGTTGATGGCTGACCACGTTCATGGACCAGGCGTCAATCAAATTGGGCAGATACAGATCCTGCTCGTTCAGTTGATGATAGCCGAGAAAAAAGGTTTGATAGCCGGTTGCCCGCGCCAACACGTTAACGAGAAAGGTGGAACCGGATTTCGGCAGGGCCGAGATAAAGATCGTTTTGCCACGCCGGCCGAACAGCTCTTTCAGGCGCAGGTTCAGGCGCAAAATGCGGCGCGAGGTGGTCTTCAGACCTCGTTCCAGGCGCTGGGAGGCGCGACGGTTCATGCCCCCAGGCCATAGCATTGATGGGCCAGAGGGGTCACGCGGATGCCGGCGAAGCGGCCCGAGGCAGCCGTCAGGCGTTGCAATTCGCAGCGCATCTCGCGCAAACCAAGGCCGGGAAATTTCTGCCCCGCATAATCGGCGATCCGGGGCCGCAATACCCGGCGCGCCAGATCACGGGCCGGCAGTGTCAGATGGCCCGACCACCGGTGCAATTGATTGATGGCCCCAACGGGTTGCGACAGCGATAGATCCAATTGATCAACCACATCCATAACCCGTTCCGCCGCGGCCGCGCCGTCGAGCGCCGCATAGTAGCGTGCCGCCTCAGCCCGTCCCTCGCCGCCGCCATTGATGCTTTCGCCGGCCAGGGCGCCACGGACGGCAACGATCAATGCCGCCATCTCCGTCACCTGCCGGCTGACCGCATTGGGCAGATGGGAATCATAGATATCGGAGCGTACCGGATGGTAGGAGACGACCGGGCGGTCCAGCAAGAAGGCTTCCAGACCCGTTGTGCAGGAATTGTGGATCAACACCCGCGCGGCCAACAGCCAAGGCACCACATTGCCGCTGAATTCCACCGTGACGTTGTCCAGATTCTCACACTCCCCCATCCAGCGCTGATGATTTTCCGAGGGATGCGGGCGCAGGATGATCTGGTGTTCGGGAAAAGCCTTGGCGAGTGGTTCCAGCATGGCGGCAAAGCCGTGGTACATCTCGCCCAGAAAGTCGCGCCAGGCCAACAGAAACGCTTCCTCCTCCGCCCCTTCAACCGTGCCCCGCTGGCGGTTCGCCTGGAGGAGAAAATCCTCGCCATAAAAATGATTGTAGCGGGCGAAGTTGGTATTGATCAGGATGAAATCACCGTGGCGCCGCCGCAACGCCGCGGCCTCGTCCGCGAACAGGTCGCGATAGCCCGGGCGCAATAGATCGAAGCGCGGATTGCCCGTCGCCACCAGTTTGTCTTCCGCGCCCTTCACTTTGTCAGCCACATCCGCCCGTTGCACCTCGCCCCAACAGAAGAAACATTCCGCCTCCGCCAGGGACTCGAGAGAGATCCGCTGCCGCAAATAGGCATCCCGGTCGCGATAGACCAGGCCCTCTTCGCACCAGGCGGCAACCTTGTTGCCCTGCCGGCGCAAGCGTTGAAAATGCCGGGTCTTGGTGGCGGCGATGGATTTGTCCACATACAGGCCGCGGGGCAGATGGGCCATTTGCCGGACCATGGCGTTCTGTTCTCCCAGCACCACCTGGTAGCCGCGCTCCACCGCCACGGCCGCCAGCAGCAGCTTGGCATGAAATTCCCGCGCCTTGGTTTCCACGGGCAGCAACAGCCATGGCGTCCGGTCATTCACCGTCCTAACCACCATCGCCGCGGTTTCTGGAGGCATCGATCTCCGACAACACAGCCTGCCTTACCCTTTCAGAGGCCTTGCCGTCGGGATTGCCGGTCCATTTCTGCAACAACGCCCTGGTCTCAACGGATAGTTCGATGCCCTGGATGGGCTGTTCCAGGCTGGCCCGCAACTTGGCGGTCAGATCCTCGCCCGATGCGGCGTAGCCGGCGGCTGCCTCGTAATCGATAATAAATGGCGCATAGGCCGGATCCAGGGCCTCGGCAAAATGCGGCACCACGACCGCCTTACCGGCGGTAATGGCCTCAAACAGACCGGTGGTGTTGAAACCGCATACCGTATGGGCCGCCACCATCAATCCGAATGGATCGCCCTTGCTCACAAGCCTTAGGTTTTCCGGCCACGTAGACGGCTGGCCCAGCAATTCGATAACCGGATCATAATCCCGCGCCCGGGGCTTGGTTTTGATGACCACGTCAATGTCGGGCTGTTGCTGGGCTAGGCGATAGATCGCCCGATGGCTGTCGCGGAACAAATTGTCCCAGGAAAGCCGCCCCACGGCATCGTCCATGGGTTCGGCCAGATTGGTGAAGCCGGAACGGCCCTTGCGGCGGATTTGCGGCAAACCGGTCTTGAGCGTGAAAGAGAAGAACAGAACCTGCTTGCGGCCAATATCATTGGCCACGCCAGGCGCTTCATTCTGGCGCCAATGATGAACCCGATCCAGGCGCGGCATGCCGCAGATGGTAACCCGGTCCGGCGCAATAACCTCCGCCTCGGTTTGCACGATCCGCTCGATCTCGTTGTAAACCAGAATGCGCCGGCCCGTGAAAGGCCCGCGCCGGGAACGGTACAGATCGGCGAAGAAATCCATGCGGCCCGGGCTTTTCAGGTTTTCCTTGTGCAGGGCCAGAAACGGCACGCCCAGGGCTTCCAGCGCGCCGGCAAACTCACGCTCCGCGTAGTAGCCGAAATTGGCCGAAACCACGGCGTCAATTGGCAGCAGGCGCGACAGATAGGGCCACATCACCGTCAGAAAGGCGCCATAGTCCCGTTTTGCCCGCACGGTCTTCGGCTCGTCGGAGACATAGAAATTGTCGTCCAGTTCGGGTGGCAGAAAAGCGGCGGCAATGGACTTCACTACCACCCGGTGCGCCACATAGACCCGAACGTCGGGCGCGGTGCCCAGGGATGCAAGGACGTCCTCGTAAAAGGTATCCTTGTCAATCATCAGCACATTGTACCGCTTGCGTCCGCCCCTGTCGGTTGCGCTGGGCATGCGCCGGGTCAGAAGGCGGAACAGGATCGCGACCAGGAGATGCAGGTGCAGGCCGGCCAGAAGTCGCAAAAGGCGCTCTACCGCGCTCCTACCCGCGACGTGGACGAGAAAGTGTTTCATGTCTGCATAGCTGCCCGGCCAAAGGATTGACCGTCTAAGGTTATTCCCGTATTCGTCCGGCGTCCCGAATGGAACTCTGAATCGAATCGACAAATCATAGAATGACCCTGGTCCCGAGCAAGCTGAGACTTTCGCTCAAGCCGTCGAAGCAGCTGCTTTGGTTCTGGCTGTGGCGGGAGATGCGGGCCAGCCACGGCCGGGCGCTTGGCATCGATGCCGGTTGTGGCCTGATGCAAAACCGCATGCTGTTCGAGACCAAGGACTATGTGGGCATTGATGTGGACGCCGGGCGGCTGGAGGCCAACAAGGTGCGGTATCCCGGCGTTCGGACGATTTGCACGGAAATTGAACATGCCAAGGAGACGGCGGACCTTATGGGCGACGTCGTTCTCTGTGTTCAGGTCATGCACAACCGTTTTTTCAAGACCGAGCGCACCGTGGCCACGGTGTCGGCCATGTGCGGAATGCTGCGCCCCGGCGGCATGTTGATCTTTAACCTTGGGCATCGCAACATGCCGTTCGAGGGCGAGATCGATGAATTGTTGGCGGAGCAGTTCGCCAAGGTGAAAAAGCGGCCCTACGGCGCGCTTTCGTCCAACGAGACCTATCTCTCGCCCCTGTTGGCCGGATTGATGTATCTGCTGCCGCCCCTGCGCCTGCTGGGCGGGGCGCGCAAGCTGTTGTACGTCTGCCACGGCCGAAAATAGAACGCCCACCGCTTTACTGATCATCGACACCCGCCAAGGCACTATCCGCTGTTTTCGTCAGCACCGGCTGCTTCGGCCATATGGGCCTTGGCCAGATCTCCGGCCCGCTGCTTCGCCGCATCGTCTAGGGCATAAAATAGGCCGGCCAGAATGTGGTCGACATATCTCAGCGGTGTACGCTGCACCGCCTGGCGCCAGCCATGGCCAAGACGCCGGTCGAAGCCGCCGTTCGGTCCCGTCGTCGTCAGTTGCTTTTCCGACGCGCCCCGTTTCGCCACCAGGGTCAAATAGCGCGGGATCAAGGCGGAACTGGGCCGCCCTGATGCGCGCAGAGAAACGATTTCGAAGCCATGGCCTTCGAATAACCGGCGCAATGAATCCTGGGAGAAACAATAGGGATGATAGATGTGGGTGGAATTCTGCACCGTTGAATTGGGCGTTTCCATCAGCACCACGCCGTTCGGCGTCAGCCAGCGGTCTATCGCCGTGAAGACCTTATTGAGGTCAACCACATTTTCCATGACATGCGAGAACAGGATCACGTCCATCGCCTCGCCCGGCCCGGGCGCGGTCTCGCTCAATCGATCAATGGTCGGGGCGATGATTTCCACGCCGCCAAGGGTCTTGGCAAAACCCGCCGCCAGTTCCGATGGTTCCACACCAAAGGGCGTGGCCTGGAATCGTTCAGCGATGGAGCTGATAATCAGGCCAAAGGCGCAGCCGATTTCCAACAGCCGTGCGCCCGGCGCGGGTGCGCAGCCGGCGGTATCGAGCGTGGCGCACAGCTTGTCCGTGCGCTGCAGCTCCTTGATGAGTTGCTTTTGCCGGGCCTGGGTTTGTTCCAGCGCCACCTTTGCCGATTTTGTTTCCCAAAAGGCCTGGCCATAAAGGCGGTCATACCAGTCCTGATTGGGCACTGGATTCATGAACACCAGATCGCAGCGCCGGCAACGCTGATAGGGAATGGTGATTTCGCGAAAATTCAGTTCGGTATAGGGAACAAGATCATCGCCGTCGCAGATCGGGCAGCGCCCATGCGGGATCACATCTTCCGGCGTCAGGGCGATGGCGGGCGTATTCTTCTGCTTCTTTTGCGGTTTGCTCATTTGGTCGGACTCATTTCAAGATCAGCGGTCGAGGATCCAATCCCATTTGACCGTCGCGGCTGATTTAGGCCGTCAACGGTCGCGATGCAAGCAATGCCTGCGCAATATAGCACTGTTATGCCGCATTTTCTGTCCAGGCGCTTTGCAGACCTCATGGCGGCGCGGTAGGATGCCGCCTTGTATGAAACAGCAAATTGGAGGAGGCCGGCTGATGGAACCTATCCGCTATGTCGATGCCTTGAACAACAAGTACGGCAGCATGGGTTTTCCGCCCTATCAATGGAGCGAAAATGACAGCGCGCCATGGACCCCACTGGCCAAGCCGCTATCCGACTGCACGGTCGCGATGCTGGTCAGCGGCGGCATTTCCCACTGTACCGCCGCACCGTTCGATCCCGATGCCCGCAACGACCACCGCGTGGACGAGATCGACCCGGGCACGCCGTCGGACCAATATCAGATCCACGACAGCTACTACAATCATGCCGACGCGGACCGAGACTTAAACTGCATCTTTCCCATCGACCGCCTTTCCGAACTGGCCGAGGCCGGCGAGATCGGCGCCGTGGCCAAGCGGCACTGGAGCGGCTTCATGGGGCGGACCTACAACCGCAGCAAGGTTGTCGGCGAATCCGCCCCCGCCTTCGTCAAGGCGCTACAGGCCGACGGTGTCGATTTGCTTGTCGCCATACCTGCTTGACCGCTCGACCACCAGACCGTGGGTCTGGTCGCGAGAGTTGTTGAAGAAGCCGGCATACCGACCGTCAATGTTTCCACGGGGCGCGATATCACCGCGCTGGTGCGTCCACCGCGGAGTCTTTTCGTCAACTTCCCCATGGGGAATACGTTCGGGCATGTGGGCGATACCGCCATGCAGACGGAAATCCTGCGCGCGGCGCTGGATTTTGTCGTCACCGCCACCGAGCCCGGCATCCTGGTTGATCTGCCGCAGCAGTGGAACGAAGACTTCGAATTCTACGCCGGCGATACGTCGCCGGAGGCATTGGCCAGGCAGTTGAAGAAATAGATCGCTGGGGGGCGTGCTATCCAGCCGCCTCCCGCTCGGTCCGGTCGAACAACTCGCCCAGCCCCCGCGCCGCCACCACCGCGCGGGCCTGGGCCATTTCGTCGTCCGTTATGCTGGCTTGTCCCAGGCCGACGCGGTTTTGGCTCAAGGGATGGGCGATCTGTTCCAGAGTGGTCGAGGAATGGCCGGTCAGGCCCAGCACCCGCTCGTGTTCATCGGCCTTGCCCTCGAAGCGGCCAACGGCCTCCTCCCAGTCCTCGCCCAGGAAGGCGATGACGGTTTTCATCTCGCCCAGCGGATCACGGACCAAGGCCTCGTAGCGCAGTTCCAGAAGATTGCCCCGGTCCAAGGGCAGTTGGCGCTTGAACCTTTCCACATCGCCCAGATAGTCGCACCACAATTCAGCGTAGTCAGCGATGCCGCCGTATTTCTCGCTGCGCCGGAACGAGGCGAAGACGTCCCTGGGGTCGCGGATGATGTGAATGATACGGGCCTCGGGCCAATGTTCCAGAATCAGGTCCAGATGGCGGATATTGCCCGTGGTCTTCTCGGCCCAGCGCCGCTTGCCAACGGCTCGGGTGACTTCGGCCATGAAAGAATCAAGAAAATAGGCTGAGCTGTCGGCCGCCGCCATCAGAGCATCAACCTGGTCGGCCCCGATATCGAAGAATTCGCCTATGCGGTGGAGATAATTCCGCAATGGCTCGCCGCCCCTGGCCTGCTGGGCCGGCCAATCCAGGTCAAACCAATGGGTTTCCAGACCGGACGCAATGGCCGAATGCTGCGCCAGCATGGCGCGCAACAAGGTGGTGCCCGAGCGCATCAGGCCGCCGATGAAAATGGGCGCGGTATTGTTCAAGGCCGATATCTTCTTGATGCGTTGCGTGAACATTTCGGACTATATAGGGCCATGTCCTGGATCAAGCAAAAACTCTCCATTAAATATCGCAAGATTGGCGTCGCATTCCTGAATTATCAGGGCCGTCAGCGATTAGACCGGCTGGGTTACGTCAGCCTGTTCGATGGCCGCCCGCCCGAGGCGAAACCGCCGGTGTGGTGGGACTTATGGATGATCTATCGTCAGACTCGGGACCGCAAACCAAAAACAATATTGGAATTCGGCAGCGGCTGTTCCACCATAATCTTCGCCCAGGCATTGGCCGACAACGCAGCCGAGGGCGCACCGGGGTTCCTGCATTCCCTGGACGCGGATGCTTTCTGGGGCCAGGTGACGATCGATTCCATTCCCGAGAACCTGCACGCCTTTTGCTCGGTTACCTTGACCGATCGGGTCGAGGACGATTTGGATGGCACGCCGGTCTGGCGCTTTGCCAATGTGCCGGACCTAATCCCTGACATGATCTATCTGGACGGCCCCGAACTGACGCCTGATCGCCGCGCCGCCATTGATGTGCTGGACTTGGAAGCAGACTTTCCGCCCGGCTTCCGCCTATTGGTGGATGGCCGCAGTTTCAATTGCGCCCTGTTGGAAAAGAATTTCAAGCGCCACTACAAGCGCACACACCGGTCCATACTGAAAAGCACGACCTACGATTTGTTGCCTGATTGAGCCATTGTTGGTTGCGGCGAAAGCGGGTCGATAATCACGACGTCCATTCGGTCCAACGTCGATGGGTCTCGTCCGGTTATACAGACAATCCCGTCCAGCCACGGTATGCTCGACCGGCGGACAAACAATCGGACATGGACGAATGAGTTATTACGAGACCTATACGGCTTGCATTTTCCAGCCGATTTTGAAATGGGCCTACAAGCGCGCTGATATCACCGAGAATTTGGAAAAATATCTCGGCATCATGGACGGTTGCATGCGCCGTTTTGGCGAGGTGGCGGCGCCGCTGAAATTGTTCGCGTTTCCGGAATTTTTCCTGCAGGGCTTCACCACCCGGCATGACGTCGATATGGACTATTATCGCCGTGAAATCCTGATCACCCTGCCGGGCAGGGAAAGTGACGCGTTGGCGCAAAAGGCGCGGGAGCTCGAAGTATACATCGCCGGCTGCGCCCTGGAACATGACCCGGAATTGCCCGAGTACTATTTCAATTGCGCCTTTGTCATGAGCCCGAGTGGCGAAATCATCCACAAATACCGCAAGGCCATTCCGGCTATTCACGCGGAAATGGCCATGAGCCCGCACGACCTGATGGACCGCTATATGGAGCTTTACGGCAAGGGTAAAAGCAAGCTGGAAACCTTCTTTCCGGTCACCGAAACCAAGATTGGGCGGCTCGGCACCTTCATCTGCATGGATGGCCATTTTCCCGAAGTAACGCGGGCGCTGACCTTCCAGGGCGCGGAAATCCTATTGCGCCCGACCGCCTATCCCGAGCCGCTGGTCTCTCCACCAATGAATACATGGGAAATACAGAACCGGGTCCGGGCGCATGAAAATATTGCCTACGTTATCGCGCCAAATACGGGCGGCTTGATCACCGACGAACTGCCCGCCGACTTCACGCCCGGCGACAGCATGATCGTTGACTATAAAGGCGTCATTCAAGGCCGGGCGCCCTATCCCGGCGAAACCGTCGTAGCTTCGGAAATCAACCTGAAAGCATTACGGGCACGGCGGCAGGAACCACGGCGGAACTTTCTGGCGCAAATCCGCTCCGAGATGTTCGACGGCCTCTACAGCGACGAGATTTACCCCGCCAACATGTTCCTGCAATCGCCCATCACCGACCGCCGTGAGATGTCCAGGCGCAGCCCGCAGCCGGTCATCGACGGTTTCTTCTCGTCCGGCCGCTTCCTCCCGCCGTAGTGCGCTCAGCTACGCGGCACGGCTTAACTCTGAACCAGGCCGTAGATGCGGCCGGCCGCGGCCTTGCTGATCCGGCCTTCATTCAAGTCGCGCTCCACCAAATGACGGGCGCGGCTTGTTGGATCGCCATAGCCGCCGCCGCCCGATATCTCGATCACCACCTGATCGCCGGCCTTTAATTCCATGTTCGTGGCGGCCGGGAACGGCTCCGTCCGGCCATCGCGCACCAGGGCGAACATGGCGCGGCTGCCTTCCTGTCCTTCGGCCAAGGCCCAGGGGCCGGTCATGTGTCGATCGCCATTGGTCGAAAGCAGGATGCCGTCGGCCAACACATCATAAGTACGCCGTACTCCCAGACCGCCTCTGAAAGCACCCGCACCGCCGGAATCCTGGGTCAATTCATAGCTGCGGATGCGCACGAAATCATGATCCATTTCCAGAGCCTCGATGGGCGTGTTGGCGGTGTTGGACAGCATTTGCGCGACCACATCGGCGCCATCGCTACTGGGTCCGGCGCCATTGCCGCCCGAAATGGACTCGGCGAACATTTCGTATCCGGCACCTTGCTTTCGGCTCATGGTGACGATGTTCGTGCAATCGCTGCCCGCCGCCGCCAGGCGTTCCGGAATAACCTCGCCCAAGGCGCGCTTGACGGCCGAGGCCGTCCGGTAGGCGGATGCCATGCGTCCGCGCACGGGTGCTGGATGCAACGGATCAAGGATCGAGCCCTTGCGTGTCCGTATCTCGATGGGGCGATAGGTGCCATCGTTGGTCGGCACGTCACTGCCGGCAATCTGGCCGAACACGGTCATCGCCGCCGAGTGGGTCGAGGCAACCGGGCAGTTGACCGGCCAGGAAACCTGGTCATCGCTTTCACAAAGATCAACCAAGGCCTCGTCGCCCTTGATGGTCACGCGGGCGCGGACCATGGGTTGCGGACTGTCCAGGGTTTGCCCATCCAGGGCATCTTCGCCGTAGTAGTCGCCGTCCGGCAGGCTGGCGATGGTCGCGCGCAGCATACGCTCGGAATAATCCTGCAGCTCGGCCATGCAGGTGCTGACCAACTCTACGCCGTGTTTCTGCATCAGTTCCTGAACCATGTCGCGGCCGCGCATGGCGGCCGAAAGCTGGGCATGGAAGTCGCCCACGACAATTTCGGGCAACCGGCAATTGGCGCGCAGGATGGCTTCGACCGGGCCGCCGTAGAGATCGCCTTCGTTGATCTTCATGGACGGCAGGATCATGCCTTCGTGGAAGATCTCCGTCGCATTGGCGTTGGAGCCGGCCACCGCGCCGCCAAGTTCAAGATGGTGGCAAATGCTGCCCGTGAAGGCGACCAGCCGATCTTCGTGAAACACCGGCATGAGCACGATGATATCGTTCAGGTGCTGGCCGTTTTCGTAAGGGTTGTTGGTGATGTACATCTCGTCTGGCCGGGTTTTCGAGATGTCGTAGTGCTGACGAAAATACGGCACCGCGGCGGCCAGGGAATTCATATGCACCGCTATGGCTTCAGCCTGGGCGACGGTGCGGGCTTCGGCGTCCATCAAACAGGTCGAGCAATCCTTGGCTTCACGCACGATGGTCGAGTAGGCGGCACGCAGCATGATGTCGCTCATCTCCTCGGCGATGGAGCGAAAGCAACCCGAGAGCACATTGAAATCGGCGGGGTCAATTGTGTTTGTCATGACTTGATGTCCTGAACATTTCGGCGCAGCCGCAAAATTCCGGATGCCTCGCGGCTGAGGCGCCAGCTCGGCGGCACGACGGTTGAGGTGGAGGCCTCGACGACGATGAGCGGCCCTTCGGCCTCGAAACCCGGCGCCAGGCCTTCCCGCCGCATCATCGGGCAATCGAAGCTTTCGCCGCCAATGGTTATATTGCGGGTTACCGATTGTTCGGCGTCGGGCAGGTGCGCAGATGCCGTGACGGCTCCGCCACGTCCACGGGAGGCGCTCAATCGAAAGGAGACCGCCTCGACCTTACGCTCGCGAAACGCATGGCCATATTGACGCGCATGTTCCAGGTGGAAGCGCTCCGCCAGATAGGCCGCGCCACCATTCAACAACTCGTCCTCCACCACTGGCACCCTGAGTTCATAGCCCTGACCCCGATAACGCGCATCTACGGCGAAGGCATACTTCAGGTCCGCAGCCTGGTATCCGAGATCGGCAAAAGACTGCACTGCCTCTATTCGCAATTGGTCAAGCCGCTGCCGCAGGGTTTCCGGCGCCATGGCATCAACGGGCTGGGCACCCTCGGCCAGAACATAGTCCATCTTGATATCCGAGAGCGAAAGTCCAACAGCGGAAAAGACGCCTGGATTGGGCGGGATCAAGACCTCGGCAATATCGACCTCGTCGGCTACCGCAGCCGCAATCAGGGCGCCAGCTCCGCCGCAGGCGAAAAGTGCATAGCGGCGCGGGTCCAGGCCGCGTTTGACGGACACCCGCCGCAGCGCCTGAGCCATGTTCGCGGCGGCGATCCGATAGACACGCTCCGACAATTCGATGCCGGTCAGCCCAAGCCTTTCGCCAATCGATCCGGCCGCCACACGGCTCAAATCCGGGTCAAGAACGATCCCGCCCGGCAGCGCGGTGGCCGGGTCAAGCAGGCCCAGCAACAGCATGGCGTCGGTCAGGCAGAATTCCTTGCCGCCACGGCCATAACATGCCGGGCCCGGCGCCGCACCGGAGGACTGCGGCCCGACCTGCAGCATGCCGCCGGCATCGATCGATGCGATACTGCCGCCGCCGGCGCCGATGGAGATGATATCGGTCATGGCGATGTTCAGGGGCAGGCCTTCTATGCTGAACTCCGATGTGCCCTTGACCGTGGCTTCGGGGGTGCCATTGGTGATCAGGCAGACATCGGAACTGGTGCCGCCAACATCAATGGTGATGATATCCGGTGTGCCGGCCAGCAGCGCGGTTGCCGCCGCGCCGGTAACGGCGGCGGCCGGGCCTGAATGAAACATTTGCGCCGCCAGCCGCCGGGCCGCGGCCACGGGGGCGACACCGCCGTTGGATAGCATGATCAACGGTGTGCCTTGGAAACCAACGTTCCGCGCATCGTCCTCGAACTTCGACAGATAGCGCTCCACCACCGGGCGGACGAAGGCGCTGATGACAACCGTGCTGGCGCGCTCGTATTCCCGGTGTTCCGGCGCCACATCTGATGACAACGAGACATAAACGCCGGGATGGCGGGCCGCGATTAGATCACCGATGGCGCGTTCATGGGCCGGGTTGGCGTAGGCATGGATCAGGCAGACGGCGATCGAATCGACACCTTGTTCCCGCACCAGGCGATCCACCTGTTCAATAACCGCCGCCTCGTCCAATGGCGTAACAATATCGCCGTTCGCGGCCATGCGCTCCGGAACCTCCAGTACCATGTCGCGGGAAATCAGCGGCGCCGGCTTTTGATAGAACATGTCATAGACGACGGATTTGTCCTGGCGTTGAATGAACAGCACGTCCCGAAAACCCATCGTCGTCAACAGCGCGACCTTTGCGCCACGGCGCTGGATCAGGGAGTTGGCGACGATGGTGGAGCCGTGCAGCAATTCCGTGACGTCACTGCCCGACGCACCCAGGCGTTCCAGCAATTCCTTGAAACCGGAAATCGCCGCCCGGCTCGGATCATCCGGCGTCGAAGGCGTCTTATGGATCACGGCGCGGCCATCATCCAAGACCGCGATCAGATCCGTAAATGTTCCGCCGACCTCAATACCCACAATCACGACAAACGCCTCCACTCCGTCCAGACGGAACGCCAAAAAACAACCCTGGATCACCCCGGCTGCCCGGCAATGACCTAAAGCAGGACAGGTATCGTGTCGGATGGCCTCTACGAATTCAAGATTGCTCTACTCTTGCGCCGCTTCCCGCGCCAGCAGCCATTCCGCCAATTCCAGCTCGAACGGCTCGTCAATGTTGACGATGGGCCGGTCGATGACGACGCCGATGCAATCGTCCTCCATGATATGGCCCTCGTCCACCAGAGTAGCCCGGCGCAGTGCGTAGCAGATACCGTTGCAGTGATAATAATCTGGAATGCCCTGGCGCAGGGCCTTGCGCCCTCCCGCCAGATAGGGCGCGAGATTACCGGCATCGTCCAACTGCAAGGTCTTGTGAGGCGTGAAATGGGCCGGCGTCGGGCTGAGGGTGGCGGCGGCCTTATGACCGCTGTCCAGCAGGGTTTCCACGCAGCGGGTCAGATCCTCGGCCCGGCGCATGGGCGAGGTCGGCTCCAGAAGGATCGAGAGATCGAAGCGCAGGCCGTAATGCTCCTCCGCCGCCAGCCAGGCATGGCGCCACATATCGGTGGACGTAGAGGTATCACCGGCCAGTTCCCCGGGCCTTTGAAACGGCGCCTCCAAACCATGACGCGTGGCCTCCGCCGCGATCTCCACATCATCGGTGGAAATAATGGCCCGGTCGATCCATGGCATCGAGGCCGCCAGTTCGCCGGCCCGGCCGACCAGGGAAATGCCGCCGACCTTCGCCAGGTTCTTGCGCGGAATCGATTTGGAACCGCCCCGCGCCGGCACCACGGCCAAGATCGTCTGTCCCCCTATTGCCATATCGCTAACCCAACGCCATGCGCCGGCCCTCGGCGTGGCTTTGCCGGGCCGCTTCCAACAGGGTCATGACATCCAATCCATCGCCAATGTCACATGTCCCGACCGGCGCGCCGCCCAGGACAGCCAGATATTCCTGCGCCACCGCCATGAACATATCATTACGCTCGCAATCAAAGCGTTCCTCGCGCCAATTCTCCGCCGCCTCCACGCAGACCGCGATCTGGTTCGGCGCTTCCGACCACAGAATAGTGCCGTCATCACCGATGAAGCGAATGGATTTGCGGTGCGGCCGGCCATATAGATCCAGATGCAGGTTGGCCCGCAGACCGGAGGCGAAATTGATCATCATGTCCACATTGTCGTCCGAAGTGATGTCCAGATCGGAGATCTTCTCGACCCGCGCCGACAGGCTTTCGGGCATGCCGAAAAACCACAGCATCAGATCGACCCAATGACTTTCGTCCAGCAGGGCGCCGCCGCCCAATTCGGCCGACGACATGAAAAATTCAGCCAACGGTTCGCCCGGATGCCAGTCCGCCAAATGCGCCGACATGGTGAAATCCACATAACGCACGGTACCGATGGCGTTTTCGGACAGCAAGGCGCGGACCTTGGCAAGAGGCGGCCACCACCGCCATGTATAGCCCAGCAACAGCGGCGTGCCGGTGCGCTTGATGGCATCGGCCAGAGCCTGGGCTTCGGCTAGAGTCTTGGCAACGGGTTTTTCCAGCAGCACCGGCAGGCCCCGTTCCAGGGCGGGCAGGCATTGTTCCACATGAAAGCGCGTGGGGGAGCAAACCGCGACGCCATTCAGCCCGCCCGCATCCAGGGCACTGTTCAGGTCCTCGAAGGCGAAGCAACTGAATTCATCGGCGAAGGCTTCCCGCCGGTCCTGGCGCGGGTCCATGCCGGAGACGCGGCAGCCCAGTTCGCTCAGGTTGCGGCCATGGCGCAGGCCGACGCTGCCGGCGCCAACGATCAATATATGCGGCTCGGTCATCTGACGCCTCGGATCATATCTTGGTAGGCCCCGCTATCCATGGGCAACAGAGCGAACATGGGGCCGTCATCGGGCCGCCATTCAACCAGGGCGGCGGCCAGGGCATCGGCATCGGCGGCCTCCGCCGTGGCAAACCCGATGCCGTCGAAGGCGCCCCGCCAGGACGCGGCGGGTTCCAGCATGGGTGCCTGGGTCAGGCCATCGGTGATGGCCCGGGTGCGGACGGAACCGTAGCCGCCATCGGACATTTGCAGCACGGCAAGGGGCAGGTTCAACCGACGGGCCAGGCGCGCCTCGGCAAAGAACGGCGCGATGCCGCCGTCGCCCACCGCCAGGATTGTCGGCACCGCCGGATCATGGATCGCCGCCGCGATCGCCTGTGGCAGGCCCATGCCCATATAACGGCCGGAGCCCGATGACAGGCACCATTCCCCGTTTGTCGCCCGCCAGATATGTTCTCCGATGGTGCAGAAATAGCCCGTGTCGATCACCATGCGGACGCCGCCGGGAAATGCGGCCGCGATGGCGGCAAAGGCATGCGCGGGCAGAAACTGACCGGGCGCCAGGAGACGCCGGCGCAGTTTACCCACGGCGGCGGCGCATTCCTCGGCGCCCCAGGCTTTGCCCGCCAACAGTTCCAGGGCCGGCACGGGATCGCGCTGGATGCCGGCGAAGGCGAAACCATCGTGGCCAGGTGCGTCGATGGGGTCCAGATTGACCGCGTCCGAAGCGAAGGGCCCGGCGCCCAATACTTCACCGGGGCGCAGGCCGATACCGACGATCAGGTCGGCGCGCGGTATCAAGTCCGCCTCCGGCGACAGTTCCTGACCGACACCGGTATAGACCCCGGCCGCGTGCGGCAGTCTTTCGTCCATGGCGCCCTTGGCGGCGGCGGTGGAAAAGACGGGAATTTGCAGCCGGTTCAAATCCGGCGACAGGACCAGACGCAGCGCCAGGGTGCCGGCAATGACAACGGGTCGCTCCGAACGCGCGATCAGGCCCAATACGTCGCCGCTATCGGCCAGGGTTTCCGCTTCCGGCACGGCGTCGGCGCGATCAACCTGCCCTGCCAGTTCAAGAAAAACCGGGCCCGGCGCTTCCCGCTCGGCCCAATGCGCCAGTTCGCCGTATCCCGGCCCGTCACCGGCGAGAAAGCGCCGGCCCTTGGCCACGGCGGCGGATAGCGCGCCCTGATCCAGACGTTTGTGCGCCTTGGCCAGGGGTACATCGGGACCATAGGCCTCGGTCACCGCCAGCATGGGTAGGTTCTCGTAGGTGCAGGCCGCCATGCCGCCAACCATGTTGGCCAGGCCGGGGCCCTTGATGGCGATGGCCATGCCCGCCCGGCCGGACAGGCGGCCGGTGGTCCCGGCCATGATGGCGGCGGCGCCCTCGTGATGCACGGAATGAAAGGCGACGCCATGGCCGCTCATGGCATCGATCAGTTCCAGGCTCTGTCCCGAACCGGGCACACCAAAGGCATGGCCCGGCCCGCGCTCCGCCATCGCCTTCGCCAATGTCCGGATTGCCATGGCCTAGATCTCCAACTTCGCCATGATCTTCTCCGCCGCCCGGCGGCAGACCACGCGCACGGCATCGGGGCTGAAGCCGCCGATATGCGGTGTCACGATCAGATTGTCGTGGCTGCGCGAATAGACGATCAGGGGGTGTTGATCGATCTCCGGCTCGCCATCCAGAACATCCAGCCCGGCGGCGCCGATCCGCCCGCTTTCCAAGCCAGCCAGCAAAGCGTCTTCATCGATAATGGCGCCGCGGGATGTGTTGATGACGATGGCGCCCGGTTTTATGCCCGCCAGCAGTTCCGGCGACAACAGGCCCCTGGTCTCGTCGCTCAAATGCACATGTACCGAAATAACGTCCGATTGCGCCATGAGTTCCGGCAGTGCCGTCCGCTCGATACCGTCGGGCCAGGGGTCCATATAGGGATCGTGTCCCAGCACCCGCATGCCGAAGGCGGCGCCATAGCGCGACATCCATTGCCCCAGGCGGCCGCAGCCGACCAGACCCAGGGTACGGCCATTCAACATCGTGCCGGGAAATTCCTCCCGCACCCAGTTGCCGGCCTTCGTATGGGCCGCGGCGGCGGGCAGGCGGCGGGCGCAGGCCAGCACCAGGGCCCAGCTCAGTTCGGCGGCCGGCGTAATGCCGCGCAGCAGATCGCCATCCTCGCGCAGGGTATGGACATTGATACCCCGTGTTCCGACCTCGCCCCGGGCAATATGGTCCGAGCCGGTCGTGGCACAGGAGATGACCTGCAAATTTGGCGCGGCCGCTATCATGGCATCGTCGATGCGAACTTTCATCGAGGCGTCCAGCAGACCGTGGGCGCTTTTCAGGGCCTCGGCCAGCACCTTTGGTTCCGCCTCGACATGGACACAATCGGCGCCGGCGGCGGCTTCTTCCAGGGCTTCAAACCCTTCGGGAGCGCCGACATAAATGATGGTTGGCTTTGACACGCTGAAACAACTTCCCATTCGCTGGTTTCCATTTGCCGCACCATAATCTTCTCTGCCCGGCAGCGCCATGATAGACAGAACAGATAGCCAATGATAATTGTCGGCGCGCCCGGTTCCAACATAAGTGATCTGATTTCTTGAGCTCCCCAACTCCCCTTTGGCGCAGTATGGCCTGGAAAATCGCCCGGCCCCTCCTCGGGCTGGCGCGAAGCCTGGCCAATGCGCATGGTTCCTGGCGCCTGCGGCGCTTGGGCTACCTTGATTTTGCCGCCTCGCGTCCGCCGGGAGCCCTGGCGCCCCAGGGGGGCGATCTGTGGCTCCTCTATACTCTGGTGCGGCAGCGCAAGCCGCGCCTGATCATGGAGCTGGGCAGCGGTTGTTCCACGGTAATCTTCGCCCAGGCACTGCACGATAACGCCAGGGAGGATCCGGACCATGCCGGGCGCATCATCAGCTTTGACGCCATGGCGGAATGGGCCGAAGTGACCCGCGCTTCGGTCCCGGCGCATCTGTCCCGGTTTTGCGAGGTCCAACATGTCGCGGCGGTGGAAGAGGACCGGGGTAAGGACCTAGGCTTTCGCTACGAACGGCTGCCCGAGGGCGTGCCGGATTTCCTGTACGTTGATGGCCCCGCCCTATTGCCACATCGGAAAATCTGCTTCGACGCAATGGATCTTCAGGACCGCTTCCAACCCGGCTTCACGATGGTGGTGGACGGCCGGCACGATACGGTGCGTTTCTTTCGCAGGCATTTGTCGGGAAGCTACCGGGTCAGCCGGAATATGGTCCTGCACAGCACCCGCTTTGATCTGTTGCGATAGGGTCGGTTCGCGCCTGTTGTAAAATCATGCCCCTGCATGCGGGCGCGCAGCGCCCGAATTCAGCCGGTTACGGTGCTGGATACCCTATTCTTTGGCAGGATAACCGTGACCGTGGTGCCCTTGCCGACCTCGCTGACGATCTGCATGTCGCCGCCGTGCAGGGACACCAACGAGGCGCTAAGGGGCAGGCCCAGACCAGTACCGCCTTCCGAACGTGTATCCGGGCTTTCTACCTGATGGAACGGCTGCATAACCAATGGCAGCTGATCTTCCGGAATCCCACAACCGGTGTCGGAAACCGACATCTCCACGGTGCCTGCTTCCGTGCGTGCAATATGCAGGCCGATGACGCCGATTGGAGGTGAAAATTTCACCGCATTGGACAACAGGTTCAGCAGGATCTGCTTAATGGCACGGTCGTCGGCATTTATCGCCGGCAAGTCGGGGGCGACATCGACGTCCACTGTTATGCCTTTCTCGTTGGCCCTCGGTTCGATCAACCTTAGGACCGTGGCAACGGTGACAGGCAGGGAAATCTCGCTGTCCTGAAGCACGAATTTGCCCGCCTCGATCTTTGACAGCTCCAAAACATCGCTGATGATATCAAGCAAATGGCCGCCGCTGGCATGGATATGGGCGCTATATTCGCTGTAGTGCCGATCACCCAACGGACCGAACACCTCGTCCTTCATCATTTCCGAGAAGCCGAGAATGGCATTCAGCGGCGTGCGTAGTTCGTGGCTCATATTAGCCAGAAATTCGGTTTTCGAACGATCCGCCAATTGCGCCCGTTGCATGGCGCGCACCAACTGGCGCTGGCCCCGCCGCATATTGTTGATAACGTACCAAGCAAGCAGGCCAATGCATACCATGAGCAAACTAAAGCCAGGCAGAACGACCCGCAGTACATATTGGCTGGGCTGATCTATTTGCCAGGTCAAGGCGCCAAATCGCTCGCCATTCACGTTCCGCAGCGGAAATTTGCCAAAGGGATCGTCACCGGGGACAAAACGCAAATTCGGTAGTCCGAAATCCTCGGCCAGGGTTAGCAGCAATGGCTCCGTCAAGGGTTGCATCACGGCCACGACCGAGGCGTTCGCCGGCGTGACGGATGTCCTTGCAATCATTTCGTCGGAACCCGGATGAACAACACGCGCGGCGGCAAGATACGCCTGGCCATCCAGATGTATAAAACCCGTCACCGTGATGAATTCGCCGTCAACCAGACCCCTGGCATTTTGGATCAGGGTTTTCGCACCGCCCTTGAGATTGGCCGCCGAGTCCAGCCGCAGTGTCGTCTCGACAATCTCGGATTGGCGCATATAGCGCCGTATCTCATTATCTGGTCCAACGACAAACGAACCTGTAACGCCAAAGGCATCACGAAGGTACTCGCCATCCGCGAACGTCTTGTCGAACCAGCCGGGATTGAAGTTCTCGACCAAATTTACATAAGCTTCATCCCACCAGGCATAGTCGGTGGTCATCTTTTGCAATGTATTGAACTGTACCGACATGGCGGTACCAGCAAGATGCCGTGCGCTTTCCGTTGCGATTTCGTCCTGGCGATAGGCGGACCAGAACAACAATATCGTCGCCAGCACGAGGCTGAGCGTCAAGATTCCGGCAAGCCATCGCAATTGGCTGGTCAGGCCATCGCGCCAAGCTACCGCGCCGCGTCTGCGGGATGGCACCTTGACACTATCCCGGCTGGTATTCGTTGCGGCTGGCGCCATGCCCGTTGCTCCGATCTGCCTTCCGACGCAAATTTCACTTCATGCGGGCATTAATACCCGCTAGCCGTGCTGGATACGCTACGCAATATTCAAGACCCAAATTGTCTCGCGAAAACATTGTCAAAACGGTTAATCACAATGCGTTCTGTAAAGGAAATAATACAAACCAATGTCAGGAAACATACAACATCAGCCGACTGGCGGTAGAATTTTCACGGACCAACCACTTGTTCCAACAATTCCGCGCATCCATCCCGCGCCTTCGAGGGCATGTAACCAAGTACCAACAAACTTGAGCCTGGAACCTTCCGTGGTTGCCCCGGCTTGATCGATCCGGCGGCTCTGTCTAGGCTGTTGCACGATCGGGGACCGGTGATACCGGCAGGACAAATTATCTGGAGTGGGGTTTGATGAGCAGGAATAAGGTTGTTGGCACGGGTGGCGAGGTGCTCATGCATCAATTGGTCGCGCAAGAGGTTCAATACGCCTTCACCAACACGGGCAGCGCCGAGGCGGGATTCTTTGATGCTTTCCTGACCGTTCCCGGCGTGCAGCCGATCCTGCTGCTGGCGGAATCCCTGGTCCTGTCGGCGGCCGATGGTTTTGCCAAGGCGGCCGGGAAACCGTCCTTCGTGAATGTGCATCTGGCGGCGGGCACGCGTCAGGGTTCGGGGCAGTTGCAGAATGCCTACTTTGACGGCACGCCGATGGTCGTAACCGCCGCCCTGCGCGACAACGGCTCGTTCGGGGATCACAATACCCTGGGCGCCTCCGCCGGTTTCAGCCAGATGAGCGCGGTCGAGGATATTACCAAGAACCGCTGGGAGGTTACCGATGCGCGCGGCGTCGCGCTGGCCACGCGCCGGGCTTTCAAGGAAGCCATGACGATGCCGACGGGGCCGGTCTATCTGGCATTTTCCTCGCCCGCCCTGGACCAGGGCGGAGTCGAGGCGACAATCCAGGCCGCCCAGGGGTTGGAGATGGCGCAACTGCCCAATGGCGGCACCATGGCGAAAATCCACGATGCCCTACTGAACGCGGAAAATCCCCTGGTGGTGGTCGGACCGGACGTGCGCAATGCGGGTGCAACGGGCGATTTGCTGGATATGGTCGAAAATTACGCCCTGCCCGTGGCCGTGGGTTTCTTTGACTACGGCGGCTTCCCAATGAAGCACCCCAATTATGTCGGCCTGATCGATGCCATGTCCGATCAGGGCTACGACGTGGTCTGCTGCATCGGCTACCGCCAGAACACCCGCGCCAGCGCCGAGGATGAGAAGTTCCCCGATGCCGGCACCATAATCGGCATCGGCCAGGACCCGGCCATGATGGGCAATACCTTCGCCCTCGACCTGGATGTCTGGGGCGACGTCAGCCATACCCTGCGCGCCCTCAATGGCCTTTGGAAACCGGACCACGCCAACCTGGCCCATATCCAAAAGCGCAAGATGGCCTTGGCGGAGCAAAGCCAGGCCCGGTTGGCGAAGCAGGCGGACGATGCCCTTGGCCACGCCAAGGACAATCCCATCCATCCCCTTTATCTCGGCGATATCATGGCCCGGAATCTGGCCGGGAATTCGATGATCGTGTCGGAAAACTTCCGGGCCTTTGATCATTTCATGCCATTTGGCTACGGCGACGACGACATGAGCCTGCTGCGCACGGCGGGTGGTAGCCTGGGCTACGGCCTGGGCGGTGCGATCGGCGCCCAACTTGGCGCACCGGACCGGCCGGTGGTGCTCAGCATTGGTGATGGCTCGGTGATGTATAGTTCATCGGGATTCTGGACCATGGCCCGCTACAGCCTGCCGATCCTTACCGTGGTTTGGAACAATATGAACTATCAGACCGTGCGGACCAATTTCGCGGCCTGGGGCGGCAACATGAAGGCGCAGAACAAGTACCCGGAGACCTTTCTGGGCGATCCGGCCATCGATTTCGTCATGCTGGCCAAGGCCCAGGGTATCGAGGGGGAGCATGTGCACGAACCGGGCGAACTGGAAGCGGCACTGCGGCGCGGCAAGGACGCGCAAGCCGCGGGCGAGCCCTATCTCCTGGACGTTCACATCACCAATATCGGCGCCGGCGCGGATTCGACCTGGCACCAGGCGATCGCAATGGACTTGTAACCGGGCGGAGACAGTATTCGAGTTCCGCCAAGCATCCTGGCTATCACCAACATGGGAGCGGAACCATGGCACGAGTCGGTTGGACCATACGCGGGCGCGTTCTTGTACGCCATCAATTCACCGAACTAAGCAGTACCTACGGCGCAATTTCACCCCTCGCGGACATCCGTGTCCGGGTTCAGGCGCGCGCACGCGTCGCCGGCAAGTGGGGTACATGGAAGAAGTGGGACGAAATCATCATCCTGCCGGAAGATGACGGCGCGTTCCAAATCTCCAAAATCAAATCGAGCCGGAACCGCCGCTTCCGGGTACAGGTCCAGTTCAAGAGCGCGGATCTGGTGATCTTCGGCGCCAACCGGGACCTGCTGCGGCAGGCATCCCGGCTACTGAGGATGCGGGCGCTGCGCACCCTCGGCGCGGAACTCATCCTGGATCAGTTGCTGCAGCATTTCACCCGCCTTCCCTATCAGGCCGATTGGCATACCATCCGCGTTGACCGCATGCGCCCGGGCCGCGAACCGGGCGTGGTCGATTTCGGCGACCTGACATTTCAGGCCACGGCGCTGGACGATCTCGGCGACCGTGTCGCCCGCCGCCAGGCGGAGCTTTGGTTCCTCTACCAACGGGTTATCGCGCTGTTCGACGGTTTCGGACGGGACTATGGCTTCAAGAAGAAGATCGCCGTCAAATATCCCCACAACAATCCGTTGCTGGGCGACCGGATCGAGGTCTCATACGCCAATCCGGAAAATCACATGGTCTATGTCGTCGAGAACTCGGTGCACGACGACTACGCCAGGATCGACTATCTGCTGCACGAGCTGATGCACATCTGGGCCTATCAGCATAGCCGGCGCGAGAAGGGCATGGCCTGGCAACTGATTGTCCATGGCGACACCCATGACCTGCAGAACCGCGCCTGGGTCGCCTTTCATGAAGGCTTCGCGGAATGGGCCTATCAGGAGGTTTACCGCCGCCTGTTCGGGCAAAATCCGAAAAGCGCCCCGGCCAGCACCGCCGATGCGGAGCCGGTGCCCCTGAACCGCGCCTACCTGACCAACATCCATGGTCTTACGAGTCTTGATGAGGTGGAGCGGCACGAATGGGGCTGGATATCCCTGTTCAATTTGCTGATCACCCATCGTCTGACGCTTTACGATTTCAGCGGCACCGACAGGTATGTTTCGCGGGCCCGCTTCCGGCCCCGGCGAAACACCATTTGTGACGACCCGGTTATGGATTTCCCAGATGTGCTGCGGCTGTTTCTGACCGACAACCGCGCCGGCCTGGCGCGGCAATTGCGGCGCTCGGAAATGACCTTCGCGAAGTTCCTCGCCAGGGCCGTCGCGGTCGTACCACGGTTCAACAACAGGGCCCGCACGGCGGCGCTTAGCCTGCTCGACCCAAATGAAACAGCGCAGCCGCGCGACCTGTTATGCCGGCCGCGCGATTAACGGCATTTTCCTCCTCAGAGAGAAAAGCCTTCTGCCCCAAAGGGTTATCAGTTGGTACTCATGCAGCCCAAAGACGGATCCGTGCCTTGATTTTTCAAGCCATGGTCAAATTATTTCCGCCGCAAATCAAATTAGACGAGAAATCTGGACTCTGATTGATTACTGTGCCAATATTTGCACCTACCGTCGTCACGAATCTGTACATTTGGCGACATTGTCCGAATATTTGTTGAGTGGGGATATCCATTGATTCAGGGGATGGGGGAAGCATGCCTAGGGATTGGAATTGCGAGTGCCTATTAGAATCGTATAACATAATTTGCACTAGGCTAGTCGCCGCAGCCTTTATTGCGGCGCTCTTGATTGCGCCCAAAGGAGGCCAGGCGCAAAATTTCGATCCACTGGCGGCAAACAACGGCCTATATCCCAGCGCAAAAGAGTGGAATGGTCCTTTCCGCTTGCCAAATCTTCTGTATCCGGACCGTGACGTTCCAAGCAAATGGGTCCCCGGTGCGGGAATTGGCTTCCTAAACACGGACGTGGCGGGGGCATACGCGAATGTCGTCAAGACTTTTCTGGAGCCGTCGTTGAAAGCAATGATCAACGACCCCCTCAACTGGGATCCAAAGAAAAACAATTGGTTCAAC
>CAZVYX010000054.1:0-36295 GCA_964631725.1 uncultured Rhodospirillaceae bacterium | reverse complement strand
GGGGAATGTCAGCTATCGCAATCTGGCCGGCGGCATTGCCGCCATGCATTCTGCTTGGCGGATTTGATATCAGACCGCTTCGACGGGCAAGCTGATAAGGTGTGATGGTGCCGCGCATCATTGAAATGCCAGCAGTCATCACCATTTGATTTGGTTGCCATAAAATTTTCGAGCTGGTCACCCGCATCCGGGAGCTTGCGGCAGCCGGGCAATCGCATGACGCAAGGCGTACCGACGCGGCATTCACCAATTCGGGCAGGGATGGAAAGGAAGCCGGCGGACGCCTGCATCTCACTCGCACGGATATGTTTGAGTTTCTATCGCTGTGGTGAGTGAAGGCCGGCACTTAGTAAACTATCCAAGCCACAGCCGCCTCTCCGCCGCCCGCCGCCGTACCAGGCCTTTCAGGATTCGCCCTCCAGCCCGGCGCCATTTCGGGAACTCGTCCGCCGCGCCGGCCATATCGCCCCGGTTTGCCTTCATGCGAAGGGTGGAACGTTGCAGGTTGCCGGAGCCGAGGTTGTAGGTGAAGGACACTAGGGCGGAGAATTGATGGTCCGACAGCGGCACGCCGACCAGGCGCCGCACTGCCCGCTCGGTTTGATGCAGCATCCGCGCCAGCAGGATCTCGCCATCGTCTTCGCTGATCTCTTCATGCGCCATGGATACCCGCGCCCGGTCCAGACCCCAGATGGAGCCGTAACCGATGGTTGGGATGCCGATGGGGTCCAGATACGGCGTGGGCGAAAACCCTTCGTAATGTTTGATAATCGCCAGTCCTTCTTGGTTCGTCATCATCGTGGATAGAAGCTCTTTAAAGCCCGATGACCGAACCAGAACGACAGAATGGCGGCGAACAGCGCGCGGGTTTCTTCGTCCCAGACCAGAGCCAGTGTATCCAAGGTCACGCCGTCCATGCCGAAGATCAGGTACATGGCGGCGGTCTTGATGAAGACGAACTCCAGCACCATGATGTAGGTCACCACCGGCCGTACCGATCCGCGCAGGGCATCGACCCAAGGAACGCCCGTCTTGCGGTCGTGCTTGTGCAGGCTTTCGGTTTCCCGGATATCCGCCTCGATATTGATTTCCTCAAGGCGCATTTCATGGCCGCGCTCCTGCATCGCCATCTGTTTTTCCATGACCGCCAGTTCATGCGCCTTGTCCTGGCGGTCCTGGAAGTACTCCATGACCTTGGGCAGGAACGAGGTGCCGAAGCCCAGCAGCGAGCCAAATAGTGAAAGCATGTCAGATATCCTCCGTTCCGTGTTTGCGTTGATTGCGCCGCGCCCGCCAGGCGATGTCGATGCGGATCAGCAGCAGCATGATAGTCAGCGCCGCCACGCCCCAGGCCAGCAGATTGTCCACCGTCATGAAGTTCAGGCTTGCTGCCCCGCCCCCGGCGGCGATGACGACGGCGTCGGCGGTATTGGATTTGATCACGATGGCCTCCCCTCCTGTTGCGGTTCGCGGGGCAGTTCCTGCCAGCCCTGACCGGCGCCCATGAGGCAGGCGCGGCCATTGGGCTGACTGACAATAATGCTCCAACTGCCGGACGGCGCGGAAAGCACTTCCACCACCTGCCCGGTGGCCGCCAGACCCAGGGCCGTGGGTACTTCGTCATGATCTCTCGCCAGCGCATCAAGCAGGCTCTGGCGCTCGCCGCAATGCGGTTGTGCCAGTGATGCCCCGGGCAAAAAAAGGACCGCCATGACGGCGGCCCATTTGGCATGTCTGCGTATGTGCTTCATGTCAGTTCCTCCGGCAGATAGCTCTCGATCGCATCGGTGTCCGTCAACAAGGCCAGGGCGGCCTCGGCCACCGGTGGAAGATCACGGAGAACCTGGCGATCAGCCTCGATAGCTGCGACGGCTCGCATGCCCGGACGACCGGTCAAGGCTTGGCTGGCCTCGGCGTCCCGCTCGATCAGCTTGTCGTTGCGTAGGGCACGGATGTTCTCTAGCTGCTCTTCGCGGGCCTTGGGAAGGCGCCAGGTGTGGGTTTTCAGTTCCGCCCTGGTGACCTCGACCGCCACGGAACCGGCGTCGGGAACAACGGCGGGCGTGACCTCGTTGCCCATCCCGTCATGGGTCACGGGGATGGTCTGCTCGGCCACCCGCTTGGCAATGATGCCGGCCACTGTGCCGGCATCACCAACAGTTGTTACCGTGCCGTCAGCGTTGATTATCAGTTCATTCATTTTCCAGTTCTCCAAAGCAAACGACCCATAGATAGTCTGCGTCAACAGCGGTATGCGAAGTGCCATCAACCATTGCCTCGAACGCGGTACGGCCGGGAAATTGTCCTTCTGTCCCTGCCGTATAGTTCCTAATCGCGACGACACTTTGATAACTAACAGTGGCGAAGATTGCAGGTACGGTTTTGAAAGGTGTGGCAAAAAAGAAGATCGTCGAGCCAACCCCATCATCCGTAATGCTCTCAATGTTGTGGCTGGCTAAGATGGTCTGCGTGCCTGTCTGGTCCACGCACGCCCAAGCCCTGGCCTTCGACAAATCGACACCGCCCGGCAGGGCCGCCATCAGGGCTTCCACATTGGACACGGCGCTGCGCACATCCCTGGCGTTGACAGCGGCGTACAGGTTGGCGTCGTTGATCTGCACCAGGTCATCGTTGTGGGAGAGAAGATGTTCCCAGTTGCTGCCGCCCGTGGCCAGGGAAGGCTCATGGGTTTGGCTGGCTGTATTTCAGGTGATTAGGTTTCAGAGGATTGGGCACAAAAAAGGCGCCAAAGCCAAGGATTTCAATGCCCGGCCCGGACGCCTGTTCGTTCCACCCGTTCGCGCGGCCAATGGCCAACCGCGAACCCAAAAATTCCAGCTTGGCAATACTATACCATGTAAGTTTAAATTGCAAGAATAATCGTGTGAAACAACGCTTTCGCTTCAAAAAGCCCCGGTCCACGACGGATGCCATGGACTGGGATACCTGGTAAACGTGCTCCTGATTTCAGGTCCGGATGGCTTTCGGCGGCGGCTTGCGCCAGGCCAGCTCCTCTTCCCGGGCCTGGGCGAATTCGGTATCGGTCATATTCTCCACATTGAAGAAATCCAGCTTCCAATCGGGATTTTCGCTCCACCTCTCGGGCAGTTGCGCCGTGGTGCGCGGGCCCGGCGCGCCTTCCAGCAGGCGCAGGGCATGCTCCAACGCCAATTCCTGCGAGGCCGCATCGCCGGGCCGGCCCGCCGGGCAGCCCAGGGGAAAGTCGCAGTACAGAAACCGCGGCACGCCGCAATATTCAACGATGTCCTTGGCGCAGCCCATGACCACGGTGGGAATACCGTTGGCTTCCAGATAGTCGGCGATCAAACTCACGGTTTGATGGCAGACGGGTCAAATGGCCGCCAGGATGGCGGCGTCGCTGCCGTCCTCCTGCAGCCGCTGCAAAAGTTCCGGTCCGTCCCAGTTCCAGGTCTGGCGGTAGCTGTAGCGGGTCGGCACGCCGTGAAAGCGTGGCGACACGGCGCCGATCCGCCCCGCCGCCGCAGCGGCCGCCATTGCCGGCAGGGGCATGAAGGCGCGGTTGTCGCCGGCGTCGGTGTGGCGGCGGTCATAATGCAGATGCGAAATACCCAATTCAGGCGCGTCCTTGGAAGGCGCGGAATAGACCTTGTCGAAGGCGGCGGCCGGGTTCATGGGCGTGCCGGGCCCCTGATCGCCCTTACCGGCCTCGATCGGCGCGGCGGTGGTGATCACGGTGATGCTGGCCTGGCTGAGCGGTTTCTCCAGCGGCGTGAACGGCACCTCTTCCAGATGGGCCCAGACGTAGGGCTTCGGGTATCCCATGGCCAGGTAATACTCCCGGCTTCGATCCATGTAGGACACGGCTACGTCATGCGTGGCCGCGAAACCCAAGGGGTTCTTTTTTGCGGTCATATGGCTGGACTTCCTTCCTTGCAACACTCAGTGACAAACGGTTGGAGCGAACCTAACAGATATTCCATATCCTTGCCCAATCGAGGCAGGCGATGAAATTTTTGATTCCGCGCAATAGCCGCTTGCGCATCGCCGGGCAAAAGCCGATAAAGCCCGCGGAAGGGCGGCCGTGGACGGGCTTCTTGCCAATCCGGTCAGGTCCGAAAGGAAGCAGCCGTAACAAGTTTGGTCCGGGTCGCTGGCCGTTCTTCCACCTCATCTCTTGGCCCCATCCCATTTATAAAACCTTCCCGCCATGCTAGCCTGTCGGTGAAGCCATGAATGAGAGCGATATGGATAGCGAGGTGCCGGCCGGCGACGAGGGCGCAGCGAATGGCGATGCCGCCTATCGGGTGCTGGCGCGCAAATACCGGCCGCAGGATTTCAGCCAGTTGGTGGGCCAGGAAGCGCTGGTCCGCACCATCACCAATGCCATCCGGGAAGAGCGTATTGCCCATGCCTTCATCCTGACCGGGGTGCGTGGGGTAGGCAAGACGACGACGGCGCGGATCATCGCCCGCTCGTTGAACTGTATCGGTCCAGACGGCCAGGGCGGCCCCACGGTGACGCCCTGCGGGGTTTGCGAACATTGCATCGCCATCGCCGAATCGCGCCATGTGGATGTGCTGGAAATGGATGCCGCCTCCCGCACCGGCGTTGACAATATGCGGGAGCTGCTGGACGGCGTGCGCTATCTGCCGGCCTCGGCCCGCTTCAAGATTTACATCATTGATGAAGTGCACATGCTCTCCACCGGCGCCTTCAACGCCCTGTTGAAGACCCTGGAGGAACCGCCCAGCCATGTGAAGTTCATCTTCGCCACCACCGAGACGCGGAAGCTGCCGGTCACCGTGTTGTCGCGCTGCCAGCGCTTTGATCTGCGCCGCGTCGGGGCGGAGCTGTTGGTGGGCCATTTCGCCGGTATTGTCGAGGCCGAGGGGGCGACGGCGGAGGCCGAGGCGTTGAACCTGATCGCCGGTGCCGCTGAGGGGTCGGTCCGTGACGGTCTGTCCCTGTTGGATCAGGCCATCGCCCATTGCGGCGGCAAGGTCACGGCCCAGCAGGTCCGTGAAATGCTGGGCCTGGCGGACCGGGTGCGGATCTATGATCTATTCGAAGGGCTGATGCGGGGCGATGTGCCCGCTGCCCTGGCGCAACTGCGGGAGCAATATGATCTGGGCGCCGACCCGGAAGTGGTGTTGCGTGATCTGCTTGAATTGACCCATCTGTTGACGCGGTTGCAGGTCGCGCCCGAGGCCGGTGCTGATCCCGGCCTGTCGGAGACCGAGCGGCAACGGGCCGAGGCCCTGGCGCAGGGCTTGTCCATGCCCGTGCTGGCGCGGACCTGGCAGATGCTGTTGAAGGGTCTGGGCGAGGTTCGTGGCGCGCCATCCGCTCTCGCCGCCGCCGAAATGATTTTGATCCGGCTGGCCTACAGCAGCGATCTGCCGACGCCCGCCGATGCGGTGCGTCAGGTTACCGGCGCCGCCGAGACGCAGACCGGACCCCGACCGGAAGCACAGGCGGGGCCGGCCGGCGGCGGCGCGGCGGCCGTGTCCAGCGCCACCACCACGGCACCGACCCCGGCGGTCAGTCCGGCGCCCGCGCCTGTCACCGTTGCAACCTCTCAGCGGGGAGCGGCGTCGGCCCAGGCGGCGGTGCAAGAGCTGCCGGAAGAGATGCCGCAGGACATCGCGGAAGACGTGCCCGACTATGTCACGGAAGCGATACCGGAGCCGGATGTTGAAGACTCCCCTGGCGGCCCTGATGCTTACGCCGACGCGCCCGCGCCGCCCGTGGCCCAGGGGCCGGTCACGATCAATAGTTTCGACGACGTGGTGAACCAGACCCAGGCCATGCGCGAGGCCCGCCTGTATCATCATTTGATGGAGGATGTCCGGCTGGTGGAATTCCGGCCCGGGCATTTGGAAATCCGCCCCGAAGACACTGCGCCGACAGATCTTGCCAACAGGCTGCGCGCCAAGCTGGAAGAATGGACGGCGGGCAACTGGGCCGTCGTGGTCAATGCGCAGGCCGCGGGCGAGCCGCCGCTGGCGGTCCAGCAGCGTCAGGCGGAGGCCGATCTTCTGGCTGATACCCAGGGCGACCCGCTGGTCAAAGCCGTCCTCGACACATTTCCCGGCGCGCAAATTACCGATGTCCGTCCCCTTGGCGATGATAGGGGTGGCGATGACGGGGTTTTTGTGCCGGAAAACACCGAATCCTCGAATGGAGACGAACCGCGATGAAAAATCTGAGCCAGATGATGAAACAGGCCCAGGAGATGCAGGGCAAGATGCAGGAAATGCAGGCCCGCCTGGAGGAAATCGAGATTACCGGCCAGGCGGGCGCCGGCATGGTCACGGTCACCATGAACGGCAAGGGTGAAATGCGCGGCCTGAAGATGGACGCCAGCCTGAAGGACGGCGAAATCGAGGTGATGGAAGACCTGATCATTGCGGCCCACAACGATGCCAAACGGCGGGTCGAGGAGCATACGCAAGAAGAAATGAGCAAACTGACCGGCGGCCTGAACCTGCCGGAAGGTCTGAAACTGCCGTTTTGATTGCGGGTTCGAAGGCACGATGACCGGAACCCAGATCGATCAGTTGATCCAGCTTTTGGCAAAGCTGCCTGGCCTCGGCCCCCGCTCGGCCCGGCGCGCCGCGCTGCATTTGATCGACCGCAAGGAAAGTCTGCTGCGGCCCCTGGCCCAGGCCATGAGCCAGGCGGCGGATTCGGTCTCGCCTTGTGACGTCTGCGGCAATCTCGATAGTGTGCAGCCCTGCGCCATCTGTCGGGACCAACGGCGTGATGGCAGCCTGATCTGCGTCGTTGAAAGTGTCGCGGATCTGTGGGCCCTGGAAAGATCCGGCGTTTTTCGTGGCCGCTACCATGTTCTGGGCGGCACGCTTTCGGCCCTGGACGGCATCGGTCCGGAAGACTTGAACGTGGGTGCGCTGCTTACCCGCGCGGGGGAGGCGGCGGTGGCGGAAGTCATCCTGGCGACCAATGCCACCGTCGATGGCCAGACCACGGCGCACTATCTGGCCGAGAAGCTTGCGGACCGCGGCGTTAAGGTTTCAGGTCTGGCCCACGGCGTACCCGTGGGCGGTGAGTTGGACTATCTCGATGACGGCACCCTGGCCACCGCGCTTGGCTCCCGCCGTCCAGTGTAGCCCGTCTGCGTCCTAAGCGATGCTGGCGCGCACCCGCCAGGGCCGGATAACGAGGTACATCACGGCGCCGATCAGCGATGTGAGCGTCAGGATCGTGGCGACCGGCCAGGCGCTGCCATCGTGCCACAGCACGACGCAAAAGGTGCCAAGGCCGCCACCCGCCATGGGCAACGCCCCCAGCATCGCGGCCGCATAGCCGTGCCCGGCACGGCAGACGTCAAAGGCCCGGACCGGCGCCGTGGCAAATACCAGGCCCAGGCCAAAGCCGAAAAAACATTGTGTCGCGGTAATCCGAACCGGTGTTTCAAGCCCGGCGAAGAGCAGCATGGTGAAACCAACTCCGCCCAGAAGACAGGCGCCGAGACCGGCCATGAGCAGCGGATCCAGGGCGAAACGTCCCGCCACCCGGTTGACTGCGAGGGAGCCCAGAAAGAACGCCACCACGATGGCCGCGTAGTAGTAGCCATACTGTTCCGTCGGTACTGCCAGGCGTTCTATGAACAGGAAAGGAAAGGCCGTGAGAATGGCGAACAGGCCGCCCAGAACCAGGGACATGATCAAGGTATAGGTCATGAAGGGGCCGTCGCGCAGCAGGGTGAGATAGCCGCGCAACAGACGCCTTGGACGCAGGGCGCCGCGATCCGGCTGCTTCAGGGTTTCCGGCAGGAAACGCCAGAGCAGCAGGATCACAATCATGATCAGACCGGTCAGCAGCACGAAATTGGAACGCCAGCCGAGCCAGACATGCATGTGGCCGCCAATCACCGGGCCCACGGCGGGGGCCAGGGCGATCGCCATGCCATAGGCGGCAAGGACACGCACGGCGCCGGCCTCGTCATACAGTTCGCGGATCACGGCGTAGCCGACCACCGCTTCGGCACAGGCGGTCAGGCCTTGCAGCACCCGGGCTGCGATCAGGCTTTCGATGGAGCCGGCGGCGGCGCAGGCAATGGAGGCAACGGCGAAACCGATCATGCCCGCCAGCAGGACGGGACGCCGTCCAATGCGGTCCGACAGCGGGCCATAGAAAAGCTGCGCCAGGGCATAGGCGACCAGGTTCAGGGTCATGGTCAGTTGCACCCGTCCGGCGTCCGTGTCGAACACGCCTTGCAGGTGGGGCAGGGATGGCGTGTACAGGTCCGTCGACAGGATCGACACGGCAGAGGCCATGATCAGCAAGGCCGGTATAAGGATCGGCACTGCCGCAGGCGCGGCCGTCTCTGGTAACTGCTGGGTCATCAAGCTGTCTTAGCGCACGGCCCGGAAACAGTCCCGCAGTTCCTGAACAAACAGTTCGGGTTGTTCCAAAGCCGCGAAATGGCCGCCCTTGTCCAGCTCGTTCCAATGGATGATGTTGTGAAAGCGTTTTTCCGCCCAGCGGCGGGAGGCGGCAAAAATATCCTTCGGAAACAGGCTGCAACCCACCGGAATGGTTATGTCGTCCTGGCTGCGTTTGCCGAAACTTTCCCAATACAGCCGGGCCGACGAGGCCGCTGTTCCGGGCAGCCAGTAGAGCATGACGTTGTCCAACAGATCGTCCCGACTAACGGCGTTCTCGGGATGTCCGTCGCAATCGGTCCAGGCCCAGAATTTTTCCAATATCCAGGCGGCCTGGCCGGACGGTGAATCAACCAGGCCGTAACCAAGCGTCTGCGGCCGGGTGCTTTGCTGCTTCGAATAGCCTGAATCCCAATCCACATAATGCTTCGCCGCGGCCAAGGCCTTTTTCTCGAACTCGGTCAGGCTGTCCATGGTCTCCGGATCAGGGCGCTCGGTCACCATGTTCAGGTTGATGGCCAGGCATGGCGCATCATCTTGTGCGCTGGCATTGACGCCGATCTGCCGCGTGATGGCGGAGCCCCAGTCACCGCCCTGGGCAACATATCTGTCATAGCCGAGGCGCGCCATTAGTTGCGCCCAGGCCGCGGCGATGCGCTGTACCGACCAGCCCGGCGCTTCCGGCTTGCCGGAAAAACCATAGCCCGGCAGCGAAGGGGCGATAACATGGAAGGCCTCCGCCGCATCGCCGCCGTGGGCGGCGGGGTCCGTCAGGGCGCCGATGACGTGACGGAATTCAAGCACGGAACCGGGCCAGCCGTGGGTAATCAACAGCGGCATCGCATCGGCCCGTGGTGAGCGGACATGGAGGAAATGAATATCGACGCCATCGATCTCGGTCTGATACTGATCCCAGCCATTCAACAGATTTTCGCATCGCCGCCAATCGTAGCCGTCGGCCCAGTAGCGGCAAATATCCTGCATGTAAGACAGGGGAATGCCTTGGGACCAATCGTTGGGCGTCTCGGCATCGGGCCAACGGGTGGCATGGAGGCGCCGGCGCAGATCATCCAAATCAGCGTCGGGAATAGCCACTTCGAAAGGTCTGATCTGATCGGTCATGGTGTTCCGTCCCCGTGAAAAAAATCGCCGCCACGTTAGCGCCCCGTGTCCGCCCGCGCAATTCCACGGTTTGTCCGATGGCAACTACCTGGGCAGCGGTGCGGTGCCTAGGATATCCCGGTGCTGTTCGCGTTCCGCGTCATGGCGATAGGCCAGTCCGGCAATATAGTCGGCGATGGTGAAGTCGGGCTTCAATTCCAGGGCCATGGCCGTTTGCCTGGCGGCGCCATCCGTATCCTCCAGCCTGCCCAGGCAGCCGGCCATATTGGCGTGGTGGCCGAAGCGCGGCGAAGCACTTTGCCGGTACGCCGCCAGCGCTTCCTCGAAGCGGTCCGACAGCATCAGGGCCGCACCCAGCAGGTGGGCCCAATGGGCGCGGGAATAGGGGTCCAGGCGCATAGCCATGTTGATCCAATGCACGCCTTCGGATGCCTGTCCCAGAAGGGTCAGCAATTCGCCTTTTTGCGCCATCAGCCGGGGGTCATTGGGGTTCAATGACAGGGCGCGTTCGTTGTGCTGGATGGCGGCATCCAGACGTTTGGTGACGATGGCTATTTCCGCCTGGACCCGGTGCGCTTCGACCTCGTTTTCATCCAGCCGCAGGGCCGTATTGACCGCGGCGACCGAACCCTTGAACAAGTTTTCGGGATCCGGCAGATAGCCCCGCGCCAAGGCCTGACCCAGGACACAGGCCTTCCATGCATGGGCGGCGGCGTAGTCGGGCTCCAACGCGATTGCGCGGTCCAACAGGTCCAGCGCGGTGGCGCAATCGGCTTCGGTATAGCGATGATGGTGGATCTTTCCGGCCAGCAGCAATTCGTAGGCGGCCATGTCCCTGGGCGGTTTCTGGCTGATGCTTCGGGCCTGGTCGCTTTCCACCCGGCCCGGCAGCACCGCAACGATGGCGCGGGTCAATTCGTCCTGCAAGGCGAAGATATCGGCCAGCTCACGGTCATAGCGCTCGGCCCAGATATGCGCGCCGCTGCCGGCTTCCAGCAGTTGTGCCGTCAGACGGACCTGATTACCGGCTTTGCGGACACTGCCCTTGATCAGGTATTGCACGCCGAATTCCGCACGGACTTCATCCACGGCAAAGTCACGGTCCTTGTAGGTAAATGCGGAATTGCGCGCGACCACGAACAATGTCGGGAAGCGGGACAATTCGGTGATGATGTCTTCGGTAATGCCGTCCGCGAAATAGGTCTGGTCGGGATCGTCGCTCAGATTTTCGAAAGGCATGACGGCGATCGCGGGATGGCTGCCAAACTGGCGCAGCGACGCGGACTTGTCCTTGGGTGCAGCGGGGGCGCCGTCGCGTTGGTTCTTGATCTCGTCGTAAAGGGCCTGTGTCTCGTCCTCGGGTTCAACGCCCAGTTCCGCGTTCAGGATGTCCCGGCAGTCCTGGTATTGGCGAAGGGCTTCGTTCCAATGACCCTGTCGTTGATGCAAACCCATCACCACGCGGTGGATATCCTCGCGCAGGGGGTCGAGGGCAAGAAGTCTGATGGCAATTTTCAGGGCTTCACCGTGGTCGCCGCGGTCTTGGCATTGTTCGAGACGCAAGGTAAAGGTCCGCGCCGCATGGGCGGCAAGGCGGGCACGTTCGCCGCGCAGCCAGTCTTCAAATGTTTCGGCGCGGATATCGAAACCGTCCATGAACGGACCCTGGTACATTTCAACCGCCGCTCGGTCGCCCGGCTCCGCCGTCTCGAACTCAACGCTGTCCACGGTTACGGCGTTGCTGGCGACCGACAGGTCCTGCGCCGCCGAAACAACGACCGCGCCGTTGTCGTTGTCCAATGCCTTGCGCAGAACCGACAGTGTTTGGCGCAGGCTGCTCCTGGCCTGTTCCTCACCCCGGTCCGGCCACAGCAGCGTGGCGATCTTGGATCGTGAAACCGCCTCGCCCGGGCGATGGCAAAGATAGGCCAGCAGCGCCGCCGCCTTTTTTGATGACAGCGTAATGGGTGTGCCGTCCTTGCCATGAAGCACAAATCCGCCGAGTAGCCGCAACTGATATTTCGCCAATGTCCCCAAGTGCCTCAGACCGAAGAATCACGGGTGTCAAAGCATACTAGCGGCAATTTTTACGTCATCCGGACAGTTTTTACGAATTTCTCACGCTCCCGGCGCATCGGCTCCGCCGCTTCTCACGCATTTCTGACGTCCCATGGTGAAAATCAATCTCACACATTGATCAAACAGGATGACAGACCATGAATAAGATGACCGAGATTACCTCGCAACAGCCGGTGGGCGGCGATGGGACCGCGGCGCAGTTTGTCGGCTCCATTCCGGCTGTGTACGACACTCATCTGGGCCCGTTGCTGTTCCATTTTTCGGCCGCCGACCTTGCCAAACGGGTCGGCGATGCCCTGCCGGGCGCCAGGCGGGTCCTGGAAGTGGCTTGTGGCACTGGCATTTCCACGGAATATCTTTGGCGTGAATTGAATTCGGCGACCGAGATTGTCGCGACGGATCTGAACGAGGCCATGCTGGCCTACGCCGAGGCCAAACGCGGTGCCCTCAACAATGTCAGCTATCGCCAGGCCGATGCCCAGGCCCTGCCCTTCGAGGATGGCAGTTTTGATGCGTTGGTTTGCCAGTTCGGCATCATGTTCATGCCGGACAAGGCCCAGGCTTTCGCCGAAATGGCGCGTGTTCTGCGCCCTGGCGGCCTGTTGGCCTTCAATGTCTGGGATTCCTTCGAGCATAACCGGGTGGCCGGCCTGGCGCGCGAGACCATCGCCGGTTTCTTCGACAGCAATCCGCCGGACTTTCTGACCGTTCCGTTTGGCTTTTACGAGATTGAGCCGATCCGTGACCTAA
Organism: uncultured Rhodospirillaceae bacterium; assembly: GCA_964631725.1. GTDB lineage: Bacteria > Pseudomonadota > Alphaproteobacteria. Next base: position 23,954 of record CAZVYX010000054.1, on the reverse strand, counting down.
TCGCCGGCGCCGGATTCCTGGATCCTGAGATCAATACGGTTTCAGCCACGGTCGAGCGGCCCGATGCCGTCGGCATCGCCCGCGGCTTCGTCGAAGGAAACCCTGGAATTTTGCAAATCAGGGAGCGGGGGGAAGTAGATCCCGATACCATTATCGACGCCCTGGCGCGGGAAATTGGCGAACTTTATGGCCCGGGGCCATTGCAAGTACCGTTGCGGGAAATCGTCTGCCTGGCACGTAAGCCATAAAAGATGAACTGAACATTCTTTCGATCGGTGAGATCCAGGCCGGGCCGGTGCTGCCGTTAATGCAGCGCCGGCCTTGTAGGTTTCGCATAGCTGCGGCCTAGCGCCGCGATCACCGCATGTCCTAGTTGGCGAAGGGCGCGATTTTTACCCCTGCACTTTCACGGGTTGTCCGATTTCGCCAGGAAATTCGACGTTCATTCCATGACTGTAGTGAATTTCATTCGGCATGGCGGCGAATTCCGGGCGGGCCTCGTCCATGGGTATGATGGCCAAACCGATCAGCGCGATCAGCCACACCGCGATCCAGGTCAGGGCTGCTTTCGGTTCTGGGCGTCTGAATTCTAACATTTTATCCTCGTGCCGCGCCTCCCGCGGCCGTTGTTGCATTGCCTCGATGGGAGTGATCCACCGGGTGTTTCCAACTACTATATAACAATGTGGTTACAATATTTTGAATCACAATATATCAAAGCGATATATTGTGTCGCTTTTTTCTTACTTTTTTTAGATTCTATCGGGAGAAATCGAGTTTCGCCGGACGAAATGGCCTGTCCCGGGCTGCGCGGTCGTGCAATGACCTGCTTCGCCTCGCCGTGTGCCTTGGTTACGGGGCGCAATTCGACTAGAGCATATTTCTTCTAGGCATGCCCAGACTCTTAAGAAAAATGCAATTGAACCAATTGCTTAAGTTGCGAAAGAGACTCTGACCAATTGAAGATTGCTCAAAATGATCAGGCGCCACGCTTGGGCAGGTCAACCACCGCCGCGCCATGATCGGGATATTCGTCAGGAGATGGGGCCAGGGCATCCGCTTCCGCATCGGCATCCGCCAACTGAATATTCTCGATCTGCTCCGCCCGGCGGGAGATTTTCTTGCTTGAGGTGGCAATCTGGCCCAAATCCTTTTCGGCCTGGGCAAAATGCCTTTGCAGATTTTCCGTCCGTTCGTCCAGGCGCTGCACATCGTCCAAGAGTTTCAGGACTTCGGCCTGAATGACACCAGCCTGTTCGCGCATGCGGGCGTCCTTCAAGACCGCGCGCACGGTGTTCAGGGTCGCCATCAGGGTGGTCGGCGAAACGATCCAGACCCGGGCCCGGTAGGACTGCTCCACCGTATCGGGAAAGTTGGCATGCAGTTCCGCATAGACCGCTTCGGAAGGCAGGAACATCAGGGCGCTGTCAGCGGTCTCGCCGGGCAGGATATAGCGTTCCTGAATGTCCTTGATGTGCTTGCCGATGGCCGTGCGGAAGGCCCGTTGCGCCGTTTTCATCTGGTTTTCATCTTCGGCCTGGCGGAGGGCATGATAGCTTTCCAGCGGAAATTTGGCGTCGATCCCGATCGGGCCGGGGGGCTGGGGCAGTTGGATCAGGCAATCGACCCGCCGTTGGTTCGATAGCTGGGCCTGAAACGCGAAGGCCGACGGTGGCAGGATGGAGGTGACCAAATCCTGCAGTTGAATTTCACCAAAGGCGCCACGGGTCTGTTTGTTATCGAGAATATCCTGCAGGCCGATTACCTGCCCGGCCAGATCGGAGATGTTTTTCTGTGCTTGATCAATAACATGCAGATGCTTGCCCAATTCACCGAGCGAGGTCGCCGTGCGGGTCGCCGATTTTTCCAGGCTGTCGCCCATGCGCTTGCTGACGCCATCAAGGCGTTCGTGCAGGGTGCGCATCAGTTCCGCCCGTTCGGCGGCGGATTGCTCTGACATCTGGCTCAAACGGCCGCCCAGATCAGCCTGTGCCGTCGCCAGGCTGGCGGCGGTCGCCGCCAAGGCGTCCAGGCGTTCGTCCTCGCCACCCGTAGCGCGGCGGCGCCAAAGCAGGAAGGCAACTCCGCCCAACACCAGCAATATGGCCGATGCCGCCGCGGCGCCGATCAGAATTTCCATTGCATGCTCCTTCCCAGAAACTTGACCCGGTTGGGGCGGCATACTACCTAGTGCCCAGTGGCTTCAATATCCAGGCTTCGGTATCCAGGCGTCCTTATCCAAGCTTCGCCATCCGAAACCGTAAATCCGACCCGGGCACAACAAACGAATCATGGCTATTCTGCATATTATCACCGCACCGGACCGCCGTCTGAAAGTGAAATCAAAGCCGGTGGAAAGCGTCGACGACAAGATCAGGCGTTTCCTCGATGACATGCTGGAAACCATGTACCAGGCCCCCGGCATCGGTTTGTCCGCGGTGCAGGTCGGGGTGCCGAAGTGCCTGATCACGGTCGATGTCTCGCGCGACGATGAAGAAAAGACGCCGCTGTTTCTGGTCAATCCGGAAATCGTGACCTATTCCGACGAGCTTGAGATCTACAACGAAGGCTGTCTGTCGCTGCCGGACCAATTTGCTGATTTGGAGCGGCCGGAAGAAATTACCGTCGATTATCTGGATTATCATGGCGAGGCGCGGCAATTGCGCGCCGAGGGCCTGTTGTCGCGCTGTATTCAGCATGAAATGGACCATTTAGAGGGCCGCCTGTTCGTCGATCATCTATCCGCCGTCAAACGCGGCATGATCCTGCGCAAGCTGGAAAAGATCAGGCGCCAGAAGGTTTCGGCCTAGGGCGGCGCGGCATGGCGAATTTGCGCGTCATCTTCTTGGGTACGCCGGATTTCGCGGTGCCGACCCTGACGGCACTGTTGGCCGCCTCTGATATTGACGTGGCGGCGGTCTATACCCAGCCGCCGCGCCAGGCGGGACGCGGCAATCGGACCCGGCGCACGCCGGTCCATGAGGCGGCACTGAGCAACGGCATCCCCGTCTTCACCCCAGCCAGTCTGAAATCGACCGAGGCTCAGGCCGAATTCCGGGCCCTGGATGCGGATGCGGCCGTTGTCGTCGCCTATGGCCTGATCCTGCCGGGCGCCGTTCTACGGGCGCCGCGCCTGGGCTGCTTCAACCTGCATGGCTCGTTGCTGCCGCGATGGCGGGGCGCGGCGCCGATCCAGCGGGCGGTCATGGCGGGCGATGAAGTGACCGGGGTCTGCGTCATGGTGATGGATGAAGGGCTGGATACGGGGCCTGAGTTATCGCGCGCGGACCTACCCATAACCGCCGATGCCACGGCGGGGGAGTTACATGACAAACTGGCCGAACTGGGTGCGCCCTTGATGGTCGAGGCACTGCGCGGCGTGGCGGGCGGACAATTGACGCCGCGGCCGCAACCTGAAAATGGCATTACCTACGCCAAAAAGATCGATAAGGCGGAGGCGCGCATCGACTGGACCCGTCCGGCGGCGGAACTGGACAATCTGATCCGCGGCCTGTCGCCGTTTCCCGGCGCCTGGTGTGACTGGCAGGGTAGCCGCATCAAGATCCTGTTGGCCCGGCCCGAGGTGTATGGGGATGGCGCCGAGCCGGGTGCGGTGCTTGACGACGGTCTGTTGATCGCATGCGGTGATGGTGCGTTGCGCCTGATGCGTTTGCAGCGCTCCGGCAAGGGCGCGATGTCGGCGGCGGATTTTCTGCGTGGTAGCCCGTTGCGGGCGGGCGACAGGCTGCACTAGAAAAATTCCCGAATTTTCCCGCGCGTGCGCGGCAATGGATATTTGTGTGACCGAATGACGCGCCAATATTCAGAAAAATTACATCGCGCGATTACAATAAAATGGTAACTATTTCAAAGTTAGTATTTCGGCGAAATTTTGCTTGCTTGGAATCGTTTCGGCATTTTTCGTTTGATACAGATGCTTCGTTTTGATTTGATTTTGAATCTGGTGACGAGTCCCGAGCGTTTCTTTGGCTGCAACGACGGCATATTCAAGGAATACGGCGATGATGGACAGTAGGGCACGGGAAGAGAGAGACAGCCGCCTGGACGGTTTGTCCCGTATGTTGGGCCAACGTTTCAAACGCGCCGAGGCCGAGGAAATCCAGGCCTTTTTTGAACAATTTTACGCCCGCGTTCCGGCCGAGGATGTCAATGAGGCCTCGCCGGAGAATCTCTACGGGGCCGCGCTGTCGCTGTGGAAATTTGCCGCCCAGCGTGCCGCCGGCGAGGTCAAGCTGCGGGTCTACAATCCGCGCATGGAAGAGCACGGCTGGAACTCATCCCATACTATTGTCGAGATTATCCTCGATGACATGCCGTTTCTGGTGGATTCGGTTATTGGCAATTTGAACCATTGGGACCGTGAGGTTCATTTGGCGATCCATCCGGTGATCCGCCTTCGCCGGGACGAGAAGGGCGCGCGGCAGGAGTTGCTGGCGCCCGTGGCGAATGGCAAGCCGGGATTAAGCGAAGCCGTCATGCATATTCAGATCGCCGAACTGAGCGATCAGGTGGCGCTGGAGCGGATCGCCGACGATTTGCGCGGTGTCCTGGCCGATGTGAATATTTCGGTGGCGGATTGGCCGGCAATGCTGGACCAGCTTGACAATGCGGTCGAACAACTGAAAACCGGCACCTTTCCGCAAAGTAAGGAAGAGGTCGCCGAATCCCGCGCCTTTCTGACCTGGATGCGGGACAATCATTTCACCCTTCTCGGCTGCCGGGACTACAGCTACAACAGCAAGAAAGGCGTGGACGATCTGGCCATCGTGCCTGACAGCTCCCTCGGAATTTTTCGCGACGAGGACCGCCACGTCCTGACCCGCCGGGACGGAGCCGGCGCCCCCGGTACAGCCCCAATCGCCCAACGCTTTATCCGCCGGGAAGAAATTCTGCTGGTAACCAAGACCGGTGTGCGCGGAACCGTGCATCGTCCGGTGCACATGGATTACATCGGTATCAAGCGCTATGACGGCAAAGGCAAATTGGTGGGTGAGCGGCGTTTTGTCGGCCTCTTTACGGCCTCCGCCTTCAACCGCACGCCGCGCGACATACCATTGTTGCGGCGCAAACTGGCCCAGGCGCTGGAGCAGGCAGGGATGGAGCCATCCAGCCATGATGGCAAGGCCCTGACCCACATTCTCGAAACCTATCCAAGGGACGAGCTGTGGCAAATCGATGTGGAAACCCTGACCAGGATCGCCACCGGCATTCTGGCCTTGCAGGAGCGGCCCCGTTTCCGCCTCTTCGCGCGCCGGGATACCTTCGACCGCTACTTCACTGTTCTGGTCTATATGCCGCGCGAGAGACTGAGCACGGAGCTGCGCGAACGGTTCTCGGACCTGTTGTGCACGGCCGTCAATGGCCGGCTGTCGAACTACTATACCGAAGTAACCCAGAGCCCCCTGGCCCGGGTGCATTTCATCCTTGGCATCAATGAAGGCGGCGCGCCGGACGATCTGGACTTTGCCGCCGTTGAAAAGGACCTGATCGCGGCGGCGCGGCATTGGCGGGACGATTTTTACGATGCCCTGGTGGAACATTGGGGCGAAGAAGGCGGCAATCGTTTGGCGGCCCGCTATGGCAAGGCCTTCCCGACCTCATTTACCGAGCGCTTCAACGCCGATATCGCATTGCGTGATATCGAAGGAATCGAAGAACTGGTCAACGGCGCGAAGGTGGGATTGAATATTTACCGGATGATCGAAGACGCCGACCATGCGGTACGCTTCAAGATCTATCACCCCGGCGAGGCCGTACCCTTGTCGGACTGCCTGCCGATGATGGAAAACATGGGGCTGCGGGTGATTGGCGAGGAGCCGTTTCTGGTCACCTTGCAGGACGAGGAAACGATCTGGATCCATAACTTCGAACTCGAAGAACAAGATGGTGCGGCGATCGACCTCGGCGCCTTGAAGGGTAGTTTTGAAGAGGCATTCGCCAAGGTATGGGCCGGTGAGATAGAGGACGATGGTTTCAACCGTCTGGTCCTGAAGGCCGGGCTGGGTTGGCGCCAGGTGGTTGTCCTGCGGACCTTGTGCAAATATCTGCGGCAGACCGGGATTGCCTATAGCCAGGACTATATGGAAGACACCCTGGCGAACAATCACGATATCACGCGCATGATCGCGGAGCTGTTTCAGATCCGTTTCGACCCCGAGGCGGAGGCCAAGCGTCAGGCCAGGGCCGACAAATTGGCCAAGGCCATCGTCGATGGTCTGGAGGCGGTGGAAAGCCTGGACGAGGATCGCATTCTGCGCCGCTTCCTGAACCTGGTGCAGGCCGCCCTGCGGACCAACTATTTCCAAGTCACCGAGAGCGGTGAGGCAAAACCGTATCTCTCCATCAAGTTCGACAGTGAGGCGGTGGACGAGTTGCCGCTGCCCCGGCCTTTCCGGGAAATTTTCGTCTATTCCCCGCAGGTTGAAGGCGTTCATCTGAGGGGCGGCAAGGTCGCCCGTGGCGGTCTGCGCTGGTCCGACCGGCGGGAAGACTTCCGTACCGAAGTGCTTGGCCTGATGAAGGCGCAGATGGTCAAGAACGCGGTCATCGTGCCGGTCGGCTCGAAAGGCGGTTTCGTGCCCAAGCGGCTGCCGACGGCGGGCGGGCGGGAGGCGGCCCAGGAAGAGGCCATTGCCTGCTACAAGACCTTCATCCGCGGCCTGTTGGACCTGACCGACAACCTGAGTGGTCCCGATATCGTACCGCCGCGGCAGGTCGTCCGCTACGACGAAGATGATCCCTATCTGGTGGTTGCCGCCGACAAGGGCACCGCGACGTTTTCCGATATCGCCAATGGCGTGGCCATCGACTACGGCTTCTGGCTGGGCGATGCGTTCGCATCGGGGGGCGCCAAGGGCTATGACCACAAGGTGATGGGCATTACCGCCAAGGGTGCCTGGGAGTCGGTCAAGCGGCATTTCCGGGAATTGGGCCGCGATATCCAGAGCGAGGATTTCACCGTAGTCGGCTGTGGCGACATGTCCGGCGACGTCTTTGGCAACGGCATGCTGCTGTCCAAGCATATCCGCCTTTTGGCGGCCTTTGATCACCGCAACATCTTTATCGACCCGGCACCCGATGCCGCCCTGAGCTGGGCCGAGCGCAAACGTCTTTTCGACCTGCCCCGGTCTTCCTGGGAGGACTACAATCCTGATTTGATCGGCCAGGGCGGCGGGGTCTTCGACCGTAAGGCCAAGGCGATCGAGTTGAGCCCGGAGATGAAGCGCCTGAGCGGTCTGAAGGCGAAATCAGTAACACCGAACGAGTTGATCCACGCCCTGTTGAAGGCAGACGCCGATCTGCTGTGGTTCGGCGGCATCGGCACTTACATCAAGGCCAGCAGCGAAAGCCATATGGATGCCGGTGACCGGGCCAACGACGCGGTGCGGGTGAACGGTGATGAACTGCGCTGCAAGGTGCTCGGCGAGGGCGGAAATCTGGGCATCACCCAATTGGCCCGCCTGGAAATTGCCCGCCATGGCGGCCGCTTGAACACCGATGCCATTGACAATTCCGCCGGCGTTGATTGTTCCGATCATGAGGTCAATATCAAGATCCTGATCGACGCGGTGGTCGCCGAGGGCGAGATGACCGGCAAGCAGCGCGACCGCCTGCTGGTCGAAATGACCGACGAGGTGGGCGAACTGGTATTGCGCGACAACTACCTGCAAACCCAGTCCCTGAGCGTGTTGCAGCAACAGGCGCCGGCATTGCTGGAATCCCATGCCCGTTACATGCGGGATCTGGAACGCGGCGGCCTATTGAACCGGGAAGTCGAATACCTGCCCGACGACGAGGCCCTCGCCGAACGGGCGGCGGAGGACGCAGGGCTGACCCGGCCGGAACTGTCGGTTCTGCTGGCCTATGCCAAAATGGTGCTGTACGAGGAATTGCTGGAAAGCGATCTGGCGAATTCCCAGGGCCTGATTCCTGATCTGGTCAAATACTTCCCCCGGCAATTGCGCCGCCGTCAACGCGCCGCCATCCTGCAGCACCGCCTGCGGCGCGAAATCATTGCGACGATTACGGCCAATTCCATTGTCAATCGGCTGGGCATCACCTTTGTCCATGATGTCATGGAGGAGACCGGCGCATCCGTGGAGTCCGTCGCCCGCAGCTATGCCGCCGCCCGTGATCTGTTCGATATGCGCCAGCTCTGGAACCAGATCGAAACCTTGGATAACACGGTTCCGGCGGCGGTGCAGACCCGAATGGTCCTGGCCACCGCGGAATTTCTGCGCCGGATGACATTGTGGTTCCTGCGCAACGTGGAACAGCCGCTGAAGATCAACTCAATCCTGACCGCCTTTGGGCCGGGCGTATCCAGCCTTGCCGGGCAACTGGACGAGGTGGTCGGCTGTCACGAGAACAAGAAGATGACCACCGGCGCGGCCGACCTATTCAAACAGGGCGTGGCGGAAAGCCTGGCCCGACGCATCGAGGGGTTGGAGCCGATGACCGCCGCCTGCGATATCGTTCAGGTCGCCGCTGATAGCGGCCGCCCGGTGGAGGAGGTTGGCCGGGTCCATTTCGCGCTTGGCGCGCGCCTCGGCCTGGACCGCTTGTGCGGCGCGGCTGAAGTGCTGGAGGCCGATGACCATTGGCAGCGCCAGGCTATCGCGTCCATTGTCGAGGATCTGCGCGGCCAGCAACGGGCCCTGACCTCCGTTGTCCTGCGCCAGGCCAACGGTGCCGCCGGTGACGAGGCGGTGGAAAAATGGTGCGCCGCCTACAAGGCCGAGATCGCCCGCAGTGACGAGATGATCGCGGAGTTCGAGGCGGGCGGTATCGACATCGCTAAACTGGCCTTGGCAAATCGCTATATCCGGAGATTGATCATCGGTTAAACTCACCGCCTCGGAATCGGGGGAGGCCTGTGCGATGGCGGCGGCGGAAGAGTCTGAGAATGCGATCCAGGACGACGGATTAACCGTGACCGGCGTGATGCCGGCCCCGCGTCTTGGGCAGTTTAGCTGGGCCCTGTTCGATTGGGCCAACCAGCCCTATTTCACCCTGGTCACGACTTTCATCTTCGCACCCTATTTTACCACCTATGTGGTCGGCAATGCGATCCGCGGCCAGGAACTATGGGGCTATGGCCAGGCCATGGCCGGACTGTGCATCGCTCTTCTTAGCCCCGTGATGGGGGCCATGGCGGATGCCAGCGGTCCGCGCAAGCCTTGGATATTGGCGTTTCAGGCTTTGTGTGTGGTGGCCTGCGCCAGCCTTTGGCTGGCACTGCCGGGTGCGGGGGAGCGGGACCTGATCATGATCCTGGGGCTGGTGGTTTTGGCCAGCTTGGGCGCCGAATTCGCCACCGTGTTCAACAATGCCATGCTGCCGGGCCTGGTCTCCCGGGCCCGCATCGGCCGTCTGTCGGGCTATGCCTGGGCCCTTGGCTATTTGGGTGGTTTGGTTTCCCTGGGATTTGTGCTGGGTGGATTTAGCCTGCCGGAGGTGCCCCTTTTCGGCCTCGACAAGGCCAGCCATGAACATGACCGCATGGTCGGCCCCCTGTCGGCGATCTGGATGATCATCTTTATTGTGCCCCTCATGCTTTTCACCCCGGACGCGCCGCCCAGCGGCATGGGCGCGGCCCGCGCGGCACGACAGGGGCTGCGCCAACTGGCTGGTACGCTTGGCTCCCTCCGTCATTACCGCAATGTCATGTTGTTCCTGATCGCGCGGATGATTTATTTCGACGGCCTGTCGGCGGTTTTTGCCTTCGGCGGCATCTATGCCGCCGGGATCTTCGGCTGGACGACGACGAATTTGGGCGTCTTTGGCATCATTCTGATCATCTTCGCCGCCATTGGCGCCTTTGCCGGCGGCCGGCTGGACGACCGCATCGGCTCGAAACGCACGATCCTGCTGGCCGTGGTGGGTCTGATCATCGCGACCTTGGGAATTGTCTCCATTACCGTCGATGGGCTGGGCACCGATGGGCGCAGGGATACCGTGCTGTTCTTTATCCAATACGCCGTGGCCCCGCCGGGCGAGGGCATGTTCACGACCCGTGCGGAGCAGATTTTTCTTCTATTCGGCATCATGATCGGGATTTTCGGCGGACCGGCCCAGGCCGCTTCACGCACCATGGTTTCACGCTTGGTGCCGGTCGAGAAGATCGGCGAGTTTTACGGTCTCTATGCCCTTTCGGGCAAGGCAACGGCCTTCATAGCACCCCTGGCGGTTGGCGTGATCACCGGCATCACGCAAAGCCAGCGGGCCGGCATCGCGGCTATTCTGGTCTTCCTGGGCCTGGGCCTGCTAATGATGCTTCCTGTTCGGGAGGAACGCGCCGACCCGCCGGCCTAGACCGGTCCTGCCCTAATGGCGGAAATGGCGCATGCCGGTCAGCACCATGGCCAGGCCTGCTTCGTCGGCGGCGGCGATGACGTCCTTGTCCCGCATGGAGCCGCCGGGCTGGATCACCGCCGTGGCGCCGGCCTCGGCTGCCGCCAGCAGGCCATCGGCGAAAGGGAAGAAGGCGTCCGAGGCGACGACAGATCCCTTGGCCAGGGGCTCCGCCAAGCCGGCTTCCCTGGCCGCGTCCTCTGACTTGCGGGCGGCGATGCGGGCGGAATCGACCCGGCTCATCTGCCCGGCGCCGATGCCTACCGTGGCGCCGTCCTTGACGTAGATAATGGCGTTCGATTTGACGTGCTTGCAGATCCGGAAGGCCAACAGCAAATCCGCCATTTCCTGATCGCTGGGCTGGCGCTTGGTCACGACCTGGACATCACCGGCGCCGATACGGCCGGCATCGCGGGATTGCAGCAGATAGCCGCCCGCCAGGCTTTTCAGGGTCATGCCGCCGGCAGCAGCATCCGGCAGGCCGCCGGTCAACAGCAGGCGCAGGTTTTTCTTGGCGCCGATCGCCGCCTTCGCCGCATCGTCGGCATCGGGTGCAATGATGACTTCGGTGAATATGTCCACCATCGCCTCGGCCGCCGCGCCGTCCAGGGGGCGGTTGGTGGCGATGATGCCGCCAAATGCGCTGACCGGATCGCAACGCAGGGCTTTTTGATAGGCATCCAGCAAATCGGTGCCCACGGCCACGCCGCAGGGATTGGCGTGCTTGATAATGGCCACGGCGGCCTCGTCCGCATCGAACTCACCGACCAGCTCAAACGCTGCGTCGGTGTCATTGAGATTGTTGTAACTCAGCTCCTTGCCCTGTAGCTGCCGGGCGGTGGCGACGCCGGGCCGGGCGCTGCCCGAGGTGTAGAAGGCGGCGGCCTGATGCGGGTTCTCGCCATAACGGAGTTCGGCCTGCTTCTCCGCCGCGACCACCAGGCGGTCCGGGAAGGTTTCCCCTTGCTGGGCCGCGAACCAGGTGGCGATAGCGCCGTCGTAGCTGCCCGTCCGCGCATAGGCCCTGGCGGCGAGGTCCCGGCGCAAGGCGGCATCGGTGGCACCGCCGTTTGCCGCCATGGCTTCGACTACGCCGGCATAGTCGCCGGGATCGGTCACCACCGCCACATAAGCGTGATTTTTTGCGGCGGACCGGATCATCGCCGGACCGCCGATATCGATATTTTCAATGCAGGTGGCGAAATCGGCGCCCTTGGCCACCGTCGCCTCGAATGGATAGAGGTTCACCGCCACCAGATCGATAGCGCCAATATCATGATCGGTCATGGCCTGGGCGTGTTCCGGATTGTCGCGCAGCGCCAAGAGGCCGCCATGCACCTTTGGATGCAGCGTCTTGACCCGGCCGTCCATCATTTCCGGAAAGCCGGTATGATCACTGACTTCCTTGACCGGGATGCCGGCCTCGGCCAAGGCGCGGGCGGTGCCGCCCGTGGACAGGATCTCGACGCCGTGATCAGCCAGGGCGCGCCCAAATTCCAATAGTCCGTCCTTGTCGGAAACGGAAATCAAGGCTCGTTTAATGACCACCAAATCATTCGCCGGCGCTGTCGACATCGTCTACTCCTGTCGCGGTATGAGTACTATGGGAAACCGAACCGGCCCTATAGCATGGCTTTCCCAGCCGCCAAAGGGAGGGTTTTATTCAGCCTGCAGGCCAGCGGTCCTTGGCGCTTTTGGCGCCATCCGGTCGTCCGGGCTGGTCTGCATTTCGGGCACCAGATGACGAATCAGGTTCAGGGTTTGCGCCGTGTCACGGGCGGTCGCGGCGGCGGCCAGCTTCTCCACCTGCGCGGTCAGCAACTCGTGGTCGATAACGCGCGGCGCCGCCAGGTTGACGCCGGCCAGATTGGTGGGGTGCGGCGCTTCGCCGTCGTGCAGCAGTTCCTCGTAAAGCTTTTCGCCGGGCCGCAGGCCGGTAAATGTGATGGGAATGTCGACCTCCGGCGTCAGGCCGGCAAGGCGTATCATTTGCCGGGCCAGATCCAGGATACGCACCGGCTTGCCCATATCGAGGACGAAAATCTTGCCGCCCTCTTCCCCCGTCGGTGCGGCGGCAGTGGCCTGCAATATCAACTCCACGGCCTCCCGCGTGGTCATGAAATAGCGGGTGACTTCGGGGTCGGTGACGGTCAATGGCCCGCCACGGGCCAACTGGCGCTGAAACAGCGGCACCACGGAGCCCGTCGACCCCAGAACGTTGCCAAAGCGCACGGTGACAAAGCGGCAACTGGCCGCCGACAGGCTCAAGCCCTGGCAGATCATCTCGGCGATACGCTTGGTCGCGCCCATGACGGAGGTCGGATTTACGGCCTTGTCGGTTGATACCTGCACCATCACCTTGACACCGGCCGCCTGACAGGCCCGCGCCACATTGGCGGTGCCCAGAACATTGGTCAGCACGCCTTCGTTGGGATTTTCCTCCACCATGGGGACATGCTTGAAGGCGGCGGCGTGAAACACCAATTCCGGCTGTTCCCGCGCGAAAACCACTTCCAGGCGTTCGGAATCCCGTACATCGCCCAAAATGGCGCGGCGCGGCAGTTCGGGCCAACTCTCGTTAAACTCCAGATCAATCCGGTAAAGCGCATGTTCGCCATTATCCAATAGCGAGATGTGCGCCGGCGCATGGGCGGCGATCTGGCGTGCCAGTTCCGAACCAATGGTGCCGCCGGCGCCGGTAATCATGACCCGGCGTCCGGAAATCAGGGCCCGCATGGACTCGCGGTCCAGAACCTGCTGCGGCCGGCCCAGCAGATCCTCCACCTCGACCGGCTGCAGCTCCAGATTGGCGCCATTTTTGCCGCCGCTTTGAAAGTCCGTCAGGCGGGGCATGCGGGAGAGGGTCAGGCCCAGGCTTTCCGCCTGCTCCAACAGGGCGCCGATGGTGTCGCCGTCCAGCTTTGGCCAGGTGATGATCATGCGCTGCGGCTTGCGTCCCTTGCCTTGCAGCCGATTGACAATGGCCTCGACCTCGTCAAGGCCGCCCAGCACGGTGACGCCGCGGATGTCCCGGCCAATGCGGCTGCGTTTGTGATCGACGATGCCGACGACGCGGTAGCTGGCCTGGCGGTCCCGCGCCATGGCGCGGATGAATGCTTCCGCCTCGTCGCCGGCGCCGATCAGCAGAACCGGCACCCGTCCGTCGTCGGTGCGTTCAAATACCGCGCGCAGATCGCCATCCTTGGAAAAGCGGTAGATCAGGCGCGATGCCGACAGCATGACCACCAGCAACGGCAGGTTCAGGATCATCGCGCTGCGGGGGAAGTTGGCCAGCCGGTCCAGCACGAACATCACCGGCAAATAGATCAGGATCGCCAGCGTCACCGCCTTGACGATAGCGATCAGATCCGACAGCGAGGCATAGTGCCAAATCCCGCGGTACAGACCCATGCGCCAAAACACCAGGGCGCAAACAACGGTGAAGATCGCCGTGCCATGCCAAAGGAAGAAGAAATCCTGCGGCTTGCCATAGGTCTGGTAGCGGAACCAGACGGCAAGTTCAAAAGACAGCGCCGCCATGAAGACGTCATGCACCGCCACGGTGGCGATGCGTCCGTTCATGCGTCTGACGAATTGGGGAAGCCAGCCCACTGTCATTCGATTCTGTCCCGCGGTTTCAACGTGGCGAAATAGCATAACAGAAACGCCACGGCGATACCGCCAAGGATGAGGGCCGGCAATTCGTTGTCCCCCATTGCGGCCCACAAGGCGGCCGCGACAAGGACGATATTGCAGCCCAGGATCAGCAGGGCAATGCGCCCGTGATCGCCATGGCTGTGCGCGGCGTACTGATAGAAATGGCTGCGGTGGGCGCGCCAGAACGGCTCGCGCCGCAGCATGCGCCGCAGCAAGGTCCAGGTCGCATCGCAGAGATAGTAAAGGCCCAACAACAGGGCCGGCGCCCACTGCCCCGCCGCCGCCAGGGACAACAACAGCCAGCCCAGCAGGAAGCCCAAGCCGACGCTGCCCACATCACCCAGGAAAATCTTTGCCGGCCGCCAATTGAGAATGCCGAAACCGATAGCCGCGCCGGCCAGCATGACGGCGGGCGGCGCCAAACCGGCCGCGCTGCCGCTGAAATTCGTGATCAAGGCGATGCCGATGCCGATGCTGCCGGCTTCCACCGCCGTGATGCCATCGATGCCGTCCATGAAATTGAACAGATTGATGAACCATAACCAGCAGAACCCGGCCGCCAGACGGTCCGCCATGGGCGGCAACAGGCCTTGAAAAACCAGGCTATCGGGCAATGTCAGGCAGCCCAGGAACACCGCCACGGCCTGTAGCGCCAGCCTTTGCCAGGCTGGCAGGCCACGAATATCGTCAAGAAAGGAAAAGCCCGCCAGTCCGGCCGACAGCAGGGCGACGGCGACGATATGGAGCGAATCGCCTGCTTTCGATGGCGCCAGCCATGCCAGCGCGCACCATCCCGCGATGATCACGGCCATGACCGCCAGGCCGCCGCCCCTGGGCACGGCTCTGGTGTGGCTGGAGCGTTCGTTGGGATGGTCCAGGATCGCGCGCGCGTGCAACAGGCGCAACACCGCTCCCGTGGCCAGATAGCTCACGATGCAGGCGGCGAGGCCCAGGCCGATGTGCAGGCTCCAAGACATGGCTGCTTATAACCTTGTTTGCCGGGCCCGCACAGGGCTTGCACGGCCATACTTCCGTCTAGCGGCCATCCTTGCGGAGCCCTTGTCAGATTGTGGTGTTAGTGTTACTCCCCAGCGCGGAATTCAGCATGAGAAACTCGGCGGAAACCAACAGCTATCGGCAGCGGCAATTCTAAGGTTCGAGCGCAATGGAAATCCTGATTTTGGGCGGCGAAATGGCCGTGATTGAATCCTGACGATGAAAACATTATCCAGCCCTATTGCCGTTGTTGGCCTGGGCTACGTGGGCCTGCCCCTGGCTGTTGCCCTGGCGCGGCATTTTCCCACCGTCGGCTATGATCTGGATGGTATCCGGATCGCGGAATTGCGCGAGGGCCATGACCGAACGGGTGAAATCGATGCCGCCCGCATGTCCGATAGTTCATTGACGGTGACGGACGATGGCGCGGACATTGCCGGGGCCGAGATCTATATCGTCACCGTGCCGACCCCGGTGGATGATCAAAACGAACCCGATCTGAGCCTGATCCGGGCGGCTTGCGCCAGCGTCGGCAAAATGCTGTCGCCGGGCAATATCGTGGTTTTTGAAAGCACGGTTTATCCCGGCGTAACGGATGATATCTGCGGACCAGCCCTGGCGGCGGCGTCCGGTCTGGTCTGTGGCCAGGATTTTTTCCTGGGCTATTCACCGGAACGGATCAACCCAGGTGACCGGGAGCATACCGTCGACAAGATCGCCAAGGTGGTGGCCGGCCAGACGCCGGCGGTGCTGGATCGCCTGGCGGACCTCTATGGCCGGGTAACCACGGGCGGCATTCACCGGGCCAGGAACATCAAGACGGCGGAAGCCGCCAAGGTGATCGAGAACGCCCAGCGCGATGTCAATATCGCCTTCGTCAACGAAGTGGCGGCGATCTGTCAGAAACTGGATATATCCGCCCATGATGTGTTGGAAGCAGCGGGGACGAAATGGAATTTCCTGCCCTTCACGCCGGGCCTGGTGGGGGGGCATTGCATCGGTGTCGATCCGTTTTATCTGGCCTTTCAGGCGCGGCGGCTGGGCCATGATCCGCAAATCATTCTGTCGGGCCGGCGTTTGAACGATGCCATGGGTGATTTCATCGCCGGCTGTATCGACGAGAATATGTCGGGGCCGGGGCGGGTGCTGTTGCTGGGCCTGACCTTCAAGGAGAACGTGCCCGACCTGCGCAACACCAAGGTCATCGACGTCATCGCCGGCCTGACCGCGCGGGGCCATGAGGTGACGGTGCATGACCCCGTGGCCGACGGCGTTGAAGCCGAGAGTCTGTACGGCGTTCGGCTGCTGTCCTCCTTGGCTGGTCAGAACGGCTTCGATGCGGTGGTCGGCGCCGTGCGCCATGACGACTATCTGGCCCTGGGCGCCGCCGATTTGGCCGATTTGGTCCGCGAAGGCGGCCTGATCGCCGATATCAAGGGACTGTGGCGCGAGATGGACCGTCCCGGCGGCCGCAATTACTGGCAGCTTTAGGCAGGCATCACGCTGTCGGGATCATTGTTCCCTCCGCTCGGCCTTGAATTGCCATCTGCGATACGGGCTCTTTACCGCTGGCCGCCGGGGCCGCACAATGGGGGCAAATGAATTTCAAAGAGGCACATGAGTGATGAGCAGTATCGCATTTGAAATCCCCGAGGAAATCCGCGGCCTGTGCGACGGGCTTGGGAATTTCCTCAAGGCCGAGGTCATTGCCCGGCACGACAAACATCACGACCTGCTTTCCAACGGCCGCAATACCTATGATGAGAACGGCCGTTATGTTGAGGAAGTCATTGAGCTGATCCGCGAGGTCCGCATGGCTTCGGCCAAGGCGGGTTATTTCAATATGTGCGTGCCGGAAGAACTCGGTGGCTCCGGTCTGGGCATGCTGGCCTATTACGTCGCGTGGGAGCATGCCTACCGCACGGCGGGGCCGCACAACTGGCTGGCCATGTATGCTATCAGCCATTGGGCCCTGGGCCCGTCGCGCCTGTTGGAGCGTGTGACGCCCGAGGCCCGGACGGAAATTCTTGATGGCATGCTGGAGGGGCGGACGTCCATGTGCTTCGGCATGTCGGAGCCGGGCGCGGGCTCGGACGCCGCCGCCATGACGACGCGGGCGACGCCGGATGGCAACGGCTGGCGCATCAACGGGCGTAAGATCTGGACCACCAATTCGCCGATCGCTGATTACTGCATCATCTTTGCCCAGACCGACCCGGAGCGGGCGGCGGCGCGCAAGGGCGGCATTTCCGCCTTCCTGGTGCCCACCGATACGCCCGGCTTCGAGATCGAGAGCATTATCCGCATGCATGGTTCCGTGGGCGGTAACGAGGCGCAACTGGTGTTCGAGGATCTCCGCGTCGAGCCCTATCAATTGGTCGGTGAATTGAACGAGGGCTTCAAGAACGCGGTCTTCGGTGTCTCCATGGGCCGCATTTACAATTCCGCCCGGGCCCTGGGCCTGGCCCGCTGGTCGGTGGATCTGGCGCTCGATTACGCCATGCAGCGCCAGGCGTTCGGCAAGACGATCTCGGAATACCAGGGCGTGACCTTCCCGCTGGCGGAATCCGCCATGGAGCTGCATGCCTCCCACCTGATGGGCCTGAACGTGGCGCAACTGCTGGACCGGGGCGAGCCGGCGATCAAGGAACTGTCCATGACCAAGTCCTATGCCGTGGAGGCCGGGGTCCGCGCCATTGACCGGGCCATTCAGGTGCACGGCGCCATGGGCTTCACCAACGAGGTTGGATTGTTCGAGGCCTATAACGTAGTCCGCGTGATCAACGTGGCCGACGGCACCAACGAAATCCTGCGCCGCACCATCGTCCACCGCCTGCTCGGCGGCGATCGGGAGCTATAGCCGCGTCGCCCTATTCCGCCGCATTGGCGCGGCCGAAGGCGGCTTCCATTTCGCGGCGGATGACGACGGCGGGATCGCTGTCGTCGATGGCGGCGGCGTCCCAGGTGAGTAACTCGCCTTCCGCAATGTCGCGGGTCAGGGCGACATCGCCGGCCAGGCCCAGAGGTAATCCGCCCATGGCCAGGGACTTGTCCGCCGGCACCTGTTTGCCCCAAACCATGTAACCGCCCTCGCCGTCCAGCATTTCGCCCTTCTTAAGGTCGCGCTTGGCCGTGGCCACCACATCGGAGCGGAAGGCGATGGGCGATCCCGTCGGCTCTTCACGGAGCGCGGCGGAGGCGACGGAGATGCCCAGTTCCAGGCCGATCATATGGATGGGGCGGTAGAGGGCCGCGAACCGGCCGGAGCTATCGGGCAGCATGTGGTATTCCCGGAAACATTGCCGGGCATAGTCGGTCTCGCCTTCGATCACCACGTAGGTGCCCATGGCCAGATGGTTCGGCACGTCCGTGCCGTCCCGGTAGAGGGAGGAGACGACCTCTGTGGTGCCGTCGCGGCTTAGACTGGCGGTCGGATTGCAAACCTCGGCCAGTTCGAACTGGGTGGCGGGCGGGAAGGCCAGGCCGTCATCCTGGGGCACCAGGCCCGTGGCGTTGCAGACGGCGGTCATCTCGATGCCTGACTTGGTGCCGTCCAGGAACGAATTGAACATCTTCAGATTGATCGAACTCGGGTCGATCTCCAAATATTCTTCCAGCACCGCCGCCACCGTATCCGGCGTCAATTGATGATAGTCGGGCACGTAGCGCGTGCCCTTGCCGGCGCAGACCACCTTGAAGCCGCAGGCCCGTGCCCAATCCACGTGCTCGGTGATCAGGGCCGGCTGGTCGCCCCAGGCCAGGGAGTAGACGACGCCCGCGCGTTCCGCCTTGCGCGCCAGCAACGGCCCGGCAACCACGTCGGCCTCCACATTCACCATGATCACATGTTTGCCGTTATCGATGGCGGCCAGGCAATGGCGGATGCCGATGCGCGGATCGCCGGTGGCGTCAATCAACACCTCCAGACCAGGATGGGCGATCAGTGCCATGGCGTCATCGTTGATGCAGGTCGCGCCGGTCTTCATGGCGGCGTCAAGGGAAGGGGCCGAAATCTGCTCCTCCGGCCAGCCCACCTGGCGGCAGTTCGCCGCCGCGCGCGTCACATCCAGATCGGCGATGCCCAGCACATGCAGGCCCGTGGTCAGACGTGCCTGCGCGAGAAACATGGAGCCGAACTTGCCGGCGCCGATAATGCCGGCCCGTACCGGGTTGCCCGCCTCGGCCCGCGCCGCCAATAGCCTTGCCAGATTCATGGTGAAAATCCCTAAATTGCGACGCCGCCACTCAAGCATGAACCAACCGCGGCGACAAATGGCAAATTAGCGCACTTCAGAGGTGTTTTCAGGGCAGCCAACCTTTGACAGGGGCGAGCGGTTGGCTAGTATAGCGGCCACACACCAAAGGCCGGAAGCACGAGGAAATGTAACGATGGCAGCCGGAAACCGACCACTTTCACCACATCTGCAAGTCTACCGCTGGCAGATCACCATGGCGTTGTCGATCCTGCACAGGGTGACCGGCGTCGGCCTGGCTCTGGGCATGTTGTTGCTGACCTGGTGGTTGGCGGCGGCGGCCAGCGGGCCGGACTATTTCAACACCGTGCACGCCATCATGGGCTCGGAAATCGGCCGCGTGCTGTTGTTCGGTTTCACCGTGTCGCTGTACTTCCACCTGTTCAACGGCATCCGCCATCTGGCCTGGGACGCGGGCTATGGCTTCGGATTAGATGCCATGCGCAAATCCGGTTGGTTTGTCGTGGTGATCTCCGTCGTGATGACCCTGGTGACCTTTCTGGTCGGATATGGGAGTGCTGGGTGATGAGCGACCGCAGTTTAAGAACACCCCTGGCGCGTGTGCGCGGTCTTGGTTCCGCCAAGGACGGCACCCATCATTTCTGGATCCAGCGGCTGACCGCCCTTGCCCTGGTGCCGCTGACCATCTGGTTCGCGTTTTCCATCGCCTCGCTGGCGACGGCGGATGCGCCGGCGATCACCGCCTGGATGCAGTCGCCATTGCGTGCGACCTTGATGCTCAGCTTCCTGTTCGCCGGTTTCTGGCATATGAAGCTGGGCCTGCAGGTGGTGATCGAGGATTACGTGCATACCGAAGCGACCAAGGTGACCTGCCTGATCCTGAATAATTTTGTATCCATTTTCTTGGCCCTGGCGGCGACGCTGGCGGTGCTCAAGATGTTGTTAGGGGGCTGATCTATGCCGCAGGCTTATGCGATCGAAGACCACACCTATGATGTCGTGGTGGTTGGCGCCGGCGGCTCGGGCCTCCGGGCGACCATGGGCGCGGCCCAGGCCGGCCTGAAAACTGCCTGTATTTCCAAGGTTTTTCCAACCCGCAGCCACACCGTGGCGGCCCAGGGCGGCATTGCCGCCGCGTTGGGCAATATGGGCGAGGATGACTGGCGCTGGCACATGTACGACACCGTCAAGGGGTCGGACTGGCTGGGCGATCAGGATGCCATCGAATACATGTGCCGGGAAGCGCCGCGCGCCGTGTTGGAGTTGGAGCATATGGGCCTGCCGTTCTCGCGGACCGAGGAAGGCAAGATCTATCAGCGCGCCTTTGGCGGCATGACCACGAATTTCGGCGAGGGCATCGCGCAACGCACCTGCGCCGCCGCCTACCGCACCGGCCATGCCATCCTCCACACCCTGTATCAGCAGTCCCTGCGCTACGACACGGACTTCTTCATCGAATATTTCGCACTCGATCTGTTGATGGACGACGACGGTGTCTGCCGGGGCGTCATGGCCTGGGATCTCGAAACCGGTACCATTCACCGTTTCCGGGCTCATATGGTGGTCCTGGCCACGGGCGGTTATGGCCGCACCTATTTCTCCTGCACCTCGGCCCATACCTGCACCGGCGATGGCAATGCCATGATGCTGCGTGCCGGCCTGCCGCTGCAGGATATGGAGTTCGTGCAGTTCCATCCCACCGGTATCTATGGTTCAGGCTGCCTGATTACCGAAGGCGTGCGCGGCGAAGGCGGCTTCCTGGTCAATTCCGAGGGCGAGCGTTTCATGGAACGCTATGCGCCTTCCGCCAAGGATCTGGCCAGCCGGGACGTGGTCAGCCGCTCCATGACCATCGAAATCCGCGAGGGGCGTGGTATCGGCGCCAACAATGACCATATCGTCCTGCATCTGGATCATTTGGACCCGGCGATTATCGAGGAACGGCTGCCGGGAATTTCCGAATCAGCGCGTATCTTCGCCGGTGTCGACGTGACCAAGGAACCGGTCCCCGTCATACCCACCGTGCATTACAACATGGGCGGCATTCAGACCAACTACCATGGCGAAGTCGTGACCCTTGCCGACGGCGATCCCGACGCCATTGTGCCGGGCCTGATGGCCCTGGGTGAGGCGGCCTGTGTGTCCGTGCATGGTGCCAATCGCCTCGGCTCCAACTCGTTGATCGATCTGGTGGTGTTCGGCCGGGCCGCCGGCCTGCGCGCGGCCGAGATCGTGACGCCGGGCGCGCCGCACCCGGATCTGCCGAAATCCCTGGACGACAGTGTCATGGGCCATTTCGACAAGGTCCGCAATGCCTCCGGCTCCACCTCCACCGCGACAATCCGCGACAAGATGCAGCGCATCATGCAGTCCAACTGCGCCGTCTTCCGCACCGGCGAGGTGCTGGAAGAGGGCCAGAAGCTGATTGACGAGGTTTGGGAGATGATGCCGGACCTTGGCGTCAGCGACCGCTCCCTGATCTGGAACTCCGACCTGGTGGAGAGCCTGGAGTTGGATAATCTGGTTCGCCAGGCGGTGGTGACCATGCATGCCGCGGCCAACCGCACGGAAAGCCGGGGCGGCCATGCGCGGGAGGATTATCCCGACCGCGACGATGACAATTGGATGAAGCATACGCTGACCTGGTTTGGCGATGACGGCAAGGTGAAGATCGATTACCGGCCCGTGCATAACTACACCCTGACGGACGATGTGCAGTACTTCCCGCCCAAGGCGCGGGTTTATTAAGGATACGGATATGGTCGAGTTCAACTTACCCGCCAATTCCAAGGTCAAGCCGGGGAAATCCCACAAGGCGCCGGCCGGGGCCAAGAACGTCCGCAGCTTTCAGATCTACCGCTATGATCCCGACAGCGGCGAAAACCCCCGCGTCGACACCTACGAGATCGACATGGACGAATGCGGGCCCATGGTTCTGGACGCGCTGATCAAGATCAAGAACGAGATCGATCCCACCGTCACCTTCCGCCGCTCCTGCCGGGAGGGCATCTGCGGTTCCTGCGCCATGAATATCGACGGCACCAACACGCTGGCCTGCACCAAGGACTGCGAGGATGTGAAGGGTGATGTGAAAATTTATCCCCTGCCGCATCTGGAGGTGATCAAGGATCTGGTTGGCGATCTGTCCAACTTCTATGCCCAGTACGCCTCCATCAAGCCGTGGCTGGAAACCCAGACGCCGGCCCCGCCCGACAGCGAACGCCTGCAGTCGGAGGATGAACGCCGGCTGATCGACGGCCTGTACGAATGCATCCTTTGTGCCTGTTGCTCCACATCCTGCCCCAGCTATTGGTGGAACTCCGACCGCTACCTCGGCCCGGCGATTTTGCTACAAGCCTATCGCTGGCTGATCGACAGCCGCGACGAGAGCCAGGGCGAACGGCTGGACCAATTGGAAGATCCGTTCCGGCTGTACCGCTGCCACACCATCATGAACTGCACCAACACCTGCCCGAAAAGCCTGAACCCGGCCAAGGCGATCGCGGAAATCAAGAAGATGATGGTCAGCCGCCAGGTCTGACTTGATCGCCGATCTGGCAATGGCTCGAGGGTCGTTGGGTGAAGCCGGTAGCCCGTGGTTTTTTAGTATTTGGAATCAGTCATGTGATCCTGCAATCAAATGGATCCGGCCACTCGCCTACCCGATGATCGCAGCAGAAATTTGTGCTAGTCGGGTACGAGATAATTGCACAAGATCGTTCGTGCAATTGGACTACAGCGAAGGCGAAAATCATGGACGACGTGCGTGACGAACTGATCGAGTTGCGGGGCCTGCGGTTTCATTTTCGCGATTGGGCCGGACCAAAACCCGACGCGCCGGTGCTTGTCCTCCTCCATGGCTATACCGGACATGCGCGGAGTTGGGATCATTTTGCCCGTGGCATGAGCGACAAATACCGAGTGCTCGCCTTGGATCAGCGGGGGCATGGGGAGACGGACTGGGCGAACCCGCCGAAATACGGCACCCTGGATATGGTCGCAGATCTGCAGGCCTTCGTTGCGTGTTTGGGGCTGCAACGGTTTTCCTTGCTGGGCCTGTCCATGGGCGGGATTGTTAGCTTCGCCTATGCTGGAATGCGCCCAGCTGAACTGGAACGCCTTGTCATCGTCGACATTGCGCCGGAATTGGTGCCAGCGGGCGCGAAGAGGGTTTATGCGGGGGCACAACGCAGTGATCGCTTCGCCGAGCCGGAGGAAGCGTTCAAACGGGCGCGCGATGACAACGCCATCGCGCCGGACATGATGCTCCGCGAACGGGTGATCAATTCCTTGATGCGTACCGAGGACGGCGGCTGGACCTATCGCTATGACCGTGCCTTGCGAGACCCGGATGTGCCCCGAGATCGATTGGCAGCGGATGAAGGTTGGTCAAGGGTCGCCAATATAGCGGTTCCCACACTGCTGATCCGCGGCGCTTTGAGCGATATTCTGGATGCGGAACTCGCGGCCCGATTTTGCGCAGCCGCGCCTGATTGCCGGCTTCTGGAAGTGGCGGGGGCAGGCCATTCGGTGCCGTTGGATAAGCCGGAGGAATTCCTGGCGGCTGCGCGGAATTTCCTCTGACTCGGTGACGCGTTGTGGACGGGGAGTTCAAGAATGAAACTTTTTGCAAAAGGCGCTGCCGGTCCGGCCTGTGACCTGTCCGTCATCAAAACATTTGGGACATGTGATCCTGTTTCCAAAGGGAGGATC
>CAZVYX010000053.1:0-37200 GCA_964631725.1 uncultured Rhodospirillaceae bacterium | reverse complement strand
CAGCTTGAACGGCAGGGCGATCATGATCGGCGGCAGCATCATCATGCCCATGGACATCAGCACGCTGGCCACCACCATGTCTATAACGATGAAGGGTATGAAGATCAGAAAGCCGATTTCGAAGGCGCGGCGCAACTCGCTGACGATGAAGGCGGGGACCAGAACCTGCAATGGCGTATCGGCCACGTCTTCGGGAATTTCCGCCTTCGCCATGTCCGTGAAGGTGGTTAGATCCTTTTCCCGCACATGCCGGATCATGAAACCGTGGAATGGTTTTATGGTTCGGTCGAAGGCCTCGAATTCGTCGATTTCCTGGTTCATCAGGGGCGCGATGCCTGTCTCGTAAGCCTGTTCGAACACCGGACCCATGATGAAGAAGGTGAGAAACATGGCCAGGCTGATCAGCACCGTATTGGGCGGCGTCTGTTGCACGCCCAGGGCACTGCGCAAAAGCGACAACACAATGACGATCCGGGTGAAGGACGTAACCATGACCAGGATCGAGGGCGCCAGGCTGAGGACCGTCAACAGCGCGACGAATTGAATAACCCGGGAGCTGAGCTGGGCGCCGTCGCCCAAATCCAGATTGAGCGATTGCGCCACAGCCGGCGCGGGCAGGAAAATCAGCATGGCGGCCAACAGCACCGGCACTGAAAGCAAGGCAATACCGCCCCGTGTCATGACCCGTCCGGCGACCATGTTCATGCCCGGTTTCCGCCCGCTGCTCCGCCGCCGGATCCATCGTCGGATTTACCGGCGGGCGGCGTGATCCCGGTTTCGATGACCCGTTCGCTGTCCTGACCCAGCAATAGCAGATGCTCACGGTCATCGCGGCGGACGATAACCAGGCGGCGCCTGGCGTCGATGTTCAGGGCCTCGACCACCTCCAGACGTTCCGAGCGGCCGCGTTTGGTAGTTTGCACCCCGCCCATGCCGGTTCGCCTGGCGATCCAGGCAAAACCGCCAATCAGGCCCAGGACAACCGCCAGGGCCAGAATGAAGCGCAGATAATTCGCCCACTCCATCAGTCGTTGCTTTCCCCGGCTTCCGCTGCCGCTTCGCTATCGCCCGCCGCCTGCATGCGTTGTTGCAATTCGTTGTGGGCCTGACGAATGTCATCTTCCAGGGCTTCGAGGAGCTGCAAGGTCGTCCGCAGCCCGACGGCATAGGTGCGGGCGGTGTCCGTCGGCAGCGCGGCGATCTGTTCGCAGACGCTTTCCAGGGCCCCGGTCAGTGGTTCGATATCGAAGCTGGCTTCGTTGTGGAGTTTTTCCCGGGCAGTGGTGATGGCGCCTCGGATACGGTGCAGTTCCTGGTCCGGTTGCGGTGCGCTGGCCATGTTCCGATGCCCTTTACCAAATACTTTGTCCTGCCCCGGTTTCATGGGCCGCCCTGCTCGGATGTCGCCATCCCTTAAACCTGCCTCAGTTATCTCCTTTTATGCTTAACAAAGGTTAAAGAAGGCGCGGATTTCCGTCCTTTCGATCCTGTTTGGATGGCAGCGGATAGTTTCGCCGTTGCGGCCTCGGGGTTAATGCTTTGTTAAAGGCTATCGGGCGAAAATGGCCACAACCACCGAAAGGCGGCCAATTCGCGGTTGGCCGCGTGGAACCAGGAACCGGCAAGGAAAGCGATGCCATGACGTTGGAAAATATGGGTTATTTCAAGGCTTTGCACACCCGTATGAGCTGGCTGAACCAGCGCCAGCGGGTGCTGGCCGAAAATGTCGCCCACGCCAATACACCGGGTTTCCGCGCCAAGGATCTGGAAGAGCCGAATTTTCAGGATATTCTGAAAAAAAGTGTCGCCCCGGTCGCCATGGCGACGACCAGCGGCCAGCACCTTCAGGGCGGAATAAGTGCCGGCAAGGTTGCCTTCAATGTACAGGATACCGATGCCGCGACGGACAAGTCCGGCAACAGCGTGGTCCTGGAAGCCGAGATGATGAAAGTATCGCAGACCACGGCCGACCATGAGTTGATGTCCAACCTGTACCGCAAGGGCATCGACCTGATGCGGGTGGCCATCAGCCGGCCGGCGCGCGGTTGATGGGCGGTTGTCAGCAGAGCTTGGCAATGGCCTAGTCTAGGAGTAAGTGGCGCATGGATTTTGACAAGACAATACAGATCTCCGCCTCGGGGCTACGCGCCCAGGGCGTCCGCATGCGGATCATTGCCGAAAATATCGCCAATGCCTCGACCAAGCCGCTGGCGCCGGACATGGATCCCTACCGCCGGAAACTGGTCAGCTTCAAGAACGTGCTCGACCGGGAAATTGGCGTCAACACGGTCAAGGTCGGCGATATCACCAAGGACACGGCGGAATTCACCAAGAAGTTCGAGCCGGGCCATCCCGGCGCCGACGATCAGGGCTATGTCAAGATTCCCAACGTTAATGCGATGATCGAAATGATGGATATGCGCGAGGCGCAACGCAGCTACCGCGCCAACATCAAGGTCATCGAAGCCGCCAAGCGCATGATGATGCGCACCATCGATATGCTGAAATAACGTTGGGCCGATCAAGCCAAGCAATGCCGCATCCGGCGGGCGGGGATAAAGCCGGAGCAAAGGAGAGATAAAGCAATGGATGCCAAGGCCGTAAATGCCTCGATCGCGTATGTGGAAGCGCTGAAAAGATCAATGGACGCCGGCGATGGCGGGCCGGAGGTCGAGACCAGGCAAAGCACGCCGGATTTTGCCGATATCCTGAAGGATACGATTTCCGATACCGCCGGCGCCGTCAAGGGGGCCGAGGCGGTCAGCGTTGCCGCGGCCGCCAAACAGGCCACGATCACCGATGTCGTAACAGCGGTCACCAATGCCGAAATGGCCCTGGAATCCGTGGTTGCGGTACGTGACCGGGTGGTTCAGGCCTATCAAGATATTCTACGCATGCCAATCTAGCTTGGCGCAAGCGAACTTAGGAAACCGATCATGGGCGTGCCCGAAGTACTCGACATCGCGCAGGATGCTATTTTCACATTATTGCTGATTGCCTCGCCGATCATGGGGGTTGGCCTTGTGGTCGGTCTGATCATCGCCTTGGTGCAAGCCCTGACCTCGGTTCAGGAAATGACCCTGGTGTTCGTGCCAAAAATTTTCGCCATCTTTCTGGCTCTGCTGGTCTTCATGCCCTTCATGATCCAAAATCTGACGTCCTTCATGGACCGCATTGCCCAGCGCATCGTAACCCTTTCGTAGGCGGCGGCGATGCTGGGGCAAATCCTGCCCGCGGAAATATTCGCGTTTATGCTGGTATTTTCGCGCTTGGGCTCGGCGGTGATGCTGCTGCCCGGCATTGGCGAAAACTATGTCTTTGCCAAGGTGCGTCTTTCCCTGGCCCTGGCCCTGACATTGATCATCTATCCCCTGGTGCGCGGCGATCTGCCCGTCATGCCGATCTCCGCCCTGGCGCTGCTGATGCTGGTCGCCGGGGAAATCATTATCGGACTGTTCATCGGCGGTGTCGCGCGGCTGATGATCTCCAGCCTGCATGTGGGCGGCGTGGTCATCGCTTTTCAAAGCAGCCTGGCATTTGCCCAGACGGTCGATCCGAACCAGGGTACCCAGGGCGCGGTGTTGAGCGCCCTGATGACCATCACCGGTGTGGTGCTGATCTTCGTTTCCGGCCTGCACATGCTGTTGTTCGTTGGCATCCGCGACAGCTACGAGCTGTTCCCGGCCGGCCAGGCCCCGCCCCTGGATGATTTTGCCCAGACCGCCGTGCAGTTGGTTTCCTCGTCGTTCGCCATCGGCATAAAGATGGCGGCGCCATTCATCGTCTATGGCCTGGTCTTTTATATTGGCCTGGGCGTGCTGCAGCGTCTGGTGCCCCAGGTGCAGTTGTTCTTCATCGCCATGCCGGCGCAAATGCTCATGGCGTTCCTGATGATTACGCTCGTTTTGTCATCATCCCTGATGGTTTTCCTAAACTATTTCGAGGAAAACGCCGTTCGCTTGCTGGCGGGGCCGTAATCCCATGGCAGACGATCAGGATAAATCAGAGAAAACAGAAGAGCCGACAGCAAAGCGCATCGACGATGCCTTCAAGAAAGGCCAAGTGCCCAAAAGCCAGGAGATGAACCACTGGTTCATGCTGGCCGGCGGTACGCTGGTGTTGGGTCTTTTCAGTGCTGATATCGCCGACGGCGTGGTCCGTCATTTCACCCAATTTCTATCGGCGCCCCATACCATCAAGGTCGAGGCCGGCGTACTTCTGCAACTCGCCGATGAAAAGGGCTTCAAGGTCCTTGGCTTCCTGTCCCTGCCGCTGCTGATCCTGGTAATTGCCGCCCTGGCCGGAAATCTGCTGCAGCATCGCCTGGTGTTTTCGACCCAGAAGATGATCCCGGAACTTTCCAAGCTGTCGCCCATGCAAGGCGCGAAGAAGATCTTTGGCACCAAGGGTGCGACAGATCTGCTCAAGGCGATGGTCAAGATATTCGTCGTTGGCGGTCTCGTGATCACCTTCATCTGGCCGGATTTGGCGAACTTGCGGCATGTGCCAAGCATGGAATTGACCGGTGTCGTCGCTTTCATCAAACAGGAAGCCCTGACAATCGCCTTGATCGTTTTGGCGGTGATGGCGGTGGTGGGCATGGCGGACACCATCTATCAACGTTACGACTGGTTTGAAAATCTGCGCATGAGCGTCAAGGACGTGAAGGACGAAAGTAAGCAGTCCGAAGGCGATCCGCACGTGAAGGCCCGGATCAGGCAATTGCGCAGCGAGCGGGCCCGCACCCGCATGATGGCGGCGGTGCCGGAGGCGGATGTGGTGATTACCAACCCGACCCATTTCGCCGTCGCCCTGAAATACGATGCCGAGACCATGGGGGCGCCGAAAGTGGTGGCTAAGGGGCAGGACAACATCGCCTTCCGCATCCGTGAAGTGGCGGAGGAAAACGATGTGCCGATCGTGGAAAATCCGCCCCTGGCCCGAGGCCTCTTCGCGTCGGCGGAACTGGACAGGGAAATTCCCACGGAGTTCTTCAAGGCGGTGGCGGAAGTCATCGGCTATGTCATGCGTCTGCAGGGGAAGTTGAGGCGGCGTCCTGATTCCCCGGCCGGCGCCCGACCCTGATAGTAAAATGCTTGCGGGTCATGAGGTTGGCCCGGACACTGTTTGCAACTAGACTTGTTAACCATAAATGGTTCCGAATAACTGCGGAGAATATTGAGGGCACATGGCGGCGATCACGGAAAACCATGAGGTAGAGCAAGAGGTCATCGTCCCCAAGGTCCGGTCGTTGCGTCCGATACGCTGGCTGGCCGTGGTGATGGCGGTATTGGCCGCTCTTGCCTGCGTTGCGCTGCTGCTGTGGTCTGAATCCGACAGCGGCGCGGTTCTGGTGGCTGTGGCGTTGGGACTTGTGGCGAATATTTGCCTGGCCCTTGTTACCCTGGTGCCTGATGCCCGCAACACCCAGGCCCGCCTGTTGTCCGAGATGATGGGGCAGAGCCGCGAGGGCCTGATGGTTACCGACCGTGAGGGCCTTTTGCTGTATATGAATCGGGCCGGAGCGGGCATATTCGGGCCCGATTGGTCCGATAAGACGCTGGAGCAATTGTCAGGAGTCGATAGCGGCATTGCCCAGACCCTGCATCGCCTGCAGCAGACCGCGCTTTCCGGAACCAGCATCCAGGATGAAATTCGTCTGACCCTGCCCGATGGGGAAGTCCAGGGTCTGGAACTGCGGGTTCATCCCGTCGGAGATCCGGTCGACAAGGTGGCCTGGTACCTGGCCGAGGCGACGGCGCGCCAGGAATTGAACGAAGTGCTGCGCAGCGAACAGGCGCTGCTGACGGATTTTCTGGACAATGCGCCGGTCGGGTTCTTTTCGGTCGATCAATCCGGACAATTTGTCCTATCCAACAATACCCTCGCGGGCTGGCTGGGCTATCGTCCGGATGAACTGGCGGCGGGCCAGGATCTGCGCAGCGTCGTTGTCGGCAACTGCGATTTTTTGCTGCCTAGCCAAGACGATGTTGCCGGCGAGGTGGGTACGGAAGGCGAGGCCGATGGCCGGCCGGAAGACCGGGGCCCGACGACCCGCAATCTGGAGGTCACCTTCAAGGCCCGAAACGGCGATACTTTTCAGGCTCAGATCACGCAATCCGTGGTCGGCGACGCGGCCGAGGGCGAGGCGCGGACCCGTTCCGTGGTGCGCAATCTATCGCGCGAGATGGCGCGCCGCAGCGCCTTGCAGACGGCGGAACGGCGCTTCCGCGAATTCTTTGACCATGCACCGGTGGCGGTGGTCCTGTTGGACGGGGACGGGGTCATTCAGGAGGCCAACCTTACCTTCATGTCGTTGCTGGGCGAGGGACAGGCGGCGGTCGATCGTTCACTGTATGATTTTGTCAGCAAGGACGACCACGATGCCGTGGCGGCCCAATTGCAGGCGGCCTGGACGGAGCAGCCATCAACGGGGCCGCTGGAACTGGCCCTGTTTTCGGGCCCGGGACAGCGGTTGATGGAACTCTACGCCTCCGGCATGACCGATGCCGAGGGCGGAATTTCCGGGATTCTGCTGCATCTGATCGACAATACGACGCAGCGTAATCTGGAACTGCAATTCGCCCAGTCACAAAAGATGCAGGCGGTTGGTCAATTGGCCGGCGGCGTGGCCCATGATTTCAACAATCTGCTGACCGCGATGATCGGCCATTGTGATCTGTTGCTGCTGCGCGCCCGTCCCGGCGACGAGACCTTTCCCGATATCATGCAGGTCAAGCAAAACGCCAACCGGGCCGCCAATCTGGTACGCCAGTTGCTGGCGTTTTCCCGCCAGCAGACCCTGCGTCCCAAGGTGCTGTCCCTAACGGACGTGTTGGCGGAACTGACCCATCTGGTGCGCCGCCTGATCGGCGAAAACATTGAATTGCGCATCGAACATGGCCGCGACCTTGGCCTGGTCAAGGTCGACCAGGGGCAGTTCGAACAGGTCGTGATCAACCTGGCGGTCAACGCCCGTGACGCCATGACCGGCGGCGGTGTTCTGGAAATTAGCAGCGCCAATATCTCGCTGCAGGAATCCCGCAACCTGGGCAATGATCTGATCAAGCCGGGCGAATATGTCATGGTGCAGGTCAGGGACACGGGCAAGGGCATCAAGAAGGAAGACCTGGGGCGGATTTTCGAACCGTTCTTCACCACCAAATTGCCGGGCACGGGTGCGGGCTCAGGCACCGGATTGGGGCTGTCCACGGTGTTTGGTATCGTCAAGCAGACCGGGGGATATATCTTCCCGGAGAGCCTGATTGACGAGGGCACGACGTTCTCGATCTATTTGCCGCGCCATATTCCGGCCGAGGACGATGCCGCCGTGACCGGCGCCGAGGAGGAGGACGAACGTCCCAAGGATCTGACCGGCAAGGGCAAGATCCTGCTGGTGGAGGACGAGGAGGCGGTCCGAATGTTTGCTGCCCGGGCCTTGCGCAATAAGGGCTATACGGTGCTGGAGGCCGATTGCGGCGAGGCGGCGCTGGATCAATTCAACGAAGAGAACGGCGAGATCGATCTGCTGGTCTCGGATGTGGTCATGCCGCAGATGGATGGTCCCACCCTGGTCCGCGAGGTGCGCCAACAGCGCCCGGATCTGAAGGTCATCTTCATCTCCGGCTACGCCGAGGATGCCTTCCGCCGCAACCTGGACCCAGACAGTGAATTCGAACTGCTGCCCAAGCCGTTCTCGCTGAAACAGCTCGCCGGCCGGGTCAAGGACATCATCGGAGGCTAGGGCAATTCTCAATTGATCGGAGTCGCTTTCGCGACTTAAGTAATTGGTTCAATTGCTCTTTTCTTAAGAGTCCGGGCATGTTCAGAAGAAACATGCTCCAGCGTCTAGCCATAGTGCTCGTGCAGGCGGCGCATGCCCTTGAGCCAGCGGTCGTAGTCGCCTGTCTTGCGCTGCATATATTCCAGGACCTGCGGATGCGGCAGGCAGAGGAAGCTTTCATCGGCCAGGGTCTGCATCACCACTTCCGCCAGTTCCTCGGCCTCCATCATGCCATCGACCCCGGCGACGCCACCATTGTCCAGTCCCGCCGTCATCGCCGTGCGCACCGCCTGGGGGCACAGAACGGAGACCTTGATACCCCGGTTGCCGTAGGTGATGGACAGCCACTCGGCAAAGCCGACGGCGGCGTGCTTGGTGACTGAATAGGTCGAGGAGCCGATCTGGCTGAGCAGACCGGCGGCGGACGCGGTATTGAGCAGATAGCCGCCGCCACGTTCGATCATGCCCGGCACCACGGCGCGGGCGGCGTAGACATGGGACATCAGGTTGACATCCCAGACCCGCTGCCACTCCTCGTTGGTGTTTTCCAGGTCGCCATGCACCGCGATGCCGGCGTTGGAGCAAAACAGATCAATGGGACCGACCTGGCTTTCCGTGGTCTTGACCAGATTGATGACATCGTCCTCGACCCCGACATTGGCGGTCACGGCCAGGCCGCCGATTTCATCGGCGACGGCGGTGATGCCTTCCTCATTCAAATCGGCGACCACCACCTTGGCCGCGCCCTCGGCGGTGAAGCGCCGGGCCAGGGCCCGGCCAATGCCGCTGGCACCGCCGGTCACGACAATGATCTTATCCTTTACCTGCATCACGATACTCCTGTGTTTTCCTGGATGCAGGATAGCGGCATCGCGCGGGGATGGCTAAACTAATGCAGCGCCGTGAAAGGAAAAATGGATGCCGGACAACGAAGTCGAGACACATTACAGTCGGGGCGATCTGTATCAGGCCATCACCAATGCCCTGGTGGCAGCGGGCAAGGACCTGGCCAATTTGCAGCCCGAAGACCTGGACCCGGTGGAGCATTTCCACGGCCGGGGCGTCGCGGCGACGGCCGAACTGGCGGCCAGCCTGGAGCCGCTGCCGGAACATGAAATTCTCGACATCGGTAGCGGCGTTGGCGGCCCGGCGCGTTATTTTGCCCGCACTTTCGGCTGCCGCGTGACCGGTATCGATCTTACGGCCGAGTTTTGCGACGTGGCGCGGCGATTGAACCAGGCGGTCGGTCTGGCGGACAAGGTTCGTATCGAACAGGCCTCCGCCACCGCTCTGCCGTTCGAGGATGGCCGGTTTGACGCGGCCTATTCGCAAAATGTCTCCATGAATATCGCCGACAAGGCGGCGTTCTTTGGCGAGGCCCACCGGGTCTTGCGCCCCGGCGGCGCTTTTGCCCTTTCGGAGTTGGCGCTGGGCGACGGCGGCGCGGTGCTCTATCCCGCACCCTGGTCCTCGGATGGCGTGCATTCCCATCTGCTGACCGAGCAGCAGACGCTGGAAGCATTGGGAAAAGCGGGATTTTCCGTTGTTTCGGTTCAGGACAACGAACAGGCGATGCGGGATTTCTATCAAGCGCAGCGGCAGGCGGTGCGCCGCGACGGCCCGCCGAAACTGGGCAACTTTATCCTGATGGGAGACAACGCCAAGGAAAAGGCCCGCAACGCGGCGCGTAACCTGGAAGAGGGACGTGCCAAGGCCCTTGAGTTTCTTTGCCGCCGCGGCTGAGGCCGGCGTTTTGCCGCGCCACGCGGTTGTTTCAAGGCTGAAAAGATTTTCTTAAGAACTACCCGGCATTCTTGCTGTGAAAAACAAGGCCGAAACTGGCCGCCTAAGGAGGAAACAGTGACCGGAACGACCAAGCGTGCCGCTTGGGGCGAGAGTTCGCCACACAGCGAGACCATGGTGCTGGAGGCGATCGCCACCGGACAACATTTGTCTGATATTCTCAAATTGTTGCTCCAGGCGACGGAACAGCAAAGTTCCGGCATGATTGGCAGCATCCTGATGCTGGAAGACGGCAAATTGCATGCCGGAATTCCCAACCGCCTGCCGGATTTCTACAACGAAGCAATTGATGGGCTGGAGATCGGCGAGGGCGTGGGCTCTTGCGGCACGTCGGCCTTCCGGGGCGAACTGGTGGTGGTTGACAGTATTTCCACCCATCCGTTTTGGACGCCTTTTCTCGACTTGGCGCAGAGGGCCGGGGTGGAAGCTTGCTGGTCCCTGCCGGTGAAGGATGGCAACGGCAACGTTCTTGGCACCTTTGCCCTCTATTACCGCGACGCCCGCGCGCCGACGGAAGATGAATTGGCCGTGGCCAGGCGGGCGGCCCATCTAGCGGCGATCGCCATATCCAAACATCGAACGGAAGCCGACCTGATCAATTCGAAGGAGGCGGCCGAGGCGGCGAACTACGCCAAATCGGTTTTCCTGGCGCAGATGAGCCATGAACTGCGCACACCCCTGAATGCGATCATCGGGTTTTCCGACATGATGCGGCAGCAGGTGCTGGGGCCATTGCCGGAACGTTACCGCGAATACGCTTCCCATGTGGGCGACAGCGGCGAACATCTGTTGCACATCATCAATGATGTCCTGGATCTGGCCAAGGTCGAGGCCGGCGAAATACGGCTGCACGAGGCGCCGGTTGATTTGGCGCGATTGATCAATGACACGGCGGCCCTGGTCCGCCCGCCCGGCCAGGACGCCAAGGTTCAATTGGCGACGCAGGTCGGCCGCAATCTACCGAATTTGATGGGTGACGAATTGCGCATCAAGCAGATCCTGCTGAATTTGTTGTCCAACGCCATAAAGTTCACCGAGGACGGCTTGGTCGTCACGCGGGCGGAACTGGTGGATGGACGTATATGTCTTACGGTCGAGGACAGCGGCAAGGGCATGAACGAAGCCGACATTGAAGTCGCCCTGCTGCCGTTTGGTCAGGTGGAGAACGAGATGCTGACCAGTCCGTCCGAGGGCACCGGCCTGGGACTGCCGTTGACCCGTTCGATGGCGGAACTGCACCAGGCGACCATGTTGATCGACAGCGACAAGGGAAAGGGGACGCGGGTTCGCATCACCTTTCCTCCCGAGCGCACCCTGTTGATCGCAAGGGATTCGGTGGCGGCCGCAGGCTAGTAGCCGATCCGACCGTATTCCGGGCCGGACCAGCGTCCGATCATGCCGCCGTGATGATCCGCTCGTAGGCCGGCAGGGTCAGGAAGTCCTGGAATTCATCCTCCGTCACCATTTGCAGGAAGAGGTCGCCGGCCTCGGCATATTTGCCGTTGTCATAGACGTCGGCGCCTACTTCCTCGCGGATTTTGTCCAATTCCTCGGCCATCAGCTCACTCACCGTTTCCGCCGTGATCGCGGGGCCATCGGTGAAATTGGCCTCATGCTTCAGCCATTGCCAAACCTGGGCGCGGGAAATTTCCGCCGTGGCGGCGTCTTCCATCAGGTTGTACAGCGGCACACAGCCATTGCCCCGCAGCCAGGCTTCCACATACTGGGTGCCGACGGAGAGGTTCGTGCGCAGGCCTTCCTCCGTGATGGTGCCGGTGTGTACCTGCAGCAAATCCGATTGCTTGACATTGACGTCCTGGCGTTGCCGGCTCAACTGGTTGTCCCCGGTCATGCCGGCGTCGAACACGCCTTTGGCGATCGGCACCAGTCCCGGATGGGCGACCCAGGTACCGTCATGGCCGTTGCCGACTTCGCGCTCCTTGTCCGCATGGACCTTGTCTAGCGCCGCGTTGTTGGCTTCCTCATCATTCTTGATGGGGATCTGCGCCGCCATGCCGCCCATGGCGAAGGCGCCCCGACGATGACAGGTTTTGATCAATTGCAAACTGTAGGACTGCAGGAAATGACAGGTCATGCCCACCTGGGCCCGGTCAGGCAACAGAAATTCGGGGCGGTTCCGGAACTTCTTGATGTAGCTGAAGATGTAATCCCAGCGGCCGCAGTTCAGCCCGACGATATGGTCGCGCAGCTCGTACAGGATCTCGTCCATCTCGAACGCCGCCATGATGGTCTCGATCAGAATGGTGGTCTTGCAGGTCGCGTTCGGTACGCCCAACTGTTCCTGGGCCCAGACGAAGACATCGTTCCACAGGCGCGCTTCCTGATGATGCTCCATTTTCGGCAGATAAAAATAGGGTCCGGTGCCATTGGCCAGCAGCTGCTTTACGTTGTGAAAGAAATACAATCCGAAATCGAACAAGCCGCCGGACATGCGCTGGCCGTCCACGCTCATGTGCGCTTCTTCCAGATGCCAGCCGCGTGGCCGTACCAGCAGGGTGGCGATCTTGTCGTTCAGGGCATAGTGCTTGTTGTTGCCGGGATCCGTGAAATCGATCTTCTTGGCGATAGCGTCGCGCAAGTTGATCTGCCCCTCGATCATGTTGGACCAGGTCGGCGCCGTGGCATCCTCGAAATCCGCCATGAAGACATTGGCGCCGCAGTTCAGGGCGTTGATGATCATCTTGCGGTCGACCGGGCCGGTAATCTCAACGCGCCGGTTCATCAGATCATGGGGGATCGAGGTGATGGTCCAGTCGCCATCGCGCACCGATTTGGTCTCGGGCAGGAAGTCGGGCAGCCAGCCGTCATCGATTTTGGCCTGGACCTCGACACGGTAGGCCAGCAGATCGCGCCGCCGCTGGCCGAATTTGCGTTCCATGGCCGCCAAAAATGCGAGGGCATCCGCCGTTAGGATGCTGTCGTAACCCTCGGCGATGGGGCCTAGAATGGTCACGCCCTCGGGCGTGGAAATGGCGGCTGCGTCGGTCATTTCGCTCAATCCTCAAATCTGTTCGTATTTTCCAGCCATGGCATGCCGGGGCGCTGCGGATATGTGCCAAGACAGACCCCAATTTGCAAGTTATTCTTGCTTCATTCGACGGCCACGACGGTGAATATCGATCAGTTGGAAGCTATTGCGTCATGAGCACTAAATTTGGCCGCTTGGCCGACTATCCGCGCGTCCCGTTGTCGGTGGTGCCGACGGCGATCGAACCCGCGCCGAGATTGTCGGCGGAATTGGGCCTGAACCTGTCCATCAAGCGGGATGATCTTACCGGCCTTGCCTTTGGCGGCAACAAGACCCGGCAGTTGGAGTTCAATTTCGGCGCGGCTCAGGCGGAAGGGGCCGACACCATTGTCATCACCGGTGCGGTGCAGTCGAATTATGTCCGTGTCGCCGCCGCCGCCGCCGCCCGCCTGGGCATGGATATCCATATTCAGTCGGAGGAACGGGTGCCCGACGTGGATGCGATCTACCGCCAATCGGGCAATGTCCTGCTGGGTGATTTGCTGGGCGCCCATCGTCATGCCTATCATCTGGGTGAGGACGAAGCCGGCGCCGACCAGGCGGTGCAGGCCATCGCCGAGAGTTTGCGGGAAGAGGGACGCCGGCCCTACGTGGTTCCCCTCGCACCCGGTCATCAACCCCTTGGCGCCCTGGGTTATGTCCTGGCGGCTGGTGAAATTGTCGCCCAATTGCAGTCCAGCGGTGCCAGTATGGATGCCATTGTCTTGGCATCAGGCAGTGGCTTTACCCACGCCGGATTGCTGTTCGGAATGCGCGCCCTGGGACAGGATACGGCGGTGCATGGCATCTGCGTGCGCCGAAATGCCGAGATGCAGGCGATACGGATTGCGGGGCATTGCCGTGATTTGGCCGCAATGCTGGGTTTGCAGGAAGTCGTAACGGATCGCGACATCAAACTGTTCGATGGCGTGTTGGCGCCGGGCTATGGACAGTTGAACCCGGCCACGGCGGACGCCATCGTGCTGGCGGCGCGTTGCGAGGGCCTTTTTCTCGATCCTGTCTATACCGGTAAGGCCATGGCCGGTCTGATGGCCCTGGCCGGCAACCGGACATTGACCGCGGACAGCAACGCGCTATTTCTGCATACCGGGGGAACGCCGGCCATATTCGCCTACGGCCCGCAACTCAAGCATTGGGTGGAACCATGAGCAGTAGGCTATGAAAATTGCGGTGGTCGGCGGCGGCCATGGCTGTCATGCGGCGGCGGCGGACCTTTCCGATCAAGGCCATGAGGTTCGCTTTTGGCGCCGTGACGGCGCGGCCCTGGCGACAATCCAGAATGCCGGTGCAATTCGCCTGATTGATTTCCTTGGCGGCGAGCGGTCCGTGCCGTTGCACTGTGTAACCACGGATCTGGCCGAGGCCATGGACGGCGCCGAATTGGTGCTGTCACCCTTGCCCGCCACGGCGCAGGATGCCCTGGCGGGCGATCTGGCGCCGCATCTGCGCGATGGCCAGGTTGTTTTCATCCCGCCCGGAACCCTTGGTGCCGTTACCATGAGCCGGATTATTCGCCGGGCCGGCAACCGGGCCGAACTGGCCTTTGTCGAAGCCGGCACTCTGCCCTATTTGGCGCGGCTGCGCGGCGCCGATACCGTCGCCATCTCGGCCCGCGCCACGCGGCTGCCCAGTGGCGTCTACCCGGCACGGCTGTCGCAAGGGGCCCTGGCCCTGGCATCGGCGGCCTATCCCGCGATCGAGCCCGTATCAGACGTCTTGGATGCCGCGCTGATGAATGCCGGGCCCATCATCCATCCGCCTCTTATCATCATGAATGCCGGGCCGATGCAGCATTTCGATGCCTGGGATATCCACAACGAAGGTACCCAGCCGGCCATTCGCGCCGTCACGGATGCCTTGGACGCGGAGCGGGTCGCGATCCGGGTGGCGCTGGGCTACGGCGGGCCGCATTTCCCGCTCAAGGATCACTACGATGACAGCCGGCCCGAATGGATGTACGGCAATGCGGCCCACGAAAAGTTAACGGATTCCGGTGATTGGCGGGAGCATATCGATCTGATCTCACACCGTTATATGCGCGAAGACGTGGCCCTGGGCCTGGCCCTGCTGGTATCCATTGCCGATTGGGCCGGGGTGCCCTGTCCCGTGGCCAAGGGTCTGCTGGCGATGGGGTCGGCCATTTGCGGTGAGGATTTTCGCCAAGGACCGCGCACCTGGAAGGCGTTGGGTCTGGAAGGTCTCAGCCAGGACGAATTGCGCGCGATGTTGCTTGCGGGGGAGGAGGCATGAGGGAAATCAAACACGTGGCCGCCATTGGCGCCGGCCGGATGGGCAGGGGCATCGCACATGTTTTCGCCTATGCCGGTTATCGTGTCACCCTGGCCGATCTGAAGCCGCGCGGCGCTGGAGAGCATGATGAACTCTTGGGTGCGGCGCGCCGGGAGATCGAGAGCAATCTCGTGGCGCTTGCTGATTTTGGTGCGTTCGACGGGGATTTGATACCCGGCATGCTGTCGCGTATCCACTGCACCGCCGATCCGGGCGATCTGGCCGAGATCGATCTGGTTTTTGAAGGCGTAACCGAAACCATGGAGGCCAAGGCGCAGGCCTTCGGCGTAATTTCGGCGGCCGTTCAGCCGGACGCTATTATTGCCTCCACCACTTCGACGTTGCCCGTGGACGAATTGGCCGGTTTTGTCAGCCGGCCGGAACGTTTTCTAAACGCCCATTGGCTGAACCCGGCCTACCTAATCCCGCTGGTGGAAGTCAGCCCCGGCACCGCGACGGATGCGGAGGTGGTGGATCGCGTCCGCGCAATCCTGGAACGGATCGGCAAGGTGCCCGTGGTCTGCGCGCCGACGCCGGGCTATATCATCCCCCGCATCCAGTCCGTCGCGATGAACGAGGCTGCGCGCATGGTCGAGGAAGGGGTCGCCTCGGCGGAGGATATCGACAAGGCCATCCGCAGCGGCTTCGGGCCCCGCTATGCCACCATGGGATTGCTCGAGTTCGTGGACGTCGGCGGCGGCGATATCCTCTACCATGCCTCCCGCTATCTGGCGAAAAACCTCGGTTCCGATCGCTACAACTCGCCACAGAATGTGCTGGACAACATGGGACAGGGCCGCCGCGGCCTGCGCGACGGCAAGGGCTTCTATGATTTTGACGCCATGGATGTCCCCGCCTATCTGCGCGACCAACAGGCGCGGTTTGTCGCGCTGTTCAAGCATCTGGACCTACTACCGCCCCCTGGTGAGGTGGAGTAAGCTTGCCGGCAGTCAGAGTTTTTCGAAGGAAGATTGACGACATGCCAACTGCACCAATGGCGGGAATCCGTATTGTTGATTTCACGACCGTAATCGCCGGCCCCTACTGTACCCGTTTGCTCGCCGATTGCGGCGCCGAGGTCATCAAGATCGAATCCGAGGCCGGTGATCAAATCCGCCTGGTCCCGCCCATTAGTGATGGCGCCAGTTCGTATTTCGCGCACCTCAACTGCGGCAAGAAAAGCGTTGTGCTGGATCTGCGCAGCGAGGCGGGGAAGCGCGATATCAGGAAGATTATCGCGAGCGCGGATGTCGTGGTGGAAAATTTCCGCCCCGGCGTGATGAAGCGCCTGGGCCTCGATTACGCGCAGCTTGCCGCTGGGCACGAGGATTTGATCTATTGCGCCATATCAGGCTTTGGCCAGACGGGGCCGCGCGCCATGGAACCGGCCTATGCGCCGATGATCCACGCGGGCAGCGGCCTGGACCTGGCGCAGATGCAGTATCAGGAAGAATTGACCCAGCCGGAACGATGCGGCGTTTTTACCGCCGATGTCACGGCGGCGCTGTTTGCCTTTGGCGCCATACAGACCGCTCTGCTGGGCCGGGAGCGTCATGGCGTGGGGCAGTTCATTGACGTGGCGTTGATGGATTCGATCATCAACCTGTTGATCTATGAATGTCAGATGGCGCAGTTCCCGGACCTGCCGCCGCGCATTCTCTATGGCCCCACCCGCGCCAAGGACGGCTTCGTCATCGTCACGCCGATCGGTCAGCGCATATTCGAGGATATGGCCGATGCCATGGGCCATCCCGAATGGAAGACCGATCCGCGCTTTGTTACCGCCGCTGACCGCAGGGAGCATTGGGCGGATGTGGTGGCGGCGATGGAAAGCTGGACCTGCACCCGCAGCGCCAAGGATTGTGAGGCTCAACTGGTCGCCGCCGGCGTGCCCTGTTCACGCTACAGAACCGTGGGCGAGGCGATGAACGACCCGCAAAGCCAGGCGCGTGGCCTCATGGCGAAGGTAAATGATGGGGAGGGGGGGTTTCAGGTGCCCAATCCGCCATTTAAATTCGCCGACGGCAGCGTCGGTATCGTGCCCGCCGCGCCGAAACTGGGCGAGCATAACGAGGAGGTGTTGTCCGCCCTGGCCTGAGGGGCCGGCGTCTAATCGTTGGCCTTCAGGGGCATGGTGTAGGTCGTGATCATCGCTCCTATGCCGCCAAATTGTCGGTCGTCGAGAATGTGGCGATATGATCCGCTTCCCGCTTCATGGCACCTATCAAGCGGCCATGGTGGTGCTTGATCTGTTCCAGGTCCCAATCGAACGAAGCAATGGTATTGGTGACCTCGAACAGCGGTCTGGAAAGGGCATCGCGTTCGTCCTGATATCGCCTGAAGGCCTGCGTTGTCCCGCCCAGAACGGCGTGTGAGAGCAATTCGGCATCCCTGAACGCATCCGTTATGCCATGGGCGGTAAGAGGATCCTTGAAGTATCCCGCATCGCCGACCAAGGCCCATCCGGGGCCATGGCATTGGCGCAGGTAACCCACACCGCCGGAAAATCCGCGCAACCGTCCCACCAGGCGAGCCTCGTCCAGGCTTTCCCGTAGTTTCGGTGAGTTCGCCGCCGCCATGCGCCGGAAACCACCCATCAGATCGCCGCGGAAGGTGCTGGCGAACTGATCCCGGTGCACCCCGGCGAAGACGCAGTGTTGTTCGTGGTTCGTGGGTATCATGCCGGCGGCGGTGCCGTTCTCGAAATACCAATGATAGCCGTCGTCCGGCAGGCCTTCGTAGTAGCCATAGACATAGCCTGAACTGTGCGTGCCCTTGACGTTGAAAGGCGCGTTGATGCGCCGGGCAACCGCCGACTGACGGCCATCGGCGCCAATGACCAGATCAGCCCGAACGCTGGCCCTGCCGCCGCCATCATGCTTCAGAAGAACCCCGGTCACGCGGCCATCGGGGCCGTATTGCAGGTCCGTCATTGAAACGCCATGGCGGACATCGGCGCCAGCGCGCCGTGCAGCGTCCACCAATACCCGATCGAGCACGGTGCGCCGCGGTGCGCATAGAAAATCGACACCATGTTCTGATTTGATCTGCACCGGTACGGTCTCTTCACCGTAGTGGAATGCGGTTCGGGTCACGGCGGGCGTTCCGGCGGCGATGATTTCGGGCAACAATCCCCATCGGGCGAGCTGCATGACGCCGGCCCGCATCAGGGCATGGTCGAAACCACGTCGGTGCCGTATTGCTGGCGGTCGATCAGCAGGACATTGGCACCGGTCCGTGCCAACAACATTGCCGTGGCCGCGCCGGCGCAGCGGGCCCCGACGATCACGGCGTCATAGCGGGTATCGTAATTCTGTAAATGTTGCATGCTTTCCTCCCTCTCAGGCGGCCCGGCGGTGCAGCCTGGAACATAGATGATTGACCAAGTCGCGGGCGTCATCGCCAACGCCGTCAATGAACGAAGACTTGCGGCGGCGCAGGAACGGCAATCCCATCACGTACATGCCGGGCGCATCCACGACACCGCCGTCGTGGCGAATGCGGCCCTTGCGGTCGAGCACTGGAACGTTGAGCCAGGAATAGTCCGGCCGATAGCCCGTCGCCCATAGAACGGTCTTGATACCGGCGGTGGCCATATCCATGCCCAGGGTGGGTTCCGGATCGAGCTGGGTTGCCGCGAACCGCTGTGGCGGCGCTACTTCGCCATTCATGCCGTTGGCCGCGGCCCAATCGTCGATGCCGTCGAGCAAACGGTCCATCTTCAGGTCAGCCAGGGCGCATTGATTGCCCAGGGCGCCGGAAAACTGTGCCTTGCCGTCATGCAGGCCGGCCAGGCGACCCACAATTCTGACGCCGTCCGCGCGCAATGCGTTGAGGTCCAGGGTCGACCGCTCGGGCGCGCCCACCAGTTGCAGCGAGGGCAGGCCACGGGCCCGTTTGATATCGTCAACCTCTGCATAGCTCATATCCATCAGGCCGGTGGCGTCCATCCACCACTTGATGTCGCGGCCGCGGTAAAGCCGGGGCACGCGGACATGCTCGCCGACCGACAAGGTTACCTGCCGGCCGGAACGCTGAATTTCCTTGGCCAGTTGAACGCCGGTGGCGGAGGCGCCGACGACCATCACGCCGCCGTTCTCCAGCTGCTCCGGATTGCGATATTGCATCGGCGTGATGCTCTTGATTTCTGCGGGTAAATTTTCAGCCACCCTTGGCACCGTGGCGATGTTGCAGGCACCCGTGGCCAGAACGACCGTCGGGCAGCGCCAGTCGCCGCGGTCCGTCGATACGACATAGCCGAAATCGGAAGGCTGCACGGATTTCACCGTGGTGCCGGTCTGCACCGGCGCACGGGTGGCGTCCGCATAACCCTGTATGAACCGAACGACTTCCGGCATGTCCATATAGCCGTCCGGGTCGTTGCCTCGATAGGCATAGCCGGGCAGGCGGCTTTCCCAGTTTGGCGTGAGGAGGCGAAGCGAGTCCCAGCGCTCCGTCCGCCAGGAGTTGCCGACCTCGCCCCGCTCGATCAACACATGGTCGATCGAGCGGTCGGCGAGCCGTTTCGAGAAAGCGAGTCCGGCCTGCCCGGCGCCGATGATGACGGTCGTTGTGGTTTTCATGACACTCCCTCCCTCTGGGTTTGTCGTCGATGTTGCCAATGGTTTTAGTTGACGGTGACGAAGACGTTGGTGGGGTTGGTGACGACATCGAATACGGCGGAGCGCTTTTGCGATTGCGCCACCAGCGCCTTGATTTCGTCCTCGCTGGCATCCGCATCAACGGTGAAATGCACCCGGATATTGCCGAAGCCATTGCGCACGTCGTCGTCAATGCCAAGGATACCCTGCAGGTCCATGTCACCTTCCAGGGTCGCCGTGACCGAATGGAGTTGAATGCCGCGATGCTGCGCGACGGCGGCGACACCGGCGGTCAGACAGCCGGCCAGCCCGGACATTACGATCTCCACCGGCGTTGCGGCATTGTCCTCGGCCGCGAACACTTCCGGATGGTCTGATTCAATTGTGAATCCGGCGGTTCGGGTCTGCTCCTCGCCAAGGCCGAAAAAGCCGTTGATGGTTGAACGGCTGTGCGTGCCGTTGACCCACTCGCAACTGGTGCGCCACTTGAACTGCGCCGCTTCCGGTGCGGCGTCCAGGGCCTCGCGGGCGCCCAACAATGCTTCCACGTTGACGCCGTTGTTGACGCTGGCGGGAGTCGTCTGTGTATCGGTCTGGTTCATTTTCTTGCCTTTCCCAAAGGTCGTGATCTAGGTTGATTTGCTGTATGCGGCGGCACTGAGCATTTGCCCCGTCCCCCATGGCGATCAGATGGGAGGCCTTTGCATCAATGCTGCTTCAGTTCGGTTGGAAATTGGTTTCAATTGTTTCATCGGGCGGGTTGTCGCCTGGCAAACGGAGGCTGGCAT
The DNA here is from genome assembly GCA_964631725.1 of uncultured Rhodospirillaceae bacterium. Lineage (GTDB taxonomy): Bacteria > Pseudomonadota > Alphaproteobacteria. The sequence continues at coordinate 16,887 of CAZVYX010000053.1, read as the reverse complement.
GATGGGGGGAGACTATCCGCGCGATCTGGTCGGCTATGGTGCCACGCCCCCCGATCCGCGGTGGCCGAACGGCGCCCGCCTGGCGGTCAACTTCGTAATGAACTACGAGGAAGGCTCGGAATACTCCGTGCCCGACGGCGATGGCTTTTCCGAAGCTTCCCTGACCGAAATGCCGCAGTCCGCCGTGCCCCATGGCGACAGGGACCTGGCGGCGGAAAGCATGTTCGAATACGGCAGCCGGGTTGGCTTCTGGCGCCTGATGCGGCTGTTCCAGGAACGCGGCCTGCCCTTGACCATATTTGCCTGCGCTCTGGCCCTGGAACGAAACCCCGATGCCGCCGCCACCATTCGCCAGGCGGGTTATGACATCTGCTGCCATGGCTGGCGCTGGGTCGAACATTTCCGCCTTTCAGAGGCGGAGGAGCGACAGCATATTGAACGCGCCGTTGCCTCGCTGACCGATATGTTCGGGACGCCGCCGGCGGGTTGGTACTGCCGCACCGGACCCAGTATCAATACGCGCAGGCTGCTGGTGGAACACGGCGGCTTTCTCTATGACAGCGATGCCTACAATGACGAACTGCCCTATTGGCAGACTATCGAAGGGCAGGGCCATCTTGTCGTGCCCTACAGCTTGACCCACAACGACAGCAAATTCGGCCGCGGCTATTTCGCCCACGGCGACGATTTTTTCAGCTTCGTCAAGGACGGCTTCGACATGCTGTATGCTGAAGGGCAGAGCAGCCCGAAAATGATGTCAATCGGCCTGCACATGCGCCTGATGGGCCATCCGGCCCGGGCCGCCGGCCTGGCCCGCCTGCTGGACTATATCGCCGGCCACGACGATATCTGGATCACCAGCCGCCAAGCCATCGCTGAACATTGGACCCAGGTACATCCCGATCCGGGCTAGAACGCTAGAGCGTTTCCGACTTGGGCTAAACCGCCCGCTCCCCCTGCCAAAATGCTCATGGGCCACCCACGGGATCATCCTTATTGGGTGGCCCATGAGCATTTTGGCAGGGGGAGCGGGCAGGCCAGGTGACCCGACGAAAGTCGGAAAAGCGCTAGTCGATGGTGTCGCGCATCAGCGGCGCGGTGGAACAATGTATACCGCCGCCGCCCAGCATCACTTTTTCATAGTCGACCGGGATGATCTCGATACCCCATTTGTCCATGGTATCAGCGGTGCGCGGCGACAGGCCAGTCTGCATGATGACGCGGCCGGGGCTGATGGCGAGGCAGTTGACCAGACCGGGGTTGTCATCGGGATGAATTTCAATGGTGCGGATCTTCATCTCTTTCAGCTTCTCGAGAAACCAGAACGGCAACAGGGCGGGGTTAATGATGGCCGTGTCCACATCGATCATCACCAGGGTGCCGTCGATGTGCAGGCGGTAGCCGGTCATGTCGACCCGCAGCAGTTCAACGCCTTGCGCATTCAGCACCTCTTCCACCTGCCGGGTGCCTTCCTCGTTGACCCGGGAGGAACGGCCGATCACCGCCGTTTTCGAATTCAGCCAGACGAAGCTGCCGCCTTCCATGACGCCGGTGCCATGAATGGTGCGCAGGATCGGCATGCCGGCGGCGGCCAGGGTTTCCGTCACCGGCGCTTCCTCGCCCCGCCGCACGATGGGCCCCAGCCGGGTGACGATGGCGCCGCCCTTGACGCCGATGCAGGAATCCCGGGTATAGATCGATTTGTGCCGGCCGGGCGCGCAGCGTTCTAGCAGAACAACTTCCACGCCTTCATCCCGCAGGGCCTGGCTCAAGGCGTCGTGCTGGGCCTACTGCTCTTCCTTCGTAGGGATAATATCGCCGCGCCAGTACCAGGTCTGCCCCGCCTCGTCGCCGTAGGAGCCAAGATGTTCCAACCGCATGGTGGGATCGATGATATCCAGCTCGTCGCCCGGCCGGTGCATCAGGACCTTGCGCAGCCGCCCCACATCGTTGTCGCAGCCCCAGCGGTTGCCCCAAACCACGTCCTGCTGTTCCGACGTTTCAAACGCCGGTTCGGCGTGAGAGGGAAAGGTCTTGATCGTCATATTGTAGCGATATTCGAATTCGCTGACGGACATGGCGGGCTCCTCTATCTGCTATGGCGTCGAATTTCACTGAACCGGGGCGCCTTTTCCCATCAGGCTCTCCGCATGCAGCTTCAGCGTGCCATATTTCCTGTTGCACGCATTGATTATCTTCGGATAACCGCCGGAATTCTTCAACTATCCTGGAACCCTATATGGCGTTGCCGTCTTAAGTGTCCTGCCTGGCAAGGCTGCCGCCTGTCCTGGGGATATTGCCGGCGAATATTCCGGCCAGCACCAGTGCCAGCCCGGCGACCAAGGCAAGGGTGAGGCTTTCGTTAAGCAGCAGAACCGCCAAAAGCATCGCCGATATGGGATTGAGGGTCAGGTAGATGACCGTTCGGGTCGGCGGCAGCCACCTCAGCGCCCAGGTAAACAGAGAAAACTGCAAGGCCCCGCCAAAGGTGCCAAGAAAAAGTACGGCGATCCAGCCTTCCTGCGTGAACCGCGGCATCTGAAAAACGCCCGGTCCGATTTGTACCAGCGGGGCAAGGGCCAGGACGCCGAATGCCATTGCCAATGCGGTCACGAATAGCGGGCCGTGCTGGCCAAGCGTGGCGCGGCTGAAGACCGAATAGATGGCGGCACTGAAGGCACCAAGCAGCATCAAACCATCGCCCAGCATATAGTCCGATCCCGAAACCTTCATGGCTTCCGGGCCAAAGACAAGGGCAATGCCGGCAAATGCCAGACCGACGCTTAGGATCTTGTTGCCGGTCAATTTCTCCCTGCCGAATATGGCCGCGACGATCAGCGTCTGGACCGGGATCGTTGCCAGCCCAATCGCGCCTCTGGCAGCCGGGATATATTGCAGTGAAGCATTGAAGGCCCAGGGAAACAGGCCGAAAAACAGGGCGCCAAGTGCCGCGATTTTCGCATATTCGCCCAGCCGGATGCGCGAGGCCGGCCAGATAAAGGGCAGGACCGGCAGAAAGCAGATCACGCCTATGACATAACGGTAGAATGCCAGGGAAACCGGATCGGTTTCGCCAATCACCAGACGCGTTGCGACGACGCAGGCGCCGGCGCTCAAGGCCGCCGCCGCTGCCGCCAGGTTTGCCAGCAAAGGCCTATTCATCGTGAAGTTTCCACATCGTCGCCTCGCGTCGCGCCTAGTGACTTTAAAAATGGAAGTAACTATTTATCAAAGTAACTTTAAAAATGCAAGTGACTGGGATAATATTGCGGCGGCGGACGAGATTGCTTGAAGGAATGAAATGACGCAGAGCTTGAAAACGGACCAGCACGACTTTCGGTCGGGCTGTTCAATTTCACGGACGCTGGAATTGTTTGGCGATAAATGGACATTGCTGGTGGTGCGGGACCTGATGTGGCATGGCAAACATACGTTCCAGGAATTGCAGGGCAGCGACGAACATATGCCGAGCAATATTCTGTCACAGCGTCTGCGGAAGCTCATGGAATGGGGACTGGTCAGCCGCGCGCCTTATCAGGATCGGCCCGTTCGTCATGCCTATCATTTAACCGAGTTAGGACGGTCCCTGGAGCCGGTCCTGCTTCAGGTTATGGCCTGGGGCCACGACAATCTTGATGGTGGCTTGTACGATCCCGAAACCGGTGTTTCAAATTCCTAGTCAGAGCCGGCCAGACTGATTAGCCGATGTTCACACGGCGCAAACGGCTTTCGCGAATGGCATGACCTGATCGCCGCGCAGTCCGGCGATATTGATGCGGCCATCTTCGACGACATAAATGGCGAATTCCTCGCGCAGGCGCACCGCTTGGTCGGCGGATATGCCGATCAACGAGAACATTCCTTTCTGTTCGGTCAGGAATTCGTGGCCGGCGCGATTTGTGATCTGGTGAAAGGCAGATGCCAGCTCCTGGCGAAGGGCGGCGATGCCGGTCCGCATGGCCGCCAGTTCGTTTTGCCAGATCTCCCTTAAAGTCGGGTCGTTCAGGATGATCCGCACCAGGGAGGCACCATGATCGGGCGGCATGGAATAGGTTATCCGCGCCAGCTGGGCCAGTTGCGCCGCCGCCCTGTCGGCCAGCGTCGGCGTTGGCGCCAGAACGAACGCGGCGCCCGTACGCTCCCGGTAGATGCCGAAATTCTTCGAGCATGAATAGGCCACGATCATTTCCGGCAGATGCGCGGCCAACAGGCGCACGGATGCGGCATCTTCCTCCAGCCCATCGCCAAAGCCCTGGTATGCCAGATCGACAAAGGGCAAGAGGCCGCGTTCCGCCAGCAACGCCGCCACAGCCCGCCATTGTTCAAGCGTAAGATCGGCCCCGGTCGGGTTATGGCAGCAGCCCTGCAACAGCACGACATCGCCCGGTTCGGCCTTGCCGAGTTCATTCATCATGGCATCGAAGTCGACCTGCCCGGTGCGCGGATCAAGATAGCGGTATTCACGCAGACCCAGCCCGGCCTTTGCGATTACGGCGTGATGATTGATCCAGGTCGGGATCGGCACATGCACCGTGACGCCGGGGGAGGACAGATCGGCAAGCCCGGCCAGGAGGTTCAACGCCCCCGCGCCGCCCGGCGTTTGCACCGTGCGGATACGCTCGTGGGGCGCGTCATCGTCGAAGACAAGCGATTGCATTGCAGCGCAAAAGCCCGGATCGCCGACGGGCGTGACGTAGGTTTTCGTGGTTTCCTGGGCGAACAGTTTTTCCTCCGCCTCTCGCACCGCCGCGAAGATTGGCGTCTCGCCCTGGGCGTTACGATAAACCCCGATACCAAGATCGATCTTGCCGGGCCGGTCATCGCCGTTGAACATGATCGACAGCTTCAGGATCTTGTCATCCGCCGGCATTTCAAGCGTATCCATCACGGCCATGGCGAACTCTCGCTCCCGCTCCCGTTCACGCACCCGTCGCCGGCCGGACATCACAAAGCAAGGCCTTGTAGACCGGGAAGCCGGAGATCGGATCGCAGTTTTCAGGGTCGGTCAGGACGTTGACGTTGCACGCCTGCCAGGCCGCCGGGCCGACGGGATTGCCACCGCCCATATTGGCCTCGACACAGCCGGCCTTGATATCCTCGGTCACGAAAGCATGGAAACGCACCGTGCCGCGCGGGCTGACCACATCGACGGCCATGTCATCCTTGATGCCCCGCGCCGCTGCGTCCGCGGGGTGCAGCCAGACCAGGGGCAGGGGCTGCAGCCCGTTGAGGCCGGGAATATTGTGGTGCTGGGTGCGGAAGGTTGACTGAGTGCGGGCGCCCGAATTGAACACCAGCGGATAGATGTCTGCCGTCTCCGGCGTCGAAACCGGTCCTTCCGTCGGCTCGACATAGACCGGCAGCGGCTCGTAACCGTGGCCGCGCAGCCATTCGGAGGTGAATTCGAACTTGCCCGTCGGGGTGGCGAAGCCGGGCTTGCCATCGGCGCGCAATTCACCGGACTCGTACTTGTGGTAACGCATGCGGGGCATCTGCAACTGGATGCCCTCGGGCGCGGCGCGCAAATCCTCCAGCGTGATGCCCAGCCCTTCGATGCCGCGGCGGATGTTGGCCTCTTCACTGGCCGGCCACAGATCGCCATAGCCCAGGCGCTCGGCCAGTTCGGCGAAGATCAAATAGTCCGGCCTTGCCTCGCCCCGGGGCTCGATGATCCGTTGCCGCCACTGCGCATAGCCGTCCTCGACCTGATAGGATTCGATCTCGAAGCCGGTCGTCGCCGGCAGCACCAGGTCGGCATAAAGGCTATCGGCGGTGGGAAAGCGGTTGACCGCGACCAGCAGATCCAGGCTCTCGAAGGCCCGGTACCACATCCCCGGATCGGGCCATGACGTCGCGATCGAGGCGCCGGAGATAATCAGGCCGCGTACCGGATACGGGTCGCCCTCCAGGATCGCCCGGGGCAGCTCGCCGCCATGGGCCTCATTGCGCAGCTCGTGATAGATGGGATAGCGCGCTGCCCCGATGGGCAGGACATCTGTCGTGGGCGGCGCCGTCGTGGTCCGGTTGTGCATGGGCCGTTCGGGCATTTTGAATATCTTGCCGCCCGGCGCATCGATGAAACCGCCCAGGGCCTGCAAGCACAAGACGGCGCGGATCGACTGCACGCCGCTGTTGGAATATTCAAGGCCCGTATACATGGAGATGACGCAGCCCGTGGCCTTGCCGATGGCGCGGGCCAAATCGACGATATCATCAGCCGCCACACCGGTAATGGCGGCCGCCCTCTCGGGCGTGAAGGCCGCCACATAGTCGCGGTAGGCCGTAAAACCATGGCACCATTGATCGACGAATGCCTTGTCGTAAAGCGCTTCCGCGATCATCACGTTGGCAATCGCCAGGGCCAGGGCGCCATCGGTACCGGGACGGATTGACAGCCATTCCGCCTTCACCGCCTTGGCGGTTTCGCTGTGGCGGTGGTCGATGCAGATGACCCGGGCGCCGTTTTTCCGTGCCTTCTTGATCTTCTTCATCTTGCCGGGCGGTGAATCCGTGGCCGGGTTGGCGCCCCAGACCAGGACCAGATCGGCGTTGGCGAAATCGTCGGCGATATGGCGGTAATGCTGCCCAAAGCAGGCCTGGGGCGCGATCATGCCGTAGGCCACGAAACACAGGGCCCCCACGCCGGTGGTATTGGGCGAGCCGAAGGGGAAAAGTACTGCGCTGGCCGAACTTTCGCTGGTGTCGATGGGCGGAAAGCTTTCCTGCACGCCGAATTCGAAATTGCCCCGCCCGGTGTACATGCACATGGCTTCCGGGCCATGACGGTCGGCGATATCCCGCATGCCGGCCAGCCAGATCTCGTAGGCTTCATCCCAGGTGATGCGGGTAAATTCGCCGGCGCCGCGCGCGCCGACGCGTTTCTGCGGATAGAGCAGCCGGTCCGGCGAATAGACGATTTCCGCCGCGCGGGCACCACGCGGACAGACGATGCCCAGGGGATGTTCCTTGATCGGCGTTAGCCGCTCGATCCGGCCCTCGCGCATATGCACATGCACGCCGCAACCGGCGTCGCAAATTCCGCACATGCTGGCGATTTTCTCAACTTCGACCACGGCCAGGGCCACTCACAAATTCGAACATCCGTCCGGAGCGCTCCCGAAGCCAGATGCCTTCGTCGCGCCAACGGATAGTATGCTGCCCGGAGATTGGGAGCAATCCTACAGATCGGGCCATCGGGCTTCTAAAAGAGCGGCGGCGCCTTTATGGCCTACGTTCGAGACGATCGAACGCGGCGGCCGTCAATTGCGGTTGGCGGTTTCCGCCGCGACCTCGGCCTCGAAGTCGATGGGGTCCACCCGTTCGCCGGTTTTCCAATGGTCGTATTCAGCGATGTACGTTTCGCGGAGCTGATCGATCGGCACTTCGGCAAACTCGCCACGGAACTCGAGATATTCCATATGCCGGTTTCCGGCCGTGTCGAAGGGGTGAAAAATCGAGTCGGTTTCGCCGTCGAAGTCCAGCGCCTTGATGCCGAATTTCTCGCACAGTTCAATATTGAAGGCCGGTGTGGATTTGACCCATTTGCCCTTCAGATGGATTGATGTGTAGCCATGCCAGTAAAATATATCGGACCCCATCCGTTCACGCATCTTGGCGGTTGAGATGTGGTTGCGCACATCGGCGAAGCCGAGGCGGGCCGGCACGCCGGCGGCCCGGCAGACCGCCGCCAGAACCACCGCCTTGGCAACGCAATAGCCCTGGCCCTCGGCCAATGTGACACTGGCGCGATAGCCTTCGACGCTCAACGCACGGGCGGAGGGGAAATAGCGGATGCCGTCCCGCACCGCATAATAAAGCTTGATCGCCTTGGCTTTGGGGTCGTTCAGATTGCCCACGACCCGCCGGGCCAGGGCGGTAACTGCCGCGTGGTCGCTTTCCACGGTTGGTCCGGGCCGCAGAAATTCGCTCAGGTCTTCAGACATTTACATACATCCCCGGCCATTGAGCTCTGACGATATCCGTGACGTTGTCCCTATCCGTTGTCCTTGCGTGTACGCACTTCGGCGAAGACCTCGGCCGCGCCGGCGCCGGGCAGACCGACGGCTTGCGCCACCGATGCCACATCGGCGCGCAGGAACGGGTTGGTGGCCTTCTCCACGCCCAGCAGGGAGGGAACCGTACGCTTGTTGTCGGCCCGCAAGGCATCGATTTCGGCCACCCGGTCGGTCAAGGCCTGGTTGCCGCCCTCGATGGTTTCGGCAAAACGGGCGTTCGTCTGGGTATATTCGTGGGCGCAATAGACCTTGGTGGCATCGGGCAGGTCGCGCAGTTTCAGGAGCGAGCCCCACATTTGCTCGAAAGTGCCCTCGAACACCCGGCCGCAGCCCAGGGCGAACAGGGTATCGCCGCAAAACAGCGCGTCACTGTCTTCGAACCAATAGGAGATATGGCCGCTGGTATGGCCGGAGGTGTCGTACACCACGGCCGTGGCATCGCCGAACTGATAGCTGTCGCCGTCGCCGACCTCAACATCGATACCGGGGATCCGGTCACGGTCGGTACGGGCGCCGACGATGGTGCAGCCGTATTTCTCCTTAAGCTCCATATTGCCGCCGGTATGGTCGCCGTGGTGGTGGGTGTTGAGGATATGGGTCAGCGTCCAGCCGCGGGCCTCCAGCTCGGCCATCACCGGCGCGGCGTCGGAAGGATCGACCACCCCGACCGCGCCCTGGCCGGGATCGCGGAGAAGGTAGACGTAGTTATCATCACGGGTCGGGATTTGTACGATTTCCAGGGCGGTCATGGCGGGCTCTCATATTTGCGGACGGGAAGCCATAGACTAGCAAGTCGCCGTCCCGCGACCAAGTGCCCGATGACCAAATAGCCCGCGGCCGCCATCCGGATCGATCGGCGGCGGATGAGAGCCAGGTTTCGGTGACAGGGTTCAGTGGCGCGGTGCAATTGCACCGTGTCCCCAGAAGTCGAAGAAAATGATGCTACCAAGACCGGTGCGGCCATGTATGATTTTGTCGAGTTTGAAGATTACTTGGGAAATGTCGGATGAAAGAGCACGATGTCACGGTCAATGGCATAAACATCCATTATCTGGACTGGCTGGGAAATGGGCCAACCATCGTTTGCGTACACGGCTTGACCGCCAATTGCAGATACTTTGACAGTCTCGGTGAAAAGCTATCACCCGAATTCCGGGTCATTACATATGACCTGAGAGGCCGCGGCAACAGCGGCAAGCCGTCGGATGGATACAATCTGGCTCAACATGTCTCCGACTTGCTCGGACTATTCGATGCGCTGTCCCTGGAGAAACCGGTGTTGATTGGGCATTCCCTGGGCGCGGCCATCGCGGCAACATTCGCTTCCCAACACCCGGAACGCATGGATAGACTGGTTCTGGTCGACGGCGGCGGCGGCGGTCCGCAAGCCGACTATGACGCATTGCTTAAGCAAATCGGTCCCATGATCAACAGGTTGTCGCAATCGTTCCGATCCGTTGAAGACTACCTCGAAACCGTCAGGTCGGATTATGGCGATGACTGGACCCAATATGCCGAGAATGTTTACGCCTATGACGCGGGTGAGACCAGTGACGGCATGATCGCGTCGAAATTCACCAAGGACAAAGCGCTTCGGGATTTCATGGGACTAAAGGATATGGACCCCTATTCGGTATGGGACAACATCCGATGTCCCACCCTGCTGTTGCGCGCACCGGGAGACTATTTTGGCCGGCCAGCCATTACCGACATGGCGGGAACACAGACGATCGCTAGCGTCATCCCAAACTGCAAGTGGGTAGAGATCAAGAACTCAAACCACGCGACAATTCTACTCGGCGATATGGATACGACCAGTGAGGAAATCAGAGTATTCCTTGACGATCCAACGCCAAGACCAAATCTTGGCGAAATAGAGCGTCAGAACTACAAATTGGCCGCCGAGAAAATTCTTCGATAGATCGAACGATTTTTACTAATCGCATAGTGGGGACGCTGCTCTTATCGCTGCTTTTTCCAACCCCCGGAACCGTGAGCCTTCCGTAAATTTCCAAATCTGGAGACTAACGTTGCCGCGCGACCCAGGCGTCGATCGCGGCCAGAATTTCCGCTGCTTCCTCTTCCAGGCTTTTGCCGGCATCGGTTGGATAGACAATATCGCCGGCGGCCAGATAGCTGTCCTTGTTTTCCGCCCAAATGCGCGCCAGGTCCTCTGCCTGGCTAAGGTCCGGGTTGACCCGTGGCCGTTCCTTGCCGCTGGCGCGCGCCGCCAGGACGTCCAGATCAGCCGTTAGCAGAACGATAATACCGGTGCCGGCGAGCTGGTCCATGTTCCAGGCATAGCGCGGCGTACCGCCACCAAACGCCAGCACCAGATCGCCGCGCCCGGCATATTGTTTGACATGGTCATATTCACGCATGCGGAAGCCAAGCCAGCCTTCCGCCGCCACGAGATCGTGCAGTTGCCGGCCGGCGGCGGCGCAGATGGCATCGTCAAGATCGATGAACCGCCGCCCCATCCGCTCCGCCAGCAAAGGCCCCAGGCTTGATTTTCCGCTGCCGATCAGGCCGGCAAGATAGATATTGCCAACCGCCGCCCGGTTCATGCCGCTGGATCGATGACGATCAGCCGGCAGCATGGCGCACCATCGGCCAGGGTCGCCGGCAGTTCCATTTTCAGGCCGTGGTATTCCGCGCGGCCCCGGTCGCCTTCCATGGCGATATCACAAAGCAGCGACACTTCCGCCGCGCTGCAGCCTTCCTCGCGCCACAAATCAACCAGGGGACAAATTTGCATCTGCTGTTCATATTGGCCCGTGCCACGCAACTGGTTGCTGTCGAAAACATCGGCCGAGCCCTTGTTCTTGTGATTATCGGCCCATTTCTCGGCATTGAAACCGTCCGCGTCATTGCGCCCCTTGCGGGCGCCGAATTGGCGGATCGCCGCCCGCATGCGCGCCTCCACCTCTTCGGCGGGCAGGATCTCGGAAAAACTGCGGTAGAGATACAACAGCCACAAGGCCCGATCCTTCACCGCCGCCCGCACCTTCGGCACCCAAATATGACGGGTCGCCAGTTCCTCTTCATTCATCGGACATGTCCCAAATAGTGTTCCAACCCGGTAGATTCATACATGACCGCAGCATATTCGGAAGATTTATCTTCGCCAATTGCCCGGCATTTCAAGGGCGTTCCGTAGTGCCGGCGAGAGCCATCCGAATTGATAAAGGGCCGTTGCAATACCAACCACGGGGAGGGCTAAATATGAGGGATAATGTAAAAGGGTAGCGTCCTCCTTATTCCATATATCTCGCAGGACAAACCCAATGCCTGAATTACCGCCGCAAGAGACACTTGATCAATTCGGCATAGCCGACCCGACATTCATTGAACGGACTGCATTGGCGACCGTATGGAAGGTTGTCCGCGATGATGGCCAGGCCGCCGCCTTGAAAATCTATCACGGCGCGGACATGCGCAATGAAGCGTTTGGATTTGAAATGCTTCAGGGTTGGGCCGGCCGGGGCGCGGCTTATCTATATCAAAAGAGCGCCAATGCGGCCCTGATCGAGTGGCTAGGCGGCATATCGTTGGGTGACCTGTCGCGAAATGGCCAGGACGAGAAAGCCAACAGGCATCTTGTGGATATGGCCAAAAAGCTGCATTCGAGAGCCCTTGCGCCGATCCCTGGTATCCCGACGCTGGATAGCTGGTTTCTCGATCTCTTCTCCCTGGAGTTTGGGCGAACGTGCCCACGCCAGGCCCGCAAGGACCTGGAGACTTGCAAGGCGCGCGCAAGGGACTTGTTGGCCTCGCAAGGCGATATGGTGCTTTTGCACGGCGACCTTCATCACGACAATATCCGTCTGGGGGACCGTGGGTTCTGCGCGTTCGATGCTAAAGGTGTGTTGGGTGAGCGCGCCTATGAATTGGCGAACGCGGTGCGCAACCCAAAGGGCGCGGAGAAAATCGTAAACAGTCCGGATCGCATCAGGAGAATGCTGGATCGCTGGGCAACATCTTTCGAGGTCGACAGGCGGCGGCTCTCGCAATGGGCCGCCGTCAAGTGCGCCCTTTCAATCGCATGGCGGGCAAACGGGCCGCTCGAAACCGATCCCGAGTTCGCGCTTCTTTCCAAATTACTCTCTATATCGGACGAGTGAAGCCGATCTGGGGTTTCATTGCATGCGCTGTTCTGTGACGGCTTGTCGAGGGGCCGGCGAAACAGCAACCTGGCGTCCTAGTTTCCGGACCCCCCCCTCTCATATCATCAAGAAAATTGATCAGGCTCTATTAGTTGCGCTTCATTGACCGCGCGGCACCACCAATTGCGAGGGTCATCAACCCCTGGCATTCGCTTGCGGTCCGCTTTCGAAAAGTACGCGTAGACGGACTTGTCGAGCAAGTGGAGACCTCCCAGGGCTTCGGCCGCACTTCGCAGAGGATCATTTTGACAAACGACTTTTACCGTTCCGGCCCCCTGGCTCCGGGCGCTCTCTATTGCTTCTTGAAGAAGCCCTATAGCGAGGTTCATATCCAATGGCGGCGGATATATTTCGCTTATAGCAGCAACCCTCAAGTCGGGGAGATATGAGCTCAGTATTCCCGCGCCCAGGGGTTCTGTATTCCAGTATGTATTTACAATATGCAATGCCCCTGTCCCTGAATGCTCGAAAACAGCGACCGACAAATTGTCCTGCTCACCGCGCAACCCTTGCTTTAAAATTTCGGGATTATGGGGTACCTGATACATCTTGGCGGATTTGGAAATGAGCTCCGGCACGGCTTTCAATGCTTCTTCGGTGGATAGCCGGTACAACGCCTTTGCTTGTTTTGCCTCACGCCGCGAAGAAAAAGCAGCCCGCCAAATATGGACCAGACCCGGAACGGGATGTTTCGCATTCTTATCGAGCCGGTTTCGCCAATAAACCCCAAAGGTCTTCACCTTGCCAATTGCGGAATGGGGAAAATAATATGTGGGGCTTCGGTCAATAGGCTTGTAGCGCTTCCACGACATCAGTACCCGGTCTAGTTTTGTCGCGACGCCGCCAAAGATGTATGACTTTCCGAGCGATAATACCGCGAATATAAGGCGTGCGCCTACAGCCTTGTCACGGTATTCGGGGTGGACGAATAAGTCCTTTGTTGTGATGAGAGGAAGCGTGCCGTTAGGCGTAAGTATGGCCGATCTGCCGATCGCGATCTTGCCTACGACCTGCTCACCATCGCTGGCAACTATACCTACGATTTCATCGCCACCGGCAGTTTCGGGAAATTCGAAGTTAAGATCGGCCAGGGGATCGATTTCGCCCCTTTTCTCCGTCGATTTTGGTCGCTCGATCGCTTCCAACCGCGTAACAAGACGAATGGATATTGCCGTTTCCTCGTTGGTCAAACCATGACTCCGCTTTTGTAAGCAACTGCTGGCCGTACCGCATTCTGCGCGACTGGCAGCTTCATGCCCTCGCTAGCCAACTGTTTGATCACGAGCGTCAACCTGGCGGCTCCTCATTCAGCGCAGCTTCAATTATGGCGCCTAAACCCGAGATACTGGTTAGGTCGTCGGGTTCCCTGCCTTCAAAATCCAGCTCTATCCCAGCTTGATCCTCAATCCGAGCCATCAATTCCAAGAACCCAAACGAGTCCAATAAGCCGTCCTCAATGAGATTGAACGACCCTGTCAAATCTTCCTTCGCGAGCCCGAGTTCGGATATCTCATGTTTCAAGGCGTCGAGCAAAACCTCCCTCGCCTGTTTGGATTCAGTCAAAGGCATTCATTTCCTTCAGTTTCTCCATAATGGCATTGCGGTCCACTTTGCCATTGGCATTTAGCGGAAAGGCAGGCAATGCACACGCCCGCTTTGGCACCATGTAGGGAGGCAGATGTTCGCTGCAGTATTCTCTTATCCTCTTCATTTCGGTTTTCTCTCCGGCAACAACAGCCATGATGCCAATAATGGTGGTCCCCTTATCATACCAAGGCAGAGCCACCACAAAGTCAGTTTCGGCGGCGCGGCGCAGGACCGCTTCGACCTCCCCCAATTCTATGCGATGGCCAAATATTTTGATCTGGTTGTCATTTCGTCCCAAAAACGTCAGGGGTTGATTGGGGCTAAGACGCCCCACGTCACCCGTGCGATACCATCGATCGACACCGTTCGGATCGGAAACCCCTAACTTGATGAATTGTTCCGACGTCTTGGTGTCGTCCCGCCAATAGCCCGGCGCAAGTTGGTCACCGCCGAGGCAAATCTCTCCAACCTCTCCGTTGGCGACTTGTCGTCGGTTTTCGTCCACGACTATTACGGCTTGGTCCCCCAAAGGTGAACCAATTGGGACCAAATTCTGTTCGTAATCACCCTCCTTCATCTCAGCTGGACAGCGGAATGCCATGAAAGCGATTGTCGCTTCGGTCGGGCCGTAAAGGTTCTCGATCACTGAGTTCGGAGCTGCCACTTGCCAATCTGTCGCAGCATCCACCGTTAAGGCTTCGCCGCAATAAAGGCTCCAGCGGATAGAGGGAAACGCACCTTTCTTTAATAGCCTGAATTTTCGCAAGAAGCTGATGGTTGACGGCACCGAAAACCAAAAAGTGATGCCGCTTTCCTGGATAAATTTTGCCGGTGCCATGACGGCGCGCTCGGGCGGTGAACATAGACGCGCGGCGGCGCCCCAACAAACAAACATGTCATGTACGGACAGGTCGAATGTCAGGTCAAACATCTGTGAAAAAACGTCATGGGGACCAGGCGAATAACGGTCGATAATATTGGCGACATACGCATTACAATTGCGGTGCGTAATTCCAACGCCTTTCGGCTGCCCCGTGCTTCCGGACGTAAACAAAAGATACGCGATATCGGTTTCACCGGTCTTGGGAATTGAAGGAAGCGCGGTGAGTGGGCTGGCGGGATCGATCTGCACGATATTGTAGCCGCCCGCATTCGACCCCGAAATGTCTACCGGACTTGCCGATGCGAGGATAATGGTTGCGACGGAATTCATACTTTCCAATACGCTCAGCAACTGCTCGAAATGGCGCGCATCCACAACAACGGTCGACGTTCCGGACCTGTCTAGCATGTAGGCCGTTCTATCGATTGGAAATTTCGGATTTAGCGGGACGTAGCCGTTTCCTGACCACAATATGCCAAGTACACCCGCATAAGTATCAACTGTACGGTGACCAAATATGGCCACCAATCCAGAATTCTCGCCGCTCTGATCACGTATCGCGTTGCAGATGTTTCCCGATCGGATCATGAGATCGCTGTAGCGCCAATCGGTCCCATCAACCGAGAGGGCGCAATTTCCCGGGTACTTTCCCCCGGACCTAAGAAACCAGCGGATAATGGGCTCTATATCACTCGCGTCTTGCAAAGCCCCGGGCTCCTGCGTCTTGGTTTGTTCAATTCGCAAAATTTAGGCGCGATAGTTGACGTGGTCATGTGCTGGAACCGGGGTCAGTAGACCTCATTTCCGCTGTCTTCTACATGGCGACAACCGGCGATCCGCCACGGGTTCGAACAAACTGATATACGCCACTAATCTTGTTGAAAATCGTCGCTCTTGTGTCATGTGCGTCAATGCCGACTCTGGGAAGAGAATATTGCATATCGAGGTGCGCCGGAAAGAGCCCTCCCATCCGTGTCGTAACCGCCGATCGGAACCCCGTCCCAGCGACAATATCTGCCTCCCGGTCACCGCATGAAAGCGCGCCGCCAAACGGATAAGCGAAATGATCAACAGAGGTTTGAATCGTGGATTCCAGGAAATTCTTATTGTCTACGATTTCATTTTCCACTTCATCCGTCGGAAGCGTCGCCAGTGCAGGGTGGGATGTCGTATGGCCCCCGACAGTCACTAACTTATGAGATGACAAGGCCTTTAAATCATCGTGATCTAGGTACATCTTTTCCATGACGTGCATCTCTTGAATATCGTATCCCTCCAGCACCGACCGGGCATCGGCAATTCGGCTATAGTCGGTGTGTACCCAACCCAAAACTTCTTTCAACGCGTCTTTCTTTTCGCGGACTTTAGGGCATGAGAATTTCTTGCCCAGGGGTTGGAAATCAATGATGTCGTGATCCAAGAATAACTCCTGCAGGCGAAGCCACCAAGAATCATGGGCGCGCGTGATAACCTCTGTCGGAACAAAGACCGTGAAGGGAGCCGAATATTTTTCGAGAATGGGGAGCGCGTGCGTGAGATTATCCCTAAATCCGTCATCGAAGGTTAGCACGGCAAATGGTTCGCTTGCGGGATCTTCGAGGGATGTCATGGCTTCGTCCAACGTGACGATCCTGCGTCCTTGCCTTTGAAGCCAAACAACAATTTTTTCAAGCGTTTCGCTAGAAGAATGAAGGCCCATCAAATACTCGCTGGGGTCCTCTACGACACTGTGAAACGCCAGGATCACGCCGTTCCCGCCGTACTTACGTGAAACAAGCCTATGCATGCCGGATCGGAAAAATAATTCAGAAACTACGGTTTTCGGGAGATGGTCCATAAGAGCAATCCATACGCCCGAAAAAGCAGGCAGTTTGATGCGAAATATAGTGCAAATTGGGCGATGAAGGCCATGAAATATGTTGGTCAGGTGTTCTATTAAGACGATTACAACTGGGGTACTCCGGGGACGAGTATACCGGGGAAACCTTACCTAATTGGTATACAAACACGACAGTGGTGGCGCCACAGCAGGTGGCGCGTCTCGAACGGGAAACTTTGAACCACGGCTCTTGCGGTTTGCTGGCGCAAACCGCTGCCGCCGAATGGCGAGATTGTTGAGGTTTCGCGCTTTCCGTTGGAAAGCGCTTTGGTGCCCCCTCCCGGACTCGAACCGGGACGACTGTTAAGTCTCGGGATTTTAAGTCCCGTGCGTCTGCCAATTCCGCCAAGGGGGCAC
>CAZVYX010000052.1:0-37411 GCA_964631725.1 uncultured Rhodospirillaceae bacterium | reverse complement strand
CCTCCGGAACCCGCCGATGTCCGTTCGTGACACTTATCGAGGATCAGGCGGCGTCCGCCTCCGGCGCGCCCGGTTCGGTAACAAGCACAAAATTCCCGTCGGCCAGTGTGCGGCTGTCCGGGGCATCGCCAACAAGCGTCCAATCGGGCTTCAACTTAGCCGTATCGAAATCGTCCTCGAAGATCGAGGTCTTGACCACCTGCGCCGTAACCTTGTTCAGCGCCGCCGTCAGTTCCGCCGCGTTCGCGGCATCGAAATAGGCCCCGTGCCCGGCCTTCGCGACGCCTTCCAGTTGCGCCCGCTCCTTGTCGCCGACGTCAAAGCCGACGACATAGATCTTGACCAGATCGCCGAGCATCTTGCCGGCCTTGTTGGCGAAAGCGACCGGGTCGCCGCCGCAGTTTTCTTCGCCATCGGATAGCAGGACGATGGATTTCTGGCCGGGCTGTTTATAGTCGCCAAGGAAACCCACGGCGGCCATCAGGGACTTGGTCAAGGGGGTGGCGCCGTGCAATGCCTTCAGCTTGTCGACTTCGCCCCGCATGCGCGGCTTGTCGATGACGCCGAGCGGCAGCTTTTTCTCGACGGCATCACAATCCCTGTTGCCATAATGGCCGTAGACATAAAGGCCGGCATGGGTGTCCGCCGGCAGACCGTCCAGCATCTCGTTGAACGCCTTCTTGGCGAGCACGATTTTGCGCTGGCCCTCCAGCTTCGCCGCCATGGAGCCGGAAACATCGAGAATGAACATGATGCTGGCCTTGGCCCAAGCTTGTCCCGTGAAACCCTGTGCCAGCATGAGCGCGCCGATAAGTAACGCCGTCTTCGCAAACTGTCTCACGATGCTCACCCTATCTACTCCGTCATCTCCGTCGATGTCTCAAACCGCCGTTGCAAACGATGGTTCGGCGGCTATTTGACTTCGCTGATTTTGAAGTCGTCGAAAGCGACAATGGCCTCGCTGCCATTTTTTCCGTGGTAGGCGATCAGTCCGATCTTCGGCAGGCTGTTCAGGATCGCGAAGGTGCCAAGACGTTTCCATTTTTCACCGTCGAGGCTGAACAACGCGGCATATTTGTAGCTCCGCTTTTCGATCTTCAAAAAGAAATCCATGACACCGGTTTTCTTGCCGGCCAGCTTGGCCAGCAAGTAAGGTTTGGCGGATCCCTTCCAGCGCTTCTCGTATACGCCGTATGGCCCCGTGTCGGAATTGTAGCTGGCGCCATAATTGGTGACGTAGGCGGCCATGAAGCTGCCGGCGTCCACTTGCATGATGATGCCGGCATAGGCCCGGCTGGCCCAATCGCCGCCGTAGGACTGGATGTCCATCTCGAACTTCAGGGCGATGTCGGCGTTCTTCGCCGTCAGCGCCTCACGGGTGAGCAGCAGGTTCTTTATCTTGCCCTTCGACAGGCTGCCCGTTTCGGTCACCACCGAGAGTTTGCCTTCGTCCAGGGCCCGCATGTCCGGGCTGTCGTCTATGACCTGCCAAGCCTCTCCCAAGAAGGCACCATTGAAATCTTCCGTAAATAATGTGGCGGCAGGGGCCGGCGTCACCCACGCCATCCAGCCCACGGCGATGGCGGCGGCAATGCACCCGGTAATTCGCTCCATGGCTTCCTCGCGTTTTCTTGCCCGGCGGCTATTGAAAAGCCACCACGTCTCTTATTGTTGTTTCACATACAAAACCAAATCTTGAAACTTTGCACGCAATTTTGCGCCACCGTGCTGTCCCCGAAATCCGTTTGCGCGCGCCGGATTGAATACCCAGCCAGGCACCGGTTGGCCGTCGTCGAATTCCGGCTGGCACCGAACAATGCCGCGATGTGATCGCCTGGAATCCATCGCGGCCGTGGCTAGCCGAGCTTGTAGATTTCGATGGCGGTCTTCTCCGAAATGCGATCCTCCGCCAAGTCTTTTCGTACCAGCTCCGGGCTTCTGTTCTCCGGCGGTCCGTAGCCACCGGAACCCGGTGTGACAACGCTGACCGACTGCCCATCGGCCAATTCGATCATGCGTTGGGCGGTGCCCACGGCCTTTCCATCGCTGTCGACGGAGTAGCGTCCGCCGTCAAGGCCGCCGAACAGCCCCCAGGGTGACGTATCCCGGCGGGTGCCGCGTACGACGGCGCGGCAGTCATGATCGAGAACCCGGATCTTGCGCCGTATGCCCATGCCGCCACGCCATTGCCCGCAGCCGCCCGAATCACGCACCAATTCATAGCGCTCAACCTGTAGCGGATATTCCATTTCCAAGCCTTCGATCGGCAGGTTGGAGGTGTTGGTGATGTGGGCCTGGACACCGTCGAGGCCATCCTTGCTGGCGCGGGCGCCAAAACCGCCGCCAAGTGTTTCCAGATAGACGTAGAACCGGCCGGTGCGCGGGTTGACGCCACTGAACGTGGTCGCGACCACGGCGCCGTTGCAGGCGGCGATGATGCGCTCGGGCACGGCCTGGGCCAACGCGCCATGCACCAGGTCGACAACCCGTTGGCAGGTGTTGGTGCGGCCGTTGACCGCCGCCGGCGATGATGCCGACAGGATCGATCCCGGGCTCGAGACCACCTTGATTGGGCGAAACAGCCCGCCGTTGGGTGGTGCCTCGGGGTCTGTAACTGTTTTCACGGCGTAGTAGACCGTCGCCAGCAGGGCGGTTTCAACCATATTCAACCCGGCACGTACTTGTGGTGGATTGCCGGTGAAATCCAGTTCGATTTCGTCTCCCTTGACCTCGATGCGGACATGGAATGTCAAGGGTTTCGCCAATTCATCGCATTCGAAAATATCCTCGAAGTGGTATTCCCCGTCGGGAATAGTGGCTATTCCGGCGCGCATGCGGCGCTCCGCATAGTTCAAAAGCTCATCAAACACCTGCTCCAGCAGGTCCACGCCATGGCGTTCGCACAAGGCATGGAAGCGCTTGACGCCAAACCGGTTGGCGGCGATCTGCGCCCGGATATCGGCCCGGCGTTCATGGGGAACCTGGCAATTCAACAGGATCAGTTCGAATACATCCGTTTGCAGCTCGCCAGCCTTTAACAGGCGGATCGGCGGAATGCGCAGCCCCTCCTGAAAAATGTGCTCATGGTTGCGATCGACGAAGTCGGCGTGATGCGCAAGATTGGTGGCCCAGCCGACCAATCGACCAGCAAAAAAAATCGGTGACGCCAGAACGATATCAGGCAGATGGGTGCCGCCGCCGGTGTAGGCGTCATTGCCGATGAAGATGTCGCCATCCTTGATGCTTTCCAAGTCGTGGCGGGCCAGGATCTCAGCCACCACACCCATCAGGGAACCAAGATGCATGGGTATATGTTCGGCCTGATACAGCGTGCGGCCGGCGGCATCGAAAATCACCGTCGAGCAATCCCGGCGTTCCTTGATGTTTGTGGAATAGGAGGCGCGAACCAGTGTCTCGCCCATCTCGTCGGCGATCGAGGCGATGGCATTGCCGATCACCTCGACAGTCACCGGGTCAATGGCGTGCTTCGGCGAAGCGGCGGTAGGCATCATTCATCCCCTTCGCGTATGAACAGATTAAGGTGGTGATCGACCACGCAGATCTGCCCGAATAGAAGCAGTGTCGTTGAGTCCATTTGTTCGATAACCGCCGGACCGGCAATCCGGTTCCCCGGTGCAAGGAGATCGCGATCATAGACCGGGCAGTTTACGTATGCGCCCGTTTCCGGCTGATACACATCGCGCCACCCCGATAGTGCCACCCTGGGGTCGTCACCGGTGGCTTCATGGACCTCGAATTTCGGTTTCTCAACCACGCCATACGCCTCGACCCGGAAGGTCACGATCTCGATCGCTTCGTCGGGTGCGGAATAATCATACTGGCGCGCATAGGCCTGATTGAAGCTGTCGGACAAAGCGCGCGGGAATTCTTCATTGTCGGCGACATCCGGCAGCGCAATGTTCAGTTCGTAATTTTGCCCGGCATAGCGCATATCCGCCGACGCCGCCATGCGTTGCCGGCTTGGTTCGATACCTTCGGCCTTGAACCAGTTCTTCGCGTCGGCTTCCAATCCAGCCGCTGCGGCACGAATCTCGCCAAGCTTCGGGGCCCCGACCTCCAGGCGCCGGGTGAGCGAGAAATCGCGGCGAATATCGGTCAGCAACAGGCCAAGGGCGCAAAGCACGCCGGGATTCCTGGGCACCAATATCCGGTTGATGCCGAGTTCACGCGCCAGGCGGCCGGCATGCACCGGGCCGCCACCGCCGAACGGCAACAGGCAATAGTCGCGTGGATCGTGCCCCCGTTGCACCGAAATTAGGCGGATTGTTCGGACCATATTGGCGGTGACCACCCTGATGACGCCGGCGGCGGTTTCCTCGATCGAAAGGCCAAGCCGCATACCAAGCTTTTCCATGGCGATGGCGGCGGCGTCCCTGTCGATGGGCATGCGCCCGCCCAGCAACGCCTCTGGATTGAGCGCGCCCATGACAACGTTGGCGTCGGTTACTGTCGGTTCTTCATTGCCAAGACCGTAGCAGATCGGCCCCGGATCCGCCCCGGCGCTTCGTGGTCCGACCTTCAGCAAGTCGCCGCTGTCAACATGGGCGATTGATCCGCCACCCGCACCCACCGTCTGGATGTCGATCATTGGGCACTTGATGGGGTAGCCGTGCACTTCCGCCTCTGTCGTGATGCCGGGCCGGCCATTTTCGATCAGCGCCACATCGGTGGAGGTGCCGCCCATGTCGAAGGTGATGATATTGGCGATGGAAACAGCGCGCGCCGTTTCCACGGCGCCAATCACACCCGTGCTCGGGCCTGAGAGAACCGTGCGGACGGGCAGCCGCGAGGCGGTCTCGAATGTGATGGTGCCGCCGTTGGACTGGGTAATGTGGGGCGGCACGGTGATACCCCCCTCGAGCAGCCGCGGTGCCAGTTTCGAGATGTAGCCCTCTATCACGGGGCCCAGAAAGGCGTTGACGACGGTGGTGCTGAGACGTTCGTATTCGCGGAATTCCGGACAGACCTCGGCTGAAGAGGTGATGAAGGCGTCGGGTAGTTCCTGGCGCAGGATATCCCTGGCCATTTCCTCATGGACCGGATCGACGAAGCTATAGAGGAAGCAAATTGCGACGGCCTCCACGCCCATTTCACGCAGTTGGCGCGCCAGGGCGCGGATTTCCTCTTCTTGCGGCCGAGCCTCAACCGAGCCGTCAAACAACAGACGTTCGCGCGCTTCCAACCTGCGGTCACGGGGAACCAGGGCCGGCGGTTTGTCGGCCTGCAGATCGTAGAGGTGGGGGCGCCGTTGCCGGCCGAGGTCGAGCAGATCCCGGAATCCCTCGCTGGTAACCAGGCCGCAGCGGCCGCCTTTGCCTTGAATAAGAGCATTGGTTGCGACCGTGGAGCCGTGGCCGAAAAATGTAACGGCTGCCTGATCACCGCCGAAACGCCCGATTGCTTCACGCGCGCCATTGGCGATGGCGACCGAGGGGTCGCCCGGCGTGCTGGACAGCTTCCAGATGGAAAAGCGCCCGGTATCCTCGTCCAGCATGCAAACGTCGGTAAACGTGCCGCCGGAATCGACGCCAATGCGGAGAGAGGACATACTCGTTGCGCCTTCCTGGCTCTTTCAAATCACCCAGTATCCACTATCTTGCAAGACGCGCCAGAATTCAAAATGCTGATCCGGTTTTTCTTGCACCATCAATACCCAGGTCGTGCCGCCACCATCGTCCTGCATCCACCGCACCGATTGGGGGCGTGGGGCGACGAATGCTGCATTCGGCGGAGGTTCGCCTAGGCGTGATGGTGGCGATACCTATACCTCGTCTCCCGCCGCATGGCCGCTCGCGG
This sequence comes from uncultured Rhodospirillaceae bacterium, assembly GCA_964631725.1. GTDB lineage: Bacteria > Pseudomonadota > Alphaproteobacteria. The sequence continues at coordinate 31,594 of CAZVYX010000052.1, read as the reverse complement.
TGGCGAACAGCATTTCCTGCGGGGCGCGGGCGTCGCCGATGGGGATGACCGCGATGCTGGCGGCGCGTAGCGGCGCGGCCAGGGCGGTGTTGGGTACGCGTGGGGTGGCATAGGTTAGCAGGGCGAGATCCTCGATCACCAGCGCTTCGCCGGTATAGACGTTGACGAGGTGCAATTGCCCCTCGGCGCAGGCATCGCTCCAACGTGGCTCGCACAGGGTGACGATCTCGATCCGCTGCTCCGCCATGCGCCGCAGGATGCCCTGGCGCGTGACCATGGGTACATCCGTGGCGATGCTGTCGCGCGGCGTCACGATCACCGTGCGATCGAAGCGGGCGCCCAGCGCCTCGGCCGCTGCGTAGGTCGCTTCGGTGTGGTCGCTATCGAACAGCACCGCGGTGCCGGCCTGCCGGGTCTCAAGGCGCAGCACTTCTGGCATCGTCGCGCGCAGGTCGGTGACCCAGCCTTCCTCGTGCACAGCGCCGGGCAGCCAGTCGGGCGGGATCATCGTGGAACCGGTCGCCAGGATCACCGCGTCGGGCGGTATTGCGACAACCTCTTCCGCTGCGACGGATCGCCCGAGCAGCAGGCGCGCGCCGGCACGTCGCGCCGCGGCCTCCTGGTAATCGTAGATCGAAGACACGGTTTCGCCGCCCGGCAACGGTTCGCGCTGCCGGGCCTTGCCGCCGACCGCATCGGAAGCGCCGAAAACCGTGACCTCGTGGCCCCGTGCGGCGGCGACCCAGGCCGCCTCCATCCCGGCAATGCCGGCGCCAACCACGGCGATCCGTTTCGGACTGTCGGTCCGCGCCGGCTGGAAATCGACTTCGTCCGGGCGGGCGACGCGCGGGTTGTTGACGCAGGCGATCGGCACCTGTTGCATCACGATCGCACCCCAGCAGGTATTGCAGGACAGGCAATAGCGGATGTCCCATGCCCGGCCGCGCCTGGCCTTGTTCGGCCAGGCCGGGTCGGCGAGCAGCGGCCGGCCGAGGGCGATCATCTGCGCCTCGCCGCGCGCCAGGATGCCGTCCGCCTCGGCCGGGTCGGTGATCCGGCCAAGCGCCATCAGCGGCACGCCGTTCAAGCTGTGGCGCAACTCCTTGATGTAAGACATGTAGGGCATGGCTGGGCCGTGCCGGTCCGGGGTGTGCATCTCCAGGGTGCGGGCATGGGACCCGCCGGCGAAGCAGACATAGTCCACGTCGCGCTTTTCCGTTAGGCGGTCAGCGACGATGGCGGCCTCGGCCGGGCCGATGCTGCCCCGTACCCCGTCGTCGCCGGGCAGTTTCAGGCCGACGATGAAATCCGCACCGCAGGCCGCGCGCAGGGCCGCCACAAGCTCGGCGACGATGCGCGTGCGCCCGGCCCAATCGCCGCCATACTCGTCCTCGCGCCGGTTCGACCAGGGCGAGAGAAACTGGTGGAACAAGTGGCCGTGCCCGGCGGAGATCTCGACACCGGAGAAGCCGCAGTCCTGGAGGTGCCCAGCGGACTCCGCGATCTGTTCGATCAGGCCGTGGATCTCGGCCGGCGTAAGCGCCCGAGGCACGGTCCAGGAGAGATCGTCGGGCAGAGCGGAAGCGCCGATCGCCTCCGGATTGCGGCCCGGAAAATGTCGCCCGCGCCCGGAATCCTGGATCTGGCCAAGCAGGCGGCAATCCCGGCTTTCCACGGCGTCGGCGAAGCGTTTCAACCCATCGGCATCGTCGCGCCGCCAGACCTGCACCCTAGGCATACCGGCCTGGTGGCGCATCATGCCGAGCGGCTCCGTCACGCTCAGCGCGGCGCCGCCGGCGGCCCGGTTGGCGTGATACTGGATCAGCCGGTCCGTGACCCGCCCCTGTGGCGTGGACAGGGTGCTCATCGAGGCATGGGCTATTCGGTTGCGCAGCGTCTTACCCGCCAGCGCGAAAGGCGTGAAGAGCGCCGTGAAATCATCGATATCGGTCATGGAAACGCTTCCTTTTCGACATCGGTCGCCGCGCCACGGCCACGATCGCTGTTAGCCGACGTTGCTCTTCCGGCAAGTGATAGTCCCCATCACGCGCGAAAAAGGGTACGTCTGCTTCGCCAAGAACAGCCAAACCAGTATTACTGGGGCCGTGCCGCGGCGTGTGCGGTAAAGTCCACAATGGTGTCAGCAGTCGCCACGGCGACTGAACCATAGATGGGTCAGCGTTGCTTCCACGTCTTGACCAGGAAGCGCGCGTCGTCGTCACTCACGCCCCACATCTGGAATTCAATGTGCACCTTATCATACAGCGAGACATCGCCGCTGGGCTTGTCAAAATCCCGGTAGGCCGCGACATTGACCTCCATGCGATCGAGCGCACGTTGCTCGGTGCTGGCGATTGTCTCGACCATATTCACCGCGCACGCGGCGATGGAGGCGCAAAAAAGCTCGCCCGCTCCGACCGCTTCGCCGCCGGTGTTTTCGGCCACCCAATGATGATTGCGTGCATTGCAAATTGACCGACCAACGATGCCGATACTGTGGCATCTCGCTTGATAGGCCAGAGCTAATTCAGCCATTGACTGCTCCTTGTTTGAAACCTGCGGGCAGTGTCCCATACAAGCCCGCCGCCAGTAAATAGTACCCCGATATCCAGTGGAATCGAGCGCCGCGACTGACGCCGTCATCACTGTTCGATCAGAGGACGGGTCTGTCCTGATGCGCCCGGAAGATTTTAGTGCTATAATTCATGCGCCTTGGGAGGATATCCGACCATGACCCCGCAATCGACGATGCCATATCCATTGAGCTGCATGCTTGAGCATCTCGACATCAATACCGAGCGCAGCATCCGTCTGATGCCGGAAGAAATGCGGGCCGCGGCTGAAAAGTGCCGCCAATGCGACAAGTTTCACACCTGTGATTTCAATGTCGAGAGCCGCTATTTTCTCTGTCCGAATAGGGAATTGCTCGACCGTCTGGAAGAGTTGCTGAACTGACGGCTCGTTTCCGGCATTTGACGAAACCCAATGGGCACAATCCAGAAGTCAGCCTAACTGTGCGGGCGAGTTTCGGGCGCGGGCTTGTCGGCGTCTTGCCGTGCTAAACGCGGACGTCGGGACTCCGTTGTGTGTTCCGCCGCTTGATCGAGATCAATGCCTTCAATGATTTTCGCGAACATTCTTTTTCATAATGTTGGGCGGGATGCGCCGCGCGCTGTGCGGTGGCGTCTGCCCTAGAACGAAGGTAGCTGTTCAATAAGAGCTACCCCTACGCACAGGAGACGTTGAGGCCGAACATAAAGGAGTGACTTCTTATGACGGCTCGAGCAAGGAACTGTGGGGGAAACGGCGGCGGCAACAATGCAGCCGGGGAATCGGCGGGAAATATCGCGCATAATGGCGCCGGCTTTGAGATTCTGGCGCGGGAAGATTTTTCCGACGTCACTTATCTATTGGAAGTCAGCCATCCGATGATGGCCAAGGCCGCCAGGCCGGGCCAGTTCGTGATCGTCATTTGCCGCGAGGGCGGCGAGAGAATCCCCCTCACGATCGCTGATTTCGATACCGAGCGCGGCAGCATTACCCTGGTTATCCAGGCGGCCGGCAAGACGACCCGGGAAATGCAGAAGATTTGCCAGGTCGGCACCTCGTTGCATTCCATGGTTGGCCCGCTGGGCGAACCCTCGCACATTGGCGAGGGCGGCAAGGTGGTTTGCGTCGGCGGCGGCCTCGGCGTTGCCCCGGTATTCCCCCAGGCCCGCGCCTTCAAACAGAACGGCGCCTACGTCATCGGCGTCGTCGGCTTCCGCAACGAAGACCTGGTGTTCTGGCGCGACAAGTTCGAAAGCGTCTGCGACGAATTCATCATCTGTTCCGATGATGGTTCGGTCGGCATCAAGGGTCTGGTCACCGACGGTATCGAAATGGCCGCGGCCAAGCATGACGACATCGATGAAGTCATCGCCATCGGGCCGCCGATCATGATGAAGGCGGCGGCCGAGACCACGCGCGAACACGGCATCAAGACCACGGTCAGCCTTAACCCCATCATGGTCGATGGTACCGGCATGTGCGGCGGCTGCCGGGTACTGGTTGGCGACGAAACCAAGTTCGCCTGTGTCGACGGACCGGACTTTGACGGACATCAGGTCGATTTTACCGATCTCATGAACCGCCTAACGCGCTTCAAGACGGACGAAGCGCAGGCGATGGAGAGATGGTCCGACGAAGACGCACCCATGACGCCACCAAAACCCGAAGCCGATAAATCGGAACCGCAGCGCCGCGCGGTGCACGGTGATATGGGCGTTCATTGGAGCACCATCAAGGAAAACGACGGCTACAAAGACTGATAGGACGGACCATACTGCCATGGCCAAGAAAACAATCCGCACCATTCCGCAAGAGCGGACGGCGATACCGGTACAGACGCCCGAGGATCGGGTGCAAAATTTCGCCGAGGTGGCGCTGGGTTACCTCCAGGAACATGCCCTGAACGAATGCGAGCGCTGCCTGCTCTGCCCGGAGCCGGCCTGCGTCAAGGCCTGCCCGGTCGCGATCGACATTCCCGGCTTCATCGAGCAGATCATCGACGGCGAGTTCCATGCCGCCTATGACACCTTGAGCGACGCCAATCTGCTGCCGGCGATCTGCGGCCGCGTCTGCCCCCAGGAAGACCAATGCGAGGCGGTTTGCCCGGTCGGCGACACCTTGGAACCGGTGGCGATCGGCCGCCTGGAACGCTGGCTTGGCGACATGGCGATCGAACAGGGCTGGAGCAGCGAGCCCTATCACGAACCGAACGGCTTTAAGGTCGGCATCGTCGGCTCGGGTCCCGCCGGGATCGCCTGCGCCGCCGATCTCGCCAAGGCGGGCTGCGACGTCACGGTTTACGAGGCCCTGCACAAGGCCGGCGGCGTGCTGCGCTACGGCATTCCCGAATTCCGCCTGCCGAACGAAGTTATCGATGTTGAGATGGGTAATATCACCAAACTGGGCGTGAAGATCGAATGCAATACCCTGGTCGGGCGTCTGTTCACGATCGAACAGATGATTGACGAAATGGGCTATGACGCGGTGTTCATTGGCACCGGGGCCGGGTCGCCGAAATTCATGGGCATCCCCGGTGAATCGCTCAATGGCGTGCTTTCGGCCAACGAATTGCTGACGCGGACCAACCTGATGGGCGCCGGTGATTTTCCGAACTATGACACGCCCCTGCATCTGGGCAAGAAGGTTGCCATCATCGGTTCCGGCAATACCGCAATGGATGCCATGCGCGTCGCCAAGCGGCTGGGGGCAGAAACGGTCTACTGCATCTACCGCCGCACGGAAGCGGAAAGCCCGGCGCGGGAAGAGGAAATCCACCACGCCAAGGAGGAAGGCATCGATTTTCGCTGGCTGACCACGCCGGTCGAAATCCTCGACGACGGCGACGGCAATGTCCGCGGCATGCGCTGTTTGGAGATGGAACTGGGCGAACCCGACGATTCCGGACGCCGCCGGCCGGTGCCGATTGAAGGCAGCGAGTACGAGTTCGAAGCCGACATGGTGGTCTATGCCATCGGCACCAACCCGAACCCGATCATCGGCCAGACCAGCAAGCTGAAGCTTAATCAATGGGGCTATCTCGACACCGACGATAGCCTTGCCACCTCGATGGCGGGTGTCTATGCGGGCGGCGATATCGTCACCGGCGCGGCCACGGTAATCCTGGCCATGGGCGCGGGCCGCAAGGCGGCGCGTTCAATCAAATCCTATCTCGGCATCCGCGATACTGATGTCGTTTATCTGCCAGAACAGGAAAGTGACGGCGGCAAGCTATTCGGCATAGATCTTGAAGAACGGAACTTTATTCGCCTCAGAGGCGCCTAGGCGCGAGGGACCTGCGGCCTGAAATCAATCGACAACGGATATGATAAACATGGATACGGCACTAAAAACGAAACTGCCGGACGAAGAAAATGCAGCCGGCGCGCCTGGCCCGGTGGCAAAGAACATCCGCACCCTTGACGAGCATATCGTTGAAATCGTCAGCGATTCCGGTGAAGGAGCGCAGAAGTGCGGTCAATCATTCGCCGCCATCGCCGCCCGCAAGGGCAATGGCATCTGGACCGTGGAAATCATTCCGGCCGAAATTCAGCCTCCCGCCCGCAGTATTGAGGGCGCCAGCGGCAACCGCATCCGGGTTGGCGCCAGTTCGGTCACCAACGGCGGTGACGAAACCAACCTTGTCGTGGCCTTCAACGAACAGGTCCTGTTGGGCCGGGTGCGCGAGGGCGAGCTAAAACACGGCGCCACCATTCTGCTGGAAAACAAATGGCGCAACGACCGTGATCCGGCCATCGTTGAGTCCTATGTTCAGGCCTGCGAAGATCTGCTGGAAGCCGGCTACCAGGTCTATGAAATCCCCATGGAAGAGGAATGCCTGCGTCTGGTGCCCGACCCCAAACGCGGCAAGAACATGTTCGTGCTCGGCCTGTTGTGCAACATCTACAGTTTCGATCCCGAGATGGCCCGCAACCAGATCGCCTTCATCTTCAACAACAAAAGCCAGGCCATCATCAACGCCAATTTCGAATTGATGGAAGCCGGCTATGCCTGGGCCGAGGCCAACCTGGATTTCAAGTACGACATTCCCGCCGTCAAGTCGACGGTGCCGCAGATCGTGATGAACGGCAATTCCGCCCTGGCGCTTGGTGTGCTTGCCTCCGGCATGCAGGTCTGCGCCATGTATCCGATCACGCCGGCGACTTCGGCCTCGCACTATCTGAGCGAAATATTCGAGAATGTCGGCGGCATCGTGCATCAGGCGGAGGATGAGATCGCCGCCTGCGCTTTTGCCATCGGCGCCTCCTATTCCGGCAAATGCGCCATTACGATCACTTCCGGTCCGGGCCTGTCCCTAAAGCAGGAAACCATCGGCTTGGCGATAATGGCGGAAATTCCGCTGGTGGTGGTCGATGTACAGCGCGGCGGCCCCAGCACCGGCCAGCCGACCAAGGGCGAGCAGGGCGATCTGTTGTTCGCTTGCTTTGGCGGCCATGGCGACGCCCCCAAGGTGGTGATGGCCGCTTCCAGCATCGAAGACTGTTTTTATTCGGTGATTACCGCCCGCAAGATCGCGGAAACCTTCAACACCGTGGTGTTGCTGCTGACCGACGCCAATCTGGCCAGCGCGCAACAGCCTTTCCCCCGGCCTGAGTTCTCGGACGACTGGGTCGCTCCGCCGTTGGATCAGAGTACCCTGGCCGAAGGCGCCCAGCCCTACGACTGGGACGAGACCACCGGTATCGCCCGGCGCTTCATTCCCGGTCAGCCCGACGGCATGCATTGCGTGACCGGCTTGGCGCATGACCGCAACAGCGCCGTCGCCTATGACCCGAAAATCAACCAGGAAGGTATGCGTCAACGCAGCCTGAAGCTGGCCACCCTGCAGAAATCACTGACCCCGCCGCCGGTATTTGGCGACCCCGAGGGCGACCTGCTGATCATCGGCTGGGGCAGCACCAAGGGCGCCATCGAAGAGGCGGTCACGCGGCTGCGCAAGGATGGTTACAAGGTTTCGTCCATGCACCTGACTTTCCTGCAGCCCTTGCCCTCCGGCATCAAGGAAATCCTGCAAGGCTTCAAAGAGGTGATGACGATCGAAAACAGCTGGTCCGACAGCCCCGAAAGCGAAATCATCGACGAGAACAACCGCCGCTATTCCCAGCTCGCCTGGCTGCTGCGGGCCCGTTTCCTGGTCGACATTGATTGCTGGAGTGAGGTCAAGGGACAGCCATTGAAACCATCGACCATCATCAAAGTAATCACGGATAAGATGCGCTAGGCGCGAGCAGAAAAGGTGGCTGATATGCCCACTCCCGTTACCGAACGCCTGTTGAGGTCGAACGATGAGAATTTCACCATCGAGGACTTTCAATCCAACCAACCGCGCTGGTGCACCGGCTGCGGCAACAACGCGATCCTGACGGCACTGCAACGCCTATGCCGGGACGAGGAGCTGCTGCCGGAGAAAACCGTGTTCGTCTCCGGCATCGGCTGTTCCAGCCGCTTCCCGCACTACATGAACACCTATGGCTTCCACGGCCTGCACGGCCGCGCCCTGCCGATTGCCGAGGGCGTCAAGATGGCCCGGCCGGACCTCAACGTCTTTGTCAATACCGGCGATGGCGACTGTTGTTCCATCGGCACGGCGCATTGGATCCACGCCATCCGCTACAATATGAACATGACCGTGCTGATGCACGACAATCAGCTCTACGGTTTGACCAAGAAGCAGGTTTCGCCGACCTCGCCCCGTGGTTTCAATTCCAACACCACGCCGCATGGCAGCTACCTTGAGCCGCTCAACCCGCTGAGCGTCACCTTGGGCATCACCAACGCCTCGTTCGTCGCCCAGGCGGCCGATTGGATCCCCGAAATTCTCTACGACATCATTTCCGCCGCTTTTCGCCACAAGGGTTTTTCCTTCGTGCGCATCCTGCAGCGCTGTCCTGAGTACGTGCCGACGATGTTCGATGATTGGATGAACGATCCGGCCAAGAACCTGATGCTGTATCACGAGAACGGCATGCACATCCCTGACAGCCTGGCCGGCGTCTACAAGAACCGGGAAGAGCATGACCCCCTCAACCTGGACCGGGCCCGGGAGATCGCCGCGATGACCGATAGCGCCCCTATCGGCATCCTCTATCACGACCCGGCAACGCCCCGCTACGATGACATCCGCGACCCGAACGAGCTGTTTACCTCCGATACCATCGAGCAGGCACTGAACAGCGAATTTGATAAATACACCATCTGGCCCGACGCCTAAGCCTTCGCCGTCGGACAAGGAGCGGCCAAACCATGAATGCAGAACTCAACCACACGGAGCTCGTCGCTTTTCATCTCACCGGTGACCGCTCGGGCGGCCACCTGACGGATGTCGGCGAGATGGAATTGCGCCCAGCACTGTTTGCCGGATACGGCGATTTGACCGGTTTGCGGTATGACTATCCGCTGGTGCTGGTCAGCAATGGCGGCGGCGATGCCGTCCGCACTCTGTCTGGCATTGTCGACGATGTTTTGAATGGCATCGCGCCCCAGGGTGTCGAGGGTGAGTTCGCGCGGAAGCAGTTGCTCGGCCTGGAGCACGGGATCAGGTCCGCCGTGGCCGGCGGCGCCCGGGGCACCCTGGTGGAGCTGTGGCGGCAGGCCGGCGACCGCCTGCAGGCCGCCGCCGAGGATGCGGTTGGCAAGGATTTGCAGAATGTTCTGGTCCGGGCCGAAGCGGCGTTGGCGGTCGATGGCGAGTTGATTGACTGCGATGGTGCCACGCCGGGCCGGGTGCTGCGCCATCTTTGGCAGACCGGACAGCAGCGGAACAACCAGAACCTGCGCCATCGGCTGGACAAACTCATACTGGGGCTGGAGGCTATTCTGGGGGCTGATTTCGCCAAGTCCGAGGCGGGGCGCAGCGCGGCGCAGCTTAAGGGTGCGATGCGCGGCTCTTACGAGGCGGCTTTCGATTTTGAGGCCTTGTCGAATATCCTGCCGCAAACGGCATCGGACGCCAGCCTGCCGGAGGACCGGCGCCTGCGCCTGCGCGCCACCCTCAAGGTATTGCAGACGCAGCGCTTCGTGCCTGCTTCGGATCTGCTTGGCGAGAGCGATGGGGACGCACCCTTTGATTTCGTGTTCGATGGCTGCGCGGCGGCCAAGGCGGCGTTCGAGGAACGCTTGCCTGAACTCGTCGCCCTGGCGAAGGCGTTGTCGGTCGCCGAACTGGAGATGGAGAACCGTTTCAAGCCGGCCCGGCATGAACAGTATTTCGAGACCTTCGATCAAACCTCCCTGCGGCCGGACGATTTGGCGCAGTTTCCCTCCTATTTGATATTGCTGGCCGACGGCGATGCCGAGGGAGCGGTGATCGAGCGGGCCAGGGCGATTGAGCTGTTGGCATCCGGCCTGCCGGTGAAAATTCTGGTCCAGACCGATGATCTGCTGGGCGAGGATGGCGCCACGCCGGGACAAATCGCCCTGCGCGGCGACAATCTGCATTTCGCCAACATGGCGGTCGGCATCAACAGCGCCTACGTCTTCCAATCCGTCTCCGCCGGCATCTACCGCCTGCGTGACCGGATCATGCAGGGCCTGAACTACGCCGGTCCTGCGTTGTTCAGTATTTTCTCCGGCGTTGCCGGCGGGAACGGCTCGCGCACCTCCTATCTGACCGCTGCCGCTGCCGCCGAAAGCCGCGGCTTTCCCGCCTTTACCTTCGATCCGGGGGCCGGGCCCGACTGGGCGTCGCGTTTCTCGGTCGCCAACAACCCACAGGCCGAGACCGACTGGCCCGAGCATGACCTGAGCTACGAGTTGGAGCACCATGAGCGGGTTGAGGAAAAGCTCAACTTCACCTTTGTCGATTTCGTTGCCGCCGATGGGCGCTACGCTCGGCATCTGACCGGTGTGGGCGACGGCGCAGCGAGTGGGGGCGCCGCGAATGACGGTGGCGACAATGGCCTGATGCCGGCCGGCGAATATCTGCAGTGCAAGGCGGAAGAGCGGCGCGACAACGTGCCTTATGTATTGATGGTCGACGGCGATAACGTCCTGCGCAAGATCGTGGTCGGCGAACCGGTGATCCGGGCCGCCGAACGCTGCGGCGAAAACTGGCACGCGTTGCAGGAACTGGGCGGTGTGCACAATTCCCATGCCGCCCGCCTGCTGGAAACCGAACGGCAACGCTGGGACGAGGAAAAGCAGCGCGAACTGGACGAATTGCGGGCCCAGGCCGCCGCTGCCAGCGCCGCCCCGGCGGCGGCACCGGCCGCCGCTCCGGCGCCCCCCGTCGCCGGCGCCCCGGCGCCTGCCGCCGTCCCGGCCGCGGAGGACGTTGCGGTTGATGAGGCGGAAACCGCCGAGCCGGAAGCACCGGCCCAGGATCCCGACGTTGCCTGGATCGAGACACCCCGCTGCACCACATGCAACGAATGTACCGAACTCAACAACCAGTTGTTTGCCTACAACGACAACCAGCAGGCCTATATCCTGGATATTGATGCGGGCAGCTTCAAGGACATGGTGGAAGCGGCCGAGACCTGCCAGGTCTCGATCATCCATCCCGGCAAACCGCGCAATCCCAAGGAAGCAAACCTGTCGGAACTGATCAAACGGGCGGCGCCGTTCATTTAACCTGACCCGGCGCAACAATAGCCGTTTCAGGCGCGCCGGATTTCAGACAAGGTAAAGTCCGTCGCGAGCAGCGGCGATTATCATTTCATATACGGAATGACCGATCGGCGATCAACGGCGGCCTCGATGCCCACGTTGGGTTGATTATGGATTGCCGAGGTCACATTCCGCACCGAAATGCGCGAATTTAGGTTATTCGAATATTAACCGACAGGTGTAAGGCTGCCGACTCCCTGGTGCCTACAACAAATTGACGAACAAATAGCAGACCATGCCCGACAGGAAGAGGCTATCGCAGACCGAGTTCGCGGCCATCGTGCGTGCGCACCAGACCCTTCAGGCCGGTAGGCCGGGGGGACAGCGCGCCAACCTGTCGTTTCATGACCTGCACGATCTGGACATGTCCAGGGCGAATTTGTCGGATGCCGACTTCACTGGCGCCGACATGCAGCGCATCCGCGCGGTTCAGACCAACTTCATGCGCACCATCCTGTTCGGCAGCGACCTGCGCGTGGCCACCTTGCAGCATGCCAATTTGAGCCGTGCCGATTTGCGCGGCGCCTGTCTGCGCGGCGCCGATTTAAGTGACGCCGTTCTGGCCGAGGCCGACATGCGCGAAGGCGTGCTGGCCTGGCACGATGGCGCGGATGGCGCCACTGCGGTTGAATTCAAGCATCAAATCGTCGAGGCTTCAGCGGTAAACGCGACGCGGGCCGACTTTTCCTCGGCCAAGATGGCGGGTGCGGTGGCCGTACAGACCGACTTCACCGACGCCGTCTTGCGCAACGCCGACCTGAAAAGCGCCGATCTGCGCAGCTCGATCCTGGTCGGGGCGCAATTGGAAGGCGCCGATTTAAGCGGTTCGAAACTGGTCGGCGCGGATTTGAGCGGCGCCGACCTGACCGGCGTCAACATTGAACATGCGGATTTCGAGGGCGCCAATCTGGCCGGTGCGATTCTGGACCCGGAGACCCTGGCCGCGCCCGAACTGCGTACCGCGGATCTGCCCAAGGCCGACCCGGATATCGCCGAGCGGTTGGAGGAAATCCTGCAAGCGCACCGCAATTGGGCCGAAGGCGCCAGGACGCCGGGCGCGCGTGCCAATCTGTGCGGCGCCGATCTGAGCGGCCGTAGCATGAAAGGGTGCAATCTGGCGGCGGCGCTGTTGACCTCCGCCATTTTGAAAGAAGTCGACTTCTCCGAAAGTGTTCTGGCCATGGCCAACTTTGCCCGCACCGATCTTCGCGCCGCTGATTTTTCCAAGGCCGACATGCGCGGCATCAATCTGGAGCGGGCGACCCTGAACGGGGCAACCCTGGCCGACGCAAATCTGGGCCCCTTGGAAAGCAGTGCCGGCAGCGGCCGGGTTTGGCGTTGCGTCCTATCACGGGCCCGTCTGTGCCGGGCCGATCTACGCAACGCCGTCCTCAGGGAGGCCGACATGCAAGGCGCCGATTTCGAAGGTGCCGATCTGCGCGGCGCCGATCTTAGCGGCGCCAATGTGAGCGAGGCTTCCTTTCATGAAGCCAATCTGGAAGGCGCCCATCTGAATGGCGCCAACATGGACAAAGCCAGGAATTCGGTCTGACGGGCCAATGAGCGCTAGTAGTTGGCCGGGCGCTTATCCTGAAACGCGGCGACGCCCTCGGCAAAATCGGGGCTGGCACGGACCCGGTCGCCCAGAGCCTGCTCCATCTCTTCCCGGCTTTGATTGACAGCGTCGTCCGTGGCGCTGATCTGCTCCTTCACCGCCTGCACCGCCGCCGGACTGTTGGCGGCAATGGTCTCGGCCGTTTGAATGGCCCAGGGCATCAACTCATCGCGGGGCAGAACCCGGTTGATCAAATTGATGCGCGCGGCCTCATGGGCGTCGATCAACTGGCCGGCCAGGATCAACTCCATGGCGTGGACATGGCCGATCTGCTGGCGCAGGCGCAAGGCCGCGCCGCCGAAGGGATAGACGCCCCATTTTACTTCCGGCAGGCCAAAGCGCGCCTCGGGCGCGGCGGCGCGGATATCGGTGGAAAGCAGCAATTCAACCCCGCCGCCGGCACAATCGCCATTGACGGCGGCAATGATCGGCTTGCGGTAGGCGCCGTATTTCAACAGGCCCTTGTAGATTGTTTGCGACAGCTCCGGACTGGCGGAGAGATCGCCCGATAAATCCGCCCCGGCGCAAAAGGACTGCTCGCCCGCGCCGGTCAGGATCAGGCAACGGTACGGCGCCTCCTGCAGTTTCAGCCACAACTCCCCCAACTGCCGCAAATCCTCCCGGCTCAAGGCATTGCGCTTGGCCTGATTGTCCATGGTGATAATGGCGATGTGTGGGCCGTGATCGGTGACCGTGAGTGTCATCTATTGGCCCTCCCCTTCCGGTGCCACATCCACGACCACCTTGCCCATGGCGCGGCGTTCGGTCAGCAGGCGCAGCGCCTCAACCCCCCGTTCCAATGGCAGACGATGGGTGATGATGGGCTGCAAATGACCCTGGGCGTAAAACTCACCCAACTCCGCCATGGAACGGACAATCAATTCCGGTTTGTGCCAGCGGAAATAGCGGTACGACGAACCCAGCGCCGCGCGGTGCTTGACCAACAGGCGGTTGGCGGGAACCTTCGGCACGCCGCCGACAAAGCCGAAATGGACAAAGCGCCCGCCCCAGCCCAGGGAGGATAGGGCGCTGTCGAACAGCTTGCCACCGACCGGATCGAAACAGACATCGGCGCCCTTGCCATCGGTTATTTCCAGGACCCGATCCCTGAGGTCTTCGCTGGCGTAATTCACCACCTCGTCGGCGCCATGCTCCCGCACAACCGCCAGGCGTTCGTCACTGCTGGCTCCGGCAATCACCCGGGCCCCCATGGCCTTGCCGATTTCCACCGCCGCCAGGCCCGAACCGCCCGCCGCGCCCAGCACCAGCATGGTTTCGCCGGCTTCCAGGCGGCCCTGCCAGCGGATCGCCAGATGGGCCGTCAGGTAGGCGATGGTAAAGGCGGCGCCGTCGGCGAAACTCATGCCGTCGAACAGATGCCAGCACTCCGCCTCCACCGCGATGGCCCGGTCGGCGAAGCCGCCGTGCGCCAGCGTGGCCATGACCCTATCACCGGGCTGGAAACCGTCCACGCCCTGCCCCACCGCCGCCACCCGGCCGGCGCCCTCCAGGCCCGGTGCGAAGGGGAAATCCGGTTTGGTCTGATAGTTGCCGGCAACCATGATGGTATCGGCGAAATTGGCCGACGAGGCCACGATATCGATCAGGATTTCCCCTGGTCCCGGCTCCGGCGCCGCCATCTCGCCCATCGCCAAGGTATCGATATCGCCCCAAGCCCGGCAAATCAGTGCCCGCATCATTTTCCCTCCCGCCCATGATCGCTTTTCCCCATGATGCCCGAGCCGGTGTGAGATGCAAATGGCGTCTCGCCAATCCTTGGGTTACAAATGCCTCTTCGCGTTTCCAATATGAAAGATCGAAAGCCTATGTCCACGCAGCTGCAACTGAAAACCGACAAGATGATCGCCCGCAAGGAAGACGGCGTTGGCTGGATGATCTTCAACAACCCGGAACGGCGCAACGCCGTCTCGCTCGCCATGTGGGAAGCGGTTGGCGACATCATGGCGGATTTCGCCGCCGATGACGACGTCAGGGTCGTGGTCATGAAGGGCGCCGGCGACAAAGCCTTTGTCTCGGGCGCCGATATCTCGGAATTCGCCGAAAACCGCAACTCGGCGGCGGCGGAAGAAAACTACAACGCCGCCACCGCATCGGCCCACAAAGCCATGATGACCTTGCAAAAGCCATTGCTGGCGATGATCCAGGGCTATTGCGTCGGCGGCGGCGTCGCCGTCTCCCTGGCCGCCGATATCCGCATTGTCGCCGACAATAGCCAATTCGCCGTGCCCGCCGCCCGCCTGGGCCTGGGCTATGGCTATGGCGGCCTGCGCAACCTGACGGCCCTGGTCGGCCCGGCCATGGCGAAGGAGATCTTTTTCACCGCCCGGCGCTTCAATGCTCAGGAGGCTCTGGCCATGGGCCTGGTCAACCGGGTCGTGCCGCTGGATCAACTGGAGACGACGGTAGCGGAATATACCGCCATGATCAGCGAAAACGCACCCCTGACCATTCGCGCCGCCAAGGCCACGGTGGTCGAGGTCCTGAAGGATCCCGACAAGCGGGATTTGGAAGCCCTGGAGGAAAAGATCAAGGCCTGCTTCGACAGCGAGGATTTCACCGAGGGCCGCACCGCCTTCATGGAAAAACGCAAACCGAACTTCAAGGGCAGGTAGAACCCGCCCAAAAGGACAAATTCAAACAAGCAAATTCGAGGAAAGGAAACATCATGGGTACGTTAGACGGACGGGTGGCGATCGTCACTGGATCGGGCCGGGGTATTGGGCGTGAAGTCGCCATGCAACTGGCCGGCCTGGGCGCCAAGGTCGTGGTCAACGATTTGGATGCGGGTCCGGCGGATGAGGTCGTGGCCGAAATCAAGGCCGCCGGCGGCGAGGCCGTCGCCTGCGCCGGTTCCGTCACCGAGGCCGGCTTCGCCGATCGCTTCGTCGGCACCGCTATCGATACCTATGGCGATCTGCACATCATCATCAACAATGCCGGCTACACCTGGGATGCGGTGATCCAGAACATGTCCGAGGAACAGTTCGACGCCATGATCGATGTGCATCTGAAGGCACCCTGGCGCATCCTCAAGGCGGCGGCCGAGTTCATCCGCGTCAAATCCAAGGGCGAGGCCCAGGAAGGCCAGACCATCGTGCGCAAGGTGGTCAATATCTCCTCGATCTCCGGTACCCGGGGCAACGCGGGGCAGACCAATTATTCCTCCGCCAAGGCCGCCGTGGTCGGTCTGTCCAAAACCTTGGCCAAGGAATGGGGCCGCTACAACGTGGCCGTAAATTCCGTGGCTTTCGGCTTTATCGAAACCCGCCTGACCGAGGCCACGGATGTGAAAAAGATCATCAAGATCGAGGGCAAGGAAATCCCGGTCGGCGTGCCGGTGCAGAATGTCGAAGCCTCGATGCGGGTGATCCCCATGGGCCGGGCCGGCACCCCGACGGAAGCCGCCGGCGCCGTGGTCGCTCTCTGTCTGCCGCAATCGGACTATATCTCCGGTCAGCTAATCGAAGTCACCGGTGGGCTGTAGGGAGGACGGGCGCAATGAGCGACCTTCTTATCGAACGGAATGATGGCCTGTTATCCCTGACCCTGAACCGGCCGGAGCAGATGAACGCCATGTCGGGCGAGATGGTTCAGGGCGCGACGGCGGCGGTGATGGACGTGGTGGAGAACAAATCCGCCCGCGCCATCCTGCTGACCGGCACCGGACGCGGCTTTTGCGCCGGGGCCGATCTGGCGGGCGACGGCCTGACCGGCGCCAGGGAGAGCATCGAAGGCCGGATGATGGCGGGCATCAACCGTCTGATCCTGGCCGTACGCGAGGTGCCGGTGCCCGTTGTGGTGGCCTTGAACGGTCCGGCGGCGGGGGCGGGCTGCGGCCTGGCCCTGGCCGGCGACATGATCATCGCGGCCCGGTCGGCCAAGCTGCTGACCGCCTTCGCCCGCATCGGCGCGGTACTGGATGGCGGCATGTCATGGTCCCTGACCAACAAGCTGGGTCCGGCCCGGGCCATGGGCATGGCCATGCTGGCGGATCAGGCCATTGATGCTCAGACCGCCAAGGATTGGGGCCTGGTCTGGGATGTGGTGGCGGACGAAGACCTGATGGACGAGGCCACGAAGCTGGCTGCTCGTCTGGCCACCGGCCCCACCGTCGCCCTGGGCCTGATCAAACGGCAGATCGCCCTGGCTCAGACCGGCTCCATGGCCGATGCCTTAAGGTTCGAGGCCGCCTGCCAGGGCCAGGCCTTCAAGACCGACGATTTTCCCGAAGGCGTGAAAGCCTTTCAGGAGAAGCGCAAGGCGAATTTCGAGGGGCACTAGACGCTGCCTTCAAAGGCTTTCCGTTGCCAGTTGTTGCAGACGTTCAACCATGGCCTCTTTCGGTGCGAATTTTAGCAGCGACTTCAGGGTTATCGACTGCATCGTGGCGCGGGTCAGGTCGTCGATCTCGGCCCGGACGCTGTCCAGGGCCTGGCTGATCGGCGTGCTGAAGCCGGGTTCGTCATCGTCGCCGTTGCGGGCGTCGGGTTCGAACAGCTCCATGATATCCCACAGGGTCACGCGCCTGACATTGCCGCTGAAGCGATAGCCGCCGCCGACGCCGCGCACGGACTGGATCAAGCCGGCCCGGACCAGGCGGCGCATCACCTTGGCCAGATGGTGGGCCGAGATGCCATAGCGCACGGCGATGTCGGCGGTGGACATCTGGCGCTCCGGATCGGCGGCCAGTTCGAGGACCGCGTAGAGGGCAAATTGCGTTGATTTTTGCAGGCGCATTTTTTCAGTCCCGCTCCAAACTCTTTTCCAGCTCCATATATGGTCCCGCCGTCATGCCCTGGCTGCGGAAGAAGGACAGGTTCAGGGCATCGTTGCGCGAGACCATGGTGCGCACGGTGGTGACGCCGCAGTCGCGAAAGCGGCGGCAGACCGCGTCCAACAGGCCGCTGCCGATGCCGCCTTCGCGGCAGTGCGGCGAGACGTTGACGGCAAAAACCCAGCCGCAGGGCGGCGAGCCGAATTCCCAGGTGCGGATTTCACCAACGATAAACCCGGCCATTTCGCCCGATAGTTCGGCAATCAGAAAATAGCGCCCGAAATGATCTTCCGTGACGTAGGCCTGAAACATCTCCCGCCAATAATCGGGCTTGGCCAGGCCGGTGTGAATTTCGTCCAGGCGGATCACGGTATCGAGATCGCCGGCCACGGCATCGCGGATATGTGCTTCCGCGTTCATTCCGTCCACTCCCTCATGGCTGTACTGGCGGGTCATCGTCCATGTCCCAATCCTGGTCCGGTTCGGGATAACGTTTCAGCCATTCCTGGACCAGGGCGACATGTTCCGCTTCCTCGGACACGAACTCGGCCGCCACGGCGCGCAATTCCTCATTCGGCGATTGCGCCACCACTTCCTCGTAAAAGGCCAGGGCCCGGCGTTCCGCCGCCAGGGCCAGGGTCAGGGCCTGATGCGGCTGCATCAGATAGTGCATTTCGCCAAACGGGATCGCCTCGGGGCTTTCCAGGTTGCCCCAGGAATAATCGGCCGCCGCCATGGGCGTGGCCGCGGCGCCGTGTTCCAGACTCAACTCGGCCGCATGCTTGGCCTCGATCTCCGCCAGCTTGGCGAACAGGTCACCGACCTCGTTGTTGTTGCAGCCATACATCTGATCGGCCAGATCCTGGTAGCGTTCCGCCGCCTCGTTCTCGATGGCGTAGGCATGCGCCAGCAAGGTTTCTCGATCGGTGGCGTTCATGGCAGAAACTCCGCTTCGAAATCAACATTTGCCGATGCATCCGGATTGAAAGCCGGTTGATAGGGCGCCCGCTTGCCGCGATACAGAATGCCGGTATTGAAGCCGTCGTCGGTCAGAACCCGGCGCGCCGCCCGGGCCCGGTCGTCGGTCGCATCGACTGAGGCGGGGTGCACCTGTTTGGCCCACTCCCGCTCCTCCGGCCGGAAGGTGACACAGGGACTGAGGATCTCAATCAGGGAAAAACCTGGATGATTGATCGCCTCGACGATTGTTTGCGCCGTACCCTTGGGGTCGCCCGAGAATGTCCGGGCGACGAAATTGGCGCCCGCCGCCAGGGCGATAACCAGGGGATGGAATGGACTGAGGCCCGTACCTCCCGGCACCAGGGCGCTATCCCATTCGGGTGGCGTGGTGGGCGAAGGCTGGCCCTTGGTCATGCCATAGACCTGATTGTCCATGACGATATAGGTCAGATCGACATTGCGCCGGCAGGCATGCATGAAATGGTTGCCGCCGATGGAATAACCATCGCCATCACCGCCCGCCGCGATGACCAGCAGGTCGGGCCGGCTCAACTTCAGGCCCGTGGCCAGCGGCAAGGCCCGGCCATGCACGCCATGGAAACCATAGCAGGAGGTATAGGCCGGCACCCGCGAGGAACAGCCGATGCCGGAGATGACGGCGACGTCCTCCGGCGGGCGGCCCACTTCGGCCATGGCCATGGTAATGGCCATCAGAATGGAGAAATCACCGCAACCGGGGCACCAGACCGGTTTTAGATCGGATTTGTAGTCCCGCGCCGTCAGCGCGCATGCGGTTTCCGCGGTCATGACAGCCACTCCTCCAACTTGGCGGCAATCTCCGCCGCCCGAAACGGTTGCGGTCCGGGCCGGGCGTAAAGACCGGCCATCGCCGGCAGATCGAACTGCGCCTTCAAATGGCCGAAGAACTGCCCCGTCTGAGTTTGTTCAATCACCAGAGCTTTCTCACAGCCGGCGAGAGCCGCGGCCAGGGCTTCCGGCCGCGCCGGGCTGATCAGGCGTAGGGAGATCAGGCGCAGGCGCCTGCGGTCCGGATCGATGCGGTGCAGGGCCTGGCGTACCGGCCCGGTGGTGGAGCCCCAGGTGATAATGGCGGCGGGCCCCTCGCCCTCGATCTGGGCCCAATGATCGCCGTAATCAAAATCGACCACTTTGCGCAGGCGTTTGTCCAGCTGCTGGTTATGATCCGCGACGCCGGAGGACGGCCGGCCGCTTTCGGCGTGCTCCAGGCCGTCGGCGGTATATTGCCCACCCGGCGTACCCGGCAATGCCATGGGCGAAACGCCCGTCGCGGTCACGGCATAGCGCTGGTAATCCTCGCCCGGATCCTCGGCCACCAGACGGCGGGTGGCGAAGGCCAGTTCAGCCGGCCGTTCCACGATGCCCAGGGCCTGGCCGAAGGATTGGTCCGACAGCATGATCGTGGGAACCTGCATGGATTCGGCCAGATGTGTCGACCACTGCGCCGTGAACAGGCAATCGGCGATGGAGTTCGGCGCCGTCACCACATGCGGCGCATCGCCATGCAAACCATGGACCGCGATGTTCAGATCGGACTGTTCGGATTTCGTCGGGATACCCGTGGATGGCCCGCCGCGCATGACATCAATCACCAGCATGGGAATTTCCGCCGCCACCGCCAGGCCAATGGATTCGCTCATGAGTGCCAGTCCCGGCCCGGAGGTCGCGGTCAAAACCGCCGATCCGCCAAAGGAACCGCCAATGATCATGTTGATGGAGGCCAGTTCATCCTCCGCCTGGACCAGCAGACCACCGGCCTTTTGCAGACGCGGTGCGAGCCATTCCAGTATTTCCGTGGCCGGGGTAATGGGATAGGCGGCGGCAAATCGCACGCCGCCACGCATGGCGCCGTAGCCCGCCGCCTGATTGCCCGAGATGATCCAACGCGCGGTCTCCCTCGGGGGCCGGGCCAGTTTCGCCAGGGCGAAATTCGCGGCCTCGCCATAGCCCAGATCAACCGCCGTCAGGCCCTGCGCCATGGCCGCCTCGCCTTTCGCCGTCAAGCGTTCGCCTATCAGGGCGGCGATCGCATCCCGCGGCAAGCCGACGGCACCGGCGACGGCGCCCAGCGCAACCATATTGGGGCGCGTGCCTTTGTGTGACCGCGTCAGGGTTTTTAGATTGATCTCCTCCAACCGGGGCTCCGGCTCGGTCACGATATGGGGCAGCTCCACCCCGATCTCGCCGGAAATCACCAGGGTATCCGGGCCAAGCTGTAACTCGCCGGCAAAACGTTCGGCGTTTTTCCAATCAATGGCGAACAGCAGATCGACCTGGTCGCCCTGGATCTCCACGGGCTCGGTGGACAGGGTGACAAAGGCCGCCGCTTCGCCGCCGCGAATCTGTGGACCAAAGGACTTGGTCATCAAACCGTAGTAGCCGGCCCGCGCCGCCGCCCGCAAAAGTATCTCCGCCGCCGTCATGACGCCGGAACCGCCGCTGCCCAGCATGACAACGGTAAGCGCATCCACTTGCGTTTCAGTCATGGCCGCCACCGGCTTGTCCAATGTGGTTTCTATCTGGTTCATCGGGTCCTCCACACGTTTTGCCCCGTTCGCTTTTACGCTTGATTTAATCTTGACGGCTAAAACCGTATTGTGGTACTTAATTACCATATTAGCTGATCCATGCGGATTTCGTCAATGCTTTTCAGGGTCTTTGGGGGGCTTTTTAGGCAACGGCGGTAGAAAAGTCCGGAGCAGCGGTGGTGTAAGGAATTTTCAGGGAAAGACCTAGTCAGGGGAAGATGAAGAGGTCATGACGACACATTGGGAGACTATCCAAGATGACCGTGCAAGAAATTGTCGACCGCTGCCAGGGACTTTTCGACGACCTGGATTTCAACGCGGTTAAGGATTGGAAAGCCGCCAACCCCGGCGGCAAGGCCATCGGCTATCTGCCGATCTATGTCCCGCGAGAGATCATTCATGCCGCCGGCATGCTGCCCGTCGGCATCTTCGGCGGCGGCGATCAGCTGGAAGTGATCCACGGCGATGCCTACTATCAAAGCTATATCTGCCGCATTCCCCGCTCCACCGTGGAACTGGGTCTGACCGGACGCCTGGATAGCCTGGACGGCATGCTGTTCCCCAGCATCTGCGATGTGATCCGCAATCTTTCGGGCATGTGGCAATTGCTGTTCAAGGACAAGTACGTCAAATATTTCGACGTCCCCCAGACCTACAAGGACGAAATCGGCGGCGCCTTCTATATCCACGAGATGCAGGCCCTGCGCGATGATCTGGGCAAGCTGGCCGGGCGCACCGTCACGGACGGCGATCTGCGCAATTCCATCGCCGTCTATAACGAGAACCGCCAGGTCATTAACGAGCTTTATGAGCTGCGCGCCAAGCAGCCCTGGCAGGCGCCCACGTCCGAGATCTACCTGTTGCTGCGGGCCGGCATGGTTTTGCCGGTTGAGGAGCATACCCAGCTTCTGCGCGACTATATGGCCACGGTCGGGGCGGAGGAACGGCCCCGGCGGGACAATTGCCGCGTGGTGGTCAACGGTGTGTTCTGCGAACAGCCGCCGCTTGGCCTGATCAAGTCCCTGGAAATGGCCGGCTGCTACGTGGTCGACGACGACTTCCTGCTGGTGACCCGTTGGCTGATCGATGATGTGCCGACCACGGGCGACCCAATAGACAATCTATCGAAAGCCTTTCTGCATCATTCCGCCGCCACCTCGGCCAAGTTCGAACCGGACAAGGCGGACAAGGGCAGGTTCCTGATCAATCAGGTCCGCAACAGCGGCGCCGAGGGCGTGGTCTTTGCCGCACCCAGCTTCTGCGATCCGGCCCTGTTGGACCGGCCGATGCTGCAGGAGGCCCTGAACCGGGACGATATACCTTTCACCGCCTTCAAATACGCCGAGAATACCGGTCAGATGCAGGCAATCCGCGAACAGGCCGGCACCTTCGCCGATTCAATCAAGCTATGGAGCGCATGATGAACACAGCCGCCCCCAGGAAACCCTCCACCGAGGTGATCAAAGAAGCTTCGATGCTGAAGCAGAAGGTGATGATCGACGAAAATTTCACAAAGCTCTCGACATCGAATGAAGAGGGCCGCAAGGTCGTCTCGACCTTCGTGCCGGGCAATTTGAACGAATTGCTGATGTGCTTTGATCTGGACCGCAATTTTCCCGAGATCAATGCCTTGCAGAACGGCATGCGCAAAAAATCCGGCCGTCTGATCATGGAGGCCGAGCGTAACGGCCAGTCCGAAGATGTCTGCACCTACGTCAAATCGGATCTCGGCATGATCGAACAGGGCAACATCGGCCCGACGGGCGAAAAGCTGCCCGACCCGGATGTCCTGTTGCTGTCCTACACCGGCTGTTTCACCTTCATGAAATGGTTCGAGCTGGTGCGGGAGCGGTACGATTGCGAAACGATTATGCTGCATGTGCCCTATCAGGCCGACGGCTCGATCACCCAGAACATGCGCGACTATGTGGTCAAGCAGTTGAAGGATGACGTCATTCCCACCTTGGAGCGGGTCAGCGGCGTCAAGTTCGACATCGACCGTCTGCGGCAATATCTGCGGCAATCGCAAAAGGCCGAGGATGACTTGGTTTGGATTTTGCAGTCGGCCAAGAACAAGCCATCGCCCATCGATGCCTTCTTTGGCGGCGTCTATTACATCGGGCCGATCTTCACCGCGTTTCGCGGCACCGAGGCGGCGACGGAGTACTACCAAACCCTACGGGGCGAGATCGAACAGCGCCTGGCCGAGGGTCTGGGGCCGGTTACGCCAGAAGGCGATTTCAACAACGAGAAATTCCGTCTGGTCGTCGAGGGCACGCCGAACTACACCAATTTCCGCGAATTCTGGAAGATGCTTTATGACGAAGGTGCGGTCGTCGTGGCCTCGTCCTACACCAAGGTCGGCGGCGTTTATGACCTTGGTTTCCGGCACGATCCCGATCATCCGCTGGAATCCCTGGCTGACTATTGCCTTGGTTGCTACACCAACCTCAGCCTGCCGGCCCGGATCAAGATGTTGAGTAATTATATCGAGGACTACCAGGCCGACGGTTTGCTGATCAATTCCGTGAAAAGCTGCAACAGCTTCTCCGCCGGTCAATTGCTGATGCTGCGCGAGATCGAGAAGCGTACCGGCAAGCCAGGCGCGTTTATCGAAACCGATCTGGTCGACCCGCGCTATTTCTCCGCCGCCAACGTGAAGAACCGGCTGGAGAGCTATTTCCAGATGCTTGAACAAAAAAATACCACCCAGGCGGCCTAGGAGATTACAGCCATGGAGTGTTTCATCGGTATCGACCTGGGCTCCACCACCACCAAGGCGGTGGTGATGGATGAAAGCCAGCAGGTATTGGGACGGGGCATCACCAATTCCCGCTCCAACTACGACGTGGCGGCGGAAGTCGCCAAGCAGGAGGCGTTGTTGAACACCCGCTTCCATCTGTTCCGCCAATCCCTGGACGGCGTTTCGGCCCTGGACGGGCGTTTGGATGATTTTCTCGATCAACTGGTTCGGGACTTTCGCCTGGAACAATTTCTGGAGCAGTTGGTGGACCTGGAACAGACCTGCATCGCCAACGCCTCGCCGGACCGGTTCGGGGCGGAGACGGACGCCCTGCATGATGCACTGGGGGAGGTCTTTCGCCGTCTGAACACGGAGGCGCCGGAGCAGTTCGCGCCGGGTGCCCAGCGCAAGTCCGATTTCTTCCGCGATATCGCCGGTTCCCGCTATCTGGCGGTGGGCGAGGCCGTGGCGGGTGAAAACGATCTGTCCTTCGACCATGTCCTGAACGTCTATGACCGTTCGATCATCGATGTGGAGAACCGCATATCCGAGGAAAGCCTGTCGGACAAGTTGCTCCGCGCCCTGGACCGCACCTTTGCCGCCTATGGCGATCTGTCGGCGGCGTCCGATGCGGTGCATGCGCCGATCAAGGCGGTGCTCGACACGCCGTTGGAGGAAACCTTCGTCATCGGCACCGGCTATGGCCGGGCCCGGCTGCCGTTCTCCAAGGATCACATCCGTTCGGAAATTCTCTGCCATGGCCTGGGCGCCCACGTCATGTACCCCGACACCGCCACGGTGCTGGATATCGGCGGCCAGGACACCAAGGCGATCCAGGTCGACCCGGCCGGCATTGTCGAAAACTTTCAGATGAACGACCGTTGCGCCGCCGGTTGCGGCCGCTATCTGGGCTATATCGCGGACGAGATGAACCTTGGCCTGCACGAACTGGGTCCCCTGGCATTGCAATCGACCCGCAACGTACGCATCAACTCCACCTGCACCGTGTTTGCAGGCGCCGAACTGCGCGACCGGCTGTCCCTGGGCGAGGCACGGGAGGACATTCTGGCCGGCCTGCATCGGGCGATTATCTTGCGGGCGATGTCGATCCTGTCACGCTCGGGCGGTATCCGCGATCAGTTCACCTTTACGGGCGGCGTCGCCAACAACGGCGCGGCGGTCAAGGCCTTGAGGCAACTGATCCAGGAAAACTATGGCGATCTGACCATCAACATCGACCCGGATTCGATTTACACCGGGGCTCTGGGCGCGGCAACATTTGCCCAACGCGCCGCGGCCGACGGCGAAGTCGCCGTGACCGAGCACTAAGAGGGGAGCAGAGAATGCATACTTCAGCAGGCATCGATATCGGCACCGGCGCCGTCAAGGCGGTACTGTTCAAGAGCGAGGGCGGCGAGAACCCGGAATGGCTGACCAAACGGACCGAACGTATCCGCCGCCGCGACCCCATGGACCTGGCCCGGCAATGTTATGACGAAATGCTGACCGAGGCCGGCCTGACCGAGGACGACATGGACTACGTCGCGACCACCGGCGAAGGCGAGAACATCGAATTCCGCACCGGGCATTTCTATTCCATGACCACGCATGCCCGCGGCGCCATTTTTCTCGACCCCGAAACCCGCGCCGCCATGGATGTGGGCGCCCTGCATGGCCGCGCCATCCGGGTCGATGACCGCGGCAAGGTTCTGACCTACAAGATGACCAGCCAGTGCGCCTCGGGCTCCGGACAGTTCCTGGAAAACATCGCCCGTTACCTGGGCGTGGCCCTGGACGAGGTGGGTGAGCTCTCGCAACAGGCCGACGATCCCGAGGCCGTCAGCTCGATCTGCGCCGTGCTGGCGGAGACCGACGTGATCAACATGGTCAGCCGGGGCATCTCGACCCAGAACATCCTGAAGGGCATCCATACGTCCATGGCCGATCGTCTGGTCAAGCTGTTGAAATCCACCAAGGTGGGTGAAGGCACGGTGCTGGTCACCGGCGGTCTGGCCAACGACAGCGGCCTTGTGGCGACCATGGCGGAACGCATGGTGGCGCAGAAAATGACCGGCCTGGATCTGCGCGCCCATCCCGATTCGATCTATGCCGGCGCCATCGGCGCGGCCCTGTGGGGCGCCTTCCGGCATCAGAAGCTGGCGGACTTGGAAGCCCTGCCGAAAGCGTCGTAAGCTAGTTCTAAATCTAAGAGAGGAGGCGCCGTCATGGCATTGCTAATCAACGAGACCTGCACCGGCTGCGATGCCTGCGAACCGGTCTGCCCCAACGAGGCCATTTCGGTCGGCGATCCGATCTATACCATCGACGCCTTCAAATGCACCGAATGCGTCGGCCACGAGGACGAACCCCAATGCCGCATGGTCTGTCCGGTGGTCGATTGCATCGAACAGAACCCCGACTTCGTGGAAAGCGAAGACGAATTGATGGCAAAATTCGAGATGCTGGATAACTAGAGCAACCCGCATTCAATTGGATTCAATTGAATGCGGATAAGTTGCTCTATTCTAAAGGTTTTAGCGCATGGGTTCGGGTTTGATTAAACCCGACATGCGCTAACGCGCCTAGCCGGCCAGATAGGCGCCATCTATGGGCATCTCAATGCCGGAAACATAGCTGGCCTGTTCGGAAAACAGGAACTCTATCGCGGCGGCGACTTCGTCCGCTTCACCCGGCCGGCGCATGGGCGACAGATTGACCGTCCGCTCCCTGGCTGAAGGTTCCAGTGCCTCGAAACGGGCCCGAATGCGCGAGCCTGGTTCGCTGAGGATCAGCCAGGGCAGCACCGCGTTCACCGTAATACCGTCTTCCGCCAGATCCTTGGCCAGTTGATGGGTAAGGCCGATGATACCGGCCTTCGCCGCCGCATAGACCAACCGCGCGCCCGCCGTGCCGACCGGGCCCATGCGTCCATGCGCCACGGTCGATGACATATTGACGATGCGGCCATGGAAATTCCGCCGCATGAACGGCACGACGGCCTGACAAGCCCAAAAGGTGCTGCGCAAATTCAAATTGACCACATGCTCCCAGTCATCATCCGTAATCTCTTCAACCTGATGCAAATTCCGTGGCCCGGCGCCGCCGGCGATGTTCGCCAACGCGTCTATTCTTCCGAACGCGTCATGGGCGGCGGCGGCAATATTCTCGATGTCACGGCGTTGCATGACATCAGCCGCGACAGCAATCACATTGGCACCGTCCTGGCGGCAAAGTCCGGCCGTATCTTCCGCCTTGTCGCCATCCAGGTCCGCCACGCACAGATCATATCCCGCCTTCGCCAGACGAAGGGCGGTCGCCCTGCCTATGCCATTCGCCCCACCCGTTATGATCGCGACCCTGTTTGCCATTTCCGTGCTCCCTAAATTCCGACAACCCCGATCCCCCGATCATGGCACAGCTCCCGCCAGTTGTGAGAGTCCGACAATTCCGGCAACTCACCCGCTGCCTGTCTTGACAGCTTCAAGCGCCGGGTCAGAATGGTTGGTTAAGCAAGAAGTATTTCAGGAGGGAGACAATGGTGAAATCCACCATGCCGGGATTTTCACCGGAGGAGGAACATAGCGACGGCGCCATCGATCAGCGCCGGGCCTGGGCCGAGGCGGAAAGCGGTTGTGATTTTGGCGCCTTGCATCATCCGGGCGAGGCAGAGGCCTATCGCGGCAATATCGAAAACCAGTTCGGCTATGTCCGTCTGCCGATAGGCGTGGCCGGACCGCTGCTGCTGCGCGGCGAGCATGCCCAGGGTGAATTCCTGGTCCCCATGGTCACCACGGAAGGAACGCTGGTCGCCTCCTATAACCGGGGCATGAAGGCGATCACGCTTTCCGGGGGCGCGGAGACGGCGGTCTATCAGAACGAAATTCATTCCAACGCGACCTTCGAGACCGCCTCCCCCGATGCCGCCCTGGCCCTGCAAAACTGGATGAAGAGCAACCAGGCCAGTATCGCCGCCGCGGTCGCTGACAATACAAAACATGGGCAACTGCTGCGTTGCGAGTACATTCCCCTTGGCAGCCGGCTAATCGTCAACTTCGTTTATGACCCGGCGGATGCCATGGGCATCAACATGATCACCCATGTCAGCCATGCCATCTGCGCCATGATTTCCGACCATCATGGCGGTCTGACCTTTCATTTTCCCTCTTCCCTCCAGGCGGACAAGAAGGCGAGCTTCCAAAATTTCAACAGGGGCCGGGGCCGCAGCGTCCGCGCCCGGCTGTTGTTGCGGGCCGAGGTGATCGCCGATCTGCTGCACAGCTCGGCCGCGATGATGCTGCGCTATTACCGCAACAATCTGGAGATCGGCCATCTGGCGGGCAACGTCGGTTTCAACATGCATATCGCCAACGGCATCACCGCCCTGGGCCTGGCGACCGGCCAGGACGTGGCCTATGTGGGCGAGAGCGCCAACGGTCTGACCTCGATCGAGGAACATGGCGAGGATCTGCTGTTCGAGGTCACCATACCCTCGCTGTATGTGGGCACCGTGGGCGGCGGCACCCGCCTGCCGACGCATTTGCCCTGCCTGGAGATGTTGGGTTGCACCGGACCCGGCGGCGCCCTGAAGCTGGCGGAGATTTTCGCCGCCACCTGCCTGGCCGGCGAGATTTCCGTGCTGGCCGCCATCGCCTCGGACCAGTTCGTCCGGGCCCACAACCGTCTGGGCCGCAACCGCCCGGATTAGCTTTTTGGATGGAGCCACGCCAAACAACGGGAGAAAGAAAATGGCAAACGATGACCAAGGGCCTGAAAAAGGCGGCCTAACATTCGACGCCGAGGGTCAGGAAGGCGGACGATATCACAGCCGCCATTACCATGTGCCATCGTCAGGATCCGGACTGACCATTGGACGTGGTTATGACATGAAAATGCGCTCCAAGAGCGAGATCCGCGACGATCTGATCGAAGCGGGGGTGGAACCTGGCGCGGCGGCCCTGATCTCCCAGGCCGCCGGCATGAAGGGAGACCAAGCGGAGGAATTCATCGAGGAAAATGGCCTTGAAGCCGCCGAAATCTCCATTGAGCAGCAAACGGCGCTGTTCAATATCGAATATGCCCGCAAGGAGGCGGATACGCGGCGGTTGGCAACCAAGGCGGATGTTACAGACGCCTATGGTGCGACGGATTGGGAACTGCTTGATGCAACAATCAAGGAGGTGCTCATCGACCTCCGCTTTCGTGGCGACTACACACCAACCACACGGCGTTTTATCCAGAAATGTGTCGCCGACAATGATCTGGGCGCCTTTGCCCGGGAAATCGGCGATCAAGCCAACTGGCCCAATGTGCCGGAAGACCGCTTTCAACGCCGCAAGGCCATATGTGATGCGGCGCTGACATAGGTAGGCCGGTCTGACGCCGATGCGTAATTGAATGAAAAAGTTGCTGCGAAAGGGAGAGGGATTGTGAATAACCTTGAGGGAAGAGCCGGAATCGTTACGGGTGCTGGGCGCGGCATTGGCCGTGAGGTGGCCCTTCTATTGGCCAGGGAAGGCGCCAACGTGATCGTCAACGACCCGGGCGTCGGGCGCGGCGGCGAGGACACGGACGAGAAGCCGGCGGATGCCGTGGTCGCCGCTATCGCCGAAGGCGGCGGCCAGGCCATGGCCAACTACGACTCCGTCGCCGAATACGACAGTGCCGGGCGCATGGTGCAGCAATGCGTCGAGACCTACGGCAAGATCGATTTTCTGGTCAACGTCGCCGGCATGCTGCGCGAGAGGATGATCTGGAACATGACCGAGGAGGATTTCGATCAGGTCATCCTGGTGCACCTGAAGGGCCATTGGAACATGTGCCATCACGCCATCAAGGCCATGCGCAGCGCCCGCTACGGCCGCATCGTGAATTTCTCCTCCGATGCCTTCAAGGGCTCGGTCGGGCAATGCAATTATGCCGCCGCCAAGGCCGGCATCATCGGCCTGACCCGCTCCATCGCCCGCGAAGCCGGCCGCTACGGCATCACCGCCAACGCCATGTGCCCCTTGGCCGCGACCCGCATGACGGTAAACGATGCCGTGATCGCCGGCTGGAAACGCCGTCTTGAGGCCGGCCTTCTTACCCAGGCGCAGTATGAATCGCGCATGGCCATGCCCGGCCCGGAATACGTACCCCCCATGGTGGCCTATCTGTGCACCGAGGAGGCCCGCGACGTCAACGGCCAGCTTTTCCATGCCGAGCGCTCACGTATCCATACCTACTATTTCGGCGAAGAATCCCGGGTGATCTTCAAACATACCGATGACGGCATGTTCACCGTGGACGAGTTGATCGAGACCGTGCCCGCCTCCCTGATGGAAGGCATCCCCAACATCGCCCCGGCGGAGGAGGCCTGATATCTAGCCCGGCAAACCACACTGCGCCCCTTTTGCAGTTCGAGTGAGTCCAGATGCAAGCGTGCTACAAATCTAAGAGCGGAATATGACCACCGGAATTTCACGGGACCAGGCCAAGGAATGGTGGCTTCGATGCGTCAGTTGTTCCGAGGCCTCGGCGACCTTGATCAACCGGGACGGCGGCGACGAAGCTCCACTAATTGAACAAGCTTCGCATTTGTTTTCAGGCGGCTTTATGCATCAAGGTCATGCCTGCGGTCATTTGTGGGGGGCGGTGCTCGTGGCGGGGATGCGGGCGTCAAAGACCGGCAAGGACGAACACGCGAAATCGGCTGCCGCACTGCATGCCGCCAACCGGCTGGTTAAAGTCTTCTCCGAAGACGGCTGGGCTCTCACCTGCCGGGAAAACACCGGCGTGGAGTTGACCTCGCTGGCGGGCCGGCTGCGATATCTGCGATCCGGCAAACCGCGCGCATGCGGTCGAAAGGCGATGGCCTGGACTTCGCAAGCCAATGCCGCGATCGATCTCGCCCTTGCCGAGTTTGATCCCGAATCAGTTGACAAACCATGCGCCAATTGTGCCGTGGAATGCCTGCGCAAGGTTGCTTTGCCGCCTGGCCTTCAGGCCGATGACCATTTTTTCGTTGCTGGATTGGCAGGCGGCCTCGGACTGACAGGCAATGTCTGCGCCGCGATATCGGTCGGCGTTTTCGCCCTCTCTCTTCAATATTATGGCGATCGGCCTGGAGCGCGACGCGACGGCATGTTTCGAGCGGCGATCCAGGAGTTGAACCTTCTCGACTACGGCTTGCGGAGACGCCCGCGACAAATGCTTGACGACTTCATTTCCCGGTTTGGTGGCCTGCATTGCAAGGACATTTCCAGCCGGGAATTTGAAACTATCGATGACCACACGCAGTACATTGCCGGCGGTGGCTGTCGGGCAGCCATCGAATTCGCGGAAAGCTGGCTGCACGCCTGATGGACTATTGTTCGCCCAACTCCGCCCTAACGATCGCGGCGCCGGCGCCGAGGGCCTGAAGTTTCCGCAGGGACAACTCGCGGCCCAAGGGCACCATGCCGCAGTTGGTGCAGGGATATAGCCGCTCGGGCGGGACATGGGCCATGGCGGCACGGATGGTCGCGGCCACTTGTTCCGGCGTTTCCACCCGGTCCGTGGCGACGTCGATGGCGCCGACCAGGACGTCCTTGCCCGCCAGCAAGCCGAGCAGATCCAACGGCACCTTGGAATTTGCGCATTCCAGACTGACCTGATCGATGGTGCTGTCCGCCAGTACGGGGAAGGTTTCCCTGTATTGGGCCCATTCATGTAAATCCCGGAGCAATAGTGGTCCACGGAAGCGATCAGATAATCTGATTGTC
>CAZVYX010000051.1:0-38591 GCA_964631725.1 uncultured Rhodospirillaceae bacterium | reverse complement strand
TACCAATTTCACGGCCGGGTCAAGGCGCTGGCGGATGCCGCGCGTGAAGCCGGCTTGAATTTTTAGGAAAGGCTAGGTCCCTATGGCACGCAATGACTTCGGAGACCGCGGCGACAGCGAGTTTGTCGACAAGCTGGTGCATATCAATCGGGTCGCCAAAGTGGTCAAGGGTGGCCGCCGGTTTGGTTTTGCCGCCCTGGTGGTGGTTGGCGATCAGAAGGGCCGCGTCGGCTTCGGCCACGGTAAGGCCCGCGAGGTGCCAGAGGCCATCCGCAAGGCAACGGAAACTGCCAAAAAGGGCATGATCCGGGTTCCCTTGCGCGAAGGACGCACCCTGCATCATGACATCACCGGACGTCACGGCGCCGGCAAGGTTCTGTTGCGCGCCGCACCTCCCGGTACGGGCATAATCGCGGGCGGTCCCATGCGCGCCGTCTTCGAATGCATCGGCGTACAGGATGTCGTTACCAAATCACAAGGCTCCTCCAACCCCTACAACATGGTTCGGGCCACGTTTGAGGCATTGAAGAACCAGGTTTCGCCGCGCACGGTGGCGGCCAAGCGGGGCAAGAAAGTGGCCGAGATTGTCGGTCGGCGCGGGCGTGGCAAGTCGGCCGACAGGGAAGCGGCGGAAACCGCCGAGGCGGCGGAAACGGCGGACGCATAAGGGACGGCCGAATAAGGATGGCGGCTGTTAATGGCGCCGGCAATGCCTATATGTGGCCAAGGTACCTGATCAACGACCAAGGTTGCGGGCATTAAGCTAGACTGGAATATGAACCATGGCGAAAGCTAAGAAAAAGACAGTGACGGTAACCCAGATCGGCAGTCCGATCGGGCGGCCGCAATGGCAACGGCAGACCTTGATCGGCCTTGGGCTAAACAAGATGCATCGGACCCGCGAGTTGGAGGATACCCCTTCGGTGCGCGGCATGATCAATAAGGTGCACCATCTTGTCCGCGTTGAAGCGGCGGAGTAAGTCATGAAACTGAACGAATTACGCGATAATCCCGGCGCCCGCCATAAATCAAAGCGTGTGGGCCGGGGTCCGGGATCAGGCAAGGGCAGGACCGCGGGGCGGGGCAACAAGGGGCAAAAATCGCGCTCCGGTGTGGCCATCAAGGGCTTTGAAGGCGGTCAGATGCCGTTGTACCGGCGCCTGCCGAAGCGCGGCTTCAACAATATCTTCGCCAAGCGCTATCAGGTGGTCAATCTGGGCCGGCTGCAGACCGCGATCGACGCGGGAAAATTGGACGCCGGCAAGCCGATTGGCGAGGCTGAACTGGTTGCCTCGGGTGTCGTTCGCCGGGCCCATGACGGCGTGCGCCTTTTGGCCCAGGGCGAATTGACCGCCAAGGTCGAGATCACCGTGGCGGGCGCTTCAGCGGCCGCGATCGCGGCGGTGGAGGCCGCGGGCGGCTCGGTCTCGGTCACCGTGGCCAAGGAAGTGAAAGCCGAAGAGGCCGATAAATAGCGGCTGGGAATTTCAGCCGGATTTGAACAGGCGGCGCCGCGCATCGGGGCGAGGCCGCCGCAGGGACGAACAATATGGCATCCGCAGCGGAACAATTGGCGGCCAACATAAACTTCGGGGCCTTCTCCAAGGCAACCGAGTTGAAAAAACGTCTCTGGTTCACTCTGGGGGCGCTGATCGTCTATCGTATTGGCACCTATATTCCTATTCCGGGCATTGATCCGGCGGCGCTGGCCGACATTTTCGAACAGCAACGCGGCGGCATCCTTGGCATGTTCGACGTGTTCTCCGGCGGTGCCTTGGGGCGCATGACGATTTTCGCCCTGAACATCATGCCCTACATTTCCGCCTCCATTATTATTCAGCTTTTGACCACGGTCTCGCCCCATCTGGAGCAGCTGAAGAAGGAGGGGGAGCAGGGCCGCAAGAAGATCAACCAATACACCCGCTACGGCACGGTCGTACTGACCGCCCTGCAGGCCTATGGCATCGCCGCCGGTCTGGAAGGCATGACAGCCTCGGGCGGCGGCGGCGTGGTGCTGGCGGCGGGAATGTTCTTCAAGGCCAGCACGGTGATTACCCTGGTTGGCGGTACCATCTTCCTGATGTGGCTGGGTGAACAGATCACGGCCCGGGGCGTGGGCAACGGTATTTCCCTGATTATCTTCGCCGGCATCGTGGCGCAATTGCCGTCCGCCATTGCCTCGACCTTGGAATTGGGCCGGACCGGCGCCCTGAATACCCTGTTTATTTTGTTCTTGATCGTTCTGGTCATCGCCACGATCACTTTCATCGTCTTTATCGAGCGGGCCCAGCGCCGTATCGTCGTGCAGTATCCCAAGCGCCAGGTCGGCCAGAAGATGTTCGGCGGCGAAAGCACCCATATGCCGTTGAAGCTGAATACCGCCGGCGTAATTCCGCCGATCTTCGCATCCTCGCTGCTGTTGCTGCCGGTCACGGTGGCATCGTTCTCGGCCCAGGGCGGTCCGGAATGGCTGACAACCGTGACCTCCCTGTTGGGACGGGGTCAGCCCCTGTACCTGGCGCTTTATATTGGCGGCATCGTATTCTTCTGTTTCTTCTACACCGCGATCGTCTTCAACCCGGCGGATACGGCGGACAACCTGAAGAAATATGGCGGCTTTATTCCTGGCATCCGGCCGGGCAAGCGCACGGCCGAATATCTCGACTATGTGCTGACGCGCCTGACCGTCGTCGGCGCCGGCTATCTGGCCCTGGTCTGTTTGTTGCCGGAAATGTTGATGTCGCAATACGCGGTGCCGTTCTATTTCGGCGGTACTTCGTTGCTGATCGTGGTCAGTGTGACAATGGATACGGTATCGCAGATCCAGTCCCACCTGTTGGCGCACCAGTACGAGGGCCTGATCAAGAAATCGAAATTACGGGGCCGCAACCGATGAAGGCCCAATTGGTAAGAGTATGGCGATGAGATTGATTTTGCTCGGCCCTCCCGGCGCCGGCAAGGGCACCCAGGCGCAGCGCCTGATGGACGCCTTTGGCATCGTGCAATTGTCCACCGGCGACATGCTGCGCGCGGCCGCCGCCGCTGGGACAGAGACCGGTCTGCGCGCCAAGGCGGTGATGGAGGCCGGTAAACTGGTTTCGGACGACATCGTGGCCGGCATTGTTTCCGATCGGGTGGACGAGGCTGATTGCGGCAACGGTTTTATTCTGGACGGCTTTCCCCGTACCTTGGCCCAGGCCGAGGCGTTGGAGGTCATGCTGACGGAAAAGTCCATGCGCCTTGATGCCGTGCTCGAGATGCGCGTCGACGATGGTTTCTTGATTGACCGCATCACGGGCCGCTACACCTGTGCCAATTGTGGTGCCGGTTATCACGATAGGCATTTACAGCCAAAAGTAGCGGGCGTTTGTGATAATTGCGGCCGCACGGAGTTCAACCGCCGCGCCGATGACAACGCCGAGACGGTGGTGTCGCGGCTGAAGGCCTACCACGAGCAGACGGAGCCGTTGCTGCCGTTTTATCGCGACAAGGGCATATTGCGGACCGTTGATGGCGCGACGGACATTGATGAAGTAACCCGGCAGATGAAGGCGGCGCTGGGTGGGGGTTAAGGCATTGACTTGACCGCAAAAAGGCATTATTTCGCGGGGTTCCACATTCATTGTGATTGCTCCCGTGGGCGGGTCCCGAACCGGCAGTTTCGTGCGGTGCAAGTGAGTTCGGTGCAGTAAGGTTCGGCAACCCGGCATTGTTGTTGGGTACAGGAAGTTTAGGCGGCCACAAATATTGTGACCCATTGATACGAAGACGAGGAGATTCTGTGTGGCGCGGATAGCAGGTATAAATATTCCGACCAACAAAAGGGTCGTGATTTCATTGACTTACATCCATGGTATCGGCAGGACCAAGGCCAAGGACATCTGTTCCAAGGTCGGCATCCCGGCCGAACGGCGGGTTGCGGAACTGACTGACCAGGAAGTCATTCAAATCCGTGAAGTGATCGACCAGGACCATATGGTCGAGGGCGATTTGCGCCGTGAAGTGGCCATGAACATCAAGCGGCTGATGGATCTGGGCTGCTATCGGGGCATCCGCCATCGTAAGGGCCTGCCGTTGCGCGGTCAGCGGACACATACCAACGCGCGTACGCGCAAAGGTCCCGCGCGGCCCATCGCCGGCAAGAAGAAGGCGTAGTTTAGCCAATGGCAAAAGAACGTACACGCGTCCGCAGGCGCGAGAAGAAAAATATCATCTCGGGCGTGGCGCATGTCAACGCGACGTTTAATAACACCATGATCACCATTTCGGATGTGCAGGGCAACGCGATTGCCTGGTCCTCCGCCGGTGCGCAGGGCTTTAAGGGCTCGCGCAAATCTACGCCATACGCGGCGCAGATGGCGGCGGAAGATGCCGGCCGGAAGGCACAGGAGCATGGCATGAAATCGCTTGAGGTTTTCGTCAAGGGCCCGGGTTCGGGGCGGGAATCCGCACTCAGGGCGTTACAGGCGGTGGGTTTCACCATTACTTTCATCAAAGACGTGACGCCGATACCACACAATGGTTGTCGGCCACCCAAGCGGCGGCGGGTCTAAACGCCGGTGGCCGGCGCCCCTTTGGCACCGGCTGGCGGACGATCTGTAAGGCCTGGGATTTCCCCGGGTACGGCGGCGGGAGAGCGCGAGGATACGACGTGATCCAGAAGAACTGGCAAGAACTGATTAAACCGAACAAGTTAAGCATCGAGTCGGAGAACGATCCCGATCGCAAGGCCACGGTGGTGGCCGAGCCTTTGGAACGCGGCTTCGGGCTTACCTTGGGCAACGCATTGCGGCGCATTTTACTGTCGTCCCTACATGGCGCGGCGGTTACGTCGTTGCAGATCGATGGGGTTCTGCATGAATTCTCGTCGATCCCGGGCGTCCGAGAGGATGTGACGGACATCGTCCTGAACATCAAGGCGCTGGCGGTGCGGCTGCACAGCGAAGGGCCCCGGCGCATGACCCTGAAGGCCGAGGGGCCGGGTCCGGTCACGGCGGCGAATATCGAAATGGGCTCGGATATCGAGGTGATGAACCCTGATCTGGTGCTCTGCCATCTTGATCAGGGCGCCAAGTTGTCCATGGAGCTGACGGTCGATTCAGGCAAGGGTTATCGGGCGGCGGAACATAACCGCGCCGAGGACAGCCCCATTGGCTTGATCCCGGTCGATTCCGTATTCAGCCCCGTGCGCCAGGTCGCCTACCGGGTCGAGAATTCCCGTGAAGGGCAAATTCTGGACTATGACAAGCTGACCATGGACATCGAAACCGATGGCACCGTGACGCCGGATGACGCGATCGCGTTCGCGGCCCGGATTCTGCAGGATCAGTTGCAGCTGTTCATTAATTTCGAGGAGCCCCGGGAAGAGCCGGTGCACTTCGAACCGGAACAGCCGCGGATCAACCGCAATCTGCTGCGCAAGGTCGACGAGCTGGAATTGTCGGTGCGTTCGGCCAACTGTTTGAAGAACGACAACATCATCTACATTGGCGATCTGGTGCAAAAGACCGAATCCGAGATGTTGCGCACGCCCAACTTTGGCCGCAAATCCTTGAATGAGATCAAGGAAGTTTTGACCCAGATGGGCTTGCACCTGGGCATGGAAGTGTCTGAGTGGCCGCCGGAGAATATCGATGATCTGGCAAAGCAGATGGAAACGGATTTCTAGCCTGCCGGCATTTCTGTCAGTAGGTTGGCAAAAGGAGTAGCGACATGCGGCACCGCAAAAGTGGACGCAAACTGAACCGCGATAGTTCGCATCGCAAGGCCATGTTCGCCAACATGGCGGCGGCGTTGATCAAGCATGAGCAGATCAATACGACCTTGCCCAAGGCCAAGGAACTGCGCCCCATTGTGGAAAAATTGATCACCCTGGGCAAGCGCGGTGATCTGCATGCCCGTCGTCTGGCCTATGCCCGCATCCCCGACCGGGCCATGGTGGCCAAGTTGTTTGATGTGCTGGCGCCACGCTATGCCGACCGTCAGGGCGGCTATATCCGGATTATCCGGGCCAATTTCCGCTATGGCGACTGCGCGCCCATGGCCTATATCGAATTCGTCGATCGTGACGTGGATGCCAAGGGTCTGGATTCCGGCCCCAGCGGCACCGAGGACGAAGATGAGGATGTTGCCGCCTGAGGGCAGGTGCCCAGAGCACTCCAGATATATGGCACTTTGCCGGGCCGCGGTTTGTGGTCAATTCGGGGCAGCCTTTGGGCTGCCCCAATTGTTTGCACGGCCCCTTGGCTGGATCATCGTGTCGAAGGGTGATGCTTTAGTATGAGAAGAACTTCGCTTCCTGGCCAAACCGCCGCAATGCTGTCCTTTGGGCTGTCCTTTGGGCTGTCCTTTGGGCTGTTCTTGGCGCTGGTTTTTGCCCTCCCGCTGATGCCGACGGCGGCGGTCGCCAAAAAAACGGTGCCCACCAGCCAGGCCCAGGTGCAGCTTTCCTTCGCGCCCCTGGTCAAACAGGCCGCGCCGGCCGTGGTCAATATCTACACCCGGCGGGTCGTTGAACAGGTGGTGCGTTCGCCGTTGTTCGACGATCCGTTTTTCCGCCGCTTCTTTGGCGACCGTTTCGGGGCCGGCAACGGCCTGCGGCGGCGGGAGAGGCAGAATTCCCTGGGCTCCGGGGTGCTGGTCAGCGCCGATGGCATGATCGTGACCAATCATCATGTTATTGCCGGTGCGGACGAGATTACCGTCGCCCTGTCGGACCGCCGGGAGTTCGACGCGGTGCTGGTGCTGGATGACGAGAGTACCGATCTCGCCGTTCTGGAAATCAAGACCGAGGGGGAGAAGCTGCCCTTTCTGAAGCTGCGGGATTCCGACAGCCTGGAAGTCGGCGATCTGGTTCTGGCCATCGGCAATCCATTCAACGTGGGACAGACCGTCACCTCCGGCATCGTCTCTGCCTTGGCGCGGACGGGGATTGGCGTTTCGGATTTTCAGTTCTTTATTCAAACCGACGCGGCGATTAATCCAGGTAATTCCGGTGGTGCGTTGATTACCATGGATGGCCGGTTGGTGGGTATCAATACCGCGATCTATTCCCAGACCGGCGGTTCCCACGGCATCGGGTTTGCCGTGCCCTCTTCCATGGTGCGGGCGGTTCTGGCTTCCGCCAAGTCCGGATTGCGCCATGTCAAGCGGCCCTGGTTCGGCGCCGCTACCCAGACCGTAACCGCCGATATCGCTGCCTCCCTTGAAATGAAGCGGCCCAGGGGCGTGATGATCCGCTCGCTTTATCAGGACGGCCCGGCGGATCGGGCCGGCATGGCGGTCGGCGATGTGGTCGTCGCCATTGATGGCCAGGATGTCGCCTCGCCCAAGGCGCTGAATTTCCGTCTCGGTACCCGGATGATCGGCAAGAGCGCGCGCATCGACGTTTGGCGTGACGGCGCGAACAAACGCCTGACCCTTAACCTTGTCCCGGCGCCCGAAACGCCGCCGCGAAAGATCACCCAACTCAGCGGCCGCCAGCCGCTGGCGGGGGCCACCGTGGCCAATTTGTCGCCGGCCATGGCCGAGGAACTTGGCCTTGATACGCTGAACAGCGGCGTCATCATTCTCAAGGTCGACCCCCGCGGGCTGGCCCGCCGCTTTCGCTTTCGCAAAGGCGACGTTGTGCTCGGCGTGAACAAGGCACGCATCAATTTGGTATCGGACCTGGTCGCGGTCATGAAAAAGCCGGCGACGGGATGGCGCATCACGGTGCGGCGCGGTGGCAAGGTTCATACAATCCGGATCAGCGAATGAGCAACCTGTTCGAAGCCGCCGGAATAGATGGCCCCCTACGGCCCCTGGCGGAGCGTTTGCGGCCCGACAGGATCGATCAGGTTATCGGCCAGGATCATCTGTTGGCGGGCGACGGCGCCATCAACCGCATGCTGGAAGGCGGCCGCCTGGCCTCGCTTGTTCTGTGGGGCCCGCCAGGCAGCGGCAAGACCACCATCGCCCGCCTATTGGCGGCTCACGTGGGGCTGCATTTCGAACAGCTATCAGCGGTATTCTCGGGCGTTGCGGATCTGCGCAAGGCGTTTGCCGCGGCCGGCGAACGGCGTCTCAGCGGCCAGGGCACCTTGCTGTTCGTGGATGAAATTCACCGCTTTAACCGCTCGCAACAGGACGGTTTTCTGCCCTATGTCGAGGACGGCACCATTGTGCTGGTTGGCGCCACCACCGAGAACCCCTCGTTCGAACTGAACGCCGCCCTGTTGTCCCGCTGTCAGGTGCTGGTCCTGAACCGCCTTGATGACGATGCATTGGAAGAGCTGTTGTGCCGGGCCGAGGCGGTTTCGGATAAGCCGCTGCCCCTGACGGCGGAGGCGCGCGTGGCACTACGGGCCATGGCTGACGGCGACGGACGTTTCGTCCTAAATCTGGCGGAGGAGTTGCTGGCGCTGTCGACGGAACAGCCCCTTGATGTGGCGCAATTGAGCCAGACCCTGCAGCGCCGGGCACCGGTCTATGACAAGGCCCAGGAAGGTCATTACAACCTGATCAGTGCGCTGCATAAATCCCTGCGCGGCTCGGACGTGGATGCCTCGCTCTATTGGTTGGCGCGGATGCTGACGGCGGGTGAGCAGCCGTTGTATATCGCGCGCCGCCTGGTACGGTTCGCGGTCGAGGATATCGGCTTGGCGGACCCCCAGGCCCTGGTTCAGGCCAACGGCGCCAAGGATGCCTATGATTTCCTGGGCAGCCCGGAAGGGGAGCTGGCGATTGCCCAGGCGGTGATCTATTTGGCCACCGCGCCCAAATCCAATGCCGCCTACGAGGCCATGAGCAGGGCTAACCGCGCCGCGCGGGAGACCGGTTCACTGATGCCGCCGAAACATATCCTGAACGCCCCCACGGGTCTGATGAAGGATCTGGGCTATGGCGAGGGTTATGTCTATGACCATGGCACCGAGGAAGGTTTTTCCGGCCAGGATTATTTCCCCGAGCATATGCCCCGGCAAAGCTTTTACCGACCCGCCGAGCGCGGATTCGAGCGCGAGGTGGCCAAACGCATGGCCTATTGGGATAAACTGCGGCGTCAAGTGCAGGAAAGTACAGGGGAGGAGCCCGGATCATGAATATGTTGCTGGCCGTGGCCTGCGGCGGCGCCCTGGGCGCTGTGGGCCGTCATCTGGTCTCGGGCCAGATCATGCGCTGGGCCGGTAGCGGCTTTCCCTGGGGCACCTTGACGGTGAATGTCCTGGGTTCGTTCATCCTTGGGGTACTGGTGGAGTATTTTGCGCTGCGCTGGTCGGCGACCCAGGAAATGCGCGGTTTTCTGGTGGTCGGCATGGTGGGCGGTTTCACCACCTTCTCGGCCTTTTCCCTGGACGCGTTGCTGCTGCTGGAGCGTGGCAGCCTGGGCCCCGCCTTTGCCTATATCGCGGGCAATGTGGTGCTGTCGATTTGCGGCCTGTTCGCCGGCCTGGTGATCTTCCGTCAGGTGCTGGCATGAGCGCTGTCCAGATGCTGACAGTGGCCGAGAACGAGGGCGAGGTGCGCCTGGACCGTTGGTTCAAGCGGCACTTTCCCGGACTCAGCCATGGCCGTCTGGAAAAAATGCTGCGCAAGGGCCAGGTGCGTGTGGATGGCGCCAAGGTCAAGGCTGGCTACCGCCTGCAACCGGGTCAGGAAGTGCGGGTGCCGCCCCTGGACGCCCCGGCGCCCCCGAAGAAACCGCGGCGGCCCGAGGTATCTGAACAGGATGCCAAGGAACTGCGTCAGCGCATCCTGCACCAGGACCCATCCGTCCTGGTGCTTGACAAGCCGGCCGGTTTGGCGGTCCAGGGCGGCAGCGGCACCAAGCGGCATCTCGACGGCATGTTGGACGCCTTGCGTTTTGACGCCAAGGAGCGGCCCCGGCTGGTGCATCGTTTGGACCG
Source organism: uncultured Rhodospirillaceae bacterium (assembly GCA_964631725.1). Lineage (GTDB taxonomy): Bacteria > Pseudomonadota > Alphaproteobacteria. The sequence continues at coordinate 28,707 of CAZVYX010000051.1, read as the reverse complement.
GGATACATCCGGCGTTCTGGTTCTGGCCCGCCATGCCCGTGCCGCCACGGCGCTGACCGCGGCTTTCCGTGGCCGGGATACGGAAAAGCTCTATTGGGCCATCGTCGCCGGCGTGCCGTCCGAACCTCGCGGCCAGATTAATCTGCCCCTGGCCAAGACTCCGGGCCCGGATGGCGAAAGGGTGCGCGTCGACCGCAAGCTTGGCAAGCAGGCCATTACCGATTTCGTTATCATCGAACAAATCGGCGATCAGGCCGCCTGGCTGGCCCTGTGGCCGCGCACCGGGCGGACCCATCAGTTGCGCGCCCATTGTGCCGCCATCGGCACGCCGATCCTGGGCGATGGCAAGTACGGCGGCGTTGACGCGTCCTTGCCCGGAATGGATTTGGGACAAGGCCTGCATTTGCATGCCCGCTCCATTACGCTGCCTCACCCCGATGGCGGCGTCCTGTCAGTTGAGGCGCCCATCCCGGCCCATTTTCGCGCCACGCTCAGAACCTTGGGCTTTAACACCGAGGCCGCCGCCGAGCGCATGGCGGAACTACAGGCCGAAGAAGAATGGTGAAAGACGGGGCGGACAGCAGTATGGTTGCTCCCCGCCAGAATATTTGACAAGGAATTGACCGCATGCCCCATGTCCAGGCCGAAGGCGCCAAGCTGTATTACGAGGAAGCCGGCAGTGGCGATGCCATCGTCTTTGTGCACGAGTTTGCCGACGATTTCCGCAGTTGGGAGCCCCAGGTGCGCTATTTCTCGCGGCGCTACCGCTGTGTCAGTTTCAACGCCCGGGGCTATCCGCCATCAGATGTCCCCTCCGATCCGGCGCTTTATTCCCAGGATATGGCGGCGGACGACATCGCAGCCGTGATGCGCGGCCTGGATATTGGCAAGGCGCATGTGATTGGTTGCTCCATGGGCGCCTTCGCGACGTTGCATTTCGGCATGCGCTACGCCGATATGGCGCGCAGCCTGGTGGTGGTCGGTTGCGGCTACGGCGCCAAGAAGGACACCCGCGGCAATTTCAATGCGGAGGTCGAGGCCTTTGCCGCGTCATTCGCGGAAAAGGGCATGGTCGAGGTCGCGACACCCTATTCACTGGGACCGACGCGGGTGCAGTTCCAGAACAAGGACCCCCGTGGTTTCCTGGAGTTCCAGGAGCGGTTCCTGAGCCATTCCGCCGAAGGTTCCGGCCTAACCATGGGCAATGTCCAGGCCAAGCGCCCCTCGCTCTATGATCTTGAGGACGGTTTGCGGCAACTGGTGGTGCCCACCCTGCTGGTCACCGGCGATGAGGACGAACCCTGCCTGGATGCGAATCTTTATCTTAAGCGGACAATTCCATCATCGGGATTGGTAATGCTGCCGCGTACCGGCCATGCCGCCAATCTGGAAGAACCCGCCAGCTTCAACCAATCGGTGGCGGAATTCCTCTCCACGGTGGAGCAGGGACGCTGGACCTTGCGTGATCCGCGCTCGGTTTCCGATTCCGCCCTGGTCGCCGGACCCGACAAATAGTTTGAAGGAGGCCGCCACGCCCCCGCGCCTGATTGTCTTCGACTGCGACGGCACCCTGGTGGATAGCCTGGGCGCTATCATGACGGCCATGACGGCCGCCTTTGCCGAGCTTGGCTTGCCGTCGCCCGATGTCGACGCCATTCGCGGCCTGATCGGCCTGTCCCTGGAGGAGACCGCCCGGCGGCTGCGGCCGCAAGATGGTGCATCTGATCACCAGCGTCTGGTCCAGACTTACCGCCGGCACTCTCTCGAACTACGTAGCCGGCCAGTGCCGCCTGATAGCCTGTTTCCTCACACCCATGCGACGATCCAGGCACTGGATGCTACTGGATTTCTGCTAGGCGTGGCGACCGGAAAATCCAGGGCGGGCCTTGACGCGACGCTTGCCAACCACAATCTGCAAGACTGCTTCTTGACCCGGCAGACCGTCGATAACCATCCCGGCAAGCCGCATCCCGGGATGCTGCTTCAGGCCATGGCGGAGGCCGGGGTAACGGCGGAAGACACATTGATGCTTGGGGATACCAGTTTTGACATGGCCATGGCGGTGAATGCCGGCGTGACACCGGTTGGCGTGGCCTGGGGCTATCATGACGTAGCCGAACTTCGGAATGCCGGCGCGCGGACCGTGTTGGAGGATTTTCGTCATCTTTTGCCATTCCTGAATGGGCATTGGCCGCCGCCATGAGGCGGGCCCTGAAATTCATGCGCATAGGCTTGGGCCTGATCGTGGGCCTGGGCATCAGCCTTGCCGCCGCGCTCTATTTTGTCGATTTCAACGAATACCGGGAGACGCTGGCACGTCATCTTTCGGCGGAGCTGGGGCGACCCCTGCGTATCGATGGTGATTTGAAGCTTCGCCTGGGCCTGCATTTGGGCTTTTCCGCTTCTGGTCTGTCGCTTGCCAATAGTGCGGGCGGAACGCCGGGCGAAATGGCCAGGATTGGCCGTGTATCGTTCGGTGTCGCCCTGAGGCCCTTGCTCAGGGGCGATGTACAGATCGACCACCTGCTGATCGAGGATGCGGAAATCCTGGTGGAGCGGCAGGCCGACGGGCGGCTCAACTGGTCGTCAATTCAGGATGCCGGCAGGAATGCCCTTGCGGGCCGGTGGTCGCCACCGCGTATCGCTGGTCTGCGCCTGCTGCGCGGCGCGGTGCGATACCATGATGGCGCCTTTGATCACGATCTGGCGGTCAGCGAATTGAGCGTTCTGGCGCCTGATGCCGCCGCCGCCGCCGTTATTAACCTGGACGCTAGTTTGTATGATCAGCCCGTGGCCTTCGAAGGGCAGATGACCAGCCTCGAGGAATTGATCAATGGTCGGGAAATCCGGGTCGATGGAACCATTGATGTCGCCGGCGCGCGGGCGACGATGCGGGGGCGGATATTCCACCCCCTCGAAGGCCGGGGCATGGATATCCATGTGAGCGGCCGCAGCGATCAGGCCGAGACCTTGCGGCAGTTGGTGGAATTGCCGCCAATCGTGCGCGGTGAGGCGGTGATTGCCTTCGATCTGAACGATCGCGACGGGCCGCTGGCCTTGCGCAACGTGGCGGCGCAGATCGCGCCGGTACCGGGTGTTAAGATCACCTTGAATGGCATGGTTGCCGACGCCCTGGCCTTGGCTGGATTGACCATGGATGTCGAAATACGGGCGGCCGATGGCGGCGAATTTGCCGCCTTGGCGGGACTGGACTTGCCGGCGCTGTCACCGGTTTGGATGCGGGGGCGGATCGTCGGCGCGATGGCTGATCCGGTGATGGAAGATATTGATCTGCGTGCCGGGACAGAGGAAAGCTTGCTGTTGTCGGCAACCGGCAGGGTGGCCCGGCCACTGGCGGCCCAGGGTCTTGATTTGAACTTGCGCCTGAAGGGACCCGACAGCACGGCCCTGACCATGCTTTTGACCGGCGGCATGGCTGTGCCGGCGCTGGGTGGATTTGATTTGGCGGCGCGACTGAAGGGCGATGCCCGGGCGCCAAACCTGAGCGGCATTAGCGGGCATATCCGCCATGACGATGGTACCGACATCGCGCTTCTCGGTGCCATACAAGATCCCATGGCTGGCGAGGGTCTGGCGCTCGGTGTCACGGCGCGCGGCCCCAGCCTGCGCCGTATCGCGGCCCTGATTGGGCAGGAAATACCGGATTTGAGGCAGTTTCACATTGCGGCCGATCTGACGGGCCGTCTGCAGGCGCCCGTCATCAGCGGTTTGCATTTGCTTAGCCAAACAAAGCAAGGCGCCAAGCTGACATTGTCGGGACGGGTGGCGCAACCGAACGAACTCAAGGGGCTCGACCTGCGGTTCGAGGTTGAAGGCCCGGTCGGGGCGGTGATGATGGATCTGACGGAATTGTCGTTGGCTCCCGATGTGATAAGCGAAATGTCCGCCGAGACACTGTCGGTGGCTGGCCGGATCAAGGGCGGCATGCGCGCCTTTGATCTGGATAAGTTGAAGCTGCGTCTTGACGATAGCGACTTACGGGGCCGCATGACGGTGGATCTGGGTGGCGATCGTCCGCTGATTACGGCGGATCTGCAATCGACGCACCTCGATCTCGATATCGTGCCCGCGGCTCGGGATACAGGGCGAACCGAGGCGAAAAAGGGCTCGGGGGACTTGCTGATACCTGATCTCGATATCGATACAAGCGCCTTGAAGGGTCTGGACGGTGTTCTGAAGCTGCAGGCCCGCCGGGTCCGCCGTGCTGATTTGGTATTGCAACAGGTGAATATTTCAGCGGTGTTGCGGGATGGCGCCTTGACCCTGCAACCCAGTACGGCCCGTTTGGCGGAAGGACAGCTCGTTCTTGAAGGAAAAATGGACGACCGGAACTTGCGCCTGAAGGCGGAGCTGCGCCGGGCGGCCATGTCGGTTCTGGGGCCGATCATTGACTTTACCATGGTTGATGGCAGCCTGGATCTGACCGCCGATTTGCGCGGCCGGCTTGATGCCGGAGGCGGCAATTTGCGCGCCCTGGCGGCCAAGCTCAATGGCGATATCTCCGTGGTCGTTTCCGATGGCCATCTGCAAAGCCAATTCCTGGACCTGCTGGCGGCCGATCTGGTTGTCGCGCTGGTCAAGGCGAAACCATTGGATAAGCGCACGCGACTTCATTGTTTTGCCAACAGCCATAAAATTGAAAGCGGCGTCGCCCGTAGTCAGGTGCTGTTGCTGGATACCGAGAACATCACCATTCTTGGCGAGGGCGAGGTCAATCTGGCCACCGAGGCGATCCGCTATCGCCTGACGCCGCGTCCGAAAGACCCTTCGTTGGTATCGTTGGCGACCCCCATCAATGTGACCGGCAGCCTGGCCAATCCAAGCGCCACACCGGATAAAATGGCGGTGGCCGGCAGCGTGGCGGCGGCGGTTGTCGGCAATTTGTTGCTGCCGGGGGTCGGGTTGTTGCTGCCCTTATTGAATCGCGGTACCGGCGAGGCACATCCTTGTATGCATGTGCTAAAAGACGGCAAGGTAAAGGCCGCGCCGGGCAAGCCCACTGGGAAAGAAGGCGCATCCGGTATATTGGGCCGGGTCGGCGGCGCGGTCACCAAGGGTGCGGGAACGCTGCTGAAATTGCCTGGCAAACTTCTGGGGTCGGAATGAAGCGGTTTTACGAAAATGTCACGGTGGTGCCAGTGGCCGGTGGATTGACGGTCGAGCTGGACGGCCGGTCCGTACGGACGCCACGAAAGGCAGCCTTCGCGGTGGCGGCGGAGGCGTTGGCCGAGGCGATCGCCGATGAATGGCGCCGCCAAGGGGAGGATATCGATCCCGAAAGCATGCCGCTTCTGCGTTTGGCCAACACCGCCCTGGATTTGGTTGCCGGCCAGCGTGGCGCGGTGGTTGACAATCTGGCCAGTTATGGCGGCACCGATCTGTTGTGCTACCGGGCGGCGGAGCCGGCGGACCTGGTCCAGCGCCAAATGCAGCTTTGGGGCCCCTGGCTGACCTGGGCCGAAGCGGAATATGGCGCCGGTCTCGCCGCCACGAACGGCATCGGCCACGTCGCCCAGGACGAGGTCGCCCTGGCCGCCCTGCACCGTGCGGTGGATGGACATGATGTCATGGAACTGGCCGCGATGAATGATCTGGTGACCATCGCCGGCTCTCTGGTTTTGGCGCTGGCGGTCAGTGCCGGCGCCCTCGACGTGCCGGCGGCATGGGCCGCGGTACGTTTGGACAACGACTACCAGGCGGAACGTTGGGGCCAGGACGCCGAGGCCGAGGACCACGCCGTGCGCCTGCGTGGCGAGTTCGAGAATGCGGCACGGTTTCTGGAATTGCACCGCACCGGTTAAGCCGTATTGACGTCTCAGCCCGCAACCATGCATCCGGCGCGGCTTGCTTAAGAATATCGATATCGAATTCCTTTCGTCGTCGTGATTTTTGACGGTGATCGCTCTGCCCATTGGCCGCATGTCGTGCTATCAAATGTCCTGGTGTAACGATATCCCGTCGGGGAGGTGGTAGGTTCATGCAGGACATCCTGCGTCAGCTTGAGGCAAAGCGCGCGGCGGCGCGGGTCGGTGGCGGCGAAAAGCGCATTCAGGCGCAACATGCAAAGGGCAAATTGACGGCGCGGGAGCGGCTGGAAATGCTGCTCGATCCCTCTTCGTTCGAGGAATATGACATGTTCGTCGAGCACCGCTGCGAAGATTTCGGCATGGCCGAACAGCGTATTCCCGGCGACGGCGTGGTGACCGGCTGGGGCACCATCAATGGCCGCCTGGTCTTTGTCTTCAGCCAGGATTTCACGGTCTTCGGCGGCTCGCTGTCCGAGGCCCATGCCGAAAAGATCTGCAAGATCATGGATCAGGCGATGAAGGCGGGCGCGCCGGTCATTGGCCTGAACGATTCCGGCGGCGCCCGTATTCAGGAAGGCGTGGCTTCGCTTGGCGGCTATGCGGAGGTTTTCCAGCGCAATGTCATGGCCTCGGGCGTGGTGCCGCAGATCTCGGTGATCATGGGGCCTTGCGCCGGCGGTGCGGTTTATTCGCCGGCGATGACCGACTTCATCTGCATGGTCAAGGACAGCTCCTACATGTATGTCACCGGCCCGGACGTGGTGAAAACAGTAACCCAGGAAGAGGTTACTCACGAGGAACTGGGCGGTGCCTCTACGCATAGCCGAAAATCCGGAGTCGCGGATCTGGCGTTCGAAAATGATGTGGAAGCCTTGGCGCAAATCAGGCGGTTGTTCGACTTTCTGCCCCTGTCCAATCGCAGCGGTGTGCCCCACCGCGCCACCGACGACCCCATTGGCCGGGTGGAAGAGTCGCTCGATACCCTGGTGCCCGCCAATCCCAACAAACCCTACGACATCAAGGAACTGGTGGAAAAGGTCGTGGATGACGGCGATTTCTATGAAATTCAGCCGGAATTCGCGGGCAACATCGTGGTCGGTTTTGGCCGTATCGACGGCGCCACGGTCGGTTTCGTGGCAAATCAGCCCATGGTGCTTGCCGGCTGTCTTGATATTGACTCGGCCCGCAAGGGCGCGCGCTTCGTGCGCTTTTGCGACTCTTTCGAAATTCCCATCGTGACGTTTGTTGATGTGCCCGGTTTTTTGCCCGGCACGGCCCAGGAATATGGCGCCATCATCACCCATGGCGCGAAGCTGCTCTATGCCTATGCCGAGGCGACCGTGCCCAAGGTCACGGTGATTACGCGCAAGGCCTATGGCGGCGCCTATGACGTCATGGCCTCGAAACATCTGCGGGGCGACGTCAACTTTGCCTGGCCGGGGGCGGAAATTGCGGTGATGGGCGCCAAGGGCGCGGTGGAGATCATCTTCCGCTCGGAACTGGATAATCCCGAACGGATCGAGCAGTTGACCCAGGAGTATGGCGAAACCTTCGCCAATCCCTTCATTGCCGGCAAACGCGGCTATATCGATGACGTGATCATGCCGCACAACACCCGCCGGCGGATAGCCCGGGCGCTCACCATGTTGAAGAACAAGAAGCTCGACAACCCCTGGAAAAAGCACGGCAATATTCCCCTTTAGGGGGCTTTGGACCGGGACAGCGGAAAGCGAAAGTACAGTATTGATGTTTTCAAAAATTCTCATCGCCAATCGCGGCGAAATTGCCTGCCGGGTTATCCGTAGCGCCCAGGCGATGGGTATCGCCACTGTCGCCGTCTATTCCGAGGCCGATGCCACTGCCCTGCATGTTGAGTTGGCGGACGAGGCCATCGCCATCGGCCCGGCGCCGGCGGCGGAGAGCTATCTTGTCATCGAACGAATTCTTGACGCGGTCAAACGCAGCGGCGCCGAGGCGGTGCATCCGGGCTATGGCTTCCTGTCTGAAAATCCGGACTTCGCCCTGGCTCTGGCGGACTTAGGGGTAGCTTTCATCGGCCCGCCGGTGGGCGCGATTGAGGCCATGGGCGACAAGATTGCCTCCAAGAAGCTGGCGCAGGCGGCCGGCGTCAATTCCGTGCCCGGCCATTTGGATGTGTTGCAGGACGAGGATGACGCGGCGCGGATCGCCGGGCAGTTGGGCTATCCGGTGATGTTGAAAGCCTCCGCGGGCGGCGGCGGCAAGGGCATGCGCGTGGCCTACACCGAGGCCGAGGCGCGCGAGGGCTTCACCTCGGCCCAGAACGAGGCGCGATCCAGCTTCGCCGATGACCGGGTTTTTGCGGAAAAATTCATCGAACAGCCCCGTCACATCGAAATTCAGGTGCTCGCCGATGGGCATGGCGACTGCATATACCTGGGTGAGCGGGAATGCTCCATCCAGCGGCGCCACCAGAAAGTCATTGAAGAGGCCCCCAGCCCCTTCCTCGACGAGGCTACTCGCAAGGCCATGGGCGAACAGGCCGTGGCGCTGGCCCGCGCCGTTGACTACCGCTCCGCCGGCACGGTGGAGTTCATTGTCGACAAGGATCGGAACTTCTATTTCCTGGAGATGAATACCCGCCTGCAGGTGGAACACCCCGTTACCGAAATGGTCTACGGCGTCGATCTGGTGGAACAGATGATCCGTATCGCCGCCGGCGAACCCATGACGTTGGACCAGAATGACGTGCGGGCCGACGGTTGGGCCATCGAATGCCGCCTGTATGCGGAAGACCCCTATCGAAATTTCATGCCCTCTATCGGCCGCCTGGTGCGCTGCAAACCGCCGGTCCAGGATGAGAACGTGCGCGTTGACACCGGTGTCGTCGAAGGTTCTGAAATATCCATGTACTACGATCCCATGATCGCCAAGCTGGTTACCAAGGGCCAGGACCGGGCCGGTGCCATCGCCGCCATGCAGTCCGCCCTGGACAGCTATTATGTGCGCGGCATCAATCACAACATGAGCTTTCTGACCGCGCTGATCTCGCATCCCCGCTTTGTCGAAGGCCGGTTGACCACCGCCTTTATCGACGAGGAGTATCCGGACGGTTTTGCCGGCGCGCCACGCGAAGGCGAAGTGCTGGATGTGTTGCTGGCGTCCGGCGTATTGATGCACCGGCGCCGGGCGGCGCGCGCCGGCACGATTGACGGGCAGTTGGCGCATTATCGCCCGACCTTCGGCGCCGATTGGGTGGTTGGCCTGGACGGTGACTATCACGAGGTTTCGGTTGCCTCGGTCGAGGATGGCTTCGATGTTGACCTCGGCGGCCGCTTGATCGCCGTGCGCAGCTATTGGCGGCCGGGCGAACATCTGTTCACGGGCACGGTAAACGGCCGGCATGTGGTCGTGCAGGTGGATGTGGCGGCTGCCGGGTTCCTGTTGCGCCATGGCGGTATCGAGGCCAGGGTCACCGTACGCCGCCCCCGCGCCGCGGAACTGGCCGCCCTGATGCCCGAAAAGGTGCCACCCGATACCTCGAAATATCTGCTGTGTCCCATGCCCGGCCTGATCATATCCCTGGCTGTGGACGAGGGCGAAGAGGTCAAGGCCGGGCAGGCCCTGGCGGTGGTCGAGGCCATGAAGATGGAAAACATCCTGCGCGCCGAACGCGACGGCGTTGTCGCGGCCCTGAAGGCGGGTCCCGGCGACAGCCTGGCGGTTGACGACGTGATCATGGAGTTCGAATAGGATTTCCCATGCCCCTCCCGGATCGCCCGGATCGCCCGGATCGCCCAGATCGCCGTATTCGGGTGGTTATCGAGGGCCGCGTCCAGGGCGTCTGGTATCGCGGCTGGACGGTCGATACGGCCCAGGCATTGGGTTTGAGCGGCTGGGTCCGTAATCGCAGCGACGGCAGTGTCGAGGCTGTGTTTTCAGGTCCGGAGGCGGCCGTCGATGCCATGCTGGCCCGCTGTCATCAGGGGCCGCCCGCCGCCCGCGTAGACTCCGTAACAACAGCAGCCTGGGCCGGCGATATTGGCTCTGATTTCCGGCAAGCGCCCAACGGATAGTCTTGTTTCACTCCGACAATGGCGGTGTGACGCCGTCGGGCAGGGGTATCTCGAAGACGTTCAGGGTCATGGAAACCATGGCGTAGTAGCCAAGGATACCGACCAGATCGACCACACCCTGTTCGCCCAGTCGCGCCTTGGCCTCGCCATAGGTGGCGTCGCTAACCCGGCTGTCGCGATACAGTTCGGTGCAGAATTGATAGACCGCCGCCTCATCGGCCTTGCCGAAACTGGGTGCCTGGTTCTGCCGCACGGCCTCAATGACATCGGCGGACAGGCCGCCATCCAGGGCCATGGGCGCATGCGCGAACCATTCGAACTGGGCCGTCCATTTGCGGGCGGTGATCAGAATGGCCAGTTCCGACAAGCGTGGCTCCAAGACGCTGTTGAAGCGGCAATATTCTCCAACTTTTTGCGCCCGGTCGCCGAAGTCGGGACTGTGGATCCAGGCCTGAAACGGCCCGCCCAGGCTGCCCCTGGGGCCGGACATGATATTGTCGTGGAATTGCCGCTGTTCGGCGTTCATTTCGGCGGCTGTAAGTGGCGCAATGCGGGGCATGCTGGATTTCCTATGATGTCGATTGCTGGTTCGTGCCGGCTTTCGGCGTCGCGGACGATGTGGCGTTGCCGGTTTAGGTATTTGTCGTCGCCCTGGCGCGCAGCCCGATCAGCCGGCCGATGTAAGGGTCCGGGGGCAGAGCGTCATGGGCCGCCTTGATCGCCGCCATGCGTTCGAGGACGGCCGGTTGCATCGCCGTGGCCCGGCGCGTGGCAAGGGAGACATGCAGGCTCATCAATTCGTTGGTCGATGCCAGATATCCTTCCTCCCCATGGTACATGTGATGGATATAGTGGAAGCGTTTCTCGTCAAACTCCAGCAGCCGGGTGGTGAAGCGCATGGGCTCCCCTTCGCCGATTTCCCGGTTGTAGGTGATATGCCCTTCCAAGGAAAAGGTGGTCACCTGATGCTCCCGGCGGTGCGGTCCCGTCAGGTGGATAAATTTCATGAACTCATCGGTGGCGAGATCGAACACCACCATGTAGTAGCCCATGTTTAGATGCTTGTTGTTATCAATCCATTCTGGTTTGACGGTGGCACGGAATTCATCGAAGGGAGTTGCAATAGTCATGTATGGGTACGCACTTGCTGCCAAATTTTGCTGAGTTTACTTTGCCGCCGCGGCGCCGACAACGATGCTTGGGACATTCTTTATGTTTAATGGCGATTTCGCTTGCGGCTGACTCCGGGTTTCGCGGTTCGCCGTCAATTGCTTTCGGGTTTGTCGAGTTTGTCCGGCAAACGGACGGTAACCGTAGTCCCCGTTCCAACTTCACTTTCGATGCTCAGCGCGCCGCCATGAGCCTTGGCGATCGCATTGGCCATGGGCAGGCCGAGTCCAACTCCATTGGAAGCATCAGGATCATCGGATTTGCCGCCAATTTGACCGAACGGGGCAAGCACGGTTTCCAGATTTTCCGGTGAAATGCCCCGCCCGGTGTCGGTAAATCGGATGATCGCGCCGCCACTGGTGGTCGCCTCCAGCGAAATATTGACCCGGCCGCCGGCATCGGTGAATTTCAATGCGTTGGTTACCAGGTTGAGCATTAGCCGCCGCAACAAGTTGGGGTCGGCGTTTATGGGCAGGTTCTCGACGCCGGGCCCCGTCACCAAGGCGACGCCTTTCCGCGCGGCTTTGTATTCAACCATCGCCACGGTTTCGTGGAGCAGCTCGACTAAGTCGATATCGCTGGCGGCAACCTGCAATTGCCCCGCTTCGACCCTGGCTGTTTCCAGCAGCGAGCGGACCAGTTCATGCAAGTGTTCGCAGGCCAACTCAATATCGGAGGCATAATTCTTGTATCCGTCCGGCTTGAGCGGGCCCAGGGTTTCGTTGCTGATCATTTCCGCGTAGGTCTTGATGGCGTTCAGCGGAGTCAGCACATCGTGAGTAATATCAGCGAGAAATCGGGCTCGGGTACGGTTCGCTAATTCCGCCTGCAGGCGGGCACTATGAGCCAATTGTTCGGATTCCAGGCGCTGGTCGACCTCCATCGCCAATAGTTCCTTTTGCAGGGACAACGTGTGCATGGCCGTTCTTAACCTCTCATGCGCGGTAAGAAGCCGCTTCCGGCTACTATCGATTTCGAATATCACGCCAGTAAGAAGCTGTGCCCTGACGTCGGCCAGATAGCTTTGCGCGCGCATCTGCAATGCCTTTTCCAGCATTTGCCGATTGGCGGAAACGACATGGGCGACCTGATCAATGCCGCTGGCACGGAGCGCGCACATTGCCCTAGTCCTCCAACAGATCCACGCCGCAAGGCAGGTTTCGCAAATGCTCAATCGCCACGGCAACATCATCGCCTTCCACGACCGCACCGTGCTGCGGCAGGATTCGGTCGATCTGCAAGCTGGAGAGTTTCTCCATGGCTGGCCGCAGAACATGGTTGGAAGGCATATAGGCTTGGTGGAAGCTATCCATGCTTTGAGGGAAATTGCTCCTGGAAAACAGATCGTTATCGGCTCCAATGGCGCCGAAGACATCACCGCTAAAAAGTGTTTTTGATTGCCTGTCGAACGTCGCGATGGCCCCTGGCGAATGCAGATAGAGCATCGGAATGAAATCCAGAATTCTGCCGCTTGCCAACGTCAATTGATTGTCGATCTTGGCTATGTCCTGCAATTCTCCCGCCAGGCCAAGGTGGGCAATAAGGCGGATCGTGTTGAGATGAGCGTAAATCTTGAGGTTTGGGTTTTCGACAATATCTTCAATCACCGCCAGGTTGCCGCAGACGTCGGGATCCTGGTGCGACACGACAATGCCGGAAATATTCTGCGGCGGAATCAGGTCAATGACCTTGCGCATAATCTTCGGAAAATCCGGAATCGAGCCCGGATCGAACAAGATGACGTCATCTTCCCGGCCATCAATCAAAAGATATGGATTGCACCGTAGTCGGCCATCTTCCTCCATGAAACCGACCCAATGGATCTCACGGGTTATCGCCAAAGATTCGTCGTAATTGATAGCGCGTGTGTTGCCGCTGCCTTCCTCGGAATCGTTCGTTGTCATTCAGAAACTACCCCATGTACTTCGCAGAATTGATATATTGTAATATTATTATTGTAAACTACTTGTATTATTTTACTAAATAGGACGCATTTGTCAGTATTGGCAACCTTCGAGTAAGTCTATTTCCCGTTATTTTCTGGCCTGAGGGCTTCGCGGCAGCGTCAGCGCGTAACCGGTGCCCGTGATTCTTGCGCTGAGCAGGGAAATGATCGGTAGGTAAGTGCTTCAGACCCCAGCGAATTTTTGGATCAGGCCAAAGCTAATAACCGCCAGGGTCACCAGAATGGTGAAGAATATGAAGCTGCGATGTTCAAACCGCGCGCCGCGGCGCATCTCGACATAGTTGAGCGCCCGGTCGGATACGATGTAAAGAACCACCGCCGCTATTGTGAAATAAACAATTTCCATGCTCACAGTCTATCACGCCTTGATGGGGCGGTCTTGATATCCATCAAAATTAGGCATTTTGGCACCGGCCGGCGGATTTTTTGCCCGGCGCCTTGCCAGGTAGTGCTATCGTGAGTTCTGGAGCGAACAGCAGGCGAGTGATGAGATGTTGAGCAATTCCCCCATCGTGAACCGGTATGTGGACCGGACGCCAACCAGCCAGGCGCTGGCCGCAAGGGCTGAAAAGCAATTTCCCTCGGCCATTACCCATGATTCCCGCCACACCACGCCCTATGGCATCTATGTGGACACGGCCAAGGGAGCCCGGAAATGGGATGCCGATGGCAATAGCTATGTCGACTATTTTGGTGGACACGGCGCCCTGATGCTGGGCCACCGCAACGAGGAAGTGGAGGCTTGTATCCAGGAAGCATTGGCGGCGGGCACCCATTTCGGCTCATCCCATCGCTTCGAGGTTGCCTGGGCCGAGGCGGTGCAGAACCTGGTGCCTTCGGCCGAGCGCATCCGTTTTACGTCATCGGGGACCGAGGCGACCCTGATGGCCATGCGGCTGGCCCGCGCCTTTACAGGCAAGAACAAACTGGCCCGTTTTCGCACCCATTTTCATGGTTGGCACGATCACATGACCTTTGGCGTGGCCAGCCATTTCGATGGCACGGCAACTCCAGGTGTCTTGCCGGAGGTGGCGGCACAGGTGGTGCTGCTGGACCCCGACGACATCGACGGCGTTGCCCAGGCTTTTGAGGCCGACAGCGATATTGCTGCCGTGATCCTGGAACCCACGGGCGGTAGCGGTGGCATGATCCCCCTGGCCCCCGGCTTCGTAAAACAGCTACGTGAATTATCCGAGCAACACGGCATCCTGTTGATCATGGATGAGGTGGTAACGGGTTTCCGGGTGCATCCCGGCGGTGCCCAGGGCCTGCTGGATGTGAAACCGGACCTGACCACTCTGGCCAAGATCCTCGCCGGCGGCTTGCCCGGCGGCGCGGTGGTTGGCCGGGCGGATATTCTCGATCATCTGGATTTCAAGGCTGCGGCGGAGAAGGATTTCGAAAAGATCCACCATCCGGGCACCTTCAACGGCAATCCGGTGTCGGCGGCGGCCGGTACCAAGACCCTGGAGATCATCGCCAACAGTGACGCCTGCGCCAAGGCCGACGCCTTTGGCCGGGAGCTGCGGCAAAGGCTGAACGATGGCTTTGCCAGCGCCGGCGTGGCCTGGGCCGCCTACGGCCAGCAGGCGAATTTCTTCGTCTACTTGAATGCCGGCGGTTTGTCCATTGATCCCAAGAACTTTGATCCTCTGTCGGTGCCCTATCAGGACCTGAAGACAAAGCCGCCGGGTTTGATGAACAAGTTGCGCCTGGCCCTGCTGATTGGCGGTGTCGATATCAACGGTGCCGGTGCCGGCGTCATCTCGGCGACCCATGACGGGGATGATATGGACCAGACTGTCGCGGCATTCGAGGCGGCGGTCGCCATGCTAGGGGCGGAGGAAAGCCTGCCGCGCCTGTAACAATCGAAGGTTTTTGTAAGCTGCATGTGAGGGCCGCACTTGAGCTCCCACGGATGGCGGACTGCGGCATTTAGTCCGCCATGGCCTGTGCCGGCTACTTCTTTGCCCTGGTGGTGTATATGGTCCAGGCCGCACAGCAATCGTGAACGATAGGTACTTACAGGCCAGCCCATGGACCGGCAGCGTCTAAATCGGATCAGCCACCTGGCCCTGCCCATCGTCGGCGGGATGGTGTCCCAGGTCGTCTTGAATCTGGTTGATACAGCGATGGTAGGTGTATTGGGCAAGGAGGCCCTGGCGGGTGTCGGAACCGCCAGTTTTGCCGCCTTCATGGCGACGGCCCTGGTCATGGGCTTGTCATCGGGCGTCCAGGCCATGGCGGCCCGGCGCATTGGCGAGGGGCGGGCTGACGAGGCGGCGGTGCCGCTGACCGGCGGGCTGGTTCTGGCGCTGCTGATCGGTCTGCCCATGACGATCGTCCTGTTGATCTATTCGTCCACGCTGTTTCCATTCATCAACGGCGATCAAGGCGTGATAGATGCGGGGCTGCCCTATTTTGACGCCCGCCTGCTGGGCATCATTGCAGTGGGCATGAATTTCGCGTTCCGTGGCTATTGGACCGGCGTTTCGCAAAGCCGGCGCTATCTGCATACCCTGCTGGTTATTCATGTGGCGAACGTGGTGATCAGCTATGTCCTGATATTCGGCAAGTTCGGTTTTCCCGAGCTTGGGACGGAAGGTTCGGGCCTGGGGACGACGATTTCCCTGTTTCTGGGCACCGCCGTCTACTTCGTCCTCGGCTGGAAGGATGCGCGGCGGAACGGTTTCCTCAGCCGCATCCCGCGCCGCGAAACCATGGCGACCATGCTGCAATTGTCGGTGCCCACGGCGATTCAGGAATTTCTGTTCGCGGCTGGTTTCACCGCCATTTTCTGGATTGTCGGCCTCATGGGCACGGCGGAAGTTGCCGCCGTCAATATTCTGATCAATCTGGTCCTCGTCGCCATCCTGCCGGCGGTGGGCCTTGGTCTGGCGGCATTGACCCTGGTGGGTGAGGCCCTGGGGCGCAATGATCCGGACGAGGCCTCGCGCTGGGCCTGGGATGTGGTCAAGGTTACCGTCATGGTGCTGGGCCTGCTGGGTCTGCCGGCGCTGCTCATCCCTGATCAAATCGTCATGGGTTTTACCCGGGATGAAACGGTGATCGATATGTCGCGGAACGCCATGCGGCTAATGGGGGCGGCGATCGCCATTGACGGCGTGGGACTGGTGCTGCTGCATGCGCTGCTTGGCGCCGGCGCGGTGCGCCAGGTCATGGCGGTGGCCGTGGGCACGCAATGGCTGTTGGGCCTGCCGCTGGCTTGGCTGGCGGGGCCCTATCTTGGCCTTGGCCTGTTCGCCGTCTGGGCGACCCAGTCCATCTATCGAATCCTTCAGGCGGTGATATTCGTGTTTTTGTGGCGCCGCCGCGGCTGGGTTGGGATCAAGCTATAGATTTCCAGACGATCCGGCGATATCAAGGTCGTACGTGAAGATGATCAGACAGAGGACCCCGCCATGATCCCCAACGCATTGCCAGCCTTTGACTTCGGCCTGGGCGAAACCGCCGATATGATCCGCGACAGCGTGGCCGGGTTTGCCGCCGACAAGATTACGCCAAGGGCGGCTGAAATCGATGCCTCCAACCAATTCCCCCGCGATCTCTGGCCCCAGCTTGGCGATCTCGGTGTTCTCGGCGTCACGGTGGAGGAGGAGTTCGGCGGCGCCGGCCTGGGCTATCTGGAACATTGCGTGGCAATGGAGGAAATCAGCCGTGCCTCCGCCTCCGTCGGGCTCAGCTATGGCGCCCACTCCAACCTGTGCGTCAATCAGATCCGCCGCCAGGGCAGCGCGGCGCAAAAAAGCCGCTACTTGCCGAAACTGATCAGCGGCGAACATGTGGGCGCCCTGGCCATGAGTGAGCCCGGCGCGGGATCGGATGTGGTCTCCATGCGCCTGCGGGCCGACAGACGCGGCGATCAATACATCCTCAATGGCTCCAAGATGTGGATCACCAACGGGCCCGAGGCCGACACCCTGGTGGTCTACGCCAAGACCGATCCGGAGGCCGGACCGAGGGGCATTACCGCTTTCCTGATCGAAAAGGGCTTCGCCGGCTTCTCGACGGCGCAGAAACTGGACAAGCTGGGCATGCGCGGTTCGGACACCTGCGAACTGGTGTTCGAGGATTGCGCCGTTCCGGAGGAGAATGTCCTTGGCGCGGTGGGCGAGGGCGTGCGGATCCTGATGAGCGGTCTGGACTATGAACGTCTTGTGCTCTCGGCCGGGCCGCTCGGTATCATGCAGGCCTGCATGGATGTGGTCATGCCCTATGTGCACGAACGGGAGCAATTCGGCCAGCCGATCGGCGAATTCCAGCTCATGCAGGGCAAAATCGCCGATATGTACACCACCATGAACGCCGCCAAGTCCTACGTCTACATCGTGGCCAAGGCCTGCGATCGGGGCGACACGACCCGGGCCGACGCCGCCGGCGCTATTCTGTACGCGGCGGAAAAAGCCACCTGGATGGCACTGGAGGCGGTGCAGGCCCTGGGCGGCAACGGCTATATCAACGAATATCCCACCGGCCGCCTGTTGCGCGATGCCAAGCTGTACGAAATCGGCGCCGGGACTTCCGAGATCCGCCGCATGCTGATCGGCCGGGAGCTATTCAAGGATACGGCGTAGCCGTGGGGGATATTGAGCAGTCCAGTCCCGCATATTGCGAAAAACCAAAAAATTCATTTTGTCATTGATGCAAAGAGCAAAAACATATACGTCCTTAGGACGTATATGTTTTTGCTCTTGATGTCAATGACAATGACCTTATGGAACTGGTAAAGGCGTGTGCGGGTACTAGTTGCATTGTGCATCGGTAGGTGATAGTGTCCTTAGGACACTATCACCTACCGATATATCCAGTATGAAAATAAGTCTTGCTGATGCTTGCGCCGAAATTCTGCGGCTATCGAATTGTGCAATTGTCACAGAGTATGACCTCTGGCTGACAATCTGCCGCCTCTTCGATTCTCGGCGAGTCGGTGAGAAAAGGCTCAACGTACGAAAAAGGATACCCGACCCACAGCATTTGACGCGAACTGTTAAGACACTTCGCCGTGTAGGACTCCTGAACTCTGATTCTGATTTCGGCAGCCGGGTCTTTCGTTTTACTGATGTGCCAGATCACTCACCAGAAGAATTGGCATGTCATGTTGATCCCTTTAGTTATGTCTCGCATTTGTCCGCGATGAATTTGCATGGTTTGACTGACCGCGTTCCGGGAGCATTGGTCATCACCACGGCCTCGCGACAAGCTTGGCGAGTGCTTGCAAACGAGAAAAGCAGAAGAGACTTCGAAGAATTGCCTGTCTATATGGCTGCTGATGTTAGCCAGAATTTACCCCACTACAAAATGCCCAAGAAAATTCGTGGACGACTCGTGGACACCCATGAAAGCCGGTTTCTAGGTGAGTCCGATCGACTACGATCGCCAGCCGCAGCAGTTTCGACAATTGGTCAAACATTTCTCGACATGCTGGCCGCGCCTCAGTTATGCGGCGGCATGCCGCATGTCATTGAGGTTTGGGACAATGAATTCGAAGCTTATGCAGAAGAAATTATCACGCGTATTGATGCTGATGAACGTTCAATCGTGAAGGTGCGGGCCGGATATCTGATCGCGGAGAAATTCGGGATATCCGATGACAGGGTCGAAGAATGGAAGTCGTTAACTCAACGCGGCGGCTCCCGCAAGCTCGATCCAAAGAAACCTTATTTGAACAAGTGGTCGGAAGACTGGCAGATATCGCTGAATATTTGAACTATGACAGTCATATCGAAAATTGTGGATATCCCGAATTGGGTTGATGGTGCCCGCGCCAATAGACGGGAGTACCGCCGCCGGCAGGTCGTCGAAGTGCTGATTGAAACGATCTCTTCCAACGAAGACCTCAAATATGCCCTGCTGCTGAAAGGCGGCACGCTCATGGCTTTGGCATATGGCAGCACCCGAGCCACAACCGACATTGACTTCACAGCCACGTCCGAGGATCAGGGCAACGTTGATGAACTTGCGCAAACGCTTGACGACGGTTTTTCCGCTGCGGCTAGAAAGGCTGGCTATCCGAGGCTTCTTTGCCGCGTGCAGAAAATCAACAAGAAGCCGCCGCGCGACGATGCGACGTTTCCAACCTATGAAGTTAGAATTGGCAGCGCTGAGGCGGATACGGACGAACAGCGCAGACTCGAAGCCGGACAGGCTGTCGACGTAGCTAGGCTCGAAATCTCCTTCAACGAATTCGTCGGCGCGTCTCAAGAGATATTTTTCGAAAGCGACAAAAGCCTGCTCGCTTATTCCCCGGAAGACCTGATCGCGGAAAAGATTCGCGCCTATTTGCAGCAAGAAACTCGAAACAGACGGCGCAGGCAGGATATTTACGATCTGAGCATCTTGGTCGAGGGAACCCAGTTCGACGGCGACTTTCTCCAACGAACGCTAGATGTCTTGATAAGAAAATGCCACAGCCGGGACATATTTCCAGACATCGAAACGTTTGATGACGAGGCCTTGATCGACCGGGCTCGCTCCGAGTACCACACCATCCAAGACGAGGTTCGAGATCAGATCGTGGATTTTGATCAGGATTTCGACATCGTCAGGGAATTTTACCGGTCCTTGCCATGGGAAGATGTGACAACGGCGCGATGATCATGGATTGACGCCTAAATCAACTTTCGCAATACATGCTGGCGGTTGGAGGTGAAGGGACGAACCTGTCCGCCCCAGCGGCCTTCCTCCACCGCCTCGGCCCAGGCGGGGCTGTTCAACACATCCGGGCTCTCGATTTCGTAGATGGCGATGTAATGGGGCAGTCCTTCGCCGGTGACCGCATGTTCCTGACCGCCCATGGACAAAGTGGCGGGCACAGTCTTCAGCCGCGATACCGCGACCACGCCCGGCACCTTCAAAAGGGCGGGAATATGTTCGTCGTCATAAACTTCGTTGAACAGCTCTTCCTTGTCGGCATCAACATCCATGCTGACCATGAAGGCATAATTGGTATTGAAGGGCATTTGCCGTCTCCTGGCTAAGTTTCGGGATCAATCATAACTGATTTGGTCGGCCGGGATATGGCGCCAGGTGCTGTCCTGTTGCCTCTCCTCAAGATAATGCGCGCCCATTGAGACCGAGCGCGGGGTCAGCAGGAACAGCCGGGTGCTTTGCCATTCGAAGCCCAGGTCAAGGATAACCACCGCGCCGACGCCGTCCAGGTTCATGGGCACGGCCTTGCCGCCGCGCTGGGCGGCCAGCGTGGCCTCGATTGCCATGCCAAGGCGGCAATAGTTGCCAAAGGTGCCTTGCTCCCGCGCCACCGCCAGAACGCCGGGCGCGCGCGGATCGGCGCCATGCAGGGGGATGCCGTAGCCCGGCACCCGCTGTCCCGCCGCGCCAGCTTCGGCAACGATACGATTGGCCACACCGTTGAGGGTTTCATCATCAATGGTGTTGTTCGCGGCATCGTGTCCGGCCAGATGCGCCACCATGGTTTGGCCCAACTGCTCGCCCAGGCCGCCCATGCGGTCTCCGAAGGCCAGCACGCCGCCGCCCACCGCCGCCTGTATCGAGGTGCCGTACGAGGCAAAACAGCGGCTGATCATGGACGGTGGTGCGATGCCGTGCTCCACCGAGGCAACCAGCAGCGCATCCAGAACATGTGCCTGCGCGGGAGTGGGCAATTCGCCTTGCAGCATCAGAAACATCATTTCGGCGAACGATATCTTGCCGATCAACTCGCTCAGGCGGTGGCCGCGGACCATGATCTCCTCTTCATCCTCGGTGCTGATCACCTGGGAAATGCTGGTTTTCCAGCTCGACATATCTTGGGTGGCCAATGGGTATCCTCCTGCATATTTCACCTCGCCCCGCATAAGGTGTCAGAATTACCGGGCAATTCAAGACGCAAACATGGTTGTGTTCCCTGGGGCAATTTGGGAGCATGGACACAAAGGGGAGGAGACCGGCATGCAGACATTGACCAAGGAACAGCGCCGCGCGTGGGAAATAGACGGCTACATTCATCTCGAAGGCGTATTCGATGCCGAGGAAGCTGCATCTCTTTGTGACCGGGTCGACGATCTACGGGCCCAGCCGGGATGGGAGCCGACCAATTTGCCGCGCGGCCATTATGGTTGGGTAGAGCACGGCAATCCGGACCCGGAAAGCTTTATGGACCGCCGGGATCTGTTGTCCTATCACCAAGCCTTTAGAGACCTGATCGACCGCCCCGGTGTCTTCGACCTGATCGTCGATCTGATGGGGCCTTACCTGGCGTTTTCCATGTCCCAGGCCATCGTGCGGGCCTCGGATCGCGAATTTCCCGGCTACACCCACACCGACGGCGGCGAAGGTCTGCGCCGGGTTCGGGTGACGGAGTCCAGCCGGCCCCTGGCCATGAAGGCATTGTATCTTCTGACCGACGTGCTGGAGCCCGACAGCGCCAATTTCACCGTCTTTCCGGGCAGCCACATGCGGCCCTTCCCGGAATTGGACGAGCCGCTGGTCACACCGACGACGCCGGGGGCGGTACCGCTGATGGGCAAGGCGGGGGATTGTATCCTGTTTTCCCACTCCCTGTGGCACGGGCCGGGCGTCAACCTGTCCGGCAAGGCGCGTAAAACCCTGTTGTACAATTACTGCCAGATGTTCATCCGGCCCTATGATTTCGCTATTTCATCCGAGGTCGTGGAACGCTGCACACCTAGGCAACGGCGTCTGCTGGGGGATTTGGGCTATGACTTCCGGCCCGGTTCCTACGTCTATGTGCCCGAGGATCATGTTGAATTGATTATGGGACAAACTTCCTGATGACAAGCAATTACCAGGCCAAGATTGAGGGCTTGCAGAACGACGCCCTGCATATCCGGCGCAACGTCTGGCGCGCCTTGCGGGCCGCGGGTTCGGGCCATATGGGCGGTTCGTCTTCGGCGGCGGATATCCTGGCAGCATTATATTTTCATCATCTGCGCCTGCGGCCCGAGGAACCGGATTGGCCGGGACGCGACCGCTTTGTCCTCTCCAAGGGGCATGCCAACGCGGCCCTGGGCGCGGCGCTGGCCCGGGCCGGCTTTATCGACGATGCGGTTTTGGATCAGTTCTACGCCTATCGATCGCCGTTCGGGATGCATCCCGATATCAAGATGCCCGGCGTCGAGATGAGTACCGGCGGTCTGGGCCATGGGCTGTCCGTCGCCATGGGCATGGCCCTGGGCGCGCGCATGCAGGGCATGGATTTCCGCACCTGCGTCATGCTGGGGGACGGCGAATTGCACGAGGGCTCCAATTGGGAAGGCGCCATGGCGGCGGCGCATCTTGGTCTGTCGAACCTCACGGCCATTTTGGACTACAACAAGATCCAGCAAAGCGGCCATGTGGCCGAGATGCTGGACCTGGAACCCTTGGTGGATAAATGGACCGCCTTTGGCTGGGCCGTGCGGGAGATCGACGGCCACGACATGGGCGCGATTGTCGAGGCGCTGGATGCGCTGCCCTTGGCGGCGGACAGGCCGTCGTTGATCATCGCCCACACCATCAAGGGCAAGGGCGTCAGCTTCGCCGAGGACAGCTACCTTTGGCACAACAACCTGGTCACGGACGAGGTCTACGAGAGGGCCCTGGCCGAGTTGGGAGAGCCGTCATGAACGATGCACAGCAGCCTGACTGGGTGCGTCTGTCGGAAAATCAATCGCGTTTGTCGTTTGGCCTGGCGGTGGCGGAACTGGCGGGCCGGGACGAAAAAGTCGTGGCGATTTCCGCCGATACCATTGATCTGTTTGGCCTGCGGCCATTCTTGGAGGCCAGCCCGGAACGTTTGATCGAGGCCGGCATTGCCGAACAAAGCGCCATGGGCATCGCCTCCGGCCTGGCGACGACGGGCATGCGGCCGATCATCTGCGGCTATGCGCCTTTCATTACAGCGCGTTCGTTGGAGCAAGTGCGCAATGACGTGGCCTATGCCAACCAGCGCGTGGTGATCGGGGCGGCCTGTGGCGGCATCGTGCTGGGCATGGCGGGGGGCACCCATCATGCGGTGGAGGATCTGGCGATCATGCGCAACATGCCGAACATGACCGTGGTGGTGCCGGCGGATGCCCGGCAGACCTGGCATGCCGCGATGGCGACGGAGGATCTGGACGGCCCCAGCTATATCCGTTTGGGCGGCAAGTTCGAGGAAACGAATGTTGCCGATATCGCCGATGACGGCTTTCAGATCGGCAAGGCTGATCAGTTGCGGCCGGGCGGCGATATCACGGTCATTGCCTGTGGCGCCCTGGTCGCGCCCGCCCTGGCGGCGGCGGATGCCCTGGCCGGTGACGGCATTGGGGTGCGGGTTTTGAACATGCATACCATCAAGCCCATGGACCGGGACGCCGTCCTGGCGGCGGCGGCGGAAACCGGCGCCATCGTCACGGCGGAAGAACACCGGACCACGGGCGGCCTTGGCGGTGCCGTGGCCGAATTGCTGGCGCAGCAGCGGCCCACGCCCATGCGCATGATCGGCATGCCGGACGAATTCTGCATCGTTGGTCCCACGGCGCAGGTGCGGGAGCATTACGGCATGAGCCAGGATGCCATCACGGAGGCCTGCCGGGAGCTGCTGAAATAGGGGAAGCGCCATGAAAATCGGTTTGTTCGGTATCAACATGGGGCATGCGGATGCCTTGGCGACCTTGCCGCCCCTGGTGTCGAAGCTGGAGACCGCGGGCTTTGAATCTGTCTGGACCGGCGAACACGTGATCATTCCGGAGGATTATGCCTCCCGCTATCCCTATAACAGTTCGGGCAAACTTGGCGTACCGGCGGAAACCCCATTTGCCGATCCGTTGATCACGTTGTCGTTTATCGCGGCCCATACCACAAAGCTGCGCCTGGGTACGGGCATCAACATCCTGCCGCAAAGCAATCCCATGCTGTTGGCCAAGCAGGTAGCCAGCCTGGACCATCTCTCGGGCGGCCGGCTGTTGCTGGGCCTGGGCGTCGGTTGGCTGGCGGAGGAATTCAAGGTCATGGGCGCGCCGTTCGCGGGCCGGGGCAAACGCTTCGATGACTATCTGGCCGCCGTGAAAAAGGTCTGGTCCGGCGATGTGGTGGAACATAAAAGCGCTCACCTCGACTGGGGCGGCTTCAGGAGCTACCCCCTGCCCAGCCAACGGCCCCATCCGCCCGTTATCATCGGTGGCCACAGCCCGGCGGCGTTGCGCCGCACCGTGGCCATGGGCGATGGCTGGTTCGGCTTCACCAAGGATATTGCTGAACTGGCGGAAACGCTGGGGCGGTTGCGGGCAACGGCGGAGGCGGCGGGCCGGGATCCGAACAGCATCGAGATCACCGCTTTATGGCGGGAACATGCCAAGGGCATGGAAAGCCTGGAAGCGTACCGTGCCCTGGGGGTGAGCCGCCTGTTGCTGCCGCTTGGGTCCTTGGCCGTGGGCAATCTGGATGAGAACCTGGCTCAATTGCGCGAAGATGTGCTGCGGCAACTGACCCCGTCTACATAACCTGGGCATGCCCCTGCTCCTCCTTGCCGTCGTTGCCATGCTGATCCAGCAGACCATGGCGACTGTTGCCAAGACCGCCGTACCGGTGCTTTTCCCGGCGATCTCGCTTGATCTGGGCGTGGCATCGGAATCCGTGCTGGTCTACACCTGGGTCTTCGCCTTCATGGGCGTGGTGGTGATGGCGGGTTGTGGCACCTTTATCATCCGCTATGGCGCCATTCGGATCAGCCAGGTGGGCGGCCTGTTGATGGCGGTTGGTCTGGGTCTTGCCGCCCTGGCCGAATTTGGTCCGGTGATCGGCGCGGCGGCATTGTTGATCGGCGGCTTGCTGATCAGCACCGGCTCCACCTCGGCGACACCGGCCAGTTCTGAAATCCTGGCCCGCCATGCGCCGGCTAGAATGGCGCCGCTGATTTTCTCCATCAAACAGACGGGTGTGCCCGCTGGCATCGCCATCGCCGGTGCCCTGGTGCTGCCCCTGTCGGTCTGGATCGGCTGGCAGCAGGCCTTGATCATGGTGGCCGTCCTGTGCCTGTTGATCGCACTGGGCCTTGAACCCTGCCGCCAGACCTTCGACCGTGACCGCCGGCCGGAGCAGAAGCTGGCTTTTGGCGACATGTACGAAACCATCCGTTCGGTGCTGCGCCAGCCCGCCTTGCGCGCCATGGCCATGGCGGCGTTCGTCTTCGTCGGCCTGCAGAGCATTTTTGTCAATTTTACGGTGGTCTATCTGTACGAGCAGCTGAACTATCCGGCGGTCGAGGCCGGCGCCATATTGGGCCTGAGCACCCTGGTGGCGGTGCCGGCGCGCATATTTTGGGGCATCGTCGCCTCGACCCTCGTACCGGCGCGGTTGCTGTTGGGCCTGTTGGCGGCGGTGATGGCGTTGGGCGCCGCCGGCATGGGCGCCTTTTCCCCAACCTGGAATCAATGGCAAGTCACCCTGGTCTGCGTCGTGATCGCCATGACGGCGCTGTCCTGGCACGGCATCCTGCTGTCCGAGGTGGCCCGCGTGGCACCCGACGGCGCGGTCGGGCGCCTGACCGGCGGCGTGCTGGCCTTTGGCACCGCCGGGCAGCTTGCCGCGCCGCTGCTGTTTGGCTTGGCCTATTACGCCATCGGCTATCAGGCGGCCTATATCGCGGTCGCGCTTCCCGTCGTCGCGGTCGCCGTTGTCATGCTCAAGCCAGGGGCTCGAAGTGGCAGGAAAAATGCCGCATGAGCTTGGGTTCCCAGGCAATTCGATAGCCCCGCAAGGCGTCCTTTACTTCCAATAGTTCGCCGAAGGCCTCGACGATGTAATCGGCGTGCGACTGGGTATAGGTTCGCCTGGGCATGGCCAGGCGGACCAAGTCCATCGCAGCCGGAACTTCGCCGCCGTCGGGCTGACGGCCGAACATCACGGTGCCGATTTCGCAACTGCGGATGCCGCCGATCTCGTACAGGCCGCAGGCCAGCGCCTGCCCCGGATAGGCCAGGGGCTCGATATGGGAAAGCCATTCGCGGGCGTCGATGAACACCGCATGGCCGCCGGCCGGCTTGACCACGGGAATACCAAGCGCATCCAGCCGTTCAACGATGTATTCGTTGGTGCGGATGCGGTAGCGCAGATATTCTTCATCGACGATTTCGCTCAGACCTTGCGCGATGGCGTCAAGGTCGCGTCCGGCCAGGCCGCCGTAGGTTGGGAAGCCCTCGGTCTGGATCAGCCGGGCCCGGGCCTGAGCCGCCAGATCATTGTCGTTCAGGGCCAGCCAGCCGCCGATATTGGCGAAGCCGTCCTTTTTTGCGCTCATGGTCATGCCGTCAGCGCGGGAGAAACAGTCGCGCACGATGTCGGTGATCGAACGGTCGCCCTGGCCCGGCTCCCGCTGTTTGATGAACCAGGCGTTCTCGGCGAAGCGGCAGCCGTCGATGATGAAGGGCTTGCCGAAATCATGTGCGATCTTGGCCACGCCATGGATATTTTCCAGGCTGACCGGCTGCCCGCCGCCGGCATTATTGGTGATGGTGATCATTACGCAGGGCACCGTCTCGCCATGTTCGGCCAGGTAGGCTTGCAGCCGCGCCAGATCCATATTGCCCTTGAAGGGATGCAGCGACGTTGGATCCTTGCCCTCGTCAATGACCAGATCATGGGCCAGCGCGCCGCTGGCCTCGATATTGCCACGCGTGGTATCGAAATGGGTGTTGTTCGGGATATTGCGCCCTTCACCGCCCATGATCGAAAACAGGATCGCCTCCGCCGCGCGGCCCTGATGCACCGGAATAATATGCTCGAACGGCATCAGGTTCTGGATCGCGGCGGCGAAGCGCTCGAATGATGGGGAGCCGGCATAGCTTTCGTCGCCGCGCATGACCGCGGCCCACTGCTCCGCGCTCATGGCGCCGGTGCCGCTGTCGGTCAGAAGATCGATCAGGACATCCTTGGAATGCAGGCCAAACAGGTTGTAGTGAACATCGCGCAACAGCTTCTTGCGCTCGGCATGGCTGGTCATGCGGATCGGTTCAACGGATTTGATGCGGAAGGGTTCAATAATTGTCTTCATCGGGGCTCTCCTTGAGACGGCCCCGGAAAACATGCGGCAACCAACATACATGTACCATAAGCATGAGCGGGGCCTTGCGCCGCGGTTGCTGGCGTTACCGCCAACCGCGCTCAGCGCCCAATAGGTTGCCCAATAGCTGTATGCCGCATGCTGCCGCCCGTCAATATGAAATTCGGGCCAGAGCCCGTGGGGAATTATCGCGCCTATAAGGCATTGGTGCCGCATGCTACGGTGGGGAAAAGACAGTCAAAGCATGGAGGGCAGAACATGACACTGGCATTCGAGTCCGCCACGGCGTTGGCGCAAAAGATTCGTAATAAGGAAATGAGCGCCCGTGAATTGACGGACTATTTCATCGGCCGGATCGAGCGTTTTGATGCTGCCGTGAACGCCGTGCCCGTGCGCGATTTCGAACGCGCCCAGGACGCCGCCGACTTGGCGGACCGGGCACAGGCGGAAGGCCGCTCCCTTGGCCCGCTCCACGGCGTGCCCCTGACCATCAAGGAGGCCTACAACATAGCCGGCCTGCCGACCACCTGGGGCCATCCGGTCTTCAAGGACAATCTGGCGGGCGAGGATGCGGAAGTGGTGCAGCGGCTGAAGTCGGCCGGCGCGCACTTCCTTGGCAAGACCAACGTGCCGGTCGATCTGGCTGACTTCCAAAGCTACAATGACGTTTACGGCACCACCAACAATCCCTGGAACACAGAGCGCACGCCGGGCGGCTCTTCCGGTGGATCGGCGGCGGCGCTGGCGGCGGGCTTTTGCAGCCTTGAAAGCGGCTCGGACATCGGTGGATCGATCCGCAACCCAGCTCATTTTTGCGGCGTCTATGGCCACAAGCCAACCTGGGGGATCGTTCCCCCACAGGGCCACGCCCTGCCCGGCATGCTGGCGCCACCTGATATCGCCGTTGTCGGGCCGATGGCCCGAAGCGCACAGGACCTGGCGCTGGCGATGGACATCGTGGCCGGCGCCGACCCCCTGCGCGCGCCGGGGTGGAAACTTGAGCTTGCCCGGCCGGAAAAGAAATCGTTGTCGGAATACCGTGTCGCGATCTGGCCCAGCGATCCACGCGCACCGGTGAGCGCGGAGATGGCCGGTCGGGTCCGCGCTCTCGGCGATCAACTTCGCGGCCTCGGCGCGACGGTTTCCGATACGGCCCGGCCCGATATCGACCTGGGAACGTCCTGGCAGGCATATATGTATATGTTGTGCGGCGTCATGGCGGCGGGCCTTCCCGACGACCAGTTCATGGAGTTGCAAGACGCAGCGGAGGGATTTGCGCCGGACGACATGGGCTTTGCGGCAACAAATGCGCGCGCCTCGGTCCAGCATCACCGGGATTGGCTGCGCTGGAACAATGTGCGTGAAACCCTGCGCCAGGCCTGGCGGCAATTCTTCAACGATTGGGACATTCTTCTATGTCCGCAAATGGCGACAACCGCCTTCCCCCATGACCAGAGCGATATAATCGGCCGGCGGATCATGGTCGATCAGGAAGAACAACCCTATTTTCAGCAACTCTTCTGGGCTGGCCTCATAACCGTGGGCTATCTGCCTTCGACCGTCTTTCCAACCGGGCCGGGCATGGATGGACTCCCGATCGGCCTGCAGGCGGTAAGCGCCGAGTTCAATGATTATACCTGCATCCATTTTGCGCATCTCATGGAACTG
>CAZVYX010000050.1:0-38798 GCA_964631725.1 uncultured Rhodospirillaceae bacterium | reverse complement strand
AGGTGTAGATCGCGGTCGTTTCGGAACGGTCGTGGGCGGCCATCTGGCGGCTGAGAATCTGTACCAGGGACCAGCAAACGGCGGCCAGCAGCAGCCACATGGCGGCGGATGGCAGCGCACCCGCGGTGCCCGGTTGCAGGATGATCAGGACGCCCATGAACCCCGCCACCACCGCCAGCCAACGGGCGGCGCCGACCCGCTCGCCCAGGAACATCGCCGACAGGGCCACGACGATCATTGGCGCGGTAAAGCCAATGACATGGACTGTGACCAATGGCACCGCCTTGATGCCGAGAACAAAACATATGGTGGCGATGAGCAGCAGGCCTGAGCGTATCAACTGCATGCCGGGGCGCCGCGGCAGCAGGATCCGCCAGCCATGGCGCGGTGCCAACAGGGCCGTCATCCACAGGGTCTGGCCCAGGGCGCGGACCCAGACAATCTCCAAAACGCCATAACTATGCCCCAAATGCTTGATCGAGGCCGAGACCATGGGCACCAGAACCATGGCCGACATGACGACATAGAAAATGCCCTTTGGAACCGATTGCTGCTCCATGCTCAGGCCTGGGGCCCCGGCATCAATGCTTGCCGTGGTGGCGATGCCCGCCGGCGCCCTTCGCCCCGCCCGAAGCATATCCCCGCAGGCGGTCATACATGACAATCTGGTACCGGCTCAACAGCGGGCGGACCTCCAGGTGCGCCCGCAAATGCACGGCGCGCAGTTCGCCCCGCAGACGGCCGATCTCCACGGTAGCGCGGCGAACGGCTTCCATTTCGGCGCGGCCATCGGCGAACAGGGCGTCCAGGTTCTGTTCCTTGGCAAGAATTATGCGGCCCAGCCGTTTCGCTTCCGTCTTCATGGCGGCCTCGATGGGCGCGATGGCGGCCAGTTGTGCCGCCGTCAGGGCGATGTCGCCGGCCATCTGGCGCAAATGCAGGGGGCCCGGGTAATGGTTCAACTCGGCGCTTTTCGCAAAACCCATGCCCTTGCCGTTCAAATAGCCGTCAATATCATCCGCCGACAGGGCCTTGATGGAGCGTTGCTGCTGCCCGGCGTAGGGTTGATGCGACGAGGCCGCGTACGGGCTTGAAAAACCCAGCGCGGCGGCGGCAAGTGCGGCCAGGGGGATCAGGGTCTTGCGGGATGGCATGGCATTTCCTCAATCATGCGGGTGGACCGACCATGTCGGCGATGGCCGTGGCCCAGTCCTCGGGCTTGAAGCCCATGGACCCAGCCACGGTTTTATAGCGGACGATGCCCTGGGCATCGATCAGGTACAGCCGTTCCGGCAGGGCGTTATACAGCCCGTCCGCCTGATCGGTCATGTCATCCAGCAACATGGGCATGGCCATGTTCAGCCGCAAGGCGCAAACCTCGGCGATTTCCGCCCGTTCCTCGATCGTGCCGGGCGCGTTCAGGATGATGTCGTCGTCAAGATTGTGCTGTACCTGCCAGCCGTCGTCCGGGTGCGCTTCCTGGATATAGATGCAATAGAAATCCACCCGGTCCGAGAACTGCGCCGCGATTTCGTTCAGGCGCACGGCCTGGATACGGAAGGGCGGTCAGGTGTAGGAGCCGAAGACAAGGCCGACGGGCCGGTCGTGCCCCGGGCCATCGCCGCTGGCGAAATGCCGTCGCAAACTGACCATCTCGCCGGTACGCTTGCCCTCGGCCGACAGCCGCTCAAGGCTGAAATCCGGCGCTTTGTCGCCCACTTTCGGAGCACGTTCCTCCCGCGCCAGGCGTTCGGCCCGCATGGCGGTATATTGTTCCGGGGTCAGCAGCATGCGGGCCCAGTTTTTAGCCGGGATATCGCGCCAATCCTCCGGGTAGCTGATCTCTGCCATGATGTCCTCTCCCTGTATTGGAAAATGGCGCTAGCCCTGCCAGTCGATGGGCATGATCTCGGCGCTCAGCCCATCGAAGTCCCAGACCCGGCCAAAGGCGCGGACCTTGCCTCGGTTGGCCTTGGCGACGGTAATGTCCGGGCCCGGCCAGTATTCGGAGTTCGTGATGACGACCTGCCTTGATGGGTCATTGCCGGCAATAGGTTCGACCTCGCCCAAAATCTCCCGCCCGACCTGAAAGCGGCGTGTCTGGCCGTCCGTGGTGTATTCGATCGGCGCCCGTGCAAAGCCCAGAACATTGCTGACCAGAAGTTCGAACAGAAATGTGGAACCACCGGCCCGGCCGGTGAATATCTCAACCAAACCATCGTAGGCGGCATCGCTGGCCCGTTCATCAATATAGCCGGCCAGGGAATAGTCGCCCCGGGACATCAGGCCGGGAATGTCAAGCAGCAGGCCGATATTCAGGCCCGACAGATCCGCGCCATCGAACGCGCCTTGATCGACGCGCAGCCCGAACCAGGCCTGGCAATAGCCTTCGGTGGGGGGATGTTTGCCAAGGGATATGACGCAAGGACAGAAAACCGCGCAGTTGCAGTTGACCATCATTTCGCCCTTGATTGCCCAGGTCATGCGCGATGCCTCCGAATTTGTCTGTTTCGAAGACAATAGCTGGACTAACGGTGGCGGGAAAGCCGCCCGCGGGCGAAATATCGGTATTCAGACGCGGAAAGACGGCCCGCCCGTGAGGGCCGGGCCGCCGTCCGGGAGCTTGAATTTTTTAGCGGCCGCCGGCGCCGCCGCTCTTGAAGTTGCGTTCGAAGCGGCGTTGTTTGGCCTCTTCGGCGCGGATCCTGGCAGCTTCGGCCGGGGTCAATCTCTTCGGCTTCGTGACCACGTTGACGACCTGGGCCCGCTCGTCCTGGCTGGCTGCCGGAGCAACCCTGCCGGCGCTTCCGCTGAACCAGCTGTGGGCCATGGCGAGGTCACGGCGGACCATGCGGCCATCACGGTAGGCGGCCGCCAGGGCATACTGGGCGGATGCGTCACCGCCCATCGCCGCCGCGCGCCACCATTTGATCGTGCGGTTGAAATTGCGGGGCACGCCCATGCCCTGCATATACAGATTGCCCAGCCAGAATTGCGCGCTGCTGTGGCCTTGATCCGCTGCCCGCCGCAGCCATTGGGCCGCTTCGGCGTAATCCCGCGCATCGCCCCGGCCCATGACCAGCATAACGGCCAATTGGTGCTGGGCGCTTACGTCGCCGCCCTCGGCACGGATGCGAACCAGTTCCTCCTGGTACAGAGAAACCCGGTCCTTGCGCTCAAGCGAGGCCAGAACCTCCAACGTCGTTTCCGCGTTGGCCAAGGTGGCACCGGTCACGCAGAATACCAGGGCCATCAGACAGATTGTGATGATGCGTTTCAGCCGGGATGTCAGGCTGGGGGCGTTGCGGCGTTCGGCCACAAGCACATTCCCGCGAATGCTGGGACAAGGCGCATAGAGTGCCTGTTTCATCGTCTTTGCCTTTCGGTAACCCCGCTATCCGCATGCCCCTAACATTCTTGGTTGGGCTGTACGGACCGGAAGCTTTGCGTCCCGCCGTTACCGACGGTTTGCCGTTTCGTGGTCACTTCCCGCTCACGATTCCTGGAACGGGCATATTCAAGGTAGCTTCAAACTCATAACAAAAGATTAACAGATCGGGTTGTCGAATTAATTTTCCGCCTAGCCGCCAAACAGCGCCAGCATGCGGGATGGGGCGGCATTGGCGATGGCGAGACTGACGATACCCAGGGATTCCTTGATTTGACCGGATTGCAGCGCCGCACTTTCCGCCGCCATGTCGGCATCGACCAGTTCGCCGATACCGGCGCGCAAGGTATCGTTCTGCACCCCGAGCAGTTCGTTATGGGTCTCCAGACTCTTGGCCGAACTGCCAAGACTGGCCATTTTGGCCGAGGCATCCGCGATCGCCGCATCCATTGCACTAAGAGCGGCGGCGGCATTGCCGGCGCTGTCCAGGGCAAGGCTATCGATGCCGAGGCCGGTGGTGGACAAATCCTCGGCCGCAACGGTCATGCGCGCGCCGTTTTCGTCGCTCAGCACCTCCTGATTGGCGGCGCCGGCGGCGATCAGGTTACTGCCGGCGAATTCAGCGCTGTTGTTGATGGCCGCGATTTGTGCCTGCAAGGCGGCAAAGGCGGAGTTTAGAGCATCGCGGGAGGATTGATCCAACCCTTCCTGGCTGGCCTGTACCGCCAGGCCCTTCATTTCCACCAGAATATCCGAGGCCGACTGGCCCGCCGCCAAGGCGACATCGACGGTGGCGGTGGCGCGGCCCAAACCGTCGCGCACGGCTTCCGTCCCGGAAAAGGTGCCCAATAGCTGCTGAGCGATGGCCAGGGTGGCGGCATCGTCCTTCGGCGAATTGATCTTTTTTCCCGAGGATATATGGGATTGGGTCTTGTTCAAGCTGCCGCGGGTTTCCGACAGCCGCTGCAAACTGGACATCGCGCCAGTATTGGTATTGATGGAATTCACCATTCTGCGTCTTCCTTTCGGTAACCCCGCTATCCGTTGGCCTCGTATTCTTGAGGACCGGTCGGACCGGAGGCTTTGCGTCCCGCCGTTGCCGACGGTTTGCCATTTCGTGGTTCGCATCCCCGCATGTTACAAATTGCGGGAGTCGGCAACGCTAAGCGCAAATCACTAAGGAACAATTAACAGCGCGCCAAGCATGCTAGATCGCGTCCAGTTCCCCTTTGGCTTGGCGCAGTTCGTGATAAGCCACGGTAACAAACACAGCGAAATAGGCCGTGACAATCGCTTGTAGGACATAACCGCCAGCCATCGCCGACCAAAAAACCGCATCAATGTCGATGAGCAGCACATCAAACGCAAGACTGCTTACTGCCCGCCAGAGAATTGCCAACAGGACAATAAGTAGGACGAGGCCCGCAAGTCTCCAGCGAAATCCTTTTGTCAGTTCGGCGCTTCTGGCGAAAGCCTCTTGTATGTTGATCTTTTCCACGACCGCCACCGGCATCACAACAAAGAAAACCGCGGCGACATAAATGCCAGGAATAAGTAATGCCAACGAGGCCAATCCCACCATCACGCCAAACGCGAGGCCGATGAAGAGCAGCGGCAATATCCGTTCAAGAGCCTGGTCAAGGATCGAGCCAAGGCTCGCCGGTTGAGCGCGAAGTTGTGCGTATGTACCGTGTGCCAAGATGGCAATTAGAAAATATCTCAGCAAACTATCGACTATCACCATGACAAACAGGGCGGACATGAACTCCGATGCTGTCTCTCCCTGCAACAGTGCCAAGACCCATCTAACATCAAAAATGAACGCAGGAGCCATTAACAAGAGCGCGAACAGCACATAGATCGCGAAGTTGCGGCCTAGTATGGCAAGACTTTTCGTTAGACACCCGACAACTCTAAACTCCGGCCGTATTCGAAAATCGGCCTCGGTTGTGCTTGGTACGATAGTATATTCCTCCGTTTCTGGCATCGAATTTTCTTCCTATTTTCGATGTAAATTTTAAATCTAAAACAACTTTACGGTATAAGCCTGTAAAATCAACTAAAACGAAGATATGGAGATGGTTCATATACCAGTATGTATTCCTCCATTAATCGATCACATGATTCCGTTCAAATTGGCGCGAAGGGGCTATGCGCCTGTTGAACCCTATGGGTACACTAGGCGGCAAAATTGGCAGGGAGGCCTGGGTACATGGCGGTGGCGAATGTAACAGTGGCGGATCATCCATTGATCCAGCACAAATTGACCTTGTTGCGGCGCAAGGAGACTTCGACGGCGGAGTTCCGGCAATTGCTGCGGGAAATCGCCCTGTTGCTGGCGTTCGAAGCGACGCGGGACCTGCCCGTAAAACAGGTCCAGATCGAAACCCCGCTGGAGGTCATGGACGCCCCGGCCCTGGACGGCAAGAAACTGTGCCTGGTTTCGATCCTGCGCGCCGGCAACGGATTGTTGGAAGGTATGTTGGACCTGATCCCCTCCGCCCGCGTCGGCCATATCGGCATGTATCGGGATCACGACACCCTGGAGGCGGTGGAATATTACCTCAAGCTGCCTCATTCCATCGGCGAGCGTCAGGTCATCGTGGTTGACCCCATGCTGGCGACGGGCAATTCTTCCGCTGCCGCCGTCACGCGCCTGAAGGAGGCTGGCGCGAAACAGATGAAATTCGTCGCCCTGGTCGCCGCGCCCGAGGGGATCGAGGCCTTTGCCGCCGCGCACCCGGACATACCCATCCTTACCGCCGCCATCGACCGGCAGTTGAGCGATATTGGCTATATCCTGCCGGGCCTGGGCGATGCGGGTGATCGCCTGTATGGCACGAAATAGCATGATCGAAGCCGAAACGCCGTTGCCGCCCCACGGCCCCGACGAACGTCGCACCCAGGATGCGGTCAGTACCGAGGACCTCGCCGCCGATGTCGGCGCCTTGCTGGATGTTCTGGCCGGCGGTGGCGTCGCCATCGCGCCCCTGGATGTGGCCTATGCCATCCTGGCCGCCACGCCCCAGGGCATTCGCCGCATATTCGATGCCAAGCAGCGCAGTTACGAAAAACCCTCCGGCATGTTCGGCAACCATCCCATGAGCGCCGAACTGCACATTATGCCGGCGGAGCGGCACGCCATGGTGGAAGAGTTAGTGACGGAGGTCGGCCTGCCGTTCTCCGTCGTGGCGCCGTTTCGCGAGGGTCACGCGCTTTTGGCCAAGGTCGACCCCTTCGTGCTGCAATCATCATCCAAGGCGGGCACTCTGGATATGCTGTTAAACGCCGGGCAGATGCATGACGAAATCGCCCGCCAGGCCTGGGCACGGGAGATGCCGGTGTTCGGCTCGTCGGCGAATCTATCCCTTTCGGGCAGCAAATACCGACTCGATGAGATCGACGAGGTCGTGCTGCGGGCGGCGGATATCAGTTTTGACTACGGCCTGTCGCAATATGCTAACCATCAGGGCCGCTCCTCGACTATCATAGACTTTCGCGATTTCTCCGTGATCCGGGTGGGCGTCCGGTTCGAGATCCTGCGCCAGGCCTTCGAGGATCGTTTTGGCGTGGCGCTGCGAACTTAGTTACTGTCAAATTGGCTTATGGAATTTAGCGCGGGATATGGGGCACGGTGGATAGTCGTTCGGTAATTTTTCTGGAAGTGATGATCGCCATCGCCGCTGTCGGCGTGTTGGCATTCCTGGTCTTTCTGGTTGGCCGCGCGGTTGCCCGCGCAAGGTCCGGCCAGGGGGAGGCGGGCGTTGGCGGCCCCAGCCGCTGGTATCAATACCTGCTGGCGGCGCTGTTATTGCTGGTGATCGCGATTTTGGCGATCTGGCAGTTCTCCACCGCAGGGCTGTTGGGCCAGGCGGCTGACTGGCGGGCCGAGGGCCGGGCCATCACCTTTTTCATTATCATGCTGGTGGTCGCCGGTCTGGGCCTGATCGGTTTCCTGATCTATCTGATCACGCAGGCATTGGGGCAGGGCGCCCCGGCCCCGACGCAGTCCGTTGGCGTAACGGCGCCGCCGCCGGGTGAAGACGGTGCCGCCCCCGAAGCAGCCACCCATCCGACGCCCGCGGGCCTGCGTCTGCTGGGGCTGCTCGGTCTGTTGGCGGCATTCCTGCTGTTGAATTGGATCTACCTGCCGCGGGCGGAGCAATATTCCCTGGTTCTGGGCCTGATCTATCCGGCCAGTCTGGCGGTGGCCCTGGTATTGTTGTTCGACAAGGCCTCACGCGGCTGGAACGTCAAGGATACCGCCGAGAACTTCCGCGAATGGTTGCTGTGCGATGCCATCACGTTTCTGCTGATCCTGGCGTTCCTCAATCTGCGCCAGGACGAGGGCGGCGAGAAATACGCCGCGATGTTCTGGGATGTGCTCTATGTGGCTTTGTTTTTCCTGGTCTTTTGGGCCCTCGACCGTGCCCGGACGCAGCTTCGATTTCTCCTCGCGCATGCCTATTTCGTTGCCTTGCCCATTCTGCTGCTGATTTGGCGCGCGATGAAAACCATACCCGAAGGGGCGCCTGTACCGCCGGAGCCGTCTTGGTGGAGCACCGTCTGGCCATTTTTCTTTCTCGCCATCATTGCCTTTGTGCTCGAAATCATCGTCATGCTGATCCAGGGCAGCGAAGGCAAGCAGAACCTGGGCGCGGTCAAGGACACCATCTTTGTTGCCATCTACGGTATCTTGCTAATCGTCGCGATCCCGGAGGCCGTGGAATGAACCGCGATGATTTTGCCTGCATGGACATCGCCTCTCTGGCGCCCTTGATCGCCTCGCGCGAGGTTTCCCCCGTCGAAGTGATGCAAAGCCAACTGGCCCGGATCGAGGCGTTGAACCCGGATCTGAATGCCTATGTCTCGCTTTACCCTGACGCGGCAATGGCGGCGGCGCGGGAGGCGGAGGCGGAGATCGCGGCCGGAAACCATCGCGGATCCCTGC
The DNA here is from genome assembly GCA_964631725.1 of uncultured Rhodospirillaceae bacterium. Classification (GTDB taxonomy): domain Bacteria; phylum Pseudomonadota; class Alphaproteobacteria. Next base: position 30,459 of record CAZVYX010000050.1, on the reverse strand, counting down.
ATGGCATTCCCATGGCGGTGAAGGATCTGTTCCAGGTCGCCGGGATGGAGCGTACCTGCGGTTCAAGATTGCTGTCCGAAGGCGTGGCCAACAGCGATGCCACCTCCGTCGCCCGTTTGCGCGAGGCCGGCGCCATTATGCTGGGTATGTTGAACCTGCATGAATTCGCCTTCGGACCCACGGGCATCAACCCAATCGTCGGCACCGCGCGCAACCCATGGAACAGGGACTATGTTTCGGGCGGGTCGTCGTCGGGCTCCGGCTGCGCCACCGCCGCCGCCCTGGCCATGGCCACGTTGGGCAGCGATACCGGTGGCTCGATCCGTATCCCCGCTTCCCTGTGCGGCGTGGTGGGCCTGAAGCAGACCTACGGCCTGGCCTCCCGCAGTGGCATTTATCCCTTGTGTGAGAGCCTGGATCACGGCGGTCCCCTGGCACGCACCGTGCGCGATGCGGCCCTGGTGCTGGCCGCCATCGCCGGTGCTGATCCGGCCGATCCAAGCACCGAGCATGCCAGGGTCGCCGACTATACCGCGCTTTTGGGCCAGCCGCTTGATGGATTGCGCATCGGCGTGCCCCGGGATTTCTTTTTCGATCGCCTGCATGGCGAGGTCGAAGCCGCCGTGCAAGCCGCCCTGAGCGTTTTGGCCGATCTTGGCGCCGTGGTTGAGGAGGTCGTCCTGCCCTTTAACAGGGAAGCCACGCAGGGTTGGAACGTCATGGCCATGGCCGAGGCCCATACGGTGCATGAAGGCCATCTGCGCGACCACGCCGACGAGCTGTCGCCGGACGTCAACGAACGCCTGCGCCTGGGCATCGGCGTCAGCGCCACGGATTATATTAATTCGCGGCGGGCCCAGGCCAAGGTCCGCCACGAGATGGCCGGCGTTTTGGCGCAAACGCCCATTCTGGCCATGCCGACGGCGGTCATCCCCTCCGTGCCCATCGAAACCGGCACTGTGATGGTGGATGACAGGGAGGTCGTCGGCTGGAAGGCTTTGGGGCAATTGACGCGGCTGGCTGCATTTACCGGACAGCCGGCGATTTCCATTCCCTGCGGCTTTACCGAAGCCGGCCTGCCCATCGGCCTGCAGTTTTTGGGCGCCTGGTATGAAGAGCCGCTGTTGTTACAGGCCGCGGATGCCTACGAGCAGGCAACGGATTGGCATCTGCGCCGCCCGGCCTTGGACGGCTAGATGCTGGCGGAGCTATCGGAAGACGCGGCCACGGGTGAGATTGCGGCGATCTATGACGAGATCCGCCACCTGTGGGCCGTGCCGTATGTTTCCTCGCTGCAGCGTCATCTGGCCACAAAACCCGGCTGGTTGGAATGGAGCTGGGCCGCCCTGGCACCGGCGTTTCGTTCCGGGCGGGCACAGGATGCCGGGTGGCGGGTCGCCGCCGGTCTGGAAACGCCGCGTCTGCCGCCGTTCGATATGCACCAGTTGGGCGTTGCGGCCGCCGATAAGCTGATTATCGCGGACGTCTGCGCCGGCTTCGTCCGGGTGGCGCCGGTCAACATGATGTTCGCCGGCCTGCTGCGCCGTTTGCTGGCGGCTGAACGCCCCACGGGCGCCGGCTGGCCGAACGACGAATGGCAACCGCCCGCGGCCCTGCCGGCGCTGCCCGAACTGGTGGATCTCGCCACGGCGGACGAGGCGATCCGCGCGGCCCTGATGCAACTGGCCACGGATACCGATGGCGCCCCCTTCGTGCCGGGCCTCTATCGTATCCTGGCCCGCTGGCCGGCCTATCTGGCGCATCTGGCGGCGGTGTTGGCGCCGCTGTTCAGCGTGCCGGAGACGGAGGCAGCGCGGGCGGCAATACTATCGGGCATCGATGCGGCGGTCGGGCAACTGTTCGCCGAACTGCCGCCAATACCCGGGACGGTGATGCCATCGCGGGATGAAATCCCGGCAATTCTGACGGCGCTGGACACTTACCGGCGGACCAGCCCGGAAATGATCATCTTCGGCCATTTGATCGCGGATGCGTCGAAGTGAAATTTGCCGCCATTAAGCTCTATCGCGCGGCCGACGGTGGGGCTAAAATATGGCGCATGACAAGGCTCAAAGGGGACGGCATATGAATGGGTGGCAGTGGTTCTGGACCCTTGTGGGCTTCATTATCTATATCGTCGTTCTGATCTTTTTATATTTCTACAAACCGTTCGAGGATCTGTTTAATTTGGTGATCAACGGTTTGAGCTATGACAACGCCATTCTGTGGGCCGTGGTCATTGTCGGCATCGTCGGTTTCTGCGGCTACCATTGGCGGGCCTATCAATCACATATCGTGCAGCAGCGCAGTGTTGAGAGCATGGTGCTGACCTCGTTGCGCGGCTCCACCTTCATCGCCATCCTGTTTTCCGCCGGCGCGGCCCTGCAAGCGGTGCAGATCCTCTGTGTTTATCTGCTCGGCCCCGGCTACAGCCTGGATGAAGCCTTTGGCAAGCGCCTGGCGGCGGTCGTCGCCCTGGTTATTCTGACCGGCATATTCTGCGTCATTTTCTGGCTTTTGAAGGTCATGCGCCCGGCGCGCGCCAGAGGGCAGGCATAAAGTACAGGTTCCCGAATGGAAGAGTTCGAGCACATCATCTACGAGGCCGTGGACGGCCGCGCCCGCATTACCCTGGACCGGCCGGAAAAGCGCAATGCGCTGTCCGTGCCGCTGTTGGAGGAATTCAACGAAGCCCTGTGGGAGGCGGACAATGACAAGGAGGTCCACAGCGTCATTATCCGGGGCGCCGGGCCGTCGTTCAGCGCCGGTTATGACCTGACGCCGGGACTGAATAATCCGCCGGCGGGCGGCAGGCCGGGGCGAAGCTACCGTGACGGCGGTATCTATGCCGACCCGACGATCGATGATGATATCTGGCGCCTGGAGTACAGCCAGCGCCTGCGCATGGTGCTGTTCGACATGCACAAGCCGACGATCGCGCAGATCCATGGCCATTGCCTGGCCGGCGGTACCGATATCGCCCTGCTGTGCGATATGGTGATCGCGGCGGATGATGCGGTGATCGGTTTTCCCCCCGCCCGCGATCTTGGCTCCCTGCCGAACCAGATGTGGATCTATCATTGCGGCCCGCAATGGGCCAAGCGCCTGGTCCTGACGGGGGATACCATCACCGGGGCGGAGGCGGTGGAGATCGGCCTGGTGATGAAATCCGTCCCCGCCGACATGCTGGAACGGGAGGTCGAGGGCCTGGCCGGCCGCATGGCCAAGATCGACCCGGACCTGCTGACCGCCAACAAGCGCATCGTTAACGTCGGCCTGGAACTGATGGGGGCACGGACCCTGCAGCGCATGGCGGCGGAAAACGATGCCCGGGCTCACCTGGCGCCCGGTACGAGAATGTTCCGCAAGGTGGCGCGGGCCGACGGCCTGAAGGCCGCGCTGGAAGGCCGGGACGCGGGCTTCGGCGACGGCCGCGCCCGGGTGCGCGGCCCGGAAATTCGCGACGACGAAGGCAACCTGATCGATCCCTGAAGCTGTCATGTCATTGACCATCGGCATACTTGAAACGGGCGCGCCGGCGCCGGAGTTTCATGCTCATCTAACGTCCTATTCGGATTCCTTTCGCCGTTTCCTCTGTTCCACCGGGGCGGGGCCGACGCTGCGCCCCTATCCTTGCTATGACGGTGAATTCCCAGACGCGGTGGATCAATGTGACGGCTGGCTGATCACCGGTGCCGCCGCTTCCGTCTATGACGGCGATGGCTGGATAGCGCAATTGGAGGCCTTTGTGCGCGCGGCGGCGAAAACCCACCCCGTGGTTGGTATCTGCTTCGGCCACCAGCTTGTGGCGCAGGCTTTCGGCGGTACCGTGGCAAAGGCGCCGGGCTGGGGCGTCGGCGTGCACCGCCACGAGGTAACGGGCCGGGCGGAATGGATGCAACCGCCGCTGGACAGCTTGTCCCTGCTGGCTTCCCACCAGGACCAGGTGGCCGTGCCGCCGCCCGGCGCCGAGATACTTGGCGGCAGCGAATTCTGTCCCTTCGGTATCATGACCGTCGGCCCCAATGTACTGAGCATCCAGAACCACCCGGAAATGACCCGGGATTTTGCCGCCGATCTGTACCGAAAACGCCGTGAACCCATCGGCCCCGGCGCCGCCGATGCGGCCCTCGCCAGCCTGACCGCGCCGACGGATGAAGCCGCCGCCGCCGCCTGGATCCTGAGGTTTCTTGATCGCACGGCCCGGGTTGGCTAGCATTGGTATAAATTTGCAGGTTGAACCGTAAGATTCGGATCAGGAGTATTTGTGATGGTTGAAAAATATGCTGACGGCATGATGCACGGCGCCGCGGGCTCGGTTTCCATCGAAGCCATGCGCGAGAAGATCAAGGAAGTGGCGTTGGCATATGGCGCCACCTCGGTCGGTATCAATGATCTGGACTCCCTGGCCGGCGGCCCGCCTTCGACCGACCTGAGCCATATCCTCGGCAGTGCCAGGTCCGCCATCACCTTTGCCGTGCCCCATGATGCGGACAATATCCGCGACTTTCTCTCCAAAAAAGACCGCCACGGACATCAAAAGGACCAGAACCATTCCAACACCATGGCCAGCGGCATCGCCGGGCAGGTGGCCAGCTATCTGGGCCAGTTCGGGGCCGAGGCGGTGGCGGTGATGGCGAACTCGGTCTACCGCGCCGGCAACGACGTCAGATACATCGAGCAACAACCCGATCTGTCGCACCGCTATCTGGCGATCCGTTGCGGCCTTGGCTGGTTCGGTTTTTCCGGTAACGTCCTGACACCGGAGCATGGGCCCAACGTGGTCTTCGCCACCGCCGTGACCGATGCGCCCCTGGCCGCCGACCAGCCCCTGGCGGAAGAGGACAATTACTGCGACGAATGCCAGGCATGCAACGCTTCCTGCCCCTCGGGCTTTTTCCGCTTTGGCAAGAAGAACAAGGTCTCGGTGACCATGGGCGGGCGCGAATTTACTTACACCGAACGCCGCGACTATGCCCGCTGCACTTATGTCTGCGCCGGCTACAACGGCCTGGCCAAGAATGGCCGCTGGTCGACCTGGTCGCCGGGCCGCTTTCCCATCCCCAACGACGACAAGGAATTGAAGGGCGCCTACCGCCAGGCCATCCCGCCTTTCAACCGCCGCCCCGCGCCCGACGGCGTGACCAACAAGCAGCCCATGGTGTTCGGCTTCAACGGCCGGGATTTAAGCACCACCTGCGGCAACTGCGCCCTGGTCTGTGACCCTGACCGGGCCGAGCGTGACCGGCGCATCGCCTCATTGCAGCAGGGCGGCGTCGTTGTCCAGCACGAGGACGGCAGCGTCGAGGCCATGCCCGCCAAGGAGGCCAAGGCCTTCCTCGCCGCCATGCCGGTTGAGCGGCGCCAGGATTTCGAATTCGTCGAGGACGGCGATTGAGCGGGCGTCACTGACGATTGGGACCGGGCGGACGGGCGACATATCCGAACTTGTCGTCGCCGCGAAAGCCACAGGCTTTATAGAAGTTGTGCGTCGATTCTCGCCTTGATCCGGTTTGAAGCATGACCTTGTAGCAACGTTTGGCCCAGGCAAATTGCAGCGCGTGTTTGATGATTGCCTTGCCAAGGCCTTCGCCGCGCAATCTTTCCTCGGTAACGACATTTTCTATGATTCCGTACGGAGAGGCGCCGCGCGTCATGTTGGGAATAATGTTCAGATAGCAAGTCGCCTGGATGTTGCCGTCGCCATCCTCGAACACGAACAGATGCAGATTTTTGGTCCGGAGGATCTCGTCAAATACGGCGCGGTCCTCGCCGTGTTTCAGTTTCGGATCGTCAGAATGCAGTTGCGCATTAAGTTCGGCCAGGCGCGCGTAATCTTTTGCCTCAGCTTCTCTGATCAATTGCCGAGCTCCCGCCTAGTCCTCCAAACTACCGGTGCGCCCCCGGCGCGCCCAATCTGGCCGAGGTGGTCAGGGCGGTGCGGGCGGCGGCGCCCCGGCTGTTGGCGTGCAGGCCCCCGTACGGCCCGCGTTTGACGAAAGCGCCGTCGCCGGGCTGGCCGAGATAATTGCCCTTGTCGATGATCACCCGGCCCCGCGACAGCACGGTCTCCGTGAAACCCCGCACCTTGGTGCCTTCATAGGCGTTGTAGTCGATGTTCATGTGGTGGGTGTGGGGGTTGTGGAGCGAGATAATCTCCTCCCGGTCGGGATCGAAAATCACGATATCGGCGTCACTGCCGACGGCGATGGTGCCCTTCTTCGGAAACAGGCCGAAGATTTTGGCGGGCGAGGTCGAGGTCAGTTCGACAAAGCGGTTCAGGGAGATATTCCCGTGGTTGACGCCCTTGTGATAGATCAGGCTCATGCGGTTCTCGACGCCGGGGCCGCCGTTGGGGATCTGGCTGAAGTCGTCGCGGCCAAGCTCCTTCTGGTCGCGGATGCAGAACGGACAGTGGTCCGTCGAAATCACGTCGAGGGCCGAATTGCGCAGCCCGCCCCATAGCTCTTCCTGGTTCCATTTTTCACGCAGCGGCGGTGTCAGCACATACTTGGCGCCGTCAAAGCCGGGTTCGTCATAGCAATCCACATCCAACAGCAGATATTGCGGGCAGGTTTCCGCATGCGCCATGACGCCGCGGGCTTGCGCCATGCGCAATTGCTCCAGGGCATCAAAGCAGCTCAGATGCACCAGATAGACCGGCGCCTGGGCGACCTCGGCGATCGCCAGGGCCCGGTGCGCGCCCTCCGCCTCCAGCCGCGTCGGCCGGGTCAGGGCGTGGTATTTGGGTTCGATATGGCCTTCCGAAAGCGCGATCTTGACCAATTCGTCGATGACAATGCCGTTTTCCGCATGCATGCAGACCAGGGTGCCGTCCTCGCCCGCCTTGCGCATGGCCCTGAATATGGTGCCGTCGTCCGACAGCAGAACGCCGGGATAGGCCATGAACAATTTGTACGAGGTGACGCCCTCCTCGGACAACCGCCGCATTTCCGGCAGGCGTTCTTCCGGCATGTCGGTGATGACCATGTGAAAGCCATAATCGATGGCGGTGCGCCCGGCGGCCTTTTCATGCCAGGTATCCAGGGCATCCAATGTCGATGTGCCTTTCGTCTGAATGGCGAAATCGACAATTGTCGTGGTGCCGCCATAGGCCGCGGCGCGGGTGCCGGTCTCGAAGGTGTCGGAGGTCGTGGTGCCGCCGAAGGGCATTTCCAAATGGGTGTGCGGGTCGACGCCGCCGGGGATCACCAGTTTGCCCGCCGCATCGATGACATGATCCGCATCGATCTCCAGGTTGCGGCCGATCAACGAGACGGTATCGCCGCCGATAAAGATATCGGCGTGATAATCATCCGCCGCCGTCACGATGCGGCCATTCTTAATGAGAACCGTCACACCCATCTCCCCGAACTATTTTCGTTACTTTAAGCTTTGCAGTTTCTGAACCTACTGTATCATTAAACCGGCTTTGCGCTAGACGGTACGTCGTTGCAACGTTGCGTCGGTGCCGGGGGCAAGGGATGGATCGAGCATGGCATTGTTGTGAGAACTTATGCGATGATTGCCGTGCAATTGAAAAGCATATGGGAGGCAAGAAATGACCGTGAAAAATGGCGTTAAGAAAGATGGTGGTGCATCGTTGGCGATGACCCGCCGGAAATTTATGGGTACCGCGGCGGGTGTGGCCGCGGCCGGTAGCATCACCGGTTTCCCCAACATCGTGCAGGCCGCCGATCCGATCCGGACGATCGGCCTGGGCGTCAGCATCATCAATGAAATCCAGGGCAAGGCGGCCAAGGACGTTGGCTTCAAAATCCGCGGCCAGGCGCTCGGCTATGGCGCCCTGTTCGGCAAGACCCTGAATCAGAACGACCAGTATGAAGTGTCGGAATGTTACTTCGACATGTTCGATGTGATGATCCCATCGGGCGTATTCCAGCCCATCGATACCAACCGTATCAAGGACTGGGACAAGGTCTCGAACCTGACCAAGACCGGCATGCTTACGCCGGGCAGTCAGGTTGGCCAGGGTGACGCGCCGGTGCGGCAACTTTGGGTCGACGAGAACGGCAAGCGGGCCAAGGGACCGTCGCGCTATATTTCCGCCCTGCCGGGTTGGCATAATGCGGATTCGCTTGGCTACAACCCCGATGACACGGGCCGCGCCATTGAAAGCTGGGCGGAGCTGTTCAACTCCGACTTCAAGGGCCGGGTCGCACTACTCAACATCCCACAGGTTGGTGCCATGGATGCGGCCATGGGCATGGAAGCCATGGGCCTGATCAAATTCGGCGACAAGGGCGACATGACCAAGAAGGAAATCGACGTCCTGGTGGACTTCCTGATCAAGAAGAAGAAGGAAGGTCATTTCCGCGCGTTTTGGGAGACTTTCGGCCAATCCGTGAACCTGATGGTCAGCGGCGAGGTTGCCCTGCAAAGCATGTGGTCGCCGGCTGTGACGGCGGTGAACGCGGAGGGCGTGCCTTGCATCTATGCCTCGCCCAAGGAAGGCATGCGCGGCTGGCATGGCGCCATCGCGATTTCGAAAAAGGCCACGGGCAAGAAGCTGGATCAGGCTTATGAGTACCTGAACTGGTGGTTGGATGGCTGGGCCGGTGCCTTTGTCGCCCGCCAGGGTTACTACATGTCGACGCCCGCCAATACCAAGAAGCACCTGCCGGCCGACGAATGGGACTTCTGGTATGAAGGCAAGCCGGCGGCCAAGGAACTGCCCGATCCGTTCGGCACGCCGCTGGTCAACAAGGGCCAGGTACGTGATGGCGGCTCCTACGAACAGCGCTTCAAGAAGATCGCCGTTTGGAACTCCATCATGACCGAGAACGACTATCTGGTGAAACGTTGGACGGAATTCCTGACCGCCTGATCGTTTTCACGGGGTAAATGTCCGTTCCTTAATGGAATTGGTCATGAAATAATGCCGGGCCGGTGCGGTGATTTCCGTGCCGGCCCAATTATTGTCAACAGACCCTGGGCACGATCCGACCCTATCTTGCAATGTCAAAAGCCAGCGAACTTCATCATACGGGCCTGATCGGCAGCCAGCCCCAGCCCGATGATACCGTCCAAGCCAAGATCGCCTATGCGGAGGAAGGTTTTTCCACCGCCTGGCTGGTCGCGCCGGCGACCATCTGGCTGCTGCTGTTCCTGGTCGTGCCGTTGTTGTCCATTGTCGTCTTCAGCTTTTGGGAGAATACGCCGGAAGGTCTGGTGCCGGCGTTCTCGCTGGAATTCTATGGCGAGTATTTCTACACCAAGGGATTCTTCGATCCTGATTCCGACCGTTTCATACTGCCCAGCGTATTTATCCGCACCCTTGGTTCGACGGTTTATTTCACCCTCGTCACCATGTTGCTGTGCCTGATCGTCGGCTATCCCATCGCCTATTTTCTGGCCATGCAGGTGCAGGCATTCAAATGGCAACTGGCGCTGTTCTTGTTGTGCATGGTGCCGTTCTGGACTTCGTACCTGATCCGCGCCGTGGCCTGGCTGCCCATGCTGGGGCGCCGCGGCCTGATCAATCAGGCCCTGCTGGGCATGGGCATTGTCGATAAACCGGTCAGCTTTTTGTTCTATTCCGAATTCGGCTACACCATGGCCCTGGTGCAGATCTATGTGGTGTTGGGGATCGGGCCGATCTTCTTTTCCCTGGCCAAGATTCCCAAGGATATTCTGGAAGCCGCCACCGACATGGGCGCCACGCCGTTTCAGATTTTCCGCGAGATCATCGGGCCGATGTCATTGCCGGGCGTGGCCATCGGCATGATCTTTATCTTTGTCATGATCATGGGCGAATTCGCCACCGCCGTCGTGGTCTACGGCGGCAAGACCTCGACCGCCGGCACGGTAATCCTGAACTACTACGGCATTGCCAACTATCCCTTCGCCGCCGTCAATGCCCTGATGTTGATGCTGGCCATGGTGGTCGGCATCATCATCATCCTGCGCATCGTCGATATCCGCAAGGAGCTGTGACGATGGCGCGCTGGACACCGGAGCGTTGGCGCAAACTGCGGGTCAAGACCGGCTTCTCGGTCTATTACGTGATCTTTCTGATCTTCATCTACGGCCCCATGTTCGCCATGTTCATCCTGTCCTTCCAGGGCCGGCGCGGCGGCACCTCGTTCCCCATGCGCGGCTATAGCCTGTATTGGTGGGAAAAGTTGCTGGAGCCGTCGACGGTGGGCGATATGCAGGGCGCCTTGATGCGCTCCCTCATCCTGGCCTTGATGGTCATGGTGATCACGGCGCTGTTCTCCACCATGCTGGCCATGGCCTTCCGCAAGGCCTTCCGCTTTTCCAATGTGCTGTTCTACACCATCCTGACCGGCCTGATGGTGCCGGGCGTCCTGCTCAGCCTCGGGATGGCGATCCTGATGCGGCAGTTGGGCCTGCCGCCCGCGTGGTATTCGTCCGGTTTGGCGGTACACGTGATCTGGGCTCTGCCGTTCGGCTATCTGGTGATGATGGCGGTCTTCAATCGTTTCGATTCCAGGTTGGAGGAGGCGGCGAGAGACATGGGCGCCGATGAATGGACCGTGTTCAGGGAGATAACCTTGCCCCTGATCACCCCGGGCGTGGTTGCCGCCGGCTTGTTCGGCTTCACCCTGTCATACGATGAGTTTGCCCGCACCACATTGCTGTCAGGGGCGGAGAACACCTTGCCCCTGGATATCAATGCCTCGATGACCCAGCGCATCCGCCCGACGCTGTTTGCCCTCGGCACGGCGTCAACGCTGTTTTCGCTGGCGATGATCTCGGTGTTTCTGGGGATCTACACCATTCTCTACCGCCGCTCACGTTAGCTGCGGTGTTCGGTAGCTCGTCTCGCCATCAATGGTGATCTCGAGCTGAACCAGATAACGGGCCAGGGCGTCCGTATCGATTTCCATGCCCAGGCCCGGCGCGTCGGGCGCGCTGATCAGGCCATCGCCGTCCCGTTCGATCAGGCTTTGGGTGATCTCCCGTGATAGCGGCTTGGCCTCGACGGGATATTCGCAGATGTCGTCCTGTTCGTGGCCCGCGAAAGCCTGCATGGAGGCGCTCAGCGCAATGTGCGAATTGAAGGTGTGGTTGACGAAGCGCACGTCGCGTTGGGCGGCATAGTCGGCCACCCGCTTGCTGTCGGAAATACCCATGCGCCCGGCATCGATCTGAACATAGCCGATGCCGGCGTAGTCGATCATCTGTTGCGCCATGTGGAAATTATGCGCCCCTTCGCCGCCCGCGATGCGCAAGGGCGCGGCCCGTTCCGCCAGTTCCTTGTAGGCGCCCAGGGCGGCGGAGATGAACGGCTCCTCCAACCAGGTCGCCTTGTGCGTGATCAGCGCATCAAGGCGGGCCGTGGCGGCGTCCACATCATCGACCCAGACCGTACCCGCATCGACCAGCAGAATGCCGTCCTCGCCCAGGCCCTCGCGGGCGGCGGCGATGTGTTCGCCATCCGTTGCCGCATCGCCCTGGCCGTAGGGTCCCCAGCCGAATTTCACGGCGCGGAAACCGGCCGCGCGCTGGGCCTTGCCCTTGGCCAATGTTTCCTGAGGGTCGTCACCAAACAGTTGCGAGGCGTAGGGGGTCTTGGCCGTGCTTTTTTCGTGGCCCAACAGGCGCCAGACCGGTTCGCCCCGGCGCCGGCCGAGAAGATCCCACAAGGCCATGTCGATACCGGCCAGGGTATGGGAGGTCTGCAGCAGGTCCAGGCTCTTGGCCCGGACTTCGCGGTTGATGCGGTCAATGTCGTCCGGGCCCTCCAACTGCCGGTCCAGGACCGAGGCGCTGACCGGTTGGCAGAAGCCGTGGGACATGGGCGCGATGAAAGAGGCGATGGAAACCAGCGGCGCGGCGTCGCACTCGCCCCAGCCCACATCGCCGCCGGAACTGACGCGCACGAGCAGGGAATCCTGGCTGTTGTCCGAGATCGCCTCCACCTGGGGCATGCGCAGGTAAAAGAAATCAACGGCGTCAATCTTGGCCACGTCTAGGCACCTCCGTCGGGCTCGGGGCCGTCGAACCCGATGGCGCAGAAATCACCGCCCTGGAAGTAATCGGCAACGGGATCAGGGGTCCGCTCGGCCTCGGCGGCGAGGGCATGGTCGCGGTGATCCTCGGCACGATCTTCCGGACGATAGCCCAGGCGGTAAGCCGGTTCATTGTCCCACCAGGCCCGCGCGTTGTCGGAGGCACCCCAGACGATTTCATAACGCAGACCCGGATGCTCCAGACCAATGCGGATCAATTGCACCAGATCGCGCGGGCTGACCCAGATCGACAGGCGCCTTTCGTCCACCGGATGGTCATCGACATTACCGATGCGGATGGCCAGAACGCCCAGGCCGAACTTCTCGGCATAGAACGAACCCAGGGCCTCGCCGAAGGCCTTGGAAACGCCATAGCGGCTATCGGCACGGACTTTGTCGTCTACGGTGATGCGCCGATGGCGGGGATAGAAACCGATGGCATGATTGGAGGAGGCAAAGACCACCCGTTTGGTCCCGTTCAGCCGCGCGGCCTCGAACAGATTGTGGCAGCCGACGATGTTGGCTGAATGGATGACATCCCATTCATCCTCGACCGAGCGGCCGCCCAGGTGGATGACGCCGTCAACGCCCTGCAACAGAGCCGTGACCTGGGCCATGTCGGCAAGATCGGCGGCGACGAATTCCTCGTCGGCGCTCAGATTTGCGGGTTGTTCCCGGTCGCTGAGGATCAGGCGCGGATAAACACCCTTCAACAAAGTGCGCAGACGCGTGCCGATGCCGCCCGCGGCACCGGTAATCAGGACTGTCTTCATGAGAAAACTCCAGACTTAGACCACGCTGTGTGGTGTTAGTTTCGTGCCGTCGGAAAACCGGCTGAAACGGAAGGCGCTCAGGTCCAGGGATGGCTTGCCGCGCAGGATCAGTTCCGAGATCAGGCGCCCGACGATCGGCCCCATGCCGAAACCGTGGCCCGAGAAGCCAGTGGCCAGGACAAGGCCCGATGGCTGCTCGAGCGCATCAAGGGCCGGCAACATGTCCGGGATCATATCGACGTAGCCGGCCCAGGTGCGTTCAATCTCCACCTCCGCCGTGCTCGGCAACAGGCGGTGCAGTTCCGAAAGGACATGGTTGAGCACCTTGTGGTTGGGCTCGGGATCGAGAATGCGGTGGGTGGTCAGTTCCCTGGCCAGGGCGGATTTGGAAAAGCTGCCGCCCAGCAGATCGAACGACAGCCGGTTCAGGTTCAGCTTAATATCCCGTTTGTTGCGGGCGAAACTGCCGGCGAAGGCGGGAAAATTCAGGATGCTTTCCAGGGTCAAATCATGATCGGCCGAGCGCGTGGCGATATTGAATGTGCCGTCCCGGCGCTGGCGAAAGGCGACGCCGGTCCAGGTTGCCGTGTGCGAGACAATCGGGCCCGGCGTGGTCCGCGCCACCGACCCCTTGATCCACATTTGCGGCAGTTTAAGGCCCAGCGTTCGCAGCATGCGCCCGGACCAAGCGCCGGCGGCGCAAACCACAACCGGCGCCCGGATGGTGCACTGTTCGGTGACAACGCCGGAGACGGCGCCGGCGCTGGTCTCCACCTCCAGCACGGCGCAATGGGTCAGGAACTCTGTGCCCCGGCCCTCCGCCGCGCGGGCCAGGGCGGCGGTAACCTTGGTCGGTTCGGCCTGGCCGTCATTCTCGGTGAAAATGGCGCCCTGGCAGTCGAAGGCGTTGCCCGGCGTTATGGCGTCCAATTCGGACCGGCTCAAAATTTGCGCCGGCAGGCCGAATTCCGCCGCTGTTTGCCGCCACTGTTCCCAACCGGCGGCTTCCTCGTCGTTATCGAAGGTGACCATGTTGCCGGCGGAAAGCCATTCCAGGTCGGCGTTCAATTCCCGTTCCAGGCCGCGCCAGATCTTGTTGGCTTCCATCATCAGGGGAATTTCCGCCGGGTCGCGGCCCTGCTGGCGGACAAAGCCCCAGTTTCGGCTGGATTGCTCGCCGGCGATCTCGCCCTTTTCGCAGACAATGACCTTGGCGCCGCCCTTGGCCAGATAATAGGCGGTGGCGGTGCCGGCGATACCGGCACCAATTACAACGACATCGGCGGTTCTATCCATTTGCGCTGATCCATCGATTTTTGGCATTCCGGCTACATGCTAATCATCCGGACGCCTGGTTTCCTCCAACAACATACCGGAGTCTGCCGCGAAGCACAGGGTCTCGCGCGCCCCGACTTTATATGAGCTGTCCGACAAATGGCGATGCTGCTCCACATGCACGAAATGGCCCGGACCGAGTTCGAAGACATCCGTCTCCAAGGTACCGAGGAATTCCGTCGCCACATAGCTGCCCACGACCTTGTTCGCCATCTCCGGGTTGTCGCCGGTGTGCATCAAATCGGCGCGGACCGAAAAATAGGCCTCCTGGCCCACGGGGACCTGACGGATATGCTCGGGCACCCGGATATAATAGAGCTGCTCTCCCGTCTCGACAAAGACCATGGAGCCGCTGCGCGAGCGGATCGTACCACTGAAAATATTATTGTTGCCGATGAAATCGGCGACGAAGCGGTTGCGCGGGTTTTCGTGGATCTCGCGGGACGAGCCGATCTGCTGCACCATGGCGTCGGACATCACGATCACCTTGTCCGCCATCGACATGGCTTCCTGCTGTGAATGGGTGACCATGATGAAGGTGATGCCGGTCTCCTGCTGGATTTTTTTCAATTCGACCATCATGGTTTGCCGCAGGTTGTAGTCCAGCGCGCCCAGGGGTTCGTCCAGCAACAGCACCGTCGGCTCGCTGATCAGAGCCCGGGCCAGGGCGACGCGCTGTTGCTGGCCGCCCGACAGATCCGACGGCCGGCGCGACGATAGTTGGTCCAAGCCGACCGTTTCCAGCATGGCCCAAACCTTGCCGGCGCGCATGTCCTTGTCCATGCCGCGCATTTTCAGGCTGAATTCCACGTTTTGGAACACCGTGCGGTGGGGAAACAGGGCGAAACTTTGAAACATCATGGAAGTGTCGCGATGGGATGGCGGCAGATCCGTGACATCCCTGCCGGCGATGTAGATCTTGCCCCGCGTCACCTCTTCCAAACCGCCGATCATGCGCAGCAGCGTCGTCTTGCCGCAGCCCGACGGCCCCAGCATGGAGACGAACTCGCCGTGTTCGATCTCGGCACTGAAGTCAATGACCGCCCGGGTGTTGCCCGGAAAGGTCTTGTCCACGTGCTCTATGACAACGTCTAGTTCGGCCATGACAATGACGCTTGGGTCCGCACGGACCAACCCTAATCGGCGGTCTTGGCGACGGCCTGCATGATGTTCCAGACACTCTCGAATGGCACCTCGTCAAAGCCACCCCGGCTGTTCAATTCCTTCATCATGGCCAGGGTCTGGCTCATGGTTTCATCGTCGCCAGCTGCCTCGACCAGTTTGTCCAGGGCTTCGGGGAAATTGATGCTACGGGATTTCTTGGTGCTCAGGGTGCTGTCCACAAGGGCGGCAAGATGTTCCGCCGCCTCGCGCATGCTGCCCTGACCGTAGGGACGGCCGAATAGTCCGCGCAGGCCATTGGCGGAGAACTTCTGGCGCAGACCCTCGGGCATGGACTGGGCGAAACCCTCCAGCACCTCGCCGACGCCGAAGCCTTGGGTGAACAGGCCGCGAATGGTGTCCACCGTGCCGTCGCCGCCGCCATACATGCGGATTTGCGCGCCTTCCAGGGCGTTGCCCATGGCCTTGGCCTGATCGATATGGATGTCCCGGTCCGCCTCGATCGATAGCTTGGCAAGTTCCAGGAAGGTCGCCGCCTCGTTGTATTTCTTCAGCGCATCGGCCTTGGCTTCCATGCCCGTGGCCTCGGCCTCCAGCAAGCGTTGGGTGTTTTCCACGCGCAGGGCTTCGACCTCCATCTCGGCCCGGCCCTGGGCGGCGGCTTCGCGCTCGATACCCTCGGCGTTGATCTTCTGGGCCTCGGCCGAGGCGCGGGCGCGGATCATGGTGGCGTCCGATTCCTGTTCGGCCGCCAGTTTCCGCGCCTCCGATTGGGTGATCATATGCATGCGCGTAATTGCCGCCTTGCTCTCTTCGTCGATGCGGCGGATTTCCGCCAGCATTTCCGCGTCAATCTGTTCGACCTCCTTGGCCCGCTCGGCATCGGCGACCAGACGCACGGATTCGACCCGGTGCTGCGCGCCTTCCCGTTCCGCCGTGGTGGCCAGGCGTTGCACTTCGGCGGCTTCCAACTCCTTGGTCTTTTCGACCATGGCAATCTCTCGGTCGCGCTCTTCCGTCTCGCGGGCCAGGAAGCGCCGGATGTCGGCGGCCTCCCGCTCCTTGTCCTTTTCGATCAGCGCGATGTCGCGTGTCCGTTGCTCCATTTCGACCGCCAGGTTTTTTTGTACTTCGACCTGTTCCAGTTCCTTGGCCTTTGCCACCAGGGCGATTTCCCGGTCACGCTCCTCCTGCTCGCGGGCCAGGGTGCGGCGAATTTCCGCCCGCTCCAGTTCCTCGGCCTTGCCGATCAATTCAATCTCGCTATCGCGCTCGGCCTTTTGCCGGGCCAGGCTGCGCTCGATCTCGGCGGCATGTGTGGCCCCGCCCTGGCGGATTACCGCCGCCTCCTTTTCGATGCGGGCCTTTTCCACGGCCTCGGCCTTTTCGATCTCTTCCTGCTCCACTTCCCAGCGCCGGTCCAGGATATAGCGTTGCTGCTCGCTCAGGACCTTGGCCTTTTCATTGGCCACTTCCTGTTCCTGCTTGGCGGCGGCAAAGCTTTCCTGGCGGTCCAGTTCCAGCATTTCCAGGCGCGTTTCCAGGGCCCGTTTGCGCACCGCCAGGCTGGCCTGTTCGGCGGCCTCGTGGCGGGCATCGCGGGCCGCCTCTTCCTCGGCCATGACGGCGGTGATGCGTTCGATTTCCGACTGCTGGCGTTCCTTTTCCTTTTGCGACAGTTCGATTTCCCGCTGTTTTTCGGCCCGCTCACGAGCCAGGGTGCGTTCGATCTCCGCCAGTTCGGCATCCTTCGCCTTGTCCACCAGTTCGATCTGCCGGTCGCGCTCGGCCTTCTCAAGAGTCAGATTGCGGCTGATGTTGGCCAATTCTTCTTCCCGCGCCTTGGCGATCAAATCGATTTCGCGGTCGCGCCGCTCCTTCTCCAGGGCCAGCTCTTTCTGGATCTCGGCGGTCTCCCGGCGCTTGGCCTCTTCCGTGACCGCCAGGTCACGCTCGGTCCGCATGCGTTCGAGGGATTTTTCGTTGTCGATTTCCTTTTCTTCCACGCCCATGCGTTGGTCGAGCACATAGATCTGCTTTTCGCCTAGCTGCTTGGCCTGTTCGTTGGCGATTTCCTTGTCCTGATTGGCCCGTGCCACGGCTTCGTGGCGCTCGATTTCCAATAGTTCCAACTGGGTATCGAGATCCTTTTGCCGGATCGACACGGTGGTGCGTTTTTCCGTGTCATGCACCTTGCGCTTGGCATCGGAAGTAATCTCGGTGATCACCTTCAGGCCCTCGGCGTCAAAGACGTTGTCGGTACGGAAGAATTCCTTGCCGGACTGTTCCAGGGTGACAATGGAGACTTCTTCCAGGACCAGGCCGTTGGCGGTGAAGCTTTCGGTGACGCCGCCGCGAATGTCGCTGGCGAAGGCGTCGCGGTTTTGATGCAATTCCTTCAGGGTCTTGGTCGCGGCATAGCTGCGCAGGGCACCGACAACCTTGGCCTCGAGCAGATTGCGCACCTTGTCGGAATCAAACGTCTTTTCGCCCAGGCTGCGGGAGGCAACCAACACGGCCTCGTCCGTATGGCCCACATGGGTATAGAGCTCCACCACCGCATCGATGCGGATATTGTCAGAGGTCAATATCGCCTGATCCCGGGAGCGCGAGATGATCAGCTTCAGAGTTTCCAACGAGACCCAGGAAACCTCGTGAAACACTGGCAGAACCAGGGCGCCCTTGCCCAGGCAGACCTTGGTGCCGCGAAAGCCCGTGCGGATGAAGCACATATTCGAGGGCGCCCGCTTATAGATCCAGATGGAAATAATATACAGGATCGCAATGACGACGATGGCCGTGATGAACAGCGCAATTCCAACTTCAAACATCGTGCAGGCACCCTTGTTTTTTCGTTTTCGTAGCTTCTATCAAGTCATTTCGCATTGGCTTATCCGGCACCGCGCCGCGCGCCAAAATCAAACATCGGCAAGGTCTTGCGGTTTCGCCGCATGCCTTCGCGCAAGTCCTGGCTGGCGCGTCGGTCGACGGTCAGCTCCGCTCCCTCCAGGACAATGCCATAGTCACTTCGCGCCAGCTCCACGCTAACCAGCCGCCGCGCCACGTCGTTGCGCACCCAAATCGGATCCCGCTCCAACGGATCGCCCCAGCCGCCGCCGCCGGCGGTGCAAAAGACGATACGGTCACCGGGACGGACCCGGACATTGTCGATTTTCGAGGGCAGGGGCGTCTTCTCGCCATCCGTGCGGATCAGGAATTTCTTCGACACGGCACCGGGCTTGCCACCCAGAATGCCCCAGGGCTGGCTGACATCCCGGTCGTCATGAATGGAAACATCGCCCTCCGCCAATAGGCGATAAACCTTTTCAAGACCGTTGCCGCCCCGGTGCAAACCCGCGCCGCCGGTATCGGCAATGGAGCCATAGCTCTCGATCACCATGGGGTAATAGGTCTCCAGGTACTCGGTGGGAATGTTTTCGAACAGCGGCCACCAGGAATGCCCGTCCATGCCGTCACCGATGGGGCGACCCGGAATGCCGCCGTAAAGGATTTCCATCAACTGGAAGTCCCGGCCGTCCTGGTCCGTGCCGGAAAACAGGAAATGCGGGCTGGAGCCATAGCCGGCGGCGGTAGCCAGTTCCGGCGCATTGTGGCTCAAGGCGCCGCCCATGACATCGAACTGCCGCGACAATGTATGGGTGCGGCAGCCCAGGGATGCGGGAAAGTCCGGATGCACCAAGGATCCCTTGGGCAGGGTGACGTGGATCAGATCGTAGAAGCCGTCATTGAACAGGATCTGGGGGTCGAACACCATGATCATGTAGACCCCGATGAACATCTTGAACATGCCTTCATGGAGGTAGAAGTTGATGGGCCCGGGCGCCTGGGCAGCGGTGCCGGTCCAATCGAAATAGGCATGTTCGCCCTCGCGCCAGACCGTCAGCTTCATCTTGAAGGGGCCGTTGCCGCAGCCGTCGTCATCGACATAGTCCTCGAACGATTGGGGCTCGGTCGGCAGGTTTTGCACGATCAACCGGCGCATGGCCCGCTCGGTTCGTTCCAGCAGTGCCTCGCAGGCATCGCTATAGATATCCGCGCCGAAACGTTCGCACAGCTCGATCACCCGTTTCTCGCCGGCCCGGCACCCGGCCAGAATGGCCATCAGGTCGGAATAATTCATCTCCGGCGTGCGCGTGTTGTTCATGATCAGGTCGAGGGCGGCCTGGTTCAGCACGCCGCCTTCATACAGCTTGATCGGCGGAATGCGCAGGCCCTCACCAAAGATCGAGGTTGCCGCCGTGGGCATGGAGCCGGGCACCGGACCGCCGACATCCATCATATGCCCGAACATGGAGGTAAAGCCGACCAGATTGCCCTGGAAGAATACCGGCACCAGGACCAGCCAGTCGTTGATGTGGCTGATGGCGCCGCCGCACTGGAACGGATCGGATTGCAGGATCACATCGCCTGGTTCCAGGTCGAAATTCTGCATCTTCAACATTTCCGGCACGTAGGAACCGAACTGCCCAACGATCATCCGCCCCTTGGGATCGGTGATCATGGGGTATTCGTCGTGCTGTTCGCGGATCACCGGCGACATGGCGGAACGGAACAGCACCGCGTCCATTTCATGCCGGGCATTACGCAGGGCGTTTTCGATCAAATCCAGGGTGACCACGTCCAATTTGCCACCGGTTTGTTGCGGCTGCTGTGCGCTGGCGGGCAGGTTTGATGGCTGCGGCCGCCGGGCGGGACCGGGCGCGGTCTCAGCACCCTCGACAGGGGAGGGGAACGCCTCGTCCGCCAGCATGGCAAAACACTTCGCCAGAGCATCATCGGTGGCCCGCTGCAACGCCTTGCCCTTGTCGCCATTGGCGCGGGCGGTGCCGAACTGCATTTTCGAAACATCATCGACGACCAGCTTGACCAGGACCGAGACGCTGCCCCGATCGCTTGAATGCTCCATGATCTCCGAGGACCAGCGGCCGCCGTAACGGGCATTCAATTGCGCCGTAACATCATCGGCGGTGTGGCTGCTGGCGACGCTGGCGGAGGCGAGGTCGTCGGCGGTGGCGGGACGGTGATCGACGGACAGCAGACCGCTTTCCTGCATCTGGTCCGCGAAGACCTTGTCGAACTGCGCCTTGTTGGCCTTTAACAGGTCATCGAGGGAAATCCGCCCGCGCTCTGGATTTTGTTCATTCATGTAATTATCGGCCCCTATGCCTGCGCGCCTTCGGGCGATATCAGAATATTCAAATAACGATCGACGGTGCCCACATGTCCGGGATGGATAACCGTCGTTGAATCCGTCTGGGTCACCACCGCCGGCCCGGCGATGCGGTGGCCGGCGCGCAGCAGTTTGCGGTCATAGATATTGGCGTTGACGAAGCCGCCGTCGAAATGAACCCTGTGCTGCTCCACAACCGCCGCCGAGGCATCCGGGCCTTCCAACTCGAAACTGGGCAGATGTACCTTTTCCACCTGGCCGGCGCCGACGGCGCGCAGGTTGACCAGTTCCACCGGTTGCTCCAGACGGAAGCCGTACAGGCGCTCGTGGGCATCGCCGAAGCGCGCCTCCAGGTCCGTCAGGCCGCCATTGCTCAGGCTTTCCGGGTTGACCTGCAGGGCGAATTCATAGCCCTGACGGAAGTAACGCACATCCACCTGGAAGCTGAGTTCCTGGCGCCCCTCGTCAATGCCTTCCTCGCGCAGCCAGCCCCGCGCGTCCCGGCCCAACCGGTCATAAATCTGACCCAATTGGGCGCTGTCCACGTCGGCGACGTTGCGCACGTAGGTCTGCGCGAATTCATTCTTCACATCGGAACAGAGGAAGCCAAGGGCCGACAGCACGCCCGGCGTCGGCGGCACGATAACCGGATAACAATTGCCCAGAATGGCCATGGCGTTGCCATGCAGCGGGCCCGCGCCGCCGAACGCCACCAGGGCGAAATCACGCGGGTCCAGGCCCTTTTGCACGCTGACCAGGCGCAGGGCGCCAAACATGTTCTCGTTGACGATATCGAGAATGCCCTGCGCCGCCTGATGCAGGTCCAGGCCCAGGGCGCGGGCGACCTTGCCCACCGCTTCCTCGGCCGCTTTCACATCGAGGACCATCTGGCCGTCGAGCAATTGCGGCGGCAGGCGCCCCAACAGCAGGTTGGCGTCGGTTACCGTGGGCTGTTCGCCGCCGCGTCCGTAACAGGCCGGGCCCGGCACGGCGCCCGCGCTTTCCGGCCCGACGCGAAGGGCCCCGGTCATGGGCACGTGGGCGATGGAACCACCGCCCGCGCCGACCGAATGAACCTCCACCGAAGGCACCTTGATGGGATAATCGCCCAGGGAGGTCTGCCGCGAGATCAATGGCTGGCCGTCCTGGATCAACGAAACATCGGTCGATGTCCCGCCCATGTCGAAGCCCAGGGCATTGTCGCGGCCGGCCAGATGGGCCAGGAACGCCGCGCCCGAAACCCCGCCGGCCGGTCCCGACAGCATGGTATGCACCGGTGATTCCGAAGCCCGCTGCACCGACATCAAACCGCCGTCGGAGCGCACGATATTGACGTGGGGCGAGAACTGGATGGTCTTCAGCTTGTCCTCGAAACTGGCCAGATAGCGGCGCATGGACGGACCCACATAGGCGTTCATCACCGTCACCAGGGTGCGCTCGTACTCGCGGAACTCGGGCAGAATATCCGACGACAGGGAAATCGGGATGTCACTTCCCGTTTCCTCGATAATCGTGCGCAGGCGGCGCTCATGCTCCGGGTTGGCGTAGGAATGCAGCAGCGAAACGGTAATCGATTCAACGCCGGCGTCGATCAATTCGCGCACGGCCTGGCGCGCCGCGGCCTCGTCCAGGGGCGTGAGCACATCGCCCCGGGCGCTGATCCGTTCGGGGACGCCGCGGGTCAGCTCCAGATCCGCCAGGGGATCGGGTTTTTCCATGATCATCCAGCCGGCCAGGGGCCCCGGCGTCTGCGAGCGGGCCAGATGCAGGACCTGTTCGAAATCCTTGGTCACCAGCAGGCCGACCTTGGCGCCTTTTTCCTCCAGCACGATGTTGGTGGAGACGGTGGTGCCATGCAGAAGGGCATGGATTTCGGAAGGACTGATGCCGCTCTCGGCAATCAACTGCGAGATGCCGTGCATGATGCCGATGGACTGATCCTGGGGCGTCGATGGTGTCTTCAACAGGCGCAACTCGCTGTTCTGTTCATTGAACAGCAAAAGGTCGGTGAAGGTGCCACCAACATCCACGCCCAGCCGACTACTCATTCCGCCTCCCCATTCTTATTGCCCCCTACTCTATACAATCCGGCGGAGGATTTCTTCCCCTTACGCCGGTCAAATTCGACCCTGCATGTTAGCGTGCCGGGGATATGGGTCAACTCGTTCGGATCAATATATCGCGGCTAATTTGACCATTTTGACAAACAAACCGTATCGGGTACCATCCCGCAGCATAGTTAAGTAGTTCGGGCACCAGGGCTGGGTTGGGGTGAGATGGCGGAAGAAAAAACGGAACGGCGGCCAAAATTTTGGATCAGTTTGATCGCAATCATCATATTGCTGATCTTTCTGTATTTTTATAAGCCGTTCGAAACCTATCTGGTGGCCCATATTCCCCAGATCCATTTCTCCAATGTGGTGTTCTGGTTTGCTTCGTTGGTCGGCATAATCGGCTATGTCATCTCGCACTGGCAGAGTTTTCGTACCCAGTTCGGCCGCGACGGCGGCGCCCTGAATGTCGAGGTCCTGGTCTTCGACAGCCTGCAGGTGGCGATCCTGGTCGCGGTGATTTTCTGTGCCGGCGGCACCCTGCAGTCGGTGGCCATGCTGGGCGAACATCTGGTCAATCGCGGCGCCATTATCGGCGGAGAATTCGGCGGTCATTTGCTGGCGATTATCCTGATGGTGATTCTGGCAATCCTGTTTTACCTGCTTCACCATGTGGTGCGGGCCTTTCGCGACGGCTGGACGACGCGGCGGGCGCCGCCGCGGCGATCCTCGCTGTCGGAATAGTAATCACGGTTTGGGTCGGTGCCGATGCCGTAGCTTTGAGGAGTAGCAGATGCCGATCATTGAACACGCCGCCGCCAATCCCGACAAAATTGCCACCATCATGGCCGGCTCCGGCCAGAGCCTGACCTATGGCGAGTTGAACGAAAGAAGCATCCGCCTGGCCCATTTTTTTCGCGCGGCGGGCCTGCAACCGGGCGACGTCGTCGCGTTATTCATGGAAAACAATATCCGCTACCACGAGGTCTATTGGGCCGTGGTCCGCTCGGGCATGCTGGTGTGCGCGGTGAACAAGTATCTCACGGCGGAAGAAGTGACCTATATCGTCAACGATTCCGGCGCCAAGGCGATCGTGACCTCCGCCGCCCTGGCGGGCGTGGCGGCACCACTGTTGCCCGGGATCGTAAATTGCCTCGTGCGATTGATGATCGACGGCGCGGTGGCGGGATATGATTGCTATGAGGACGAGATCGCCAGGCAGCCGGTTGAACCGCCCAG
Organism: uncultured Rhodospirillaceae bacterium; assembly: GCA_964631725.1. Taxonomy (GTDB): domain Bacteria; phylum Pseudomonadota; class Alphaproteobacteria. Next base: position 6,749 of record CAZVYX010000050.1, on the reverse strand, counting down.
CGAGGAGCCGCGGGGCGATTTCATGAACTATTCCTCCGGCACCACCGGGCGGCCGAAGGGTATCAAACGGCCGTTGAGCGGCGAAGGTTTCGCGGCGCCGTCCATGCTCGATACCCTTGTTCAACAGCTCTACAATGTTGGTACCGACACGATCTATCTTTCCCCGGCGCCGCTCTATCACTCCGCGCCGCTTGGCTTTACCACCGCCGTGCATAGTCTGGGTGGGACCAACGTGATCATGGAAAAGTTCGATGCGGCGGAATCTCTGCGTCTGATCGGAAAACACCAGATCACCCATAGCCAGTGGGTGCCGACCATGTTCATCCGTATGCTGAAGCTGGACGAGGCGGAGCGCACCGGCCATGACTTCTCCAGCCACCGTGTTGCCATCCATGCCGCCGCGCCCTGTCCCGTTGATGTAAAGCAGCAAATGATCGATTGGTGGGGACCGATCATCTATGAGTATTACGGCGGCACCGAGTTGAACGGCATGACCGTTTGCAGCAGCGAACAGTGGCTGGACCATCCCGGCAGCGTCGGCAGCCCGATTCTGGGCGTTTTGCACATCTGTGACGAGGCCGGCGCGGAATTACCGGTCGGCGAGACCGGGGTAATATTTTTCGAGCGTGAAGAGATGCCGTTCCAGTATCACGGCGATCCGGAAAAGACCGAAGGCGCGAAACATCCCGAACATCGGCTTTGGACCAAGTTGGGCGACGTGGGCTATCTGGACGAGGACGGGTTCTTGTACCTGACCGACCGGGAAAGTTTCATGATCATCTCGGGCGGCGTCAATATCTATCCCCAGGAGATCGAGGACTGCATCGTCATGCACCCCAAGGTCGCCGATGTCGCCGTCTTTGGCGTGCCGAACCCGGACTTTGGCGAAGAGGTCAAGGCGGTGGTGCAGCCGTCGCCGGGCATTGAACCTTCCGATGATCTGGCGGCCGAGATCCTGGCCTATGCGAATGATCATCTGGGCCATTACAAGGTACCGCGCTCCGTGGACTTCGAGGTCGAACTGCCGCGTCTCGAAACCGGAAAACTCTACAAGCGCCTGTTGAAGGACCGCTATTGGGGCAACAAGAACAGCCGTATCGTCTAGGCTGCTGTAACCCATGGGGTGGGGATGAATATGATGGGGATGGTTCAGGCTGTTTCGACGTCAATTGTTGATAGGTGACATTATGACTTCAGAAAGACCCCCGCAGACCGCCGGCGCGAAGATGATGTTTTTGATTAAGCGCAAGCCGGCGACGACGCGCGAGGAATTGATCGCCCATTGGTTCGCCAATCACATGCCCGATGTTATCGAGCGGCACCAGCAAGGCGGCGCGGCGGGCTCGCTTTACGCGGAGCATTATGTTGCGACCCTGTTTGATCCCAAATCCGACAAGCCGCAGGATTGGGACGGCGTGGCGCAGCTTTGGTATCAAAAAGCGCTGCCGCGGCCAAGCACCGCGCATGGCGCGGAACCAACCGATACGTTTCAGGAAAAAGTCGAACCTTATATGCCTTGGGCGACGCGGGAATATGTCGTCATGGACGGTGCCTTGCCATTGGAACCGCCGACCCTGAATCCGCCATTCCCCTGTACCCGCAGCGGATTTTTCAAGGTCACATTCCTGGTTGGCCTGCAGAAAGGCGCCGACTGCCGTGAATTGTTCGATCATTGGCTGGATGTGCATGTGCCCAATGTCCGCCAGACCATGGAAGCGGTGGGCGGCTTCCGCTACGCGGTCAGTCACAGCATCGAACCGGATGCCGAACCCTATGCCGGCATGGCGGAGCTGTATTTTCCCGATGCTTCCGGTTGGTCAGCCTACATGAAGCACATCAAGCCGGACGGCATGGAAAAGTGGATCGATCGCGATGCCGTAAGGGTGTTTCAAAGCGGCACCGAGATGGTGGGAATCCCCTAGAGCAACTTATCCGCATTCAATTGAATGCGGATAAGTTGCTCTATTCTAAAGGTTTTGGCGCATGGGGCCGGGTTTGATTAATCCCGACATGCGCTAGGCCGCCTGTCCCGGCGCCGCATCCGGATTGGCGAGTTTGTTAAAGGCGGCCAGCGAGGCTTCGATCGCCGTCTGATCCATATCCCGGACGATAAAGATGATGCGGGAATGCCGCGCCTCGGAAGGCCAGGCGGGCAGGTGGGACGGTGGATGCACGATATGCTGTACGCCGTTGATCAACACCGGCGTCGGCACCCCCGCCACATTCAGCAGGCCCTTGATGCGCAGGACATTGTCGCCGTGGCGGTGCAGCAGCATGCTCATCCAGATGCCGAATGCGGTCCAGTCCAACGGCGTCGGATAAGTCAGGGCGAAGGAATGGATGTGGTCGGCATGATCATGGGCCAAGGCGTCTTCGCCCGCTTCATCCGCCAGCCAATGTTCAATCTCCCGCTTGCGGCCGCCCTCGTCGTACATGTCGTCCGTCAACAACGACGCCGGCTGAACATCACCTTCGGCGACTTCAACGATCTGGGCCGATTTGTTCAGGCGGCGCAATCCGGTGTGGAGCGTATTGATCTGCTCTGCTTCCGCCAGGTCTGTCTTGGCAATGATCAGGCGGTCCGCCATGGCCACCTGCTTCACGGATTCCGGGAAGCGCCGTAATTGCTCGCCGCCGTTGACCGCATCCACCGTGGCGATAATGCCGCCCAGGCGGAAATGATGCTGCAGCACCGGTTCCGCCAGCAGGGTGTAGGCAATGGGGGCGGGGTCGGCCAGGCCGGAAGTTTCGATCACCACGCGCCTGAAATAGGGCACCTGGCCGCTTTGCCGCTGGGACAGCAGATCACGCAAGGCGCCCTGCAAATCGCCGCGGATGGCGCAGCAGAGGCAGCCATTGTCCAGCAACAGCGTGCTTTCGGTGACGTTTTGCACCAGTTCGTGATCCAGGCCCACGGCGCCGAATTCGTTGATCAGGACGGCGGTGTCCGTCAGGTCAGGTGCCGCCAGCAGGCCTTTCAGCAGCGTGGTCTTGCCGCTGCCCAGAAAGCCGGTGATGATATTGATCGGCGTCGCTTCGGAATATTCAGCCATCGCTACCGCCCCGACAAACGCCGCAGCAGTTCCGGGTCCAGGGGATCACAGTCCCGCCGGCCCAGGTCATCCGCCGCCGCCCACATCTCGGACAGATTGCTGACCAGGGCCGTGCGTCCGGTGCGCCCGCGCAGCACTTGGGCGCCGCCCGACCAATCGCTCAGGCGCAGGCCATAGTGGTCGAGCACCCGGTTGACCAGACGGGTGCGCGCCTGCTGCTCCCGCGCCCGGGTGTGGGCTTCGGGGCGGGAGGCGAAGGCTTCCGGCGCGGCGGCGCTTTCGGTCCAGTGGCCGCGCCCGCCCAATACGCCGCATAACGCACACATTAGCGGGTACACATGAGTTACGCCGGGGCAGTTGCCGCCACACCCTCGCGGGGACAGCGCTGACGGAAATCATCGGCGATTTCGTCGAAGGTGCAAAAGCGTACACCGGTATGCGACGTGATGTATTCGATCATCCGCTCCAGCATCAACAGAACCTGGGGCCGGCCCGAGACGTCCGGGTGGATCGTCATGGTGAAGACGGCGTAGTCGTTCTCCCGATACACCCAGTCAAACTGATCCCGCCACAATTCCTCGATATCCCGGGGATTGACGAAGCCGAAACTGTTCGGCGCCGATTTGATGAACATCATCGGCGGTAGGTCATCGAGGTACCAACTGCCCGGAATATCGATCAGGTCGGTCTCCTGACCGCGCACCAGGGGTGTCATCCATTCATCCGGATGCTTGGAATAATCGATCGGCGTCCAGCTATCGCCGACCCGCACATAGAAGGGGTGGAAATCATCGTTCATCAGGCTGTGGTCGTACTTGATGCCCCGTTGCAGCAGCAATTCGTTGGTCACCGGGCTGAACTCCCACCACGGCGCCACATAGCCGGTGGGCCGGCGCTTGGCCAGCTTCTCGATCAGATCGATGCATTTGTCCATCACGGCGATTTCCTGTTCCGGCGTCATCGCAATGGGGTTCTCGTGGGAATAGCCGTGCATGCCGATCTCGTGCCCCGCGTCGACCACCAGCTTGCATTGCTCGGGGAAGGTCTCGATGGAATGGCCGGGAATGAACCAGGTGGTGGGAATGGCATAACGGTCGAAAAGATTGACCAGGCGCGGCACCCCGACTTCGCCCGAAAATAGTCCGCGCGAGATATCACAGGGGCTGTCCTCACCGCCGTACGAACCCAGCCAGCCGGCCACCGCATCCACGTCAACGCCAAAGGCGCAAAGGATTTCCTTTTTGCCGCCCGTGCTGACACGTGGCCCTGTCCGACCGATTGGCGCCCCACCGCCCGGTGTTGGCCGGGGCTGGTAACGGTCCCCTGGACGTATGGGTCTTCCTGAATTAATCGGGCTCATATTCCCCCCCTTGACTTGGAAACTATTGGCGCCAGTTTTCACTGCCCAAGCTAATCCGACAAGAGCAAAGATTTTCGGGCGCAACTGAAACAGGGTGCCGCAGGCAGACAGCGAGGGTAAACTCACGTAAAGTAAAGGCCCGCCGAATGAAGTACCAAAAGAGTTTAGTAGGAGGAACAATGGCGGATCAGGAAAATGGCATCGCGTTGGCCGCCATGCCGCGCGTGTCCGCCGACATCAGCGATTTTGCCGCCGCGTGGCGCGGCTGGCGCGGCGGGAATGTGGTGCCGGTCCGTGATCAGTTGAACCTGGACGATATCCAAAAACTGCTGTCGCGCGTTCTCGTCATGGAAGTTTGGTCGCCGTCCGAGACCCTCGTCCGCCTGGCGGGCACGACGTATCTGGAATTATTCGGTATCGATCTGACGGGACACAACTATGTCGACATGGCGCCGCCGCAAGACCGCGAACTGCGGGGCCGGCGGCTCTGGGCCATGGCCAATCAACCCTGCGGCAGCCATGCCGTCCTGCCGCATCCAAATCCGAATAAGCGCGGCGCCGACATTCATGTTCTGATCCTGCCGGTGCAGCCCAGCGACAAGACCCAGCCAATGCAGTTGTTTGGCGTATCGGCCTCATCCGCAGAAAGAGTCACGCCCCTTGACGGGGCCGATGTCGGCATGGTGGAGCGTCTGGTGGATCGGTTCAGCTTTGTCGATATTGGCGCCGGTTTGCCGGACGAATTCTAGCCAGCGAGTTTGATGCTGCAGGTGGGTCCAGGTGCCGCTTGCCGAATTGACCTCGCGAGGCACGCCGTCATAGGTTAGCGCCAGCAAAATCTTATAAGCAGGAGCGGCGTCATGGGCACCGAGGCGGGGACATTCGATTACGAGGCGGCACGGGCAAAATTCAAGTTCGAGATACCCAGCGACTTCAATTTTGCCTTTGATGTGCTGTCGAAACAGGCGTCGGATGCCGATAAGACGGCCCTGATTGCCGTAGCCAACGACGGCGAGAGCGCCGAGGAACACAGTTATGGCGACCTGGAGCGTGCCTCGAACCAATTCGCCAATGTGTTGCAGGGCCTTGGTGCTGAAAAGGGCGATTTCGCCTTCGTTATGATTACCCGTGTCCCGGCCTTCTATCACGTGCTGTTCGGCTGCATGAAGACGGGCGTGGTGGCCATGCCCGGCACCAATCTGTTGACCGCCCATGACATCGAATACCGGGTCAACCGCTCCGGCGCCAAGATCGTCATCGTCACCGCCGAACATGCGGAAAAGGTCGAGGCGGTGCGGGAGAATTGCCCAACCCTGGAGCATCTGATCATCATCGGTGAGGAACGGGCGGGCTGGACCTGTAAGGAAACCGCCTGCGCCACCGCATCGGATGCATTCGGCCGTACGATGGTGCCGCCGACCAAGGCGGATGACCAGATGTTGATCTATTTCACGTCCGGCACCACGTCGCTGCCAAAAATGGTTGCCCGTGACCATGCCTATGGCCTGGCCCATACCATCACCTGCAGATATTGGCAGGGCCTGCGCCGGGACGATATCCACTGGACCCTGACGGATACCGGCTGGGCCAAGGCGGCCTGGGGCATCATCTTTCCCCCCATCATCGCGGGCGCGGCGATTATGCTGTACGACGCCGCCGGTTTCGATGCCGAAATGCACCTGAAACTGATCGAGAAGTACAGGGTGACCACGTTCTGCGCCCCGCCCACGGTCTACCGCGTTTTCGCGACGATGGATATTTCCGGCCATGACCTCAGCTCTATCCGCCATTGCATCGGTGCCGGCGAACCTCTGAACCCGGAGGCCATGCGCTCCTGGAAGGCGGCCACGGGTTGCGACATTCACGATGGTTATGGTCAGACAGAGACGGTGAATATCGTCGCCAACTATCCGGGCATGGAGATCCGTCCCGGTTCCATGGGCAAGCCGGTGCCTGGTATCGAAATCGGTATTATTGATGATGACGGCAATGTGGTCGCGGACGACACGGTCGGCCATATCGCGGTGAAGATCACCGATCCCTATCCGCCGGGGCTGTTCGAAGGCTATTTCCGGGACCCGGACGCCACGGCGAAGTCCTTCCGCAACGGCTGGTATTACACCGGCGACACGGCCACCCGCGATGGCGACGGCTACATCTGGTTCGTCGGCCGTTCCGACGACATCATCTCGTCATCCGGCTACCGCATTTCGCCTTTCGAGGTGGAGAGCGCCCTGGTGGAGCATCCCGGCGTGATGGAATCCGCCGTTGTCGCCAAGCCTGACTGTCCGTCATCAAAACATTTGGGACATGTGATCCTGTTTCCAAAGGGAGGA
>CAZVYX010000049.1:0-38801 GCA_964631725.1 uncultured Rhodospirillaceae bacterium | reverse complement strand
ACGCCGACTTCTTCAACAAAATCGGCACAAAACAGACTGTTAGATTTTCCTAATACATGGCGACCAAATGCCAGTGGTGAGAGCCGTCCACAGCATCAGGAGCAGAAGTGCGTCGACAATCATTACTTATCTTGCATGGCGCAAACAAATCGGTGCCTAGGCGAAGAAACCGAAATTGTTCTTGCCCTGCTTCTTGATCGCGTACATGGATTCATCAGCATGGCGCAGCAGGTCGTAGGACGTGGCCCCATCGGTTGGAGAAATTGCAATACCGATGCTGGCGCCGATGCGCGCGCGCGCGCCATCGACGGGGAAGGGTTCGGACAAATTATCGATCAGGTTTTGTGCAATCTTGGCGATGTCACCTCTATCACCGGTGTTCGGCAATACCAAAATGAACTCGTCGCCGCCGACACGAGCCGCAGTGTCCATTTCGCGAACTGACGATTTAAGCCGTTTGGCGACGCCTTTGAGTACCTCGTCACCTGCCTCATGCCCCATCGAGTCGTTGACTGCCTTGAAACCATCAAGGTCGATGAATAACACTGCGGTTTGGGTTTTATTGCGCCGATCGATCGCCAGGGCGTTTTCCAAACGGTCCCTGCACAGACGCAGGCTCGGCAATCCGGTCAATGCATCATGATTGGCCAGATATTGCATTTCCTGCTTGGCCGCTTCCAGCTCTTCAGTAAGCGCAACCAGATCTGCTGTCTGCGTTTCAAGTTGCTCTTCCCTGTCCTTGAGCGCCGTTACATCGTGGCCTTCGGGCACCAGTAGAACCACGTCGCCGTTCTGATCCCTGACCGGCGTTATCCGAAAATCGATACTCTGTACACTGCCATCAGGCGCAGAATGCGTCGCTAGGAACTGCACCGTCTCTCCTTGCGCGCCCTGCGTCACCGCCTCCTCTAACCGTATCTGGAGATTTGGATTGTGCGTCCACCAGGGGCAGTTCCAAAATGGTTTTCCCGCCACGTCCTGCGCGCTCGCGTTGATCATGGATAGTGCGGCAGCATTGACCTCAATCAGTGTCCCATCAGGATTCAAAAGGCCTTGAAGTTGAGAAGAAGTGTTCAAAATGGCGCTCGCCCGCGCCTCGCTTTCGCGTACCGCGTTTTCATTTCTGCGACGGGCCGTAATATCCGTGGCGATTACGACAGCACCGCCGCCATTTATGGAAGTTTTACGAAACTCGACGACTCGCCCGCCGCCGTCTAGTATTTCCTCGCTCTGAAGCGTTTGCCCATTGGCCAATTCCGATAAACGCGAAGCCACTGCCGCTTCGAAATCAATATCGCCAAAACCGCCACGCTCCGCGATTGCACGAATTGCGCCTTCAACGGGAGCACCAACGCGTATCACATCAGGACCAAGATTGACCAATTCCATGTAACGGTCATTGAATAAAACAAAGTTCAGCTCGTCATCGCAGACGTAGATGCCATCGGTCATATTGTCCAAGGCCGTGCGAAGCATCCTTTCTTTCTCAGCCACTTCCCGCTCGGCCCTCTTTAGGTCGGTAATATCAACATTGACAATGCCCAACCCGATGACGTCTTCATCGGCTGACTGGACCGGAAAGCGCTTGCTAATGACATCCCGCTTATTCCCATCGGGGTAGACGAGCGCCAATTCCCGCGTAAACACCGATCTGTCGGACATGACCTTGCGATCGAGAGCAAAATTCTCAGCCGCTCTTTCTGGCGGATAGATTTCGCGCACGGTCTTGCCGAGAATTTCCGAACGTTCCATATCGCTCCATTCTTCAAAGCGCTTGTTGACAAAGATGAATCGCCCATTTGGATCTTTGAAGGAAATATATTCGGGAATATTGTCCGCAAAAGCTTGCATGATTTCCTGGCTATCCGACAATTCTTGGACTTGCGTTTCCAGAAGTTGAGTCGTGTCGATCAATGCCTGTTCTGTCCGTACACGCTCGGTGACATCTGTATAGGTCGTAACATAGCCGCCACCGGGTATAGGTTTTCCCCTTATTTCCACGACCCTATCGTCAAATCTTGTCTGGTCGGTTTGGTAAGGTTCGAACAAACGCGCAATGGCCATTCGCCGTTGGACACGCTCTTCGACCGGGCCTTTTGCACCGTATCCACCATGTTCAGCTGTAAAGCGCACCCAATCCTCAAAAGATCCCCCGATCGAAAACTGATCCTGTGGCAGATCCAGGATTTCCAAGACCCGTTGATTGAAGGCAATAACAATCAGGTTTTCATCATATATCAGTATGCCTTGATCAATGCTGTCCAGCGCTTTGGTCAACAACGCCGCTTGCTTGGTTGATTGGTCCCGTTTCATATCGAGCACCTAAGATTCTGACGACCAGTTTTGAATCATTACTGCGGATATTGACGATACTTGTCTCTAATTGCCTGATTCTAGAACTATACCTTTAAGAAAGAACAGCTTCCAAGTATGACTATTTTCGACGATTTCCGAGTTGGGTCAAACCGCGGCATCGGCCAAGCGGGCTTTTGTGACGGCTGATGGTGGCGAAGCGGCAATCGACCCCTCCGTCGAGATAATCTGCAAACCATGTACTCGACGCCTGAGTTGTGCTCCATTGGGCCGCATTCGCCGCGATGACAGGGAGTACGCATTTCATGGCCAAACCAATCAATGCCGCAATCGTCGGTCTGGGCCGCTGGGGGCAATTGCTGGTTTCATCGGTGGACGGCAGCGAAATGATCAAATTCACGGCGGCCGTTACGCGCACGCCCGCCAAGGTGGCGGATTTTTGCGCGGCCCGTGATATCGCATTGTCGGCTGATTTGACGAACGTGCTCAACGACGACACCATTGATGCCCTGGTCATTGCGACGCCCCATACGCAGCATTTCGAGCAACTGATGGCCGCGGCAAGCGCTGGCAAGCATGTCTATTGCGAGAAACCCTGGACCTTGGATGGGGACCAGGGCAGCGATTCCGTGCGTGCGCTAACGGACGCGGGACTGAAAATCGCCATTGGCCACAACCGCCGGTTCGCACCCAATACCCTAGCCATGAAAAAACTGCTGCAAGACGGCGACCTGGGCGCGCCCGTTCATATTGAAGGCCATTTTGACGCCAACCTTGCACCAAACGAAGGCAAGTGGCGCGCCAACCGGGCGGAAAGTCCGGCCGGCGGCATGACGTCGTTGGGCATTCACGCGCTCGATATGTTCATCAATTTTTTCGGGCGCATCCAGGATGTGAACGTACAAAGCAAGCGCGTCGCCTCACCGATCGATGTCGATGACAGCACCCTGGTTCGGATCAACTTTGAAAACGGCTGCACCGGCCATCTGACGACGATTTCGGCGACAAACATGCTGTGGCGAATATCGGCCTTTTGCACCGGCGGATGGGTCGAAATGCGAGACCAGGACCAACTTGAAATATCATCCATCGCCGATGGCAATACCACACAAACCTATCCCGGGTTTGAATATCCGGCGCTGGCGACGATCCAAGCCGCCCTGGAAGCATTCGCAACCGATGTCTCCGGTGGCCCTGCATTCCCCATTTCCGCGGCTGATATCGAGCATGCGACCAAGGCCCTTGCGGCGATTGTCACATCGGCCGAAACCGGCAAGACGGTATCGCTGGGGGATACAGACTGAGCCGCAAACACGGGCAAAAGGCCCGCACCACCAGCTAACGTTAAAGCCGGGCGACGCCGAAGCTGTTTGGGTTGACGCTGCGGCGGGCTTCCTCATCACAAGTGGCCAGCAGCAAGCCCAGGGCGTTGCGGCTGTCGCGCGGGTCGATCATTCCATCGGTCCACATGCGCGCGGTGTAATAAAGGCCCGACGCCATGCTGTCGTACAGGTCAGTCACCTTGGCTTCCAGGGCATTGAGTTCTTCTTCGTCCAGGGGCACACCCTGACGTTCTGATTTGGCCTCGTGCACGATGCGCATGACCAGACCAGCCTGTTTGCCGCCCATGACACCGGCCTGCATGCTGGGCCAGGCAAGCAGAAAACGCGGCTCGTACGACCAGCCCGACATAGCGTAAGCCCCGGCCCCGAACGAGGCCCCGATCATCAGGGTCAGGCGCGGCACCGAGACATTGGAGACAGCCTGGATCATCTTCGCGCCATGCTTGATCATGCCGTCTTCCTCGGCCTCCTGGCCGACGATGAAACCGGTGGTGTTATGGAGATAGACCAGCGGCGTGTCCGATTGATCGCAAAGCTGCATGAACTGTGCCGCCTTGGTCGCCCCGTTCGGCGTGATCGGGCCATTGCTGCCGATCAGGCCGCAGGGATGGCCCATGACCGCGGCATGGCCGCAAATGGTCTGGGTGTCGTAATCGGGCTTGAATTCGAAAAAGTCGGAACCGTCCACCAGACGGGCAATAACCTCGCGGATGTCATAGGGTTTTTGATACTCCACCGGCACGATGCCGCAAAGCTCGTCAATGTCGTAAGCCGGTTCTTCCCAGGTCTTCGCCGCTCCCGGCGTCAGGCGGGCGGGCCAGTTCAGATGGGTAACGATTTCGCGGCAGATGCGGATGGCATCCGGATCATCCTCGGCGACATATTCCGTCAGGCCGGAAACGCGGGCATGCATCTCGGTGCCGCCCAGGGACTCGGCATCGGCAATCTCCCCGGTCGCGGCCTTCAACAGCGGCGGGCCGGCCAGGAAGGCCATGGCCTGTTTGCGCACCATCACGACATAGTCAGACATCCCCGGCATATAGGCCCCGCCGGCGGTGGAGGCGCCATGCACGACCGAGATCACCGGACAGCCGGCCGCCGACAGCTTGGCCTGCATATGAAACATCCCCCCCGCCCGGACCCAGGTGGCGGGCACATAGTCGAGCAGATCGGCGCCGGCGGATTGCACCAAATGGATCGTCGGCAGCTTGTTTTCCAGAGCGATATTGAAGGCGCGGATCATCTTGTCGACGCCATGGGTATGCAGGGCACCGGCCAGTATGCCGGAATCATCCACAATCACGACGCAGCGCACGCCCGCGACCATGCCGATACCGGTGATCAGCCGGGCGCCGGAGATATTCTTCTCCCCATCATCGTCGTAGGTCTTGTAGCCGGCGGTTGTCGAAAGCTCCAGCCACGGCGCACCGCGGTCCAGCAGCAACTCCAAGCGGTCCCGGGGCAGCAACTGGTTGCGGGCGGCGAAACGTTCACGGCTTTTTTCCGAACGGGCCCTGATCATGCGCTCCAGTTCGCGCAAGCCATCAATCTGGGCCAGCATATCGGCGCGGGTTTCCTGAAAAGCGGCGTCGTTGGGATCGATGTTCGAGACAATCTTGGGCATGGGCGGGAACCTGTACAGAAGCGCGGTTGACGATGAGAACGATGGCGCCGGGAACGATGACACCGGAAACCGGCCCACTATCGGCAGCCGGCAATCATCCGTCAATCATATCCGCCGGACTGCCCGGGCATGTCGCGAACCCGCCTACGGCGCGTCCGGTTCCTGTGTCCCGGTAAATACGGCCGGAACCAACAGCATATTCACCAGATCATCGTCCGGCGACAGGGGCAATATCACAGATTCGTACGTCACCCAGGCCTTGTTCACGAAGATCGCGTTGCCGGTGCTGCGGATCGGCTGGCGCAGGCTTATCGCCTGGCGGAAACCTTCGACAAAAACATCGTAATCCAGGGGATCCTGCACCTCGTCGATGTAGCGGCCGGTGGCATTCCGGCCCAGCGTATCGACGATGTGGCTGCCAAGCAGACGGTAGTGGAACCGGGCCTTTTCCAAACCCTCGACATCGATCAGCACAAGATGGGGCCAGACGTCGGCCGGCAGTTCCAAGGGGTCGAAATCGTTCCGCGAGGGCAATTCCCGGCGGCACCGTCTTTGCCGCCAGACAGTCAGCAATTCCATAAGCATCGGGTTATCGAATTCAAGGGAGGTTGAATTCTCGATGGTCAGTCTTGATTTACTCATATACATCATTCCGCGAAGACATGCGGGCGCGCTTTTATCATGGAAATGAAAAAAATTCGACCGCGAACGCCAGCATTCGAGAATGCAGCGTTGCCCTCCGGCGCGGTTATAGACCGCCCTTGAACCTAAAATTCACGAGAAAAAGGAGGGGCCATGTACTCATTGGCCGCCGCTCAATGTCTCGTACACCGCCTCGGCAAGTGCCTGCAGGGAATACGGCTTGGTCAACAGACGCCCGTCCGTATCCGCCGCAGCCTCGCCAACCGGCAATTTGTCGGCATAGCCGGAACAGTAAAGCACCTTCAGGTCGGGATATTTCACGCGTGCCTTGGCGAAGATTTCGGGACCACTCAGGCCGCCGGGCAGAACCACATCGGAGAACAGCAGATCAACGGGCTCACCACGGTCAAGAATGGCAAGAGCTTCCTCTGAATCCGAAGCCTGCAGCGCGGCATAGTCTAGAGTTTCCAACAAACTGACCGCCGTCCGGCGCAAGTCCTGTTCGTCTTCCAACACCAACACCACCTCGCCGGCCCCAGTGGGCCAGGCCCGCGGCGTCTCTTCCGTCAAGGCAGCCTTGGCCTCGCTTGTCTGTAACGGCAGATACAAGTGTACCGTGGTGCCCTCACCGACCGTGCTATCGATATCTATATAGCCGTTTGATTGCCGCACGAAGCCATGCACCATGCTTAGTCCAAGGCCGCTGCCCTTGCCGAATTCCTTGGTCGTGAAAAAGGGATCGAAAACCTTGCTCAGTGTTTCGCCGTCGATGCCCGTACCGGTATCGCGGATTTCAATGACGCAGTATTCACCCGGCTCGACACTCTCACCAAGGTGCCTTTCACGGCCATCCAATCGACGGGAGGAATTCCTGATGGTCAAGTCACCACCGCCAGCCATCGCGTCGCGGGCATTGATGGCCAGATTAAGAATTGCATTCTCCAGCTGTTGAATATCGGCCATCACCATCTGGCCATCATGCAAGTCATAGTGAAGAACGATCTCCTCGCTCAGGGTACGCGCCAGCATATCCTTCAGGCCATTAATCACCACGTCTACATGTATCGGCTGCGGCCGCAGCGGCTGGTTGCGCGCGAATGCCAGCAGCCTGTGGGTCAGGTCGGCGCCGCGCCTTGCCGCGGCCAGGCTTTCCCGCAGGAATTCCTGGCTCTCCCCCTTCAAACCGGCGCTATAGTCCAACAACTGCAAATTACCCATGACAATAGCCAACATGTTGTTGAAATCATGGGCAATGCCGCCGGTTAGCTGGCCGATCGCCTCCAATTTCTGCGCCTGGTGAAGTTGTGCCTCTATAGCCTTGTGTTCGGTTATATCGCTGCCAATCCGTACAATCGAACCATCGGGCATCCTTTGTTCCCGCAACAATAAGGTGACACCATCCTGCCGGGTTATCTCAAATGGTTCGAGAGCAAGGCCGCGGTTCGCCCGCCGTTCGCGGAGCCAGTCCTCCTCCCGGCCCACGGCATCAAGCGGTGGATTTATTTCCAGAAGAGCCCGCATGCGTGCCTCGAATGGCACGCCGGGGCGAAGGGTGTCGGCGATCTGATAGTCCATATCGCGGAGTGACCGGTTGGCATAGACCAGCCTGTCATCGGCGTCATAAATGGAAACGGCTTCGGCAACGCCATCAATGGCGGCGACCAGCCGGCGCTGAATTTCTTCTGTTTTCTTGCGTTCGGTAACGTCCTCTTTCACGGCGATATAGTTCGAGATACGTCCCTGTTCGTCCGTTACGCCCGATATCGCTATCTGCTCCCAAAATAGGCTTCCGTCCTTGGCCTTGTTTTGCAGTTCGCCGGTCCAGGTGCCGCCGCGGGATATTGTGTCCCACAGATCAGCGTAGGTTTCCGCCGGTGTGTTGATGGATTTCAAGATTCGTGGATTCTGTCCGACCAGTTCCCCGAAGCTGTAGCCCGAGATTTCCGTGAACTTCGGATTGACGAACTCAATAGTGCCGTTGACATCGGTGATAAGGACCGAAACGGGGCTCTGCTCGATCGCGCGGAAAAATTTCCGTTGCTCCTCTTCAGCTTTTTTTCGTGCGGTAATATCCGTAAAATTGCCTAGTACCGCGCGCTGGCCGTCGTGGACAAGCTCGCGCATGGTGATTTCAACAACGATCCTTTCGCCGTCCGCCCGACGCATTTCAAACTCGGACCCGCCATTATCGCCTCCTGCCTGCAATTTGCGCAGCAACACTTCACGTTCACCCGGCCGCCAATGAAAACTCCCCATTGGGCGCCCTTCCAGGCTGTCCCTATCGACCCCCATCACCTGTGCGAAAGCGGGATTGGCATACAGTATCTCGCCGTTGTCATAGCGCATAATGGCCAACGGATTAGGGGCGGATTCGGCAATAAGTGCTTGCAGGTTTTCGCTTCGCCGCAAATCCAATTCGGCGCGCTTGTAAAGCACCACGAGCAACGCGGCGCTCCAAATCGCAAACAACGCCAGGCCACGGTTCGTTAGCACGACCCATTCGATGCCGCCGTTTGGCGACAGGAAATAGCCGAGAACGGTCAACATTGACGTCAACACGGCAAGGGCGATTACCGTACGCCGCCGGGTCAGCCAAATACCCAGGAGCACCACCGCTACATATGGCACGCCGCCGGCCACGCCAAGTGGCAGCGCGAGATCGAACGCCAGCACCAGAATCGCCAAGAATCCGGCGATAGTGATGATTTTGGTTTCCGTTCTCACTACAGCCGTCCTCCAAAGAAACAGGTCACGCCATCGCACTGGACCAGCCTTTCATGATCGGCGATTGAATTCAAAATTTCGACCATGCCGATTGGTGCCTGGCCGAGAGACGACCGCCTTGACTTCAAGGCCAAGGATTTCGGCGGTGTGCGCCGTCTCGCCCGCCTCGGCAAGGGCGCTCGTGGGAATATTCCAGAGCAATTTTCAATTAGTGGGAGTCGCTTTCGCGACCTAATTGATTGATTCAATTGCTCCATTTTTAAGAGTCCGGGCGCATTTTGAATAAATGCGCTCTAGGACAAGGCCGCGCGGAGTTGCTCCATTGATATTGGTTTTCTGTGTTGATCGACTTCCATGCTGCCGCTCGCATCAGCCAGGACACATGCCATTCTGGCGTAATTCGGCGCATATCCGCTCACCACCAAAAGCCGCCCGTGATAATCGACTTTCGACAGCCAGCGGATAATTTCTATGCCATCGACGTCAGGCATGACAATATCCAGCACTATGGCGTCCCAGGGCAGCGGTGCCTCGGTCATCATGATATCCTTGCCCGAGCAAGTCGTCTGAACATCAAAATTCAACAGCTTGCCAACCGATTGGACAAAGCGGCAAAAGGCCGGTTCATCATCAATCACCAGAAGACGTTTTTTTGCCGTTTGGTTATCCATCGGCCCTACCACCCTGATCATCCCGCACTTGCTGTCAATTTGCCGCGCGCATAGCCATCGGCCGGCCGGAACGGCTGTTGCGACGCGCCGCAACATGCCACCAATGCCTGTAAGTTGATGTTAAGGATCGTAAGGCTTTGTCATAAAGCGCAAGGCATCGCCAAACATCCACGCATTGCGACACAATTCGGATTGAGCAACCCCATGGGCAAGGCTGGATCCAGCGTCGCCAGTACATTCGCGCAGCTTTATCCGGCCTCTGCCGTGGTCGCCAACATGTAGCCCACGCCCCGAACCGTCTTTATGATCTGCGGTTTGGTTGGATCCGGTTCGATTTTCTTGCGCAGGTTGGCAATATGCACATCGATGCTACGGTCGTAGCCACTGCGGTTGCCATGTCCAGGGACGACATTGAATAAATCGTCCCGGTTGACCGGCTTGCCGTCATTCTCGGCCAAAGCGGACAACAGATCGAATTCAATGGTCGTCAGGGGGACGTATTCACCCGATGGCGAATGCAATTCGCGCCCGGTACGGTCAAGCCGCCAGCCATCGAACGAGACAATTGGCGAGGATGCCGATGGCGCGCCGCTTAACGCCTCCAACCGGGCCGACCGGCGCATATAACTGCGCACCCGGGCCAGCAATTCCCTGGGCTCAAAAGGCTTTGTAATGTAGTCATCCGCGCCGACTTCCAAACCGACAATGCGGTCAATGGGATCGCCCTTGCCGGACAAAATGATGATGCCTGTCCGAGGATAATTCTGCAGCTCGCGCACTAGGTCCAAGCCGCTTTCCGCACCAAGCCCAAGATCAATGATGGCCACATCAGGCCGCCGCATTTCCAGCGCCCGTGCGGAGGAGGCCAGATCATGCGCGACGGCAATTTCAAACCCTTCGCCCTTCAGCGTGTTTTGGATGAGCCGGCAAAGCTGAACATCATCATCAACGACAAGGACACTGCGCATCATTTCTCTTCAACCCGTCGTGGGCGGTGCACCGCAAGGGATCCTGACCGCCGGAACTCTAATCAAAAGTACGAGCGGCAATGGGAACGGGACGCCGTTCCGCCGCATTCACGAATAATCTCGCACCATTGCAACCGAAAGCCAAAATTCCGTGAATATGGTTAACAATTTGTAAAGATACCCGTTTTCCGGTGAACAATCACCCAAATTAGCATAGTACCAATGTGCTAATGCCCTGCTTTCTCCGACCCCTGCTGGCGCACCGATCCCCCTAACTCGCGGGTCGAAATTTTTCATGCTTTTGTTTATGCTTGATCCATGGCTTTTCTATTGCGCCATATCGCCCGTTATGCGGCACGAAAAATCGCCTCCGACCCCGTGGCGCGCGAGCAGGCTGCCCGTGCCGCGCGCGGCGTCGCCAAGGAGGCGCGGCAGATTGCCACCGACGAAGATCCGGCCAAGGCCGCCGGACGGGCCATGCGCCGGGCCATGAACAAGTTGCAAGGGCAATAATTTCAGGGCAATGCCAACGGCATCCCGGCCTAAAACGTCACCCGATCGACCAGACGCGCGCCGCGCGCCGCCATGAAGTACAGCCCCATGTGATGGGCCGCATCCTGAGGATGGGCCGAATTGGCGCCCAAGCCGAGTTCCTCGGCCGCCGTGCGGGGCAGATCATAAGTCGCGCAGCCTTCGGCATGGACATAGATTTCCCGCAAATCCGGCACCAGGCCGTGATTGCGGGCGGACAGCAGGGTCAGCACCAGATCCATCACGCAGATATCGGTACAGATGCCGACGACCAGAACCTCTTCAATTCCGTGCTGGTTCAACCAATCCACCAGGGTGTTGGATCCGTCATGCCGAATCGCACCGATAAAGCCGTTAATGCAGTCCTTGCGCACCAGGACGGCGTTGGCCGCATCTTCCAGCCAAAGTAATTCCTCAACCAGATTTTCTTCCCCAGTGCCGATTTCGCAATGGGGCGGATAGGGCGGCTCGGCCTTGCCCGGCTCGTGACTGTCGAGGAAAGCCAGCAGCGGCCAGCCCCGGTCCGCGAAGCCCCGCGCCAGGCGGTTTGCCTCCGCCACCATTTGGCTAACCTGGTTGTTGGCCACGGGCGGCGCCAGATTTCCGGCCCCGACGGTCGCGAAGCCGTTGACGATATCGACCAAGATCAGCCCCGTCCCGCGCGGCGGCGTACCGGAATTGTCCAGCTCCAGCCCGTCCAGGGTCAACGGCATGGCGGTCTGCAATCGAGCGGTAAGGTCGTCGGCCATCTGCAAGCTCCTTCGTGGCGAACCAGCCGTAAGTATACAGGCGCTGGCCGGGAAATTTCATTTCATTGCCACGCCGGCTTCCCCGATCGGCTTGTTGGGTGTATGAACCATCGAAACAAATCCCTGGGACAACCACTAAGGATCCAGCCCATGATCCCGCGCTATTCGCGCCCCCAAATGGCGGCTATCTGGTCACCGGACAGCAAATTCAGAATCTGGTTCGAGATCGAGGCGCACGCCTGCGATGCCCAGGCCAAACTAGGCGTGATCCCGGAAGAAGCGGCGAAGGAAGTTTGGGACAAGGGCACCTTCGAAGTGGCCCGTATCGATGAAATTGAGCGCGAAACCCATCATGACGTGATCGCCTTCTTGACCAATCTGGCTGAGCACGTGGGCCCTTCGGCGCGCTTCGTGCACCAGGGCATGACGTCATCCGATGTGCTGGACACCTGTTTCAATGTCCAGTTGGTGCGTGCCACGGATATCCTGCTTGGCGATCTTGATCATCTCCTCGATGTCCTCCGCCGCCGGGCCTATGAACACAAGAACGATGTCTGTATCGGCCGCAGCCATGGCATCCACGCCGAGCCCACCACGTTTGGCCTGAAGCTGGCCCAGGCCCATGCCGAGTTCGACCGTTGCCGCGACCGTTTGCGCCGGGCCCGCCGGGAAGTGGCGACCTGCGCCATTTCGGGCGCCGTCGGAACATTCGCCAATATTGATCCGGCCGTCGAGGAACATGTGGCAAATGCCATGGGCCTGGCGGTGGAGCCCGTCTCGACCCAGGTTATCCCCCGGGACCGCCATGCCATGTATTTCTCTGTCCTGGCGGTCATCGCTTCCTCGATCGAGAGGCTGGCGACGGAAATCCGCCATCTTCAGCGTTCGGAAGTGTTGGAGGCGGAAGAGTTTTTCGCCGAAGGGCAGAAAGGCTCCTCGGCCATGCCGCACAAGCGCAATCCGGTGCTGACGGAAAACCTGACGGGCCTGGCCCGCCTGGTCCGCATGTCCGCCGTCCCGGCCCTGGAAAATGTCGCGCTGTGGCACGAACGGGATATCTCCCATTCCTCCGTCGAACGGGGCATTGCGCCGGACACCACGGTAACGCTGGACTTTGCCCTGAACCGCCTGACCGGGGTGATGGACAAATTGACCGTCTATCCCGACAACATGAAGGCCAATTTGGACCGTCTGGGCGGCTTGATCTTTTCCCAACGGGTATTGCTGGCCCTGACCCAGGCCGGCGTAAGCCGCGAGGACGCCTACAATTACGTCCAGCGCAACGCCATGCCGGTGTGGCGGGGAGAGGGTAATTTTCTCGATCTGCTGAAGGCGGACACGGAGGTCATGGCCGCCATATCAGGGGACGAACTGGAGGCCATGTTCGACCTGGACTATCACACCAAGCATGTCGACACGATTTTCAACAGGGTCTTCGCCAACCGCGATCCCGAGCATTACGCCGAGATCGATTGACGCCGAAACCAAAAATTTTATTCGGCGGTAATCTGAGCGCGGGCGGTTTCCAACAAGTCCTGCATCTGCTGACGCACCTGCTCCTCGGTCAAATTCAGGCCCTTGCCCTGAACATCCGCCCAGACTTTTTCGAACACATCCTCATCGCCCGGCTTTTCGAAATCCGAGGCAATGACCTGCTTGGCGTAGGCGTCTGCATCGGCGCCGTCGAGGCCAAGCTGTTCCGCCATCCAAAGGCCCAGCAACTTGTTGCGTCGGGCGCCGATCTTAAACAGGGTTTCCTGATCGTGGGCGTATTTCGCCTCGAAGGATTTTTCACGTTTGTCGAAGGTGGTCATGGAAACGCTGCTCCCGTACTTGATAGTTCAATCATCAAAAAACCGCTGCCCCACCCATAGCCGTCCCAGCGGGAGGAAGCAACTTCATATCTGGTCCTTTTTGCGCATTTTGCCAGTCCCGCGGGTCCCCAATCCGCTAAGATACATTGTTTTGCCACCGCTAATCGGCTATACGTCGAAGCCTTCGGTGCAGGGCTTGATTCGTGCCCGGAAAACCCACCGCCCCATAATTTCGAGGTTACCATGGCCAGGCGTAGAAAAGTCTACGAAGGCAAGGCGAAGGTCCTTTACGAAGGGCCGGAACCGGGCACTTTGGTGCAATATTTCAAGGACGACGCGACCGCCTTCAATAACGAAAAGAAGGGCACGGTCACCGGCAAGGGCGTTCTGAACAACCGGATTTCCGAGCATATCATGACGCGCCTGGGCGAAATCGGCATTCCAACCCATTTCGTCCGCCGCCTGAATATGCGCGAGCAGTTGATCCGCGAGGTCGAGATCATTCCGGTCGAGGTGATCGTGCGCAACGTCGCCGCCGGCTCCATGTCGAAACGACTGGGCATTCCCGAGGGCACGCCCCTGCCCCGCTCGATCGTGGAGTTTTGTTATAAATCCGATGACCTGGGCGATCCGCTGGTATCGGAAGAGCATGTCACCGCCTTTGGCTGGGCCAGCCCGCCCGAGATCGACGACATGATGGCCCTGGCGCTGCGCATCAACGATATTCTTTACGGCCTGTTCGCCGGCGTCGGCATCCGGCTGGTGGATTTCAAGATCGAATTCGGCCGGCTGTATAACGAAGAAGAGGTGCGCACGGTTCTGGCTGACGAGATCAGCCCCGACAGCTGCCGCCTTTGGGACCTCCAGAGCAACGAAAAGCTGGACAAGGACCGCTTCCGCAGAGATCTGGGCGGCGTGGCGGAGGCCTATCAGGAGGTCGCGCGCCGCCTCGGCATTCTGCCCGAAGGCGGCCCCAACGACCTGAAGGGTCCGGCGATAATGCAATGATGGTGAAGCGATGAAAGCCCGCGTACATGTTTCCTACAAGAACGGCGTATTGGACCCCCAGGGCAAGGCCATCGGCCTGACTTTGGCGAATTTGGGTTTCGAGGGCGTCGGTGACGTCCGCCAGGGCAAGTTGATCGAGCTCGACCTGGCCGAGAGCGATGCCGCCGCCGCGCGGAAATCGGTCGAGGCTATGTGTGAAAAACTGCTGGCCAACACCGTGATCGAGAATTACGCCATTGAATTGGAAGATGACTGAGTTGACGGCGGGCACCCCATGAAAGCTTCCGTAATCGTATTCCCCGGCTCCAATTGTGACCGGGATGTCCAGGTCGCGCTAGCCAACGCCATTGGCAGTGCTCCGGACGCAGTGGACATGGTCTGGCACGGCGACAGCGAGATGGCCAAGACCGATCTGATCGTCCTGCCCGGCGGTTTCTCCTACGGCGACTATCTGCGCAGCGGCGCCATGTCGGCCCGTTCGCCGGTAATGCGGGAAGTGCTGGCGCGGGCCGAACAGGGCGTGGCCGTGCTGGGTATCTGCAACGGCTTTCAGGTCCTGACGGAAGCCGGCCTGCTGCCCGGCGCGTTGCTGCCCAACGCCGGCCTGAAATTCGTCTGCCGGGATGTTCAAATCCGCGTCGAGAACAGCCAGACCCTGTTCACCAACGACTATCAACAGGGTCAGAGCCTGCGCATTCCCGTGGCCCATCACGACGGGCAGTATTTCGTTGAACCCGAAACCCTGGCGGCGATGCGGGAGCGGGATCAGATCGCCTTTCGTTATTGTGACGCCGACGACGGCCGCGCCGCCAACCCCAACGGTTCCATCGACGATATTGCC
The DNA here is from genome assembly GCA_964631725.1 of uncultured Rhodospirillaceae bacterium. Taxonomy (GTDB): domain Bacteria; phylum Pseudomonadota; class Alphaproteobacteria. The sequence goes on along the minus strand of CAZVYX010000049.1, from coordinate 23,573 downwards.
GGGGTTTTCAATGACCGTAAGTCCGTATTGGGCCTGATGCCGCATCCCGAACGGGCCGCCGATGCCGTCCATGGCGGCACCGACGGCCAAGGCCTTCTAAACAGCCTCGTCTCCGCTCTTTCCTAGGGTAACCGCCTTGCGCAACGAACCGACCATCACGCCCGAACAGGTCGCCGAACACGGCCTGACGGAAGATGAATATCAAACCATCCTGAACGTTCTGGGGCGGGAGCCGAACCTGACCGAGCTGGGGATCTTTTCGGTCATGTGGTCCGAGCATTGCTCGTACAAATCCTCCAAGTTCTGGCTGAAGACGCTGCCGACCGAGGCGCCTTGGGTGATCTGCGGCCCCGGCGAGAATGCCGGCGTGGTCGATATTGGCGAGGGCAAGGCGGCGATCTTCAAGATGGAAAGCCACAACCACCCTTCCTTCATCGAACCCTATCAAGGTGCGGCGACCGGGGTGGGCGGTATCCTGCGCGACGTCTTCACCATGGGCGCCCGGCCGATCGCCAACATGAACGCCTTGCGCTTTGGCGCGCCGGAGGACGGCAAGACCCGGCACCTTGTATCAGGCGTCGTCGCCGGCATCGGCGGTTACGGCAACTGCGTCGGCGTGCCCACGGTGGGCGGCGAGGTCAATTTCGACCCGGCCTATAACGGCAATATTTTGGTCAACGCCATGACCGTTGGCCTGGCGGATGCGGACCGGATCTTCTATTCCGCCGCCGCCGGCATCGGCAACCCGGTGGTCTATGTCGGCTCCAAGACCGGGCGCGACGGCATTCACGGCGCCACCATGGCCTCGGCCGAATTCGACGATGCGACGGAGGAAAAACGCCCCACGGTACAGGTCGGCGATCCGTTCACGGAAAAACTGTTGATCGAAGCCTGCCTGGAACTGATGGCCACCGATACCATTGTCGCGATCCAGGACATGGGCGCGGCGGGCCTGACCTGTAGTTCAGTGGAAATGGCGGACAAGGGCGGCGTCGGCTTCGATCTCGATATCGACAAGGTGCCCCAGCGCGAAGAGGGCATGACGCCTTATGAAGTGATGCTGTCGGAGAGCCAGGAACGCATGTTGATCGTACTGCGCCCCGGCACCGAGGATCAGGCCCAGGCGATTTTCGACAAATGGCAGCTTGATTTCGCCGTGGTTGGCCATGTCAGCGATACCGGACGCTTCACGGGCCGGGTCAAGGGCGAGGTGGTGTTCGATATCCCAGTCCGGCCCCTGGTGGAAGAGAGCCCGGAATACGAACGCCCCTGGGTCGAACCGAAGGCGCCCACCGCCCTGGCGCCCGTGACAGCCGCAACGGACCATATGACGGCCCTGCAAAGCCTGCTGGCCGGGCCGCATCTGTCGTCCCGGCGCTGGGTTTGGGAGCAGTACGACCAGACCGTGATGGCCGATACCGTGCGCAAACCGGGCGGCGACGCGGCCATTGTGCGAATTCATGGCTCGGGACGCGGCCTGGCCATCGCCACCGACTGCACGCCGCGCTATTGCCGGGCCGAGCCGCGCCAGGGCGGTGCCCAGGCGGTGGCCGAGGTTTGGCGCAATATTACCGCAGTGGGCGCGCGGCCCCTGGCGATCACCGATTGCCTGAACTTCGGCAACCCCGAACGGCCGGAAATCATGGGCGAATTCGTCGGCTGTATTCAGGGCATGGGGGAGGCCTGCCGGACACTGGATTTCCCAGTGGTTTCGGGCAACGTCTCCCTCTACAACGAGACCCATGGCCAAGCCATCCTGCCCACACCCGCAATTGGCGGCATCGGCGTTTTGGATGACCTGGAGCGCCACGCCGATCTGGCGCTGCGGCGCGAGGGCGACAACCTGATCCTGATTGGCGAGACCACGGGGCATATGGGCCAGACGATCTATCTGCGGCAACTGCTGGATCGCAGCGACGGCCCGCCGCCGCCGGTCGATTTGGCGGCCGAACGGCGCAATGGCGATTTCGTCCGTGTCTTGATCGCCGATGGCACGGTTGATACCTGCCACGATCTCTCCGACGGCGGTCTGTTGGTAGCGGCGGCCGAGATGGCCATGGCTGGCGATATCGGCGTCGAATTGAACGGCCCGGAGGATGCGGGCTTTTGGTTCGGCGAGGATCAGGGCCGTTATCTGCTTGCCGTGCCGGAGGCGGATGCGGCGGCGATACTGCAACAAGCAAAAAAACAGCAGGTGTCAGCGCTGTCGTTGGGCCGAACCGGCGGCGAGGCGTTGACCCTGAACGCCGGCGCGCCTATATCGTTATCTGAATTGCGCCGCGCACATGAGGCTTGGCTGCCCGACTATATGAGCAACGCCTGAAAACTGGAGATACGCCCATGGCCATGGATGCCGCCGAGATCGAAAAACTGATCAAGGAAAGCATTAACGACGCCCAGGTCACAATCGAGGACCTGCGCGGCGATGGCGACCATTACGCGGCCATGGTTGTCTCCGCCGCGTTCGAGGGTAAATCCCGTGTGCAGCAGCACCAGATGGTTTACCAGGCCCTGCAAGGCCGCATGGGCGGGCAATTGCATGCCCTGGCCCTGCAGACCGCCGTGCCGGGCGCTGAAAAATAGACGATATTGATACGGTGGCCATGGGGAGCCGCCGGAACGAAAGGATCCAGACTATGAGCGACAATCCCGTTTTCGACACTATTCAAGGCGAAATCGACGCCAACGACGTGGTGCTGTTCATGAAGGGCACGCCGGTTTTTCCACAATGCGGCTTTTCCTCCATGGTGGTGCAGGTGTTGAGCCACGTCGGCGTCAAGTTCAAGGGCATCGATGTCCTGGCCGACGATGCGGTACGCAACGGCATCAAGGAATTCTCCAATTGGCCGACCATCCCGCAGCTTTACGTCAAGGGCGAGTTTGTCGGCGGCTGTGACATCGTCCGGGAGATGTTCGAGGCCGGCGAATTGCAGGAGACCTTCAAGGCCAAGGGCATCGAAACCGAAGCAGCCTGACCATGTCGGCGCCTGAAGCCATTCGGGACTACCACGCGCACATCTATTTCGACGCCGACAGCCGGGAGACGGCCCGGGCGGTGCGTGAGGAAATCGAAGCCAATTTCGATATCGAGATGGGCCGCTTCCATGAAAAACTGGTCGGGCCGCATCCGCGGTGGAGCTATCAGGTCAAGTTCAGGCCGGCGGAATTCGCCGCGCTTGTGCCCTGGCTGATGCAAAACCGCCGCGGCCTGACTGTCTTCCTTCATCCCAATACGGGCCGGGACCTGGAAGATCACCGGGATTGGCCGATCTGGATGGGTGAATTGCTGCCCCTTGATCTGGCCATATTCGAAAAGCAGTAGGGCGAAACCTGCTTCCCGATGGGCGCGGCGGCACCGATGCGCGCGCCTCCGGCACAAGCATGCTGTGTGATTATCGGGACAGTATCTCAACCTAAGATTTTACCGCAGGTGAATCTGTTAACCGCATGGAAAAATAGAAGAAAAATACTTTCCAATCTTCCTGAGAATTGGCAAAATCAGATGCTTGGGTCGAGTTCTTCAGGACAGGGTGCGGATGTATTATCATGTTTCGACGGGAAGCGCGGTGACGCGCTGGCGCCATTTAGCCGCCGCCGTGATCCTGGCGTTTTCGATGGTTTCAGCGTTGGCGCCGCCGGCAACGGCGGATCAATTGAAGAAGGCCTGGCAGGCCTACAAGGCGGGCGACTACGCCACGGCCTGGCGTATATATCAGCCCCTGGCGGAGGGCGGCGACGCCAAGGCCCAGGCCCTGGTCGGCGCCATGTATCGTTACGGCCAGGGCGTGGCGCAGAACTATTCGGAAGCGGCAAAATGGTACGGCCTGGCGGCGGAGCAAGGCATCGCCGGGGCGCAATTCCTGCTTGGTTATCTGCACCATCTGGGTCAGGGCGTGACCCGCGACTATTCCGAGGCCGCGCACTGGTACCGCAAATCAGCCCAACAGGGCCTCGCCATCGCCCAGGCCAGCCTAGGCTACATGCATGACAACGGCCACGGCGTGGCGCGGGATTATCCCGAAGCCGCGAAATGGTATCTCAAGGCCGCCAAACAGGGTTTTGCCGCCGCCCAGATGAAACTGGGGCGGATGTATTATCATGGCCTGGGCGTGAGCCAGGACTATGTGCAAGCACACAAATGGTTCAATATCGCCTCCGCGGCGGGCAACGAAACCAGCCGCAAGAACCGGGACGTCGTGGTCGATTATATGACCACCGGGCAAATTGCCGAGGCCCAGGAATTGGCCAAGAAATGGCTCAAGCGCCATCCGAAGAAAACCAAGGCTGACGGCTTCTCCCCCTGGTCCAAGTCGCCCGGCGACAAATTGCGATGATAGCTGCCAAGTAGCCTACCGAACTAGGTTGCTCCGACTCCCCTTCCAGCAGGGATGCAATAGCCCCGGAACCCAAACGCTCGAATTACAACGTCCGCATCTTCGCCATGGCCTTTCCGCGCCCTAGTCTAGATAATGGCGGCATCAACGCGGGAGGAGAGCCATGAAAGTCGGGTTTATCGGGGTTGGTCATATGGGCGGGCCCATGTGCCGCAACATCATCAAGGGCGGGCACGAGGTGATCGTGCATGATCTTTCGGAGGCGTCGGTGCAGGCCTGCGTCGATGTCGGCGGCACGGCCGGCGGCTCCATCGCCGAAGTGGCGGGCCAGGTCGAAGTGGTGATGACCTCCCTGCCCATGCCCGGTGACGTGGAGGCGGTGGCCCTGGGCCCGAATGGCATCCGCGACAACGCCAAGCCCGGTACCATCTATGTCGATCTATCCACCAACTCCCCCGCCATGATGCGCAAGATCGCGGCGGAAATGGCTACGAAGGATATCCCCACCCTGGACGGGCCAGTCAGCGGCGGCGTGGTCGGCGCCGAAAAAGGCACCATCGCCATCATGGTCGGCGGCGAGAAGGAGATATTTGACCGTTGCATGCCGGTGTTTGAAGCTTTCGGTGAAAACATCATCCATACCGGCGCCCTGGGCAGCGGCTGCATCGCCAAGATCGTCAACAACATGGTCGCCTTCACCAACATGACGGCCGGTGCCGAGGGCCTGATGCTGGGCGTCGCCGCCGGCATTGATCCGGCCATACTGGACCAGGTGGTGCGTAACAGCTCCGGCAATTCCATGAGCTACCGCGGCGTCGCCAAAAGCGCCCTGACAAGGGATTTCGCCCCCGCCTTCACCGTCGATCTGGCCTACAAGGACCTGCGCCTGGCCTTGGAATTGGCCGATGAACTGGACATGCCCTTGCTGTTGGGGCCGCAGGTCCACAACATCATGCGCATGGCGCGCAGCAAGGACGGCGGCGGCGAAAACGTCACTGCCGTTTTGAAGGTTTATGAGGCTATGATGGGGCAACAGGTCGGCCCGGCTGAAAAGCCGGCGCAATAAATGGCCGCATGGGCAAGAACAATCGGAAACATACGAGGAAATCATGAGTGCAAATAGTCAAGCGAGCGGCCCCCTGGCCGGCGTCAAGGTAATCGAACTGGCGGGTATCGGCCCCGCCCCCCTTTGTTGTTCCCTGCTGGCGGACATGGGCGCGGACGTGCTGCGCATCGACCGCAACGCACCCTCGGGCCTGGGCAGCCCGCGCACCACGCGCACCGATCTGCTGCGCCGGGGCCGGGCCTCCGTCGCGATTGATATGAAACACCCCAACGGCATCGCCACCGTCTTAAAACTGGTGGATCAGGCCGATGCGGTCATCGACCCCTTCCGCCCCGGCGTGACCGAGCGGCTTGGCCTGGGCCCGGATGAATGTCTGGCGCGCAATCCCAAGCTGGTCTATGGCCGCATGACAGGCTGGGGTCAGGACGGCACCCTTAATCAGGCAGCGGGCCACGACCTAAATTATCTGGCGCTAACCGGCGTGTTACACGCTATTGGACCCAAGGAACTGCCGACGCCGCCCCTGAACGTTGTGGCGGACATGGGCGGGGGTGCGATGTTCCTCGCCGTGGGTATTCTGGCCGGCGTTATCGAGGCGCGGCAATCGGGCAAGGGCCAGGTGGTGGACGCCGCCATGACGGAAGGTTCGGCCTATCTGGGCACCGGCGCCTTTGGCTCCCTGGCGGCGGGCGATTGGGTGCATGAGCGAAATTCCAACATCCTGGACGGCGGCGCGCATTTTTACCGCTGTTACAAAACATCCGACGGCAAATTCGTCTCCATCGCCTCGATCGAGGCGAAATTCTACGCCATTCTGCTGGACAAGCTGGGCCTGGATCCCGCCGACCTGCCGGCCCAGATGGACCGTCCCACCTGGCCGGAAATGGCCCGCAAGCTCGAGGCGCTGTTCGCCGAGAAAACCCGGGACGAATGGTGCGAGATCATGGAAGGCACCGATATCTGCTTTGCCCCGGTCCTGACGTTTGACGAAGCTTTTGAGCATCCGCACGCCAAGTCGCGGGGCAGCTTTGTCGAAGTGGACGGCGTGAAACAGCCCGTTCCCGCACCGCGATTCTCCCGTACGCCATCATCGGTCAAATCGGCGCCGCCGGAGTATGGCGCCGATACCGCCGCCGGCCTGGCATCCTGGGGGCTGAGCGAAAGTGAGATCGCCGGCCTGATGGAGGAAAAGGCCATCGGCTGGCAGGGATAATCCAAGCCGGGCGGAGCGGCCGAGCATGCAGAAGGTTTTCGACCGCGCCGTAAGCCGTCACAACGCCGGCGATCTGGCGGGCGCGCAAAAACTCTACCGCCGGATACTGAAAGCGGAACCGAACAATCCCCAGGTTCTCAACCTGGCGGGCGTTGCGGCCTTTCAATTGGGGCAGCGAACGCGCGCAGTCGATACCCTGGCGAAAGCCGTCGCCGTCGCCCCGGACCATGGCGATGCCCGCTACAACTATGCCAACGTCCTGGCCCAGTTGGGCCGGCTGGAGGAGGCCGAGAAAAATTACCGCGCGGCGGTTCGGCTGGAGCCGGGGCATGGCGATGCCTATTTTAACCTGGGTACGGTGCTGCGTGATCTTGGCCGGCCCGGGGAAGCCTTGGCGAGTTACCGCAAGCTGCTTGCCCTCGGCGCGGATGCCCCCGAGGTGCACCACGGTATCGGCTTGGTGTTGAGCGAACTGGCGCGCTGGGACGAGGCGGCGGAGAGTTTTCAAAAGGCCATCAAGGGCAAGTCGGACTTTGCCGAGGCCCACAACGCATTGGCGTTGGCGCGGATGGAGTTGGGTCAGATGGACGCGGCGATCGCAAGTTTCCGCGCCGCCATCGCGATTGATCCAACCAATGCCAGGACCCACTACAACCTGGGCAACGCCGAACGGGAGGTGGGGCATCTGGAGGAAGCAGCGGCTTGTTACGAACGCGCGGTGGCGGCTGATCCGGACTATGTGCTGGCCCATAACAACCTTGGCCTGACCCTGAATGAATTGGGGCGCCTGGCCGAGGCGGCGGATAGCTTCCGCCGTGCCATCGCCGCCGACCGGGATTACGCCCCAGCCCGGATCAATCTTGCCAATCTGGACGATGGCGCCGCCGACGCGGAAAATATCCGCGAAATGGAGCGCCTGTCCGGCAATCCGGACCTGCCCCCGGAGGACGCCGCCGGACTGCATTTCGCCCTCGGACGCGCCCACGGCCAGCGGAATGGTGATGACCAGGCCTTCGGCCATATCCTGGCCGGCAACCGTGTGAAACGCGCGGCATTGAACTACGACGGCGTGGCCATGGCGGAGCAATTCGCCGCCGCCGCGCAGGTTTTCGACCAAGCCTTCCTGGCCCGCCGTGGCGATCGCGGAAACCCAAGCGATCTGCCGATTTTCATCCTGGGCATGCCCCGTTCGGGCACCACCCTGGTGGAACAGATTCTGGCCAGCCATGGCGAGGTACATGGCGCGGGCGAGCTCCACGAAATGCGCGATATCGCCACCACCCTGCCCGGGCGCATGGGCTCCCAACAACCCTATCCGGCCTGCGTCAGGGATGCCGGGGACGAGATTTGGGCTGAACTGGGCAGCGGCTATATCGAGGCGGTGTCGCGGCTGGCGCCTGGCAAGCGGCGGGTGTGCGACAAGATGCCGGGCAATTTTCTGCGCCTCGGCCTGATCCATTTGATGCTGCCCAACGCGGCGATTATCCATTGCCAACGCGACGCCATGGATACCTGCTATTCCTGTTTCTCGCTGCTGTTCAGCGAGGGTCAGCGATTTTCCTACGACCTGGCCGAACTGGGCGATTATTACCGGCAATACGACCGCCTGATGCGCCATTGGCACGAGGTTCTGCCAAATCGAATTCTCGACCTGCGCTACGAGGATGTGGTCGGCGATCTGGAAGGCTCGGCCCGGCGTTTGGTGGCCCATTGCGGTTTGGACTGGGATGATCGATGCCTGGAATTCCACAATACTGAACGGGCCGTGCGCACCGCCAGCATGAGCCAGGTCCGCAAACCCATTTATGCCAGCTCTCTCGGCCGCTGGCGCCGCCACGAACACCATTTGGGGCCATTGATAGAAGCCCTGGGGCCGTTGGCGGAATAAATCAGACGTTTCAAGGAGGACAACTCGCCATGGAATATCAACACATCAAGATAGAGCGGGGCGGCGAAATCGCCGTCGTGACCTTTAACCGGCCGGACAAGGCCAACGCCGTCAACTACCGCCACCTGCAGGAGATCGAGCACGCCGCGCTTAGTTTCCGGGACGATGAAACGGCGCGGGTGGTGATTTTCGTCGGCGCCGGCAAGCATTTCAATTCAGGCGCCGACCTGACCGGAAAAGACCCTGAACATCCCCTGCTGACCGTCCGCCGCCGCCGCAAGCGCATTGGCGAACGCTGCATTCAGGCCCTGCGGGACATGGACCAGATCACCATCGCCGCCTGGCGCGGCGCGGCCATGGGCGGCGGCGCCTGCATCGCCACGGCGCTGGATTTCCGTATCGGCGCGCGGGATTGCTTCATGTCCTATCCGGAGATCCTGATCGGCGTCAATCTGATGTGGCAGAGCCTGCCGTTGTGCGTCCATCTGGTCGGCCCGGCGCGGGCCAAGCGGTTGGTCATCGGCGGTGAGCACATCAGCGGCCCGACCCTGCTAGATTGGGGCGTTTTGGACGAAATGGTCGAGGCCGAAGAGGTCATGGACAAGGCCATGGAATGGGCCCGACATTACGCGGGCCAGCCACCGGTTGCGGCGCAAATGATCAAGCGCAGCGTCAACGCCATTTCCTCCGCCCTGGACCGCTCAATCATGCACATGGATTTCGATCAGAACATCCTGTCGGCTGAAACCGAAGATGCGGCACAGGCCGTCAGCGCCTATTTGGAGAAACGCCCGCCAACCTTCAAGGGCAATTAGGGCTCCCGCCCCAGGGAAACCATCAACTCGCGCCATTCGCGGGGTGATAGGCCGCTATCCTTGACGGCGACCTCTTCACCGGCCAGCAGACGCTTGATAACGTCCAGGCCGGCGGCGGAGACATGCACGCTGCCCATGCGGTAATCCTCGAACGCCTCCGCCGTTAACGGCACCCAGGCCCGCAACGCTTCCATCATTGCCTCGGCGTATACCCGTATCTCATATTGTGCATGAGGATCGGCCCGTAAGGACAGAAAATGTAACAGATTATGGAGATCGCACTTCCAATACCATTCGGTATAAATGTTCAGTGGCAGGTTCATCCGCGCCAACTCCCGGGCCAGGCCTTGGCGGTTTGGATCAATGATGTTGCCCTCATCATCCTCGTTCAGCATTTCCTGGTAATCGGCGTAATTGCGGGCTGCATCCTCGCGCAGGATACTCAACACCCGAACCGCCTCGTCACCCTGCAGGACGGCACCCCGGCCCTGGCGGTTGTCCTGGGACTGGGCGGCTAATTGATCCGGTGCCGGAATGTAAAACTCCCGGTTCAGGATGGAGTAGCGGGCGGAATATTCATTGACCGAGGCGGTGCGGTGGCGGATCCATTGACGGGCGACGAAAACCGGCAGCTTGACGTGGAACTTGATCTCGCACATCTCGAACGGCGTGGTGTGGCGGTGACGCATCAGATAGCGCAACAGGCCGCGGTCCTCGCTCACCTTGCGCGTTCCCCGGCCATAGGACACCCGGGCCGCCTGGACCACCGCCGCATCGTCGCCCATATAGTCGATGACCCGGATAAAACCCTGATCGAGCACCGGAATGGCCCGGTACAGCATCTGCTCCAGAGCCGGTACCGTGGCGCGCAAGGTTGTCGTGGATGTATCACGAAGCTCCGCAATTTCCCGCTGTTGCGCCTCATTTACCGGCATCGTGGTCTCCAAATTCTGCTACTGATGCGACATCGCCCGAAACGTCAACATACATTGCCGCCGTCCCGGGTCCAACGATCGCGCGCGGTTCGAACGGGCAATATCCTGCCGCGCCGCGCACCCCTTCCAAAATGGGCGAAAATGCTTATATTTGGGGTGCCGGCTTGTCCGGCTATGACGCTAAACGCTTTGCGGAATAGACGTAGCGGACCCGGGGGCGGTACCCGGCGCCTCCACCAGGAGCGCATTGTTGGCCGAATCACAAGCTAGTGGCCCGATGATGTGTTGCTGATGGGGGCGAAATAGGATCGACGCGCGTAATAAAGGCACGGTTTGCGTTCGGCATGGCTCCGCCGTTATCGGGCCATTTCTACAAGTGCCAATGATAATGAAATGGTGCTCGCTGCCTAATTGAAAGGTAAGCGCGGTTTCGGGGGGCACCGGGCAACAGAAGCCCCCCACTTATTTGCTGGACCCACCCGCCAGCCTCGGGGTATGTCCGCGCCATGGGTGTTTGGGGCATGGCTGACAGAGTAGACAAAGTGGGGCCGGAATGGCGCAAGATCTAATGCAGTATGGCCAGATGGTCGAAGACAGCCTGCGCGGCGTTGTCCGCATGGCCCTTAGCCGAGCCGCCACGGACGGTCTGTTGGGCGATCATCATTTTTATATCGGCTTCAAGACGAAGTATCCCGGCGTTGATATTCCCGATCATCTGGGCGTTCAGTATCCGGAAGAGATGACCATCGTCATCCAGCACAAATTCTGGGGATTGGAAGTGCATGAGGATGCATTCGAGATCACCTTGAGCTTCAGCGGCCAGGGCCAGCGCCTGTATATTCCCTTTCAGGCCCTGACATCCTTCCTTGATCCCAGCGTGCAGTTCGGCCTGCAGTTCGGCCAACAGGAGGGTGAAGCGGACGCAGGTGAGGACGGCGGCGGCGCACCGGTGGTCGGCGGTGATGAAACCGCTCCCGGGCCCAAGAAAGAACCCGACGACGGGGAAAACGGCGACAATGTCGTCACACTCGACCAATTCCGTAAAGACTAGGGGCCCCGCGCCGCCATGACCGCGAAGACGCTGGACACCGGTACCGATCACCTATTGGCGCGGCAAGAGGACGGCGTTCTGGTGATAACACTGAACCGGCCCGAGGCGCGCAACGCCCTTTCCGATCAGCTTTCGCCCGCCCTGCGCCGCATCCTCGCCGCCGCGGCGGAGGATGAAAGCGTCGGCGCGCTGCTGTTGACCGGTACCGGCACGGCCTTCTGCGCCGGCGGTGACGTCAAGGGCATGGGCGGCAATTCAACGAAAAAGGCCATGACGGCCGAAGAGCGCATTGCCGATTTGCAACAGCGGCAACGGGCCTTGACCGGCGCGCTTTTCACCATGCCGCAGCCGACCATCGCCGCCCTGCCCGGTCCGGCCGTGGGTGCCGGACTGGCCATCGCCCTGGCCTGCGACATTCGCATCGCGGCCGCCTCCGCCTTTGTCTCCACCGGCTACCGCCGCGTGGCATTAAGCGGCGATTATGGCCTGTCCTGGACCATGACCCGCCTGGTAGGCACCGCGCGGGCGCGGGAGTTCATGTTCTCCGGCGAGCGGATTGAGGCGGAACGGGCCGAGCGGATCGGCCTGGTCAACCGTGTCGTGGCCGACGAGGAACTGCAGGATGCGGCCATGGCCATGGCCAAGTCCTTTGCCGACGGCCCACGCGCCGCCCAGCGCCTGATGAAGGAAAATCTTGAGTTAGCGACGCAGGCGGATTTTCTGACCGCCCTGGATCACGAGGCGGAACAATTGATCAAGGCCTCGGCCCATCCCGATCATGGCGAGGCGGTGCGTGCCTTCATCGAAAAACGCCAACCCGTGTTCGGCAAACCGGACAATTAGCGGGGTTTGGATGATTTTCGCCGGCGCCCGCGATGGCCGCACTGATCCAAGACTGAAATCTACTCGTGCACATCCGTGTGGTAGGACTTCGAGATGATGCACCAGCCCTCCGAGGTCCGCATCAGGGTCAGATAGTCGGTGAAATAGCGCGGTGGAAGGGCACAGTTCACCGTCGCCATGGCCGTGTCGGGGCCCGATTTATGGATCGATACAATGTGGTCATGGCGTTTCAGGCCCTGGCTGCGGGCTGAGTCCCGGCCCGCGATCATCTCAAAATACTGCGCCCTGGGCATATCGGTGATCGCCGCGCCATCGGTCGAATAAAGGTGCGAATCCGGGTGAAAGACCCGCCCGAACTTGTCCAGATCGCCGTCGTATAATCCGTCGAAATAGTCCTGAAGCAAGGCCGTAATTTCTTCGATGCTGGGATCGCTGAAGCTATCGCTCATGAAATCTCTCTCTTCAAAATGGCCTGTCGCCCTGCACCACGGCGCGGTGGACGATGCGCCGTTCCTTCGCCGCATCATAGGCCGTGACGCAATGGACGGTGCAACGGTTGTCCCACATCAGGACATCATTGTCCCGCCAGCGGTGGCGATAGACATACTTTGCCTGGGTGCCGTGGCGTTCCAACTCGGCGATCAGCGCCTCGCCCTCCGTCCGGTCCATGCCGGCGACGTGGGATGCGTGATTGCCCAGATAAAGTGCCCTTGCACCCGTTTCGGGATGGGTGCGGACCAGGGGATGCTCGACCGGCGGGGCGGCGGCGATTTCCTCTGCCGTGGCCGGCCGCTCGTCGGATTTTTCCCGGCTGCGCTTCCAGTCATGCACAATCCGCAAATTCTCCAGTTCTTGCGCGCGCGCACCGTCCAGATCCTCGTAGGCGCGCGCCATATCGGCAAACAATGTATCGCCCCCCTGCCGCGCCACCGACGGCGACCGCAGCACGGTGAACATGGACGGCGTTGCCACGTATGACTTATCCGAATGCCAGACCAAGGTGCCACGTTCGGGATGCACCCCGGTTGGATTGCCATTCTGGTCCACATTGCCGAAAATCTGAATCTTAGGCAGCGCATCATGCCGGGTGGCACGGTTGATATGTCCCTCCAGCGGCCCGAAACGCCGGGCGAATGCAAGATGGTGCGCGTCATCGAGATGCTGATCGCGGAAAACCAGAACCTTATGCCGGATCATGGCCGCGCGGATGGCCTCAAATGCCTCCTCCGGCACCTCTCCCGCCAGATCAACACCGCCGATCTCGGCCCCGAAACCATTCGCCTCGGCCTTGATTTCGATCTGCATGCTGGCCATTTCCACCATCTCCACGCTGCCCGGCCCCCAGCCTTCGGTCGCCGTAATCCCGCCTGACAGCATGCGACGGCGCAGCGCCGGAGGCAACCGCCGCTGTACACGAGCCGGCCATCGAGCCGCCAGCCCGCCATTGCGGATTATCGGAAATTCTTGGACATAATGTGGTGTTGCCGCCAGAATGGATGCAACGACCGGTTCCCCTTCCCTCCGTTGCCGGCGGGAGCAAAATCCCTCATGGCGGTGCGAAGGGCATCTTTCGTAGCCGGGAAAACGACGCCGAGGCATTGACCTCCGCGCGATTTGGAATGAGGGAACGAGCAATGGCAAAGGCGCGCGGAACAATCACCATTGATGACGAACGCTGCAAGGGCTGCGAGCTTTGTATTCACTATTGCCCGCCAGCGGTACTGCGCCTGTCGGAGCGGCGCAATAGCCTGAACCATCTGGTGATCGAGCTGTTTGACGAGGCCAACTGCACCGGCTGCGAAATCTGCGCCAGGGTCTGCCCGGACATCGCGATCACCCAGGTATTCCGTGAAGTCTTGGCGGCCTGAAGGGAGCGGACAATGGCAAGCGAACAATTCCTCAACTGCAACCGCGCCATCGTCGAGGCGGCGCTGCTGTCGGATTGCCGGTTCTTCGCCGGTTATCCGCTGACGCCGGCCACTGAATGCCTGGAACAGGCCTCTCACCGCATGGCTGATTTCGGCGGCGTCTACCTGCAGGGCGAGAGCGAGGTTTCTATCATCAACATGCTGAACGGGGCGGCGGCGGCCGGTTTCCGCTGCATGACGGCGACCTCGGGCACCGGCCTGGCGCTGATGCAGGAAGGTCTTTCACACATGGCCGGCATCGCCGAGGTTCCGGTGGTAATTTTGAATGTGATGCGCGGCGGTCCGGGCTTCGCCAATCTAGCACCCAGCCAGGCCGACTATTTTCAGGCCACGCGGGGCGGCGGCGCGGGCGACTACCGCTGCATCGTGTTCGCGCCGGAGACCGTGCAGGAAGCCGCCGATATGACCAAGCGGGCGTTCCATCTATCGGACAAATACCGCACCCCGGCGATCATTCTTTCCGATCAGATGCTGGCGGAAACCTCCGAGGCGGTGGATATTGGCCAGGCGCTCAACAGTGATGATCTGCCGCCGAAATGGTGGGCCACGACCGGCTGCGAGGGCCGCGAGCCGATCTACTCCGGCCGGCCGGGCAAGGATTACGGCCCCCACGCCCAGTACCTCTCGGGCGATCTGACGATGAACCTGATCGGGCTCGAACTTCCGGGACGCGATGCCGATACGCTGGAGGCGCACATGCTGCGTCTGGCGGAGAAATACTGCCAGATCGAGGAGAACGAGGCGCATGCCGAAACCCTTTATCTTGACGATGCCGATCTGGCCCTGGTGGCCTTCGGCACTTCGGCCCGGCTGATCCGCCCGGCGATCGAGGCGGCGCGCGCCGATGGCCTGCGGGTCGGCCTGATCCGCCCGACCCTGCTGTGGCCTTTCCCGACGAAGCTAATGGCGGAAGCGGCGGAGCGGATATCGAAATTCCTGGTCGTCGAGATGTCCATGGGTCAGATGCTCGAGGACGTCCGCCTGGCCGTCAACGGCAGGGCGGAGGTGGAGCTGTTCTCGACCCTGGGCGGCGCCATTCCGCGGCCCGAGACGGTGGAGCCCGAGATCCGCCGCCTGCTGCGCGCGGCATAAGGGGAGCGGAACAATGGAACAAATCTTCGAACAATCACCCTCCGCCGCGTTGAAACATCGTTACGATTATTGCGCCGGCTGCGGCCATGGCGTCACGATCCGCCTGCTGGCCGAGGTGATCGACGAATTGCAACTGCGGGAACGCACCATCGGCGTCCTCGGCGTCGGCTGTTACAGCACTTCGCCGGTAACCTTCGACTTTGACTGCCAACTGGCCCTGCACGGCCGCGCCCCAGCGATGGCGACGGCGGTGAAGCGCCTGTTGCCCGATCGCCTGGTCTTCACCTTCCAGGGTGACGGCGACATGGCCGCCATCGGCACGACGGAGATCATTCATGCCGCCACCCGGGGGGAGAATTTTACGGCGCTGCTGTTGAACAACGCAAATTTCGGTGAAACAGGGGGCCATCTGGCGCCGACCACCGTGTTGGGCCAGCGCACCCCCAGTTCACCGCAGGGCCGTGATGCCCTGGAGCATGGCTATCCCACCCGGTTGACCGAGATGCTGGCCCTGCTGGACGGCGCCAATTATGTCGCCCGCGTGGCGGTCAACAAGCCGGCCAACGTGCTGCGCGCCAAGGCGGCGATCAAGAAGGCCTTTAAGGCGCAAATGGCGGGCCCGGGCTTTTCCCTGGTCGAGGTGCTGAGCGCCTGCCCCAGCGGCTGGCGCCTGACGCCGGTCGAGGCGCATGCCTGGATTGAAGAGGTACAGACGAAAACCTATCCCCTTGGTGACTTGAAAAAGGCCCCATCATGAGCCCGGCAGACAAAAGCGCGGACGCTATCGTCCATGACATCGTGTTGGGCGGATTTGGCGGCCAGGGGGTCAAGGTGATCGCCACGCTGCTGGCCCAGGCCGCCCATCACGACGGCAAGCATGCCATGATGTACAATATCTATGCCGCCGCCATCCGGGGCGGACCAATCCATTGCACCGTGCGGGTTTCGGACCAGGCGATCCTGGGCGGTCCGACGACGACGGCGCCGACGGCGGTTCTGGCCATGGACCCCGATGCCATGCGGGTCTACGAGGACGCCATGCGGCCCGGCGGCACCCTGGTCGTCAATTCGACCCTGGTCAGTGACCATCCCCGGCGCAACGATCTAAACGTCGTGTCGGTGCCGACCAACGAAATTGCCGGAGAAATCGGCGACATGAAATATACCGGCATGGTCGCGCTGGGCGCCTTGGCGGCACATACGGGCGTGGTCTCGCTGGAGGCGATCGGCAGTTGCCTGGAACAGATCCTGCCCTCCTATCGCCACCATATGATCCCGGACAATGTACAGGCCCTGCAACGGGGCGCGGCCTGCCCCGGCAGCCTTGGACCGTCATAGACAAAAAAGAGCTCGAGTGAGCCGGAGGAATACGCGCGATGTCTGCCGATAAGTCTGAGTGGGTACTTGACCGGGTTTTGCGCCAGCGGGCCGAGAGCATGCCGGACAAGCCGTTTCTTGAGGTCGTCGGCCACCGCTGCGACAGCTATGGCGAGACATACGAGGCCGCGTTGAAGCTGGCCGCCCGCCTGGAACAACTGGGCGTGGGCCGGGGCGATACCGTGGTCATCATGGCGCCGAATTCGTTCGAGGCGGTCCACGGCTGGATCGCCGCCAATATGCTGGGCGCCATCGACGTGACCATCAACACCGCCTACCGCGGCCAACTGCTCGAGCATGCCCTGAACATGGCCCAGGCGCGGATCATCCTGCTGGATGAGGCGTTTCTGGCGGTGCTGCGAGAGAGCGAGTCGAAGCTGCCCGCCCTGGAAACGGCGGTGCATTTTCGCTGCCATGGCAATAGCTACGACGTCGCCCTGCCGCAATTCGAACGCCTCGCGCTACACCCCTTGTGGGAGGCGCCGGAACGGCCGCTGTCCAACGCCACCGGCGTGGCGGATTTCCGGGATACCGCCTCGGTGATCTATACATCCGGCACCACCGGGCCCGCCAAGGGCGTGATGATGCCGCACGCCCAGACCCATTATCTGGCGCAACAGACGATCACCGGACTGCGCCTGCAAGCGGACGACGTCTTTTACTGCTTTCATCCCCTGTTCCACATGGCGGGAAAATTCATGGGCATCTACGCCACCATGCTGGCCGGCGGCAAGATCGTTCTGGACGCCCGTTTCGCGGCGGAACATTGGCTCCAACGGGTGCGGCAATACGGCGCCACGGTCGGGCTGGCGCACGGGCCGATGATCGAAATGATCTTCGATCAGCCAACGGGCCCGGATGACGCGGACAACCCCATGCGGCGCATTCTGGCCTGCCCCTTCCCCAAACACATCGCGCTTGCGTTCGAGCAGCGCTTTGACCTGCGCGGTTACGAAGTCTGGGGCATGACCGAGATCAACACGCCCTGCTGGACGCCATACGATGAACCGGTACGGCTGGGATCATGCGGCAAGATCATGGAAGATGCGGTCGATTTCCAAATTATCGACCCCGAGACGGATGAGCCCGTGGCGGACGGCGAGACCGGCGAATTCGTGGTCCGAAACAAGGAACCCTGGACCCTGATGCAGGGCTACATGGGCATGCCCGAAAAGACCACGGAGACCTGGCGGAACCTGTGGTTCCACACCGGCGACATGGGCTATCGCGACGCCGAGGGCTATATCTATTTCGTCGACCGTTTCAAGGACCGCATCCGCCGCCGGGCCGAGAACATCTCCTCCTATGACATCGAAGTCGTGGTCGGCACCCACCCCGCCATCGCCGAATGCGCCGCCATCGGCGTGCCTTCCGAGTTCGTCTCGGATGACGACATCAAGCTTTGTGTTGTGCGCAACCCCGGCGCGACGTTGGAGCCGGCAGCGTTGATTGAGTTTCTCGTCAAGGGGCTGCCCTACTACATGGTGCCGCGCTACATCGAATTTCTTGACGCCCTGCCCCGCACACCGACCAACAAGATCAAGAAGGCCGAAATGCGCGCCGAAGGCATGACGGAGAACACTTGGGACCGCCAGGCCGCCGGCGTTTCCGTGCGCCAGATCGTCGAGGCCGCCAAGCAGGCTTAGCGCGGCGGGAGCGGCCAGGGTGTTGGCCGCTCGCCACTGTCGTCACGAATACATCAACGGCCAGCGGCAACCTTGTCGACGAAGGCGTCTACGTCGTCGTTTAGCTGACACGAGATCGTCGACAGTTCAGCCGCCGCACTGCTGATCTGCGTTACCGCCGAGGACGATTGCTGGGCGCCGGCGGCGACCGATGCAATGGATTCCGCTACCGAACTAACGCCCTGCACGGCGGTCTGAACATTACCGCTGATTTCCGTCACCACACCGCGTTGTTCGTCCACCGTATTGGCTATCGCGGAGGTGCCTTCGTTCATCTCCAATATCATCTTGCTGACCACCGCAATGGCCTCAACCGCCTCGCGGGTACCGCTTTGCATGTTCTCGATCTGCATGCCGATATCTTCGGTCGCCTTGGCGGTCTGGTTGGCCAGATTCTTAACTTCGCTGGCAACCACGGCAAAGCCCTTGCCTGCCTCGCCGGCGCGGGCCGCTTCGATGGTTGCGTTGAGGGCAAGCAGGTTGGTCTGCGAGGCGATTTCGTTGATCAGGGCGACAACCTCGCCAATCTTCTCCGCCGCTTCATTCAGGGATTGGATCGTGGCGTCGCTGGCCTCGGCCCGCTTCGCGGCCTCGCTAGCCATTTCCGCCGAGCGCTGCACCTGATCGGAGACCTCGCCGATGGAGGCGCTAAATTCCTCCGTCGCGGCGGCGACGCCGGATACATTGGCCGAAGCGGACTCGGCGCCATCGGTGACAGACGCCGCCTGCGTCGATGTATCCGTCGCCGTTTGCCCCAGCGCGCCGGCGGAGGCTTCCAGTTCCGTCGCGGCGGAAGACACCGATTGCACGATCGCCTTCAATTTCTCGCCCATGCCAGTGGCATCTTCAGCGAACGCACGGGTCTTTTCTTCCATGGCCTCGAGACCCTTGTTGAAGAACTTGGACCGCGTCACGAAACTGCCGCGGTTTCCGGTCAGCAAAATGTGGCGAAAGTATTTACCATCGGCAGCCATCTGCATCGCCGCACTGGATTCCCGGGTAAAGACCTCTGTCTGGTCCATCAGCCGGTTGATGTTGTGCATCATCTCCGAAATCGGACCACTGCCACTGATCGCAAGGATTCGCGCATTAAGGTCGCCATTGGCGGCCCGTTCGGCAACATTGGTCGCCTTGATGATGCTTTTGGTCGCGCGTCGTAACGCTTGAAAACCGAAAGCCGCCGCAAGCGCCACGCCCAGTCCCAGTGCCGTTTGCGTCCAATCCCGCGACAGTACGCCCGTTCCCAGAGCCGCCAGGCCCAGCAACCCCCCGGCTGTGATCGCAAGGTTCGTCTTTTGCAGATTTGAGACGCCCTTGGCGCCAAATTTATTTATCATATCCATCGCCCCGATCAGAGTGTCTGCAAGGAGAAAACGAGCCGTTCGTAGTCCAGGCCCTGCTTGCTGACGATGTGGCCAAAAAGCTCGGTGGCGGAATTCATGCCATCCTTGCGGTTTTGGAAGCGCTGTTCCTCTTCCAACAGCCGCGCATACAGCGGTTTGACCTTTTCCAATGCCAATGGGTTCGGCACCCGCCGGCTGGAATGATAGCCATTGATCGTGCCGTCCTTGGCATAACTGGCGGTGACGTGGGCGAAGACCCAATAGTTGTCGCCGTTCTTGGCGCAGTTGTTGACGTAGGCGAAAATCTCCCCGCCCACACCGATCGTATCCCACAACAATTTGAAGACACAGCGCGGCATCTCCGGATGCCGGATGATACTATGAGGCTGCCCCAGCAATTCGTTTTCGTGGTAACCCGCGACCCGCAGGAAGACATCATTGGCATATTCAATGCGCCCCTTTAGATCCGTTTTGCTGACGATGATCTCATTTTCCTCGAAGGTCCGTTCAACCCCCGTGAGGTGTCTCGCTTTACTCATTTCCGATAATCCCTCGGTGATGCCGATCTGCGGCGCCATGGTTACGGCGCATCGATCTTGTTCACCTTCGAACATGTAACGGAAATGTTAAGAACCAGTAAAATCCTATTGCAGGCCATAGCTGTTGCAACAACCTCACACAACGTGTTGCTGGAATTCGCCAACTCAAGACGGTTGCGACATATTTTGCCTTTGGCGGCCGCTGTCCCGGCCTGGGCCGCCTATGCCTCGAACAGCGTCTTGTATTTCTCCTGAAACACCGGCCAAACCTCAGGATTAAGAAGGCGCGGCGGGCGGCGGCCGGCGAAAATTTCCAACAACTGCTCGCCGGCGTAGGTGGCGACCTGATGGCGGGATTCGTGGGTCACGCCGGCCGTATGCGGGCTGGCCAGAACATTGGTCAGGCTGAGCAATGGATGGTCGGAGGCGGGCGGTTCCACGGCCCAGACATCCAGGCCGGCGGCGCCCAGATGGCCGCTGTGCAGGGCCGCATAGAGCGCTTCTTCGTCATGGATGCCGCCACGGGCGGTGTTGATGAAGATGGCGCCGGGCTTCATCTGATCAAACGATTTCGCGTTCAGGAAATTCATCGTCTCGTCCGTACGCGGGCAATGCACGGTGACGAAATCCGAACCGGCCAACAGCTCGTCCCACGACGCCTTCGCCGCGCCCCGTTCCTGGAAATCGCTGTCTTCCAGATAGGGGTCGTAGGCCAGCACACGCATTTTGAACAGACCACTGCACAACTCCGCCATACGCCGGCCCACATGGCCCAGGCCGATAATGCCCAAGGTCTTGCCATGGATATTGTTACCGATATAGGTGTTCCGCTCGATGCCGTCCCGGGCACGCATATATTGATCGGTCTCGCCTACCCGCTTGGACAGGCTGAGCATCATGCCCAGGGCATGTTCCGCCACGGCTTCTGCATTACCGCCGGCCTGGTTGACGACCAGGACGCCGGCCTCGGAACAGGCCGCCAGATCGACGGTGTCGAAACCGGCACCCATGGAGGAGACCACGAGAAGGTTCGGGCAACGGCTCAGGAATTCGCTGTTGGCGAAGAACTGCCCCGGCAACTCGTCCCGGGCGGCGCGGATCTGATAGCCATGGGCCCCGGACAGGGCCTGCCAGTTCTCGGCATCAGTCGCACTGAGCTGCAGCACATCCACGGTGATGGAAGGTTCCCGCGCCAGGATATCGGCGGTGACCGGGTGGGCGAATTTCTCAAAGACAACGATGCGCTTTTCAGCGCCTTGATCGGCTGATGACATGGGAGGGGGTGCTACATCTCTTCAATTTTGGACAACTTGTTCCAATCATAAGCCAAGGGCTGCTTCGCGGCAAAGCGGGCAATGGCGTCGGCGTGATAATCGCTTTGGAAACAAACCGCCTGGGCCGAGGCTTCCATCTCCGCCATGGAGCGGTAGTCCTGATGCAGGGATTGGTTGACCAGCGCCTTGGTCGCGGCCTGCGCGACCTTAGATCCCACGCCCAGGCGGCTGGCCAGGGCGCGGGCCCGATCCAGCAACTGATCCACCTCGCAGACTTCCAGGACAATGCCCATGTCCATGGCTTCCCGGCCATCGAAGGCGCGGGCCGTGCACATCAACTCCTTGGCCCGCTGGCCGCCGACCATGCGCGGCAGGGTATACAACATGGCCATGTCGGGGATCAGGCCGATACGGCCGAACACGGCACAGAATTGCGCCCGCGTCGTGGCGACAATGAAATCCGCCACCAGGGCCAGTGAAAAACCGCCGCCATAGGCCGGACCGTCAACCGCCGCGATCACCGGGCAATCCAGGTTGTACAACGCTTCCAGCCAGGCGTGCACGTCAAGGACGCGACTGCGGATCTGGTCCGGTTTACCCAGACCGCCGGCCATGGCCTTGGTATCGCCGCCGGCGCAGAACACCCCGCCCGAGCCGGTGATAATCAGCGCCTTGACCGCGTCGTTGCCGCGAACCGCTGCAATCATATCGCCGATTTCGGCCCGCAGTTGCAGGCTCAAGGCGTTGCGCGCCTCCGGCCGGGTCATGGTAAAGGTGGCGATACCGTCGGCGATTTCCAGTTTGCTTTGCGCTTCGGTCATAACTTGCTTCCTCCAGAAATTTCTTGCCAGCATAGAGCAGATGTTCCGCCAGGCGCACCAGCATTTTGCCCGTCACGCCGGCGTCCATTGAACTGCCCGCGCAAATCCACCTTGCCTTGTGGCGCCTTGGCCAGCATTCTCGGAGCTCTGTATCCTTTGTGGGAGGTGTTGGGTGATGGCGGACAAGCGGCGTAGTTTTTACGGCTGGGGATACGAGGAGGACGCTGTCTCGACCGACGAGATGGCTTGGTTCGAAGGGACCTGGGCCAAGCTGTTCGGCGTCGATGGCTTCGAGGCGGCGGCCATGCCGACGGAAAGCGAAATCGATCTGCGCCCGCCCCGCGTCACCATCCCGCAATCCCTGGCGGCATTCTGCTCGATCGAAAAATACGATCGCCTGCTCCACAGCTATGGCGCCTCGGTGCATGACCTGGCGCGGATGATCCATCACCGTGATTTCTCCAATCCGCCCGACGCCGTCGCCTATGTGCGCGACGAGGCGGATATCCAGGCGGTGCTGGATTGGTGCGGCGCCAATGATCTGGCGGCGGTGCCGTTCGGCGGCGGCTCCTCGGTGGTCGGCGGCGTCAATCCGCCCACCGACGAACGCTATCGCGGCACGGTGACCATCAACCTCGGCCAACTGAACAAGGTTTTGGAAATCGACAAGGCCTCGCAAGCGGCCCGCATCCAGGCCGGCGCCCTGGGCCCGGATCTGGAAAACCAGCTTCGCCCCTCCGGCCTGACCATGCGTTTCTTTCTGCAGGCCTGGGAATTCTCCTCCCTGGGCGGCTGGATCGCGACCCGCGCCGCCGGCCACTTCGCCACCGTCTATACCCAGATCGACGACCATGTGGAAAGCCTGCGCGTCGTTACGCCCGAGGGCCTGATCGCCTCGCGCCGGGTGCCGGCATCGGGTGCCGGGCCGAACCCGGACCGCCTGTTCCTCGGCTCGGAAGGCACGCTGGGTATCATCACCGAGGCCTGGGTCCGCCTGCACCGCCGCCCCACAATCCGGCTGGCGACGACCGTGCGCTTCGATGACTACGAAAAGGCCGTCGCGGCGGTGCGCGAGATCACCCAGGCCGGGCTGTACCCCGCCAATGCGCGGCTGATCGAACGCTCGGAAGCGGCCTTTACCGAGGCCGGCGACGGCAGCGCCGATGTATTGGTGCTGACCTTCGAGTCCGCCGACCATCCGTTGGAGCCATGGATGGACCGGGCCTTGGAAATCTGCGGCGACCATGGCGGGAAATGGGACAACGAAGCCTTGGCCCAGGCGGATTCACAACGCAGCGGCGCGGCCGGCAATTGGCGCAACAAATTCCTGCGCGGGCCGTATCTGCGGGAACATGCCATCGCCCGCGGC